>CAJJWN010000027.1 GCA_905196835.1 uncultured Prevotella sp. | reverse complement strand
TGCGTGGTGTTCTGCTTCCTCTACACCACGTCGCTGGCCTCGCGCGGTCTCGGCTACGCTCTTGTGCTCGTGTTCTTCGGCCTGGTGCCCGTGTGCATGGTGTATTACCTCCAGGCGGGCACGGTAACACTCGAAGCCCTGTTGGCCTCGCTGGCCTGCGGCTTGGTTATAGACACGCTGCTGCTCGTAAACAACTACCGCGACATCGATGCCGACGCCCGTGCAGGCAAGCGTACGCTCGTGGTGCGCCTCGGCGTGCGCCGGGGCCGGCAGGCCTACCTGCTGGCAGGCGTTGCGGCAGTGGCTGTGGGCCTGACGTTCGCCCTTTTCGGCCATGCCTGGTCGGCCCTGTTGCCTGTGGCATACCTCGTTTTGCACTATGGCGCATACCGGCGCATGGTGATAATCAACAAGGGCAAGGCTCTCAACATGGTGCTCGGCCTTACGGCTCGCAACATGTTTGTTTACGGCTTGCTCGTTTCCGTCGGTTTCTTGGTACATACATAATCTGTTTGCAGTATGAGAAAGTTATTATTGCTGGCTGTGCTGTTAGTGTCGGCATCATGCTGTTTCGCCCAGGGCAAAGCCGACGCGGAGCGCGACCATGTACGCCTGACGCTCGCTGACGGCACCGTGCGCGAGGGCTACATACAACAATATTGGACGCAGGGCGGCCTCTTCCGCAAGATGAACACGTCGTTCACCATGTCGCCTGGCCCCGACGGCGAGGATGCGCAGCGGTATAATGCCGAGACGGTAAGCGCAATCGAGTTCACGGAGAAGACGTCTGCCGACGGCAGTTATGACCGGTTAGAGTCGCATCTCGTAGCAAACCCATCCACGCTGCGCCCACGGCGCACGGCGCGCCAGTTTGTCTACGTAGAGGGCGAGAGCCCCGCCGGGCGCATGTATTGGTGGAATGGTCTCGACCGGCAGGCCATGCAGCTGGGCCGTGCCGGCATATCCACCATTTACGGAGTGTGTCTCAAGGGCGACAGCATGGTAGTGCCCTTCATGACGGGCAGCGTAGTAAGCCTTAACGCCATGCGCATACGCTACAAGAAGACCCGTCCCGGCCTTGTAGACTACGTTGACCGCCGCGTGCTCAAGGGCGGCCGTCGCCTGTGGGAGACGCTGGCCTACCGCCCGATGCTCTTCCTCGAGATTTGCGAGGAGTGGTTTCAGATGCAGGAGGAGGGAGACGAGCGGTAGCCGCGCTTTGCCGCCATGGCCGTAAAATATTGTGGAATAAATCCCTTTGGTTTGTTTCATTTTTGAGGAGCTTATGCAGCACGGTTGCACATTGTTTTCAGAACAAAGTATGTACGGTATGAGAATGACATCCCTAATGGGCTGATGAAGATGTCATTTTCATGCCGTATATTTTTTTGTTTTTTCCTAGCAACGACATGTTTTGTCGCCATTACCGTTTATCTTTGTCGCCATAAAAGATTGCATTATGAGCAAACAAGTGGAAGGAATGAGGCGTATGCTCCTCATATTGAATAAGTTAAGGCAGGGCAGACGGTTTATACCGAGACGCGAACTGCTTGATTACGTGAACGACAGCATGGAGAAACGCTATGGCTACCAGCGCATAACAGGGCGTACACTCGAGCGTGACATTGCGGATATAGACGAGCTGTTTGGCATCGGAATATCGTTCAACCGCACGCGGCAGGGATATTTTATCCGCGAAAATTATGGCGACTATGACGAGCGCGTATGCGAACTGATGATGAATTTCGACCTGCTCAACGCGCTTGACCGCGACCAAAACCTTTCGACCTTTGTGCTTGCCGAGCACCACAGGCCGCTGTACAGCGAATGGCTGATGCCGCTTGTAAAGGCCATACACGATTTGCACCCGGTAGAGTTTGATTACGTAGACTACCGCAACGGCTGCTCGGAAAAGCATTTCAGCGTATTGCCGCATTACCTGAAGGAGTCAAACCAGCGGTGGTATTTGCTGGCGTATGACGGGGCGGTGATGAAGACGTTTGGAGTAGACCGCATACGCCGTCTCTGCGTACTTGAAAATGGGACGTTTGAACGCAACACTGACATCAGCGTTGACGACCTTTTCCGCGACTGCTACGGCCTGTGGAACGACCCGAACATTCCCGTCGAAGACATCGAGCTGCGCTATGACGCGCTCGACGGACGCTTCGTAAAGTCGGCGCTCATCCACCATTCGCAGCGCATCCTTGCCGACACGCCCGACGAACTGCGCATCTCCCTCCGCCTGCGCATAACCAACGATTTCGTAATGGAGTTGCTTTCACGCAGCCGCTCGCTCGAGGTTGTCAAGCCGCAACATCTTCGCGAGCGCATACGCCACATCTATGAAGAGGCGTTGAGGCGTAACTCGTGAATGCAATTCATGGCCTTTCGCATGACAAAAGGCGGCAAACGGCACGGTAAAATGCCGCCTTTTGCAATGCGAAAGACGGCATATTGGCAACCGCTTGATAATCAGAAGGTTAACAGCCGTATATCATCTAACAAAGAATGCAACAACACAAACATCATATAAAAACAACCCCGCAATTTGTCAGTATGGCCGAATATTCGTATATTTGCACCATACGCCCGACGCTTCGGGCATGACATATCGGTGAAAGTGTTACGCTTTTGTCCTCTCGTGGAAATCTGGTACATTTCAATTTGGACGAGGATAGACGCAACGCTCACCGCTTGGTATTTCCGTGCGGCCCGTATTGGCCGCCGGAAATATACAAGTGTGGGGTTGTTGTTTGTTACGTCCAAAGGTTTACCAGAGCCTCCACGGGATAGCAAACGGTCGGCTCCACACTTTCCGTTTACTAACCAGCCGAACTTTACAGGAGCCTATGGGCGAGGCAAAAACAATCTATTAATCTATGGAATGGAATGACTTGAAGAAAAGAGTTGCCGACGAGTATGACAGGCGGCAGCTGAAATCGGATGTTCGTTACAGGGCATTGGACAATATTGGCGATTACCTGAAAGCCTGCCATAAAGATATTGTCGTCAATGTAATCGCATTGATTAGTATTGACAGGAATGACTTTAAAGAGGCGTATTGCAATCATAAGCCAAGCAAAAAATTAAGCGGTGCAGAGAGTAGCGCAATCAATGAAATTTACAACCAACTAAGAATGTTATAAAACTACATTGCTATGGAAAATGTTAAAGACTTGAATTTAGGTTTATTCGACCCGCAACATGATGCGGAAACGTCACTGCCAGATAGTCCGGGTAATTATATTGTCGTTTTGCGTACATCGTCAACATTGCCGGATATTGGGGTTGAGCCTGTGATGAAAAAGATAGAAATAGACGGGCGGCAATTTGATGTGATTTACACAGGCATAAGTTCAAAAAGCCTGAGAAAGAGAGATTACGGCCAGCATTTTACAGGCAATAATGCCGGACGTTCCACGCTTCGTAAGTCATTAGGCAGCATGATGGGGCTTAAAAAGATACCTCGCGATAGGAATAATCCTAACAATGGAAAGACAAAGTTTGCCGATGCAGACGAGGAAAAGCTTTCAAAATGGATGCGTGAAAACTTGTTGCTGCTTTATTGTAAAGTCGATGGAAGCAAAGTTGAGACCTTGGAGGAGCAACTGATTGCAGAACTTAATCCCCCGTTAAATCTTCAGAAGAACTATAATTCTGGAAATATGGCTTTCCGTGCAAAATTAAGTGAGTTAAGGAACAAAAAGTAATGAACTTAAATTAAAAGATATATTATGAAACGATTTACTTATTTAAATGTTTTCATCGTGTCATTGTTGTTGCTTGTTTCAGTAAAAGTGTCGGCGTATGACTTTGAGGTTGACGGAATATGTTATGATGTTGTATCTTGGGACGATATGACATGTGAGGTAACATTTCCCATATATTTTATTTATACAGGAAATATAGACATTCCAGACAAAGTGGTTTACAATGAGCGTGAATTTTCTGTTGTAAGAATAGGAAATGATGCATTTCATAGAGCTGAAGTGGAAAGCGTTTCAATGGGAAATTCCATAACTGTAATTGAAAAAACAGCTTTTGAAAATTGTGAACAATTAAAAGAGGTTATTATGGGTGGTTCTGTTGAGACAATAGGAGATTATGCTTTTTCTAATTGTAGACAATTGAAAGAGTTGGTAATCAGCAATTCTGTTATTTCTATAGGTCGTAGCTGTTTTGACGGAGCAGGCCTTGAGAAAGTAGTACTGGGAAAGTCTTTAGAAAATATTTCTTCGTGGGCTATTGGATATAATCTTAATCTGGTTACTATATACTCATTGAATCCACAACCGCCACGTATTTCAGATGATACATTTCATAATGTAGTTTATTTAAACGCAACATTATATGTTCCACAAGGCAGCGTGGATGCCTATAAGAACGCAGATTATTGGAAGAATTTTAAGATTAGGGAAATTGATGCAACAGGAATTGATAATGTACAGACATCAGAAAATGTAACCGAGGTTGCCCGCTATGCCATTGACGGCAAACGTCTTTCCTCACCGCAAAAGGGACTGAACATCGTAGTGATGAGTGACGGAAGCAAGCGTAAGGTAATGGTGAAATGAAATAAATAGAAAGGTTTATGAGTATTCAGAAAATAGAGAAAATCAATCAAGCGGTGGATAATTATTTCTCAAATAATTCGAGTGTGGATAAAAAAAACGGCAAAGGTCTTGACGCTGTGCGCTTACCCTGAAAGGAAGACGGTAAACCACGAATTGGTGTTTTGGGTAAGGAAGTGATAAAATGTACTGGTTGGATAAATCGGAGGCGGGCTATGCTTTGCCTCCGTTTTCTTATTTTATGCAAATCTGTCGCTTTGTCTTTGCTTTGTCGCCATATTTGATTACTTTTGCACGGCTTAATCAGAGATATAGTAACATAAAAAATAGGACAAAGATTATGAGAAGCAGGACAACAACATGGTTTGAGTGCAAAATCCGTTACGAGAAGACGATGGAGGACGGCACGCAGAAGAAGGTGACAGAGGCGTACACCGTTGACGCGCTGAGCTTCACGGAGGCGGAGTCGAGCATAATAGAGGAGATGTCGGCTTACATCAGCGGCGAGTTTGAAGTGAGAGACATCAAGAAGGCGGCCTACGGCGAGGTATTTTTCAGTGACTTGGAGTCGGCTGACAGCTGGTATAAGGCGAAGTTACAGTTTATCACCATCGACGACAAGACGGAGAAGGAGAAACGCTCTACGGTGACTTACCTGGTGCAGGCGGCGTCGCTGCCGCAGGCGGTGAAGGGCATAGACGAGGTGATGGGCGGCACGATGGTTGACTACGTGATAGCCTCGGTGGCGGAGACGCAGATTATGGACGTGTTCGAGCACAACAAGATATTGAAGAAGCCGGAGCCCGACGACAGGCCGGAGTACGAGCAGGCTACGGAGGAGGCCAAGTGATGCAGTCCGGAATAGACGTTGCGGCGCGCCTCGGCGCTGTAAGGGCGACACTGCCGGAGGGAGTGAGGCTGGTGGCTGTGAGCAAGTTTCACCCAGCAGAAGAGATTATGGCTGCATACGCCGCCGGGCAGTGCGCCTTCGGCGAGAGCCACGTGCAGGAGCTTGACAGGAAGCGTTGCGGGCTGCCGGAGGACATAGAGTGGCACTTCATAGGCCACTTGCAGACGAACAAGGTGAAGTATATCGCGCCGTACATTTCGATGGTCGATGCTGTGGATTCTGTGAAGTTGCTGAAGGAAATCAACAAGCAGGCGGCCAAGTATGGGCGCGTAATTGACGTGCTGCTGGAGCTTCACATTGCCGAGGAGGCCACGAAGTATGGCTTTACGCCTGACGGGTGCCGCGAGATGTTGGCGGCAGGCGAGTGGCGCGAGCTGGAGCATGTGAGGATTTGCGGCTTGATGATGATGGCATCAAACACTGACGACGAGGTGCAGATACGCCGCGAGTTCAACGAGGCTGCCGCGCTGTTCGACGAGTTGAAGCAGCGTTACTTTGCGGCTGACGACAGCTTCCGCGAGCGGTCGTGGGGCATGAGCGGCGACTATCAGATAGCCGTGCAGTGCCGCAGCACAATGGTGCGCGTCGGCACGGCGATATTCGGGGAGAGAGAATATTAGGAAATGAAAAATGAAAAGTGAAAAATCCAAATGCTTTGCCGGGCAATGGATTTTTCACTTTTAATTTTTAATTTTTAATTTTTCATTTAAAGTAGTATTGCCCCTTGTGCCTGGTCATGCGCCCGTACTCTATGGCGTGGTGGGGGCAGTGGTGATAGCAGGCGAAGCAGGCGAGGCACGAGCCGTCGTTGCTCCATGTTGGACGGTTGCCGTCACCGGGTGTGATGTTGCCCGTAGGGCATGACGCGGCGCAGAGGCCGCAGCCGGTACACAGGTCGGTCGTTACATGGAAGGGCTTGTCGGTGATGAGACGCCTGGTGAAGAAGCCTCCGAGCAGACGGCTGTTTATTCGCGGCCAGCGGCCTATGGTAAGTTCTTCTGCTCCGGTGCGTCTTTCCTTGATTATCTCGATGAAGCGTGCAAGGCCGGCTGCCGCCTTCGCTTTTTTGCGCGCTTCGTTTTCGGGCGTGTCAACGTCCATGAAGGGCAGGCCGACGTATGATTCTGGCATGACGAGAGAGAAGGCGCTGTCAAGGCGTATGCCTTTCTTTGCGAGGTCGCCGCGCAGTATGTCGATGGTTTCGCCGATGTTGTCGCCTGCGGTGCACAAGGCGTAGCAGTAGTGGCCTGTGGTTTGGCCAAGGTCGAGCCGACCGATGAAATCCCTGAAGGCTTTTGGTGGTCTCCACCCGTGTACGGGGAAGCAGAAGCCAAGGCGTTCACCGTCGTCAAGGCGGTATGAAGTGTTTTCAAGGCCTTTGTCTAATATGTTGACAAGCTTTTCGCCAGTGGCTTGGGCAATTGTTGTTGCCGCCCAGCGCGTGTTGCCCGTTCCTGACATGTAGAATATCATAAAGTGTCTTTTTGTTTGTATGAATATCGTATAAAGATTATGCAAAGGTAGTGCTTTTCATGTGAAAGGGCGCGTCTTTGCGTTAAAAACGTTATCTTTGTATGATGTAAGCGGCATGTAGTATGAAGGTGAACGGGTGGATGCAGCTCTATCCAATGTTGCGCGTGACGGGGTTTCTCGTTGCGGGCATAGTGCTTGGCACATGGTTGCGTGGAAGTGTGCCTGACGGCATGTGGTATGCGGCGTTGCTTGCGTCCATTGCTGTTGCCGTCATATTGATGGGGCGCGCTGTGGCGCAGACGGTGGCGTTGTTCGCAGCGTGCGTATGCCTTGGCGGCAGTCTCGCAGTGCATGAGTTGTCGTCGGTCGATGTGGCGTTGCCCGATGAAGAGACTGAGTTCAAGGCCGTGGTGGCAAGTCCGCCGGTGGTGGCAGGCAAGGTGGTGCGTTGCGATGTCATCATTGCTGACCGGCAGCGGCCGATGAAGGTCAGGGCTTCGTTTTACAGGGATGGTAGAACCGGTGCGCTGCGTCCGGGTGTAGGGATAAAGTGCAGGGCTCGGTTAGAGAAACCGTCAAGTTTTGCAGGCTCTACGTTTGACTATGGCCGCTACCTGTTGTTCCATGGATATTCAGCAACGGCGTTTATGTATGTTGACGACTGGCAAGGGTGCAGGGTTAGCCTTGAGAAACTGTCGGCCATTGAACGAACTAAGATAGTGGCATTGAGGATAAGGGAGAGGCTGCTTGACGTGTTCCGGCGGTCGGGCGTGGACGGGCAGGTCTACGCTGTGCTGGCGGCGATGACGCTGGGCGAGCGTGTGTCGATGTCGGAAGATATGACTGACGACTATTCCGTTTCAGGCGCGCTGCATGTATTGTCGCTGTCAGGGCTGCACCTTGGCATAATCTATGCCATGCTCATGCTGCTGTTCTTCAGGCGGCGCAATTCGGTTGTGGCGCAGTCGGCCATAGTGCTGGCCGTATGGGCGTATGTATTCATTGCCGGCTTGCCGGTATCGGCTGTGCGCTCCGCCGTCATGCTTACGGTATATTCGTTTGTCAGTTTGCTTAACCGTGACAGGATATCGTTGAACGTGTTGGCGGTTGCGGCGTTCGCTGTGCTTGTTGCTAATCCGTTGAATTTCTATGATGTAGGCTTCCAGATGTCGTTTGTCTCCGTGTTGTTCATAATATTGTTCTACCCTGTGTTTTATAATATTGTGCCGGTGAAGGCAAGGCATATTCCTATATTGGGATATGTGTGGCAGATGACGGCTGTGTCGTTGTCAGCCCAGTTAGGAGTGGCACCGTTGGTGGCGTTTTACTTCGGCCGTTTCTCCTGCTATTTCCTGCTAGCGAATTTCGTGGTAATCCCCGCTTCCACGATAATTCTTTATGGCGCGGTGTTTGTTTTGCTCACGTCCGGGCTGCCGTGGTTGCAGGGTGCGTTATGTCTCATAGTCGTAAAGACGGTAGAGTTTATGAATGCAAGCGTATCGTTTGTGGCGGCTCTTCCTGGGGCAAGCATTGACGGCATCAAGCTTAACATCATTCAGGTGATGATGATTTATGTTATTATCTTCGCGGTTTATTTCGCTCTGCCGTATGTCCGTAAGCTGCTTTGGGTTTATAGATGAAAAATGAAAACTTGCAACATTGTCAACGTTGCAAGCTTCCATCTTATTAGTCATCATGCCTTGTCTTTATAATGAAGGCAAGGTATGACATGCGTTAATCATGCCTCTTCTTCGCTCCAGTCTTCCTTTGACTTGCGTATGTAGCTCTTGTAACGCAGCTTAGCCATGCGCTCGGCCTCGGCGAACAGCTCCTCTGCCTCGTTAGGATAAGCCTTCTTGACAGAGAGATAGCGTACTTCGCCCAAGAGGAAGTCGTGGAACTTGCTCCAGTCGGGCTCCTTCGAGTCAAGAGAGAACGGGTTTTTGCCCTGTTCTGCCAGCTCGGGGTTGTAACGCCACAAGTGCCAGTAGCCACATTCAACGGCCTTTGCTTCCTCTGCCTGGCTCTTGCCCATGCCGCCCTTGGCCTTGAGGCCGTGGTTGATACACGGAGCGTAAGCTATGACGAGTGACGGGCCTGGATAAGCCTCTGCCTCGCGGATGGCTTTCAGGCACTGTGCGTTGTCTGCGCCCATTGCTATCTGTGCAACGTAAACGTAGCCGTAAGTAGTAGCCATGAGGCCGAGGTCCTTCTTGCGGATGCGCTTGCCCTGTGCGGCGAACTGCGCGATGGCGCCAAGAGGAGTAGCCTTTGACGACTGACCGCCAGTGTTAGAGTAAACCTCAGTGTCGAGCACGAGGATATTTACGTCCTCACCGCTTGCTATAACGTGGTCGAGACCGCCGTAGCCGATGTCGTAAGAGGCACCGTCGCCGCCGATTATCCACTGGCTGCGCTTAACGAGATAGTGGTCGAGCGTTTTCAGTTCCTTGCATATTTCACATCCTGCTTCAGCACCTGCGGCGATGAGCGGCTTCAGCTTGGCTGCTGCAGCCTTTGATGCGTCAGCGTTCTCCTTGCCGTCAATCCACTCTTGAGCTGCGGCCTTGAAGTCGGCCGGAGTGTCTTCCTTGGCGATGGCCTCGTTGAGCAGTATGGTGATGCGTTCCTTCATCTTCTTGTTACCGAGTACCATACCCATGCCGAACTCGCAGAAGTCCTCGAACAAAGAGTTGTCGAAGGCAGGGCCTTGTCCCTTGTCGTTTGTGCAGTAAGGAGTGGACGGAATTGACGCGGAGTAGATGGAAGAGCAGCCCGTAGCGTTGGCAATCATCTCGCGGTCGCCAAACAGTTGCGAAATCAGTTTCACATACGGGGTCTCGCCGCAGCCAGCACAAGCTCCGGAGAACTCGAACAGCGGTTTTGCAAATTGTGAATTTTTGACATTTGACTTGATGTCAACCAAGTCTTGCTTGCTCTTCACGTTCTTTACGAGGTAATCCCAACGTGCAGCCTCCGCATCGTCGCCTGCGAACGGTACCATGGTGAGAGCCTTGCCCTTTTTCGGGTTGCCGGGACATACATCGGCGCAGTTGCCGCATCCGAGACAGTCGAGCACGCTCGGCTCGATGACGAAGTGCATGCCCTTCATGGCTGCCGGAGCCTTCATTTCCAAGGTAGTTCCGTCGAAGCCTTTAAGCTCATCGTCTGTAAGAACGAACGGACGGATGGCAGCGTGAGGACAAACGTAAGCACACTTGTTACATTGTATACAGTTTTCAGCGTTCCATTTCGGGACAAATGCTTCTACACCGCGCTTCTCATAGGCAGCAGTGCCGTTCTGCCAAGTTCCGTCTACAGTGTCGTGCTTGATGAAGTCGGATACCTTGAGCAGGTCGCCTGCCTGTGCGTTGATGGGGCGTACAAGCTCTTTAACGAATGCCGGAGCGTCGTCTTCAACAACAGCGTCGTCGGGAAGGTTTGCCCAAGCCGGGTCAACTGTAAGCTGCTTGTATTCTCCGCCACGGTCAACAGCTGCGTAGTTCTTGTCGACAACGTCCTGACCTTTCTTGCCGTAGGACTTGACGATAAACTTCTTCATCTGCTCGATGGCAAGGTCTTCGGGGATAACGCCTGTGATGCGGAAGAACGCGCTTTGGAGAATGGTGTTGGTACGGTTGCCGAGGCCAATCTCCTGTGCAATCTTTGTAGCGTTGATATAGTAAACGGTGATGTTGTTCTGCGCGAAATAACGCTTTACCTTGTTAGGTATGAAGTTCACCAGCTCGTCGCCCTCGAATATGGTGTTGAGCAGGAACGTGCCGTTCTTCTGCAATCCGCGTGTAACGTCATACATGTGGAGGTATGCCTGTACGTGGCAAGCCACGAAGTTAGGCGTGTTAACCAAGTATGTGCTGCGTATTGGCGTGTCACCGAAGCGTAGGTGAGAGCAGGTGAAGCCGCCCGACTTCTTAGAGTCATAAGAGAAGTAAGCCTGGCAGTGCTTGTCGGTGTTGTCGCCGATGATTTTCACGGAGTTCTTGTTTGCTCCGACTGTACCGTCAGCTCCAAGTCCGTAGAACTTGGCCTCGAACATGCCTTCGCCTCCGAGAGCCATTTCCTCAACCTTGGGCAGCGAGGTGAACGTTACGTCGTCAACTATACCAACGGTGAAGTGGTTTTTAGGCTCGTTGAGCTTCAAGTTGTTGAATACGGAGATGATTGTAGCAGGCGTTGTGTCGTTAGAGCCAAGGCCGTAACGTCCGCCGACTATGAGCGGCTTGTTCTCCACGTCGTAGTAAGCGCTCTTTACGTCGAGGTACAGGGGCTCGCCTTCCGCGCCCGGTTCCTTCGTCCTGTCGAGTACGGCGATGCGCTTCACGGTTGCCGGAACTGATGCGAGCAGGTGTTTTACAGAGAACGGACGGTAGAGGTGTACCGAAATCATGCCGACCTTCTCGCCGTTCTTGTTCAGGTAGTCGATAGCTTCGCGCGCAGCCTCTGTGGCTGAGCCCATGAGGATAATCATCCTTTCGGCGTCTTCTGCTCCGTAATAAGAGAACAGATGATATTCGCGGCCGGTTATCTTGCTTATTTCTCCGAGATAATGTTCTACTACTTCGGGTACCTTGTCATAATATTCGTTGCAAGCCTCGCGGTGTGTGAAGAATGTCTCGGGGTTCTCTGCCGTACCGCGTGTCACGGGGCGTTCAGGTGTCAACGCGCGGTCGCGGAAGCGCTTGATGTCGTCCATGTCAACCAGCGGGGCGATGTCTTCCTGCTCGAGCACCTCGATTTTGTGGTATTCGTGAGACGTGCGGAAGCCGTCGAAGAAGTTGAGGAACGGCACACATGTCTTGAGTGAAGCCAGGTGGGCAACGGCTGTAAGGTCCATTACCTCCTGTACGGAGCCTTCGCAGAACATGGCGAAGCCTGTCTGACGGCAAGCCATTACGTCCTGGTGGTCGCCGAAGATGCAAAGAGAGTGTGAAGCCAAAGTGCGGGCCGATACGTCGAATACGCAGGGCAGCAGCTCGCCGGCAATCTTGTACATGTTAGGTATCATGAGGAGCAATCCCTGCGATGCGGTGAACGTTGTGGTCAACGCTCCGGCCTGGAGCGAGCCGTGTACTGCTCCGGCTGCGCCTCCCTCTGATTGCATTTCCTGTACGGACACGGTCTGTCCGAAGAGGTTTTTGCGTCCTTTTGCGGCCCATTCGTCAACGTGCTCCGCCATGGGTGATGACGGCGTGATAGGGTAAATTGCCGCAACCTCGCTGAACATGTAGCTTATGTGCGCGGCTGCTTCATTACCATCACAAGTGATAAACTTTTTTTCTTTAGCCATTTTAATAAAACATTAATGTTAGTGTATCTGTTTTTAGTATAAAAATCCGAATAGCCATAGCGGAATTTGGTTGTCTTTGCCTATTTCCGTATTGTACCGTGCGTAGACGGTATCGGGCGTTATGCGTACCTTGCCGTTGCCTACGGCGTCGCATACCCTGAATTTCTTTCCGCCGTCTATTATGTAGTAGTTGTCTTTTCCTGCCTGGTTTACGGTGTGGTCTTTCCACATCGAGTTGACGAAGAATGTCTCCATGATGTCCTGCTGTTCCACTCTTATGGGGTAGATGGCGTACATCAGGTTGGGGTTGTGCATCATCACCTTGCTCGGCTTCTTGGGAAACTCTTGTCCGCGTGGGTATATCACATTGATGAGGCGCGCCTCGGCCAGATACTTCATGTAGTTCATCACCGTGGCGCGGCTTGTCTCTATGTCGTTGGCCAGCTGGCTTACGTTGGGAGCCTTGGGGCCGTCGACGGCGAGCAGGTAGAACAGTTTTTTTATCTTCGTCAGGTATTTCAGTTCGATTTGCTTTATAAGCAGTATGTCAACCTCGGTCATCATGTTCATCGTTTTGAGCAGGTTTTCCGAGAAATTGCGGTGTTCGAGGAAGAACGGGTAGAACCCGTGGTGCAAATATAGTGTAAAATATTTGTTCGGCGAAACTTCAGGCAGTATTTGTCGCGTTATGTGTTCGTGGCTGTGCAGTATCTCGTCGAGTGTGTATGCGCGCAGGTTTGTGCCTGCTGCGAGGTTTAGGAACTCGCGGAACGAGAAGCCGCGTAGGTTGTAGCTCTTTACTATGCCGTTCAGCTCGGGGTTGTCTTCCTTCAGGCGCATCACGCTGCTTCCTGTGAAGATTATCTTCAGCCCGGGGTTCTCGTCGTGACACCGGCGCAACTCCTTGCTCCAGTTTGGCTCCTTGAACACTTGGTCGATTAGCAGTACCTTTCCGCCGTTCTTGCAGAACTCGCTGGCAAAGTCGGCTATGCCGCGTCCCTGAAAGTAAAAGTTGTTCATGTTTACGTACAGGCAGCGGCGGTCGTTGGGCGCAAAGTGCTCCTTGGCGTATTGCAGTAGGAATGTAGTCTTCCCCACACCGCGCGTGCCTTTTATGCCGATAAGCCTGTCGTCCCAGTTGATTTCATCCATCAGCAGGCGGCGTACTGGCGCGTTGGTGTGTTCTACTAAATAAGTATGGGTGCGATAGAAGGCTTCCATTCTTTTTCAATTTGTTTTGTAGCCGGATGCGGCTTATCCTTTGCAAAGATAATACTTATTATTTAGTTTGACAACTGAACATTGCAAAAACTCTGTTTTTTTACTTATTTTTACAATAAGCCGAAGTGCTGTCGGCGGCAGTGTTTTCATCGTATTGTTTTGCTGTGTGCGCATATGCGTTTTGCCATATGTGGCCTTTGGCATTGCGAAAGGCCGTCTTTGACGCTGCGGAAGGCCATCTTTTGCAATGTGAAAGACGGCCTTTTACAGTCGCATTTGTAACATGCTGTTATTCAATTGGTTACAGATGGCGGTTTGAGCGGCCATTATATGTGTGTTTTTATGTGTCGCCATGCGGTCGTAATAGCTGGTTTTGTTAGTTCCTGGTCGCGTCCTGGACTTTTGTATCAGTCGCGTTCTATACACCTTACAGCGTCTCGGCAATGCAAAATAAAAGGTCGTTTCTCTTCCTTTTATTTTGCATTGCGCTCTACTTGCATTATCTTTGCAGGTGCAATTTAAAGTTATCTTCAAGTGAAGCTGCATATTTTCAATCCCGAACATGAAATGGCCTTGGCCGCCGACGCCGATTACATGGCGTTGCCACATGCCGTACAGGAGTTTAAGACCAACTTGGGTTTCTTGCCTGCTTTGTGGGCGGCTGACGGCGACTTCGTACTTGTTGACGACGTGTTGTTCGCCCTGAAAGCGCTGGCTCAATGCCGCAGACCTCATGCAGAGGTGCTTTTCGTTACGGATGAAGACTTGAGGCATCTGGTATTTACAGGCTTCGAGCCGTGGGGATGGGATAGGGTCGTGCGCCGCAGGTTGGTTGATGCCGGGATGGATGCCGGCTTGCTTCCTTCCGACGGGTATTTGTCTTACGTCCGTTCTTTGGCCGACAGGCGCAATACCGTTGACGCTCTCGCCTTTCTGCATGCAGGTCTTGAGGATGCAACTTGCGGCGAAGCGCGCTTCTGCAAGTCGGTTGACGAGGTGCGCGAGGCTGTCCGCGCATATGGCTCTGCGGTGGTAAAGGCGTTGTGGAGCAGCAGCGGCCGTGGCGTGCGTTACGTTGACGGAGATTTTGGCAAGTCGCTGCTTGGCTGGATAGGCAATACCATCAGTCGCCAGGGTGGTGTTATGGTGGAGCCTTATTATAAAAAGGTGAAAGACTTTGCCATGGAGTTTCAGGCTTGCGGTGACGGACGTGTGGAGTATTGCGGCTTGTCAGTATTTGAGACAAACAAGAGCAGCTATGCCGGCAACCTTGTGGCGGTGGAAGAGGAGAAGATGTCTTTGCTGCTACGTTACGTCTCCGGAGAGCTGCTGCATGAAGTTAGGCGCAGGCTTGAACGCTATTTCGCAGAGGGCGTATTCAGGGATTATGCAGGTCCGCTGGGCGTAGACATGATGGTGGCAGTCCGTGACGGAGGTTGTGGCTTCATGCTGCATCCGTGCGTGGAAATCAACGTAAGGCGCACGATGGGGCATGTGGCTAACTCGTTCAACGTGCCTCCGACAGAGCCTGCGCGGCTTATGCACATAGTGCACGGCGTGAATTACAGGCTGAAGTTTGACTCCATGGAAAACAATTTTGTGAAAGTGATATGATAAACCGACGTGCGCACGGGCTTGAATGAAGGCATGTCGGAATATGTATGTTAAACTATTCAACTATATTCTATAAAAAACAAACCCTAAAAAACATTTTGACAAATGAAAAAACAAATCTTGTTGGCATTGGCTTTTCTGCCTGTTTTCGCCGGTGCACAGTACAAATCTGAAGTGTGGTGTCCCGACGACGGCGACGGTACATACACCAATCCCGTAATCAATGCCGACTACAGCGACCCTGACGCCTGCGCCGTGGGCGAGGACTATTATCTTACGGCAAGTTCGTTCAACTGCATTCCAGGCCTGCCAATCCTTCATTCAAAGGACATGGTGAACTGGGAAATAATAGGCCATGCCCTCAAGACGCAGTATCCTACGGAAGAATTTGACCGCCCCTCGCACGGAAACGGCGTATGGGCGCCATCGATACGTTATCACAACGGTGAGTTCTACATCTATTGGGGCGACCCCGACTATGGCGTGATGATGGTCAAGGCGAAAGACCCTGCCGGCGAGTGGAGCAAGCCTCTGTGCGTTATTCCGGGCAAGGGCATGATTGATACTACTCCGCTTTGGGATGAGGATGGCCGCTGTTATCTTACATACGCTTACGCAAACAGCCGCTCGCGCTTTGCGTCAGTCGTCGTTGTGCGCGAGCTTTCAGCCGACGGCACCAAGGCCATAGGTGACCCCGTCATCGTGTTCGACGGCAACGGCACCGAATGCCGTACATGTGAAGGCCCCAAGTTCTATAAGCGTGACGGCTGGTATTGGATAATGTTCCCGGCCGGCGGCGTGCCTACGGGCTTCCAGGTGGCTATGCGTTCCAAGAACGTTTACGGCCCGTACGAGCATAAGATTGTGCTTGCACAGGGCAAGAGCAGCGTCAACGGCCCTCATCAGGGCGCGTGGGTGCACACCGCTTTCGGTGAAGACTGGTTCCTGCACTTCCAGGACAAGGGCTGTTATGGCCGCGTCGTACACCTGCAACCTGTCACCTGGAAGGACAACTGGCCTGTAATGGGCGTTGACAAGGACGGCGACTATTGCGGCGACCCTGTCATTACATACCGCAAACCCAAGACGGCGGCCAAGGTGCAGATACAGAACCCTGTTGAGAGCGACGAGTTCAACTCGCCTTTTATAGGCAAGCAGTGGCAGTGGCACGCCAATTACAGCCAGATGTTCGGTATGCCGACGGCTTTCGGTACGTTCAGGATTTACACGCATAAGCTAAGTGAAGACTTTGTAAACCTGTGGGAAGTGCCCAACCTCTTGTTGCAGAAGACCCCGGCCGACAAGTTCACTGCTACCGCGAAAGTGCGTTTTACGTCAAAGGACCAGAACCAGTTTGGCGGCTTGATAATGATGGGGCTTGACTATTCCGCTCTCGTAGTGAAGCGTGTTGGTGACGAGTTCCAGCTTCAGCAGGTAACATGTAAGAGTGCGGACAAGGGCAAGCCGGAGACGGTAAACGTTATAGCCACGCTGAAACCGACCGCCGTTGACGTCATAGACTATCAGCCCGGGACGCATGAGGACATATATCTCCGCATGAAGGTGGATGCTGGCAAGTGCCGTTTCTATTACAGTCTTGACGGCAAGAAGTACAAGAGCGCAGGCTCGGAGTTTACCATGCGCGAGGGCAAGTGGATTGGTGCCAAGATTGGTTTGGTTGCTGCAGAGCCGGCAGGCAAGGCCAATCGCGGCTGGATAGATGCCGACTGGTTCCGCATAACGAAGTAATTGTTAATCTATAATAAAAGTAATTGTATGAAAAAACATGTCTTGTTGGCATTGGCTTTTATGCCTGTTTTCGCCAGCGCCCAGTACAAATCTGAAGTGTGGTGTCCCGACAACGGCGACGGTACGTACACAAACCCCGTAATCAATGCCGACTACAGCGACCCTGATGCTTGCGCCGTGGGCGAGGATTATTATCTTACGGCAAGTTCGTTCAACTGCATCCCCGGTCTGCCCGTACTCCATTCAAAGGACTTGGTGAACTGGGAAATAATAGGCCATGCCCTCAAGACGCAGTTGCCGACCGACGAGTTTGACCGTCCGTCGCACGGAAATGGTGTCTTTGCTCCTTCGATACGTTATCATAACGGTGAGTTTTACATCTATTGGAGTGACCCTGACCGTGGTGTGATGATGGTCAAGACGAAAGACCCTGCCGGTGATTGGAGTGAGCCTCTGTGCGTTATTCCGGGCAAGGGAATGATTGACCCTACTCCATTATGGGACGATGACGGCCGTTGTTATCTTGTAAACGCATATGCTAATAGCCGTGTGCGTTTTGCGTCGATTATAGTTGTACGTGAACTTTCTGCTGACGGAACAAAACCGATAAGTGGCCCGACAATTGTATTTGACGGTGACGGAACGGAGTATGGAACGGCTGAAGGCCCCAAGTTCTACAAGCGTGACGGCTGGTATTGGATACTGTTCCCGGCCGGCGGAGTGCCTACTGGCTTCCAGGTGGCCATGCGTTCCAAGAACGTTTACGGCCCTTATGAGAGCAAGATGGTGCTTGCACAGGGCAATAGCAGCGTCAACGGTCCTCACCAGGGTGCATGGATTCATACAGTTTTTGGAGAGGATTGGTTTCTTCACTTCCAGGATAAGGGCTGTTACGGCCGCGTCGTGCATCTGCAACCAGTCACTTGGAAGGACAATTGGCCTGTAATGGGGGAAGACAAGGACGGCGACTATTGTGGCGAACCTTTGTTGAAATACCGCAAACCAAAGACTTCTTCTGTTGTGCAGATACAAAATCCTGTTGAGAGTGACGAGTTCAACTCGCCTTTTATAGGCAAGCAGTGGCAGTGGCACGCCAATTACAGCCAGTTGTTCGGTATGCCTACGTCCCTTGGTAAGTTTCGTATTTATACGCATAAACTAAACAACGGTGCAGTGAATTTGTGGGATGTACCCAACCTGTTGTTACAGAAGACTCCGGCCGACAAGTTCACTGCTACGGCGAAGGTGCGCTTTACGTCAAAAGCGGAAGGACAGTTTGGCGGATTGATAATGATGGGTATTGACTATTCCGCTCTCGTAGTGAAGCGTGTCGGCGACGAGTTCCAGCTCCAACAGGTAACATGCAAGGATGCTGATATGGGCAAGCCGGAGGCGGTAAACGTTATAGCCACGCTGAAACCGACAGCCGTTGACGCCATAGACTATCAGCCCGGACTTCATGAGGACATATATCTCCGCATGAAGGTGGACGCCGGCAAGTGCCGTTTCTATTACAGCCTTGACGGCAAGACGTATAAGAGTGCAGGCTCGGAATTCGCCATGCGTGCAGGCAAGTGGATTGGTGCGAAGATAGGTTTTGTTTCAGCCGAGCCTGCAGGAGATGCCAAGCGTGGCTGGATAGATGCCGATTGGTTCCGTGTGACGAAGTAAAGTTTGGTATATTATCAGGCATTATGTTTTTATTACATGATGCGTTGAGTTTTTTTATGATTTTTGATTTTGACAGAGAAAGGCGGAGTGTTTGATGCGCAAAAAATGCTCCGCCTTTTTTGCGCATACTAAGTCTGAATACAATTGATTGCAATACATTTTATGCTGTCAAGTAGAATAGGCAAATTGTGTTTTTGCTGCCTTTTGATATTGAAAAACTGTTTAATTAAGCATTAATTGTATTTTAATTTGTATTTAAGGGGCTTTTTGTAGGTTTGTTAATGACAAAAAGCTTTCTTTGTGCCAGTGACTAAATTAAACCTAAAGTAATTATGGAATTGAAAAAACATTTATTTTTATTTGTTGGAGCTTTGACATGTTCTTTGGCAATGGCGCAGACACATACAGATGTTTCGTCCGTGTCAGCATCAACAAATCAGCATGAGGCCTCGTTGGTTTTTGACAATGACCTTGGTACCGTATGGAATTTGGACAAGTCAGCGTTGAGTAAAGAGCAGTGGCTGATGTTCACGCTGCAAACACCGGGTGACGTTTGTGAAATCGACTTGCAGGCGCAAGGTCTGTCAAAGAATGACTTGAAGCGGCAGATGAGCGTATTTGTGACTTATGACCCGATGAACCTTGGTGTCCCGGTAGATTATACTGTTACAGGTGACGCCAAGAAGCTGACGCTTAAGTTCGAGCCTAAGTATGGAGCTCATGTGCGTTTGGCGTTTAATTGTGCTGAAGGTATGAAGCCCTTTGCATTGAAAGAAGTGTCAGTGCTGCTTGCAAAAAAGGAGATGACCGACCGTAAGGGTAATAAGACCGACCTGCCTTATATGGACCCGACGATGCCCGTGGAGGAACGTGTCGAGAGTCTGCTGGGTGTAATGAAGCCTGAAGACAAGATGGAGCTTATACGTGAGGGATGGGGCATACCCGGCATACCGCATTTGTACGTGCCGCCTATTACTAAGGTTGAGGCCGTACATGGCTTCTCATACGGTAGCGGTGCAACCATCTTCCCACAGGCAATAGCCTTGGGTGCTACGTTCAATAAGAAACTGGCCGAGGTTACGGCCATGGCTATCGGCGACGAGACGGTAGCAGCCGGCACCATGCAGGCATGGTCGCCGGTGCTCGATGTGGCCCAGGATGCACGTTGGGGGCGTTGCGAGGAGACGTATGGTGAAGACCCTGTGCTTGTCTCTGAGATTGGCGGTGCATGGATTAAGGGGTATCAGTCGAAGGGACTGTTTACTACGCCAAAGCATTTTGGTGGGCACGGCGCGCCGTTGGGCGGACGTGACTCTCATGACATTGGCCTGTCGGAACGCGAGATGCGTGAGGTGCAACTTGTGCCATTCCGTCATGTCATCAGGAACTACGGTTGCCAGTCAATCATGATGGCCTATTCTGATTATCTTGGCGTACCTGTGGCAAAGAGCAAGGAGCTGCTTCAGAACATCCTGCGTGAAGAGTGGGGCTTTGACGGCTTCATTGTCAGCGACTGCGGTGCAATAGGCAACCTTACATCGCGCAAGCATTATACGGCCAAGGATAAGATTGAGGCTGCCAACCAGGCTCTGGCTGCCGGCATAGCAACCAACTGCGGCGACACTTATAACGACAAAGACGTGATACAGGCGGCAAAAGACGGGCGCATCAACATGGAAAACCTGGACAATGTGTGCCGCTCAATGCTGAGCATGATGTTCCGCAACGAACTGTTTGAGCAGGAACCAAAGCCGAAGTTGGATTGGAACAAGATATATCCGGGGTGGAACTCTGACGACCATAAGGCCTTGGCGCGCCAGGTAGCGCGTGAGTCAATCGTAATGTTGGAGAACAAAGACGCGATGTTGCCTTTGTCTAAGTCGGTAGGAACCATAGCTGTGATAGGCCCCGGGGCTGACGATTTGCAGCCCGGCGACTATACGCCGAAGCTACAGCCCGGCCAATTGAAGTCTGTATTGACCGGAATAAAGCAGGCCGTAGGCAACGGCACGCGTGTGATATACGAGAAAGGATGTGAGTTTACAGGTGAAGACGGCACCGGCATTCAGGCTGCCGTAAAAGCTGCCAAGAAGGCGGAAGTGGTGGTGATGGTGCTTGGCGACTGCTCAACCAGCGAGTCTACAACTGACGTTTACAAAACATCAGGAGAAAACAACGACTACGCAACGCTCGTATTGCCAGGCAAGCAGCAGGAGCTGCTCGAAGCTGTATGCGCTGCGGACAAGCCTGTTGTGCTGGTATTGCAGGCCGGACGTCCCTACAATCTGACCAAGGCTAAGGACATGTGCAAGGCCATATTGGTAAACTGGCTGCCGGGACAGGAGGGCGGACCGGCCACGGCAGACGTGCTCTTCGGCGACTACAACCCCGCAGGACGACTGTCTATGACGTTCCCGCGCCACGTGGGCCAGCTGCCGCTTTACTATAATTTCAAGACTTCAGGCCGCCGCTACGAGTATTCCGACATGGAGTTTTATCCGCTTTACAGCTTCGGTTACGGCTTGAGCTACACTTCTTTTGAATATTCCGGACTGAAAGTGGAGGAGAAGGAGAACGGCAACGTGGCCGTGCAGGCTACTGTCAAGAACGTAGGCCAGCGTGAAGGCGACGAGGTTGTGCAGCTGTATGTGACCGACATGTACGCCAGTGTGAAGACGCGTGTCATGGAACTGAAGGACTTTACGCGCGTCAGCCTGAAGCCGGGAGAGGCCAAGACCGTATCGTTTGAGCTTACGCCGTACCAGATTTCGTTGCTCAACGACCATATGGACAGGGTTGTTGAAAAAGGCGAGTTCAAGATTTGTGTAGGCGGCACGAGCCCGCAGTATGTGGCAAAAGACAAAATCAAGGACAGCGTCGGCTACAAGGACGGCAAGAGCGGAGTGTCGGCCATGCTCGACTATACGCACGAGTTTGCCGCCGACTTCGGCCTTTCGGTTGCCAAGGAAGAGGACAATATCAAGGAAAACAGCAAGACCATTTACGTAGCCGTAAAAAATAACGGCACCATTATGGATACAGGCAAGGTTGAGATGTATGTCAACGGCACCAAGACCGGCGACCCCGTACACTACGAGCTTGGCCCGGGCGAGGAGAAGCTCATTCCTTTCACCGTAGCAAAGGATGGTGGCAACGATGTCATGTTCACGACGAAGTACAAGGCTGTAGAGTTGTAATGAATGCTTGAATGATGACGATAAGGCAAAGCCGACGCGCTGGTTCGTGCAGCGCGACGGAGTGCTTGAAGGCCGGTTACACAATGTAGCCGGCCTTCGCTTTTTGCTTTCATATTGATTTTCGTTGACGCTCTACAGCGGCTCTTTTTTGTTTTTATTGTTGTTTTGTACGTAAATAACGCCTAAAATCGTGTGCAATTGTAATGTGTTGAGTGCCAAGTAATTATACGTTTAATGGCGTTACTGTGCATAGATAACGCCCCATTCTGCTTGCAAAGACGGCCTTTAAGGAGGCTAAAGACGGCCTTTAGCACCCTTAAAGGCCGTCTTTGGATGTAGTAAAGGCCGTCCAAACGCATAGTTTGGACGGCTCTTACTGTGCGAAAGGGGGCTTTTTACATATAAAAATGCCGCATGAAGTGCTTTGACAACACTTCATGCGGCATTCCACAATTCTGTTTCGCCGTTTTATCCGGGTATTTCTGATATGACGTTTTGCTATGCAGAGCGTTGAAAAACGTTACGTTTTGTCTGCCGGTTAAAGCACCGTGACGTAGGGTAGGGCGGTGAATGGCAGGGCGGCCGATTGCGCGAAGCTGTAGAAGAAGATGAACAGGGCGGTGCAAAGTATGGCTGCCGTCATGTAGCTTGACTCCACGCCTCCGTTGAACATGTTTCCGGCCTGCGCCTTGCTTGTGGCCGATGTCAGTTTGAAGTACAGTTTCTTCATGGCGATGTGTACGCCCAGGCCGACGGTAAAGCCGAGCAGCGCGCCGCAGAAGATGTCTCCGGGGTAATGCACTCCGAGGTATATGCGCGAATAGCTTACAATGATTGCCCATACGGCCAGTGCTGCAACTGTGGCTTTGTGGCGGAACGTGGGGGCGAGAAATGCCAGTACGCCGAAAGCGTTGGCGGCGTGGCTTGACACGAAGCCGTATTGTCCGCCCCTCTTGCCGTTGACGAAATGCAGCAGAGAGCATATCTCCTCGTTGCGCGACGGGCGCAGGCGGGCGAAGTAAGGCTTGAGGAACGACGACGCTATCTGGTCGGCCAGCGTTACGGTTATGGCCAGTCCGATGACGAAGATGACGGGTATGAGCAAGCTTTTCTTGTAATATGCGAGTATCGCCAGCAGTGTGGCGCCCAGCGGTACCCATACAAACCTTGACGATACGCCGTACCAGAAGTTGTCCACGGCCATTCCGCCGTCAAAGTTGAGGGCTAGCATGAGCTGCTTGTCTATGTGGTCGGCTGCTTGTATAAGCGGTGTCGCCGCTTGCAGGTTAAGCACGATGAATATCGCTATGCACACCGATGCAAGGATGAAGAAAGCCTTGTCGGTCTTGGAAAGATACTTGCCCATTTGCGTTTTTGTTTGCAAAGGTAAGGATAAATATTATATGATTGAAGGGGAACTGACGGTAATTATGTTAAAATAGATTATTTTCCCGGGCTGTAGCATTTGTTTTGATAAAAAATAAAAGGCACTGATTTTCAGTGCCTTTTACCTTTTGTCGTGCGCTTGGCGTTTATACTATGCCCTGTGCCATCATGCCTTTGGCCACCTTGAGGAAGCCTGCGATGTTCGCGCCTTTCACGTAGTTGATGTAGCCGTCGGGCTCTGTGCCGTACTTGACGCAGTTCTCGTGTATGTTGTTCATTATGCCGTGCAGCTTGGCATCAACCTCCTCACGGCTCCAGCTGAGGCGTTCAGAGTTCTGGCTCATCTCCAGTCCTGACACTGCTACGCCGCCGGCGTTGGCAGCTTTGCCGGGAGAGTAGAGTATCTTGGCATCCTGGAACACCTTGATAGCCTCGGGTGTTGAAGGCATGTTGGCACCTTCGCTTACAGCAATCACGCCGTTTGCAACGAGCGCCTTGGCCGCTTCCTCGTTGATTTCGTTCTGTGTTGCCGACGGAAGCGCGATGTCTGCCTTCTCAAACCACGGCTTTGCTCCCTCCACATACTTAACTCCGTACCTCTCGGCGTATTCGCGTATGCGGCCGCGCTCTATGTTCTTGAGCTCCATGATGTAGTCCAGCTTCTCGCGGTCTATGCCGTCCGGGTCGTAGATGTAGCCGTCAGAGTCAGAACATGTCACTACTTTTGCACCGAGCTCGATGCACTTCTCAATCGTGTATTGCGCCACGTTGCCCGCTCCACTGACGAGTACCGTCTTGCCCTTGATGTCGATGCCGCGCGTGTTGAGCATGTTTACGAGGAAGTAAACGTTGCCGTAGCCGGTAGCTTCAGGACGTATCAGCGAGCCGCCGAACTGTATTCCCTTACCCGTAAGGATGCCGCTCCACTCGTGTGTGAGCTTCTTGTACATGCCGAACATGTATGCAACCTCGCGTCCGCCTACGCCGATGTCGCCTGCGGGAACGTCCACGTCAGGGCCGATATGGCGGTAAAGTTCAGACATGAACGCCTGGCAGAAGCGCATCACTTCGGCATCGCTCTTGCCGCGCGGAGAAAAGTCGGAACCGCCCTTTGCGCCGCCCATGGGCAGTGTTGTCAGCGAGTTCTTGAACGTCTGTTCGAATGCAAGGAACTTCAAGATGCCCAAGTTGACCGACTGGTGGAAGCGCAGGCCGCCCTTGTACGGGCCAATCACGTTGTTGTGCTGTACGCGGTAACCCATGTTGGTCTGCACATTGCCTTTATCATCGACCCATGAAACGCGGAATTCTATCACCCTGTCGGGGATGCAGAGGCGTTCAATGAGGTTTGCTTTGTCAAATTCGGGGTGTTTGTTGTACTCCTCTTCAATCGTTCCTAATACCTGGCTTACGGCCTGGATGTATTCAGGCTCGTTGGGAAACCTTTGCTTAAGGTTCTCGATTACTTTTGCTGCGTTCATAATTACCTATTGCTTATTTATTGTTTGTGTGATAATATAATTTGTCATCTGTATCAAGAAAACTTTTGCAAAGGTATACATTTTACGTCAAAAAACAAATAAAATGACAATTATTTTTGTAAAATGATGTCTAAATATAATGTTTTTGTTGTTTTGGTTGGCATTTGATTAGCATACGGACAGATATTGATACAAGTGGATAGGGTTTATGGCGAAATAAAAGACGGAAGCCTGCAAATCAATTATTTGCAGGCTTCCGTCTTATTTTTGTTTCTTATGTTGAGAATCTTGCGGTGCGTACGGGACTCGAACCCGTGACCTCCTGCGTGACAGGCAGGCATTCTAACCAGGCTGAACTAACGCACCTTGTGAAAGAACATCGCAACCTTGGCCGGTTGTTGCGGTGCGGACGGTAATCGTACCTGCCGCTTATAATATCTTTTTAATCAGTAACTTATGCGTAACCTAAAATTTAATGGTTACGACTTGGTTACGATTTCATCTTGTCAATTTTCGTAGCTTATGACACCACCGTGTCACCTTTCGATTGCGAGTGCAAAAGTACTACACATTTTTGAAACATGCAAGTTCTTGACAATATTTTTTCAGCCTTTTTTTCAAGTGCAAGGTGCGAGCCTATATATATAAATAGGCTTGCACCTTGCACTGAACTAATTTTGAACCTATTAACCTTACTCCTGACCGAAACGGATTGACCTCGCATTTTCCCGCAAAAAAAATGCAGGAACAAAAAAATTATGGTGTAGTACACGTATAGTATACCATGCGGATTTTGACTTATCGGGAACTTTGCGGCAAACATTTCAATAATTAGGATTATGACAGAAGTTATCGTAATGGAAAGTGCCGCCTATCAAAAGATGATGGGGCAAATAGCGAAAATCGCTGAGTTCATTACCAAGAATGAACACAAGTTGCAGGATTGCGACTTTAACAACGATGTATGGCTGGACAGTCAAGAAGTGGCCGATATGCTCCATATCAGCACACGCACCCTGCAACGGTTAAGGAGCGACGGACTGGTAGAGTATTCGGTGTTCCGCCGCAAGTGCCTGTACAAGCTCTCAGAAATAGAGAAAAAGGTACGGGAAAAGGTTATCACGTGTGAACCGCACCTGATAGACGTTTACAAGAAGAACCGGTTGTTGGATATAACAAAGGACGAAGACAATGAATAAGGAGGATATTTTGCAGGCGACGGACAGGGGGCTTTCGGTGTTCAGACACTACCTGCCCGTGCCGTTCCGCATCGGTAAGAAGTTCCTGAATCCTTTATATAAGGATACGAAGGCATCGTGCAACGTATATTATGACCGGCGGCATTCGGTGTATAAGATGAAGGATTTCGGCAATGAGGAATATTCCGGGGACTGCTTCGAGTTGGTAGGGACAATGACGGGGCTGAGTTGCAGGAACGCGAAGGATTTCGTTGAAATCATGCGCATCATTGACCATGACCTGCATTTGGGGTTGGCAGACGGTTACGAAAATTGTGTGGACACATCTTCCGTTCAGGTAGTTTGTCCGCCCACGCCGGAACAGGTGATAAAGAAAATACGCCCGTATAATATCGTACCAAGGGCGTTCAATGAAACAGACCGGATATTTTGGGGCAAATCCGGAATCACGGAGCATACATTAAATAAATATAATGTACGGCCTCTGCATTCGTTCAGTTCCGTCAATCAGGAAGGGAAAAGCTATACCTTGACTGAAACGGCACAGGAACCGATGTATGGCTATGTAGGCGACAAATACATTAAAATCTACCGCCCGCGCTCGGAGATGCGTTTCCTCTATGCCGGAGATTTGGGCGACAATTACTGCTTCGGACTTGACCAATTATCCGCCAAAGGGGATTTGTTGTTTATCACAGGCGGTGAGAAAGACGTGATGAGCCTTGCGGCAAACGGATTCCATGCCATCTGTTTCAATTCGGAAACGACGGTCATCCCTACCTCTGTGCTGATGCTGCTCTCCTACCGGTTCAAACACATTGTCCTGCTGTATGATATGGACAAGACCGGTCTGGAAGTTTCCGCCAAACGGCAGGAAGAATTGAAGCCGTTTGCATTGAAACGCCTTTTGCTGCCACTGTCAGGAACAAAAGAAGAAAAGGATGTAACGGATTATTTTGCGTTGGGACACACGCACGACGATTTATTGAAATTGTTCTTAAACCATTTGGATTCATTATACAAGGAAGATATGTCAGCATTAAAATCATGCGAGTTGGATTTCAACAACCCGCCACCTGTGGCACAAATGATAGTATCGGTGAACGATGTGCCGCTGGGAACACAAGGGAACCTGCTCTGCATCACCGGCGGGGAGGGTACGGGGAAAAGCAACTATGTGGCCGCCCTGATTGCCGGTGCTGTGAAACCGGAAAACGCGGAGGGCATCGACACGCTGGGCGTTTCCATTGAAGGGAACCCGAAAGGCAAGGCGGTGCTGTTCTATGACACCGAACAGAGCGAGGTGCAACTATACAAGAACGTAAGTACCCTGCTGCGCCGTTGCGGGCGCGACACGATGCCGGAGTGGTTCAAGGCATACTGCCTGACGGGGATGAGCCGCAAGGAGCGGCTGAAGTCCATTGTGCTCAGCATGGACAAGTTCCATTACCAATACGGGGGCATCCATCTGGTGGTCATTGACGGCATCGCCGACCTGATACGCTGCGCCAACGACGAGGCGGAGAGCATCGCCGTCGTGGAGGAACTCTACCGGCTGGCGGGCATCTACAACACGTGCATCGTCACGGTGCTGCACTTCATCCCCAACGGGCTGAAGCTGCGCGGGCACTTGGGCAGCGAACTGCAACGCAAGGCTGCCGCCATCCTCTCCATCGAAAAGGACACGAAGCCCGCCGTTTCGGTGGTGAAAGCCCTGAAAGTACGGGACGGCAGCCCGCTGGATGTACCGCTCATGCAATTCGCATGGGGCAAGGAGAAGGCGATGCACGCCTATCTGGGCGAGAAACCGAAAGAGGAAAAGGACAGGCGCAAGGAAGAGGAACTCGTGGCGGTAGCACGCGAACTGTTCAGCCGGAATCGCTTCATCGGCTACATGGAGCTTTCGGAAGAACTTCAGGCGGCGTTCGAGGTGAAGGAACGCACGGCCAAGAGCTACATCCGCTTCATGCGGGAAAAGGAAATCATTGTGAAATCACCCGACAGCCCGAACAGCTACATGCTGGGCGAGGTATAAAAGCACAGGAGGAACGGCCATGTTAGTGGACAAGACTGAATTTGAGGCGTGGATGGAGCGCATCATGGGTGAACTTTACCGCATATCGCGCAAGCTGGACAAGGCGGAGAACCGGCAGAAGCACCTGAACTACCTGAACGGGGAACGGCTGTACGACAACCAGGAGGTGTGCCAACTGCTGCGCATCAGCAAGCGCACGCTCCAGCGATACCGGAACAACGGGGCATTGAAATTCCATTCAATATACCACAAGACCTATTACAAGGAATCAGACCTGCACGAGTTCATCCGCAACAACTTCGACGAGAACGAAATCAAGCGTCAGGCACGGAAGGACAAGCTGTCGGAAACTTATCCGATGCCCGAAGAAATGGATGAAAACGGCGGGGAGAAAGAAACAGAAGAAAAAGAACTCTCAGATGATTGTGGATAATGCATCTTGGATGTTCATCGTTCAGGGATACTCTCTACCGCTGTGAAGCAGGAAGTTCCCGCTATTTAAGTTAAACAACCGGCTTCATTCTGTCGGGAGGACAGGGTGGAGCCATTTCTAATAAAATTCCAGTTTTGTGTCGTAAAAACAAGAATATTTTTTATCTTTGCACCGACAACCAAGGACATGGGATTATGATTATCACAAGGGAAGTACAGAAACGATTGGAAGATTTTCAGCCCGATTACGTGTTTACCTACCGGGACTTAAACTTGCCTGCCGAAACGAGCGAAAGCATCATTAAAATGCTGAATCGGCTGGCGGGTGAAGGCTACTTGGCTAAAATATCCAAAGGACGGTTCTACAAGCCTAAAAAGAGCGTGTTCGGAACGTTGAAACCCAGACAAGAAGAGTTGGTGAAGGATTTGTTGGAAAAGAACGGAAAGCGCATCGGATATTTGACCGGTTACTCCGTCTTTAATCGGTTGGGGCTTACTACACAAGTGCCCAACATCATCCAAATCGGCACAAACCAACGCAGGAACAAGAAACAACGGGATATATTCACCGTCTGCTTTGTCCTGCAACCTAACCCGATAACCAAAGACAATATTCCGCTCCTGCAATTATTGGATGCCATCCGCTTCATCAAGGAAATACCCGACACCACGATAGAGGCATCATACAGGCGCATAGCTTTTCTGGTAGGAGAACTTGGCAGGAGGGAGAAGGAAAAGATGGTTGCCTTGGCCGAGGCCTATCCGCCAATGGTACGCGCCTTGTTGGGAACCATCATCGAGAACGATTGCGGTATGGCGAAAGCGCAACCTTTATGGGATTCATTGAATCCAGTAACGGTCTATAAATTGGGAATAAATGAAGATACATTGCCTAATAAAAAGAAATGGAGGATTGAATGATACTGGAAAAACAACCTGAACTGTTAGCAGATGCAATACGCGCGGCTTCCGAATATTACCATATAGCACCGGTCTATATCGAAAAAGACTATTGGATAAGCAAGATATTGCAACAACTCTCCCGAAGCGTTTATATGGAGAACACGGTGTTCAAGGGCGGCACATCCTTGTCAAAAGGGTACGGATTGATTAACCGCTTCTCGGAAGATGTGGATGTGGCTGTACTCACGCAAAAGTTGAGCGGAAATCAGATAAAGACTTTGATTTCCAAGGTCTGCAAAGAAATGACCCAAGGCTTGCAGGAACAGGTTGTGCCTGAACTGACAAGTAAGGGTTCCCGTTATCGGAAAGCCTTGTACCAATATCCGGCAAGCGTCCATGACCCGTTGTTTGATTTTGTCGCCAACCATGTAGTCGTGGAAATAAATTCGTTTGCCAATCCTTATCCATACGTCAGACGGCAAATAAAGAGCTTTATCACTTCCTACCTTGAAGATACAGGCATGGGCTCTTTCATTGAAGAATATGACCTGCATCCGTTTGAACTGAACATTCTGGACAAACGGCGCACCTTGTGCGAGAAAGTCGTTTCGCTTCTCCGTTTCTCCTTTATGGATAATCCGGTGCAAGGATTAACCGGCAAAATCCGCCATTTCTATGATATCTATTTTCTGCTTGACGATAGGGAATGTATGGAATATGTGGAACAGGATTTCATTAAAGACCTGCAAGAACTGGCGGCGCATGACCGACAAATGTTTGACTCACCGGAAAAATGGAAACATACACCCATTAAAGAATCTCCCCTTCTTGGTTCATTCAATGAGCTATGGAAGCAATTGGGCGGATATTATGAACGGGAATTAAATTATCTGGCATATAGCCGGATACCTGATGCGAATCAAGTTGGAAAGAAATTGCATGATTTCATTTCGATAATTGAAAACAAGATATAATTTACAACATACAGGAATTTATGGCTCGACCGATTAAAGAAACGCCGGTAGTTACCGGTAAGGACGCTAAACGCTTTGCGGAGAAGATAGCTCACTTGAAACCTGAAAGCAGGGAAGAAAGGGAGGCGGCAAAGAAGGTTTATGCGAAGTTCAAGGCTCAATATACATTCTGGTGAAAAACATATAAAGAATGTATTGGCGAGATTTGAAATAGAAAACTTGGCAACCACCTTACTATATGTAGTTGCCAAGTTTTTCATTAAGTGTGCCCTGCTCACAGCTTCATCCTCCATTTCGTTTTTTCCTGCGGCTTCTCCGTGCCGTCCTCCGGCTGAGGGATGCCGTCAGTCATTCCCTTTTCCTTACCCGCGCTCATCAGTTCCTTGATGCTGATGCTCTTGGGCATGGCGTGCAGCACCGGCGGTTTATGCTCCGCCGCATGTTCCATATAGTCGGGCATACGGTGGATGTATGGCTCGGACGATGCCGGGACGGCAGGGTTGCCGGGCATTGAGGGGGCGGGTTGCGCTACCGATGGAGCTTGTGGCTCCGGCCGGATTTCCGTTACCCCTTCGGTGTTGGCCTCCTGCGCATCGACGGATTTGAGGGAGAGCAATATCCGGCGGTCGAGTGCGGCAAGCTCGGCCTTGAGCTGCTTTAGTTCATCCTCCTTCTTCCATGTTTCGTCCACGACCTGTTTCAGGACGGGGATTTCCTTTTCGATGTCGGCATTGTCCCGCGTGTATTTCTCTATCAGGCGGGGGATGCTGTCGAAGGCGTTGATGAAGTTCCGGCAGGCGGTCTGCGGGTCGGCCGCCAAGCGTCCGTTGTTGTAGTTGTACAGGAGCTTGCCCGCGCCGCGCACGAAGAAGCGGTTCTCGCAGAAGTCCAATCCCTCCTTGACGGTGGTGTCGGTCTTGACCACGATTTCAAAGCCGTAGAGGGAGCCGATGGGAACCGGCTGGCCGTGCGTGCGTTCCTTGTCCTCTATCTCGTGCAGCCGGGCGGCAATGACTTTGGGGTCACCACTCGTTACCCCGTCTATCTTCAACGGGTTGAGCTTCTTGCCGTCCTTGTCATATTGCACACGGCTCTCGAAGTCGGCCATGTCCTGCCGCGCCCTCGCGATGATGTCGCTGTTGGAGGCTTGGTTGGCCAACAGGGTCTCCAACCGGATGCGCGAATCGCCCTTGCTGCGCTGGAACGCCTTGCGCTCGCCCTCCAGTCCGGCAATCTTCTTCTCCAGACGCGCCTTGTCCAAAAGGTCGGTGTTGCCGGAGAGGATGGCCACATACTCGGAGTAGTTCATGCCTCCCTTCTCGTCCATGCTGCCCTCGTCGATGGTGCGACTACCCATGCGGTTCTGCTTGAGCTGGGTGATGAAAAGCTGCTTGTTGTGGAGCAGGTTGAACTTGTAGCTGTCCAATGATTTCTCCACCGCATAGATAATGACATCCACCTTGTTGTCCGCGTAGAGCTTCGCCACCTCGTTGCCCTTGCGGATGCCGCGCCCGTCGCGCTGCTGGAGGTCGCTGGGCCGCCACGGTGCGTCCAGATGATGGATCGCCACGCACCGCCGCTGCGCATTGACACCCGTGCCCAGCATCTCGGTGGAGCCGAACAGCACGCGGATGCGCCCTTCGTTCATCGCCTCAATCATCGCCTTGCGCTTTTTCTCGGTCTTGGCCTCCTGTATGAAGCGTATCTGGTCTTCGGGGATGCCGTGGTCTTCCACCAGCTTGCGCTTGATTTCGCTGTACGGATTCCATTGGTCGGGCTTGTACGTGCCCAAGTCGCTGAACACGAACTGCGTGCCCTTGTGCTCGGCATAGCGGTTGTAATACTGCGCAATCATGTCGGCGCAGTGGGTCGCCTTGTTGTCGCGGTCGTCGTCATATTTCAGCGGGTCGATAAGCCTCATGTCAAGCGACATCTTGCGGGCATAGTCGGTGGCGATGAGCATCTTGGCCTTTTCTTCCTTCTCGGTCAGCGGCGGACGGCCCAATACGGTGGCGTTGCCGGTCTTGGCGAACTCCATGAGCTTGGCGATGAACTCCTGCTGGTCGGGCGTGGGCGCGATGTTGTGCAGTATCTCGTTCTTCTTCGGGCGGTCGATGCCGATGTCCTCCGCCGTGCGGAAGTCGGTAATCTCGGAATAGAACGAGGCGAGTTCGGGCACCTTGATGAAATAGCGGAAGCGTTCCTTCTGCACAATCTCGTTGGTCACGGAAAACTCATAGTCAATGGACTTGCGTGCGAACACCGCCGCCCATGCGTCGAAGGAGCGGATGCCCTGCCGCTCCAGTTCGTTGGGGCGCAGGTATTTGAACAGGAGGTACAGCTCGGTCAGTGAGTTGCTGATGGTCGTCCCCGACAGGAATGTGGCTCCCAAGTCCTTGCCGGTGCGCTGCTGGATGGTGCGGATGGCAAAGAGCATGTTGAGCGCACGCTGGCTGCCCTCCGAGTTGCCCAGCCCCGCCACACGGTCGTGGCGCGTGGTGAACATGAGGTTCTTAAAGCGGTGGCTCTCATCGATAAAGATGTGGTCGATGCCCATGCGCTTGAAGTCCGCCACATCATCCTTGCGGGTTTCTATCTCGTGCGTCAGCTCCTTAAGCTTGACTTCCAAGTTCATCTTGCGCTTTTCCGCGCCCTTGAGTTGGGCATTGGTTACCTCGCTGCCTAACTGGTGCAAGACTTCCAAGTTTTCCTCCACGCTGTCCAGTTCCTGCTGCAAGATGTCGCGCTGGATTTCGGGCGACTGCGGTATCATGCCGAACTGCTCGTGCGAGAGGATGATGGCATCCCAATCGTTGTTCTTCATCTGGTTGAAGATTTCCACGCGGCGGTCGGGCGTGAAGTCCTCCTTGCCCGGATAGAGTATCTTGGCATGGGGATAGGCGGTGCGGAAGGTCTGCGCAATCTCGTGGATGTTCGCCTTCAGGCCGGTAATGAGCGGCTTGTGCGCCAATCCGAGCCGCTTCATCTCGTAGGCGGCGACGCACATTATCAGCGTCTTGCCGCCACCCACCTCATGGTCAGCGATGCCGCCGCCGTTCATCTTCAGCATCCAGATACAGTCTTTCTGAGATGGATACAAATCCTTGATGCCCAGCCCTTTCAAGTCAAGGTCTGGAAAGGTCTGGTGGCTACCGTCGAACTTGGGGCGCACGAAACAGTTGAACTTGCGGTTGTACATGTCCTCCAGCTTCTTCTTGAACTCCGGCGACTGCTCCATAAGCCAGTCGGAGAAGCCTTCACGTATCTCGTCAATCTTGCTGTTGGCCAGTTGCGTGGCTTCGGGGTCGCGCACCTTGATGTCCTTGCCGTCCTTGTCCGTGACGGTCTTGGTGATGTTGGGCGTGGTGTTGTGGATGGCGTGGCGCATGAGGGCCACGCCGTTGAACAGGCGCGTTTCGGAACGGACTGCATATTGGTTATAGATACGCGGGCTGAGTTCGGAGGCACGGATATTGTACTCGTCCGCGCTGGCGTTGTAGCGGACGGACACGTCGGTGTCGAACAGCCATGAGGCATAGCGGCTGTACACGGCAGCCGGTATCCAGCGTTCGCCGAAGTTGAAGTCCAGTTCCTCAAAAGGAATGGGTACCGGTGCCGCCTTACGCAATGCTTCAAGCGAAACGCGCGATTCGGCATCGTCGGGATGTGTCTGCAAGTATTCCTCGATATACTCCGCCTTTGCCACGACATTGCCCGCGATGAAGCGGTCGGCAATCTCGAAACGCTTCGCCAGCGGGTTGTAGAACACCCTGCCGCGCAGTTCATCCAGCAATTGTGCCTGCGGCTTGTCGGTGAGCGATTCCATATATTCCATGTCTGCCTCGCCGTATTTGTTGAGCGAGGCCGCCAATGCCTCGTGCACATCGTCGGTGTGGGTAATCTCGTTCACGTTGTACGACACGGGATGGTCAAAGATGTCGGCCTTGACCGCCTTGCCGTCGGTGTAACGCTCCAAGGCGAGGATTTCCCGGTTATCGGCATCCATGCGGAACAGGTCGATGTTCTTCTTGTCGTTCAGGTTGCCGAACTGACGGACAAAGCCGTCGTACAGCCCGTTCAGGCCCGCACGCAGTTCCCCGTTCTCCTGCCGGTGTTCCGCTTCGTCGTTGTACAGGCGGTGGTAGGTGTCGCGAAGTTCAATGTAGGATGCGGCACGCTGCTGCTGGCGGGCGGGCAGTTTCAGCGGATGGAACACGGGGATTCCCTTATCCATGCCGGAGAGGTAGCCGATTTGCCCGTCCATATCCACCAGTGAGCCGTTCCGGTAATGTTCCAGCCTTTCACCGGTGAAGGGGCGTGGCTTCATGCGCTCCTGCCGTGCGGCCTCTTCCTCCGCCCGGCGGCGCTCCCGTTCCCGGAGTTCTTCTTCCGACGGGGCTTGGGGTGCGGCTGCCGGTTCGGGCTGTGCAGTCCGGACAGGCTTTTCTGCGGGCGATGCGGCAATGGCATCCCCTTTTCCGGGTACGGACTGGCCGCTGAGCGGTTCCACAATGTCGAACAGGGAGAGCTGCGGGGTCTCCTGCTTCTTCTTCCGCTTGGGCTTCCGTCCGGTGCTGAACGCCTGCCGTTCCTCCTGTGTGAAGCCGAAAAGGTCATACAGGGACATCAGTGGCTCCTGCGTGACGGATTTCTTCGGTTCAGAATGGATAGCGGACGCTTCTTTCCCAACCGCCTCCGATGTTTCCGCTTCGGCATGTTGCTGTTCCGGCATGGATATTGCCCGTACTTGTGCAATGCGTTCCTGAAGACTTTCCGCCCGTACTTCCGCCAGTTCGCGCAACTCGCGCACCGGCGAGAAGCGGAGATAAAGGTCAAGGTCGAGGTTTTCCGACAGGTTCTTGTCCAGCATCCATTTCAGGTCTGCGGCGATGGCATCCATGCCCCCGTCATGCAGGAAGACGCGTGCCGGTTTGCCGTAAGGGTCGGTTCCCACATGGCCGCGCGTATGGACAATGGCGGCGGTACGCTCGAAGTATTCATTCTGGGTTGTGCCGTCGGCCTGCGTGCTGACTTCCACGAAAGCTTTTTCAAGGCCGGTGTATTCCCTTCCGGATGCCGTGTCCTTCTGCAACACAATGAGGTCGCTGCCCACCTCCGTACCGGCATAGTCGGTAAAGAGATTGTTGGGCAGGCGAACGGCGGACAAAAGCCGTGCCCGCTGCATGAGGTACTGGCGCACGGGCGTGCCCATCGCGGAGTTCATCACCCCTTGTGAGGTGATGAAAGCCACGATGCCGCCCTCGCGCACGGCATCCAGCCCCTTGACGAAGAAATAGTTGTGCAGGGAACCGAGCGCGAAACGCCGTGCCGTACCATCGTCCATCAACGGGTCAAATACGCGGATGTCGCCGAAGGGGATGTTGCTCGCCGCCACGTCGAACCGCCCGTTGTCCTGCGGGGGAAGCTCCTCGAAGCCTTGCACACGGACATCCGTACCGGGCTGAAGCTGCCGGAGGATACGCCCGGTCAGCAAATCCTTTTCGTATGCCGCCATTTCGGGCTGGGCGGTGGCCGTGAAAAGATGCGATTGGAAAGCGGTGATGAAGTTACCCGTACCCGATGACGGGTCAAGGAAGCGGTGCGGCGACACGCCATGCTCACTTAATGAGGATGCCAGTGCACCGATGATTTCCGGCGGTGTATAGAACGCGGTAAAGGTGGATGCCTTCACACTGTCCACCAGCCGTTTGTATTCCCGTTCATCCGTCGCCCCCTCGCGGAGCACGCCATGCAGTTCCGACACAAGGGGAAAGAGTTCGCGGTCGCTCTGCGTCCAGCGGAGGATGTCGGTGAGCTTGCCGAAAGGGGACAGCACCGCCTTGATGCCCCCGAAGCCGGTGTAGGCGGCCAATACCGTCTGCTCCTCCGGTGTGGCGGCACGCCTCTCCCGTTCCAGACGGAACATCAGGCGGATGGCCTCGATGTTGTCCCTAAGATGTGCCTTCTTGTTATATGCCATTTTCTTCGAGCCAGATTGAGATTACACCGGCCAGTTCCCCGCACAGCCGGTCGAAGTCGGGGGTAAACTCGAAACCGTCGCTCAGGTCGTAACCGCTGAACACCCTGCCGCATTCGGGCAGGAGCTGGAGAGCTACCTCGCGGGCGCGGCCTGCGGGTACCTCATCGGCAAACTCGTTCCACAACACGGTAATGAGCGTGTCGAGCCGGGAAAAGTGCAGACCCTGAAACAGCACCTCGTCCGCCTGTTGGACGGCTTCGTCATAATTCATGCCCGACCTGACGGCATTGCTGAACGCTTCGGCGGCAAGTTCGGCACGCGCGCGGATAAAAGCATCGTCGGCAGCCCGTTCGGGATGCGATTCGCGGAGGTAGGACAACAGGGTAAGGCGGTAATAGGACAGTTCGTCCGGCTCTACCGACGGAGCCGGCATGTTCGGTTTGTTCGGATTCATGATTCTTCTTTTTATTCGTGTTACAAAATACATTTTATGCCTGTATAGGATGAAGCCGTACCTGATGTAGCATCAAGCCGGACTTCATGGCACATCAAGTACGGCCTTATCCTGCATCAAGTCCGGGTTGATGCAAGAGGGTTTATTTCCGTTTGGCAGATTTGCCTTTGGATGGTTTCTTGTCGGCAAACTCGTAGCCCACGGAGAAGTCGGGGCGCAATACCAATGAAGCGTCGAAAGCCTTGCCCTCCCTGCTTCTGAAACCTTTGATAACACCGGTTCTGCCTTTGGTCAGGAGTTCGGCAAGCTGTTTGTCCGACAGTTCCTTGCCGCCCTTGTTACGGAAGAGGGTAAAGCCACAGTCCACATCGGCGCATTTGACAACCTTGGGGAAGAACAGCACCCGGCTGTTCCGGCATTTGGGACACGGGTATTCGCTTTCCGAAGGCGCTACGGACACTTTGGTTTCCAACAGTTCGGTTACAATCTGTGCGGTATATGCCTCGATGTCGCGCCGGAAGGCGGCAGCATCGGCCTCGCCCGATTCGATGCGTGCCAGCGTGTCCTCCCATGCGGCGGTCATTTCCACGTTGGCAATCTTCTTGTCCTTCACCGTTTCATAGACCGCCATGCCTTTGTCGGTGGGCACGAGGCTTTTCTTCTCCCTCTGGATATAACCGCGTGCGAACAGCGTTTCGATGACGGCAGCACGGGTGGCAGGGGTTCCGATGCCCGTCTCGCGGATGCTCGCCCGTAGCTGCTCGTCGTCAATCTCCCTGCCGCAATGCTCCATCGCCGAGAGCAGCGAGCTTTCGGTGTGCAGCGGCTTGGGTTTGGTCTGCCGCTCTACCGCTTCGAGTGCCTTTATCGGGAGCGTCTCGTCCTGTTCCAGATTTGGGAGTGCCATACCCCCGCCGTCGTCCTCTTCCTTTTCGCCGCGCACGGCACGCCATCCGGCGGACTTGACCACCGTGCCTTTGGCCTGCGCTTCGCTGCTGCCCACCGCCGCACGGATTTCCGTCACCTCCTTGATGCAGGGGGCGGAAAAGGCTTCGAGCAGACGGGCGGCGACCATGTCGTAGATGGCCTGTTCGTCTTTGGAAAGGCCGGAGGGCAGGTTTTCGGTTACAATCAGCGCATGGTGGTCGGTTACTCTCCCACCGTCCACGCTGCGGCGGTTGAGCGGTGCGCCGGAAAGCGACGCGGCATACTGCCCGAAACGCGGATGTTGCCGCAAGAGGGCGATGCGCGAGGGGATTTCGTCGAACACGTCTTCGGAAATGTACCGGCTGCCGGTGCGCGGATAGCTCAGCACCTTTTTCTCGTACAGGCTTTGCGCAAGGGAGAGCGTGCGGTCGGCGGAGAAGTCCAGCCGGGTGTTGGCATCCCGCTGAAGGGCGGTCAGGTCATAGAGCAGCGGAGGTTCTTCTTTGACCTCCCGCCGGGCAAGTGCTGTTATGCGGAGCGTGCCGCACGCTTTCATTTCGCCCAACGCACTGTCTGCGGCGGCTTTGTTCTCGTAACGCTGTTCCGCTGTGGCATGGAACGCAATGCCATCCTTCTCCACCGTGATGCGTATCTGCATGTACTTCTTCGGGGCAAACGACTTGTTCTCCAGATAACGGGAGCAAATCATGGCCAATGTGGGTGTCTGTACCCGTCCGAGCGAGAACACGCCCCGCCCGGCGGCAAGGCTGAGCGCCTGCGAGCCGTTGATGCCGATGAGCCAGTCCGCTTCGCTGCGTGCCTTGGCGGAAAGATAGAGATTATCATAATTGCTGCCCGGCAGCAACCGTTCCATCCCTTCGCGGATGGCCTTGTCGGTCAGGCTGCTTATCCACAGGCGGACAAACGGTTTGGTGCAGCCTAAATAATGGTAGATATATCTGAATATCAGCTCCCCTTCGCGTCCGGCATCAGTCGCCACGATGATGCGGTCGCCACCCTCAAACAGTCCTTTGATGATGTTCAACTGGCGCACTACGCCGGGGTCGTCCTTGTATTCCTTCCCCTCACGCTTCTGGCGGGGGATGAGCGTGAATTGGGCTGGCAGTATGGGCAGGTTCTCCTGCCGGAAACCGGCAAACCCGTAGGCTTCGGGCATGGCCAGCCCGACCAGATGCCCGAAAGCCCATGTTACGGCACAGCCGTTGCCTTCCAGATACCCGTCCTTCCTTTGTCCTGCTCCTACGATTGCCGCGATGCTTTGCGCCACCGACGGCTTTTCTGCGATGATAACATTCTTCATATACACTTATATATTATAGGTAAGTAATTAGAGTGATGCACCGACTCCCTTTTTCTCCGACTTCCGGATACGGCGGTTCTGGGACGCCGTCTGCGCGGATTGTTTCGGCTGCCCGCCAGTCTGTCCCTGCGACTGCTTTTGGCTCTTGTCGGGATTCCAGCGGAAGAAGTCGAACTTCATCTTCTCGTAGTTGGGGCGCACGTAGGCATTGAACGTGCCCCCGCCACCGTCGGACATGCCCTTGACATACGCCGCCTTGCCTGCTTTCAACGCATCTTTCTGCTCTTGGGTCAGTTCCACCCCTTTCAGCTTCTGCGGAATGATGATTTCTTGCCGCTCCGTTTGCCCTTGCTCCACCTTGCGGTTCAGTCCCCGGAAGTCGTAATCGAAGCCGCCCTTGCATACATTGTACTGGAGGCGTGCGTCGTAATGCTTCTGCCTCCGCTCGGACCACATGCCCTCGACCAATACGGACTCGCCGTTCATCAGGCGGAGTCCTTGGTCTTCGGTCAGCGTTACGCCGTTGATTTCACGTACCTGCTTCATATCCTGCATGGGAAGGTGGTGCAGGCGGTTGGTCTTGGGATTGAAGGACAGAAGACAGGACTCCACCGTACCGTCAGGTTGGCGGATGTCAATGGTTCGTCCGGCGTTGTTCGTTTTCAGCAGGTTGTCCTGCACTTCTTGGGGCAGTTCCGTTCCCATGTACTCCTTCAAATCCGGATACCGTTTGCAGCATTCGATGTTGAGTACGGGTTTTCCGTCGGGCGATTCCACCAGCCGGATGCAGGCCGGTGTTTCAAAGCTGATGCCCTCGAAGTTGGTGCGGATGTCAAGCACGGCAGATTCATGCCCGTTGAGCAGGCGTGCCGTACCGATTTCGCCCAACGATTCGGGCGTGATGCCCATGCGTGCGAGCTGCTGCCAGTCCACCTGCTCCATGCTCCACTTCGTGGATTGCTGCGGGGCGGGTTCTTCGGTGGCGGGAGCCTGCCGCAAGTCCTGTTTCTGTACGTGCTGTTCCGGGTCTAACCTGTACCCGTCAATTATGGCCGCGTTCTCTTCCGGCTTGCGGAACAAGTCCGCCATATCCTTGGCGGCAGCGAGCAGTTCCGCCGGGATGTGGTAGAAACGGAAGTCGGACGGGTTGTCAAACTGCCGTTTGAAATTGGAGAAGAAGGCTTCGAGGATGGATTCGCTGCGGTCGATTTTCAGGAAATCGCCGTCGGGCTTGGCCTTTGCCAGCGGCTGGGTCTTCAATGAGCCGTCCTGTTCGATGCGCTCTACCACATGGGGCTTGTTACCGTCGGAAGCATTGGTCATTACCAGCACTTCGTCTTTCATGTCCTTGAGGTTGTCCATATACAAATGAATTAAATCGTGAAACAATAAGTTGATTGCGGCACGAAAGTAAACGGGCTGCCTTGCCGGGCAATGGGAAATCAACGGACGGGAGGCAAGTGGCTATGGGGTGGCGTGAAGTGTCCGCCCGCTTCTTTTGAAAAAACATCCGACCACCCGGTTTGCCCTTCCGATTCTTTTCGTATCTTTGGGGCAGTGGGATTAGATATGTGCCTGACGGTGTGCTGAATACCGGGCAGGTTATTTACCATTAGCAATAAGATACGGCCATGAACATTAAAAGCAATATTTTAGGATGCCTTTCCTACATCGGAATAGCCATAGAGTTTCTGTTGATAATTCAAACCTATATATTCTTGGATATGGGGAAATACGGCTATATGTTGGTAACCGGAAGCCTTGCGGTGATTCCGTTTGCCATTATGTACTGGAATATGCGGAGAAGCCAAAGGCGGGAAGAAGACAACAAAAAGAAACACAAGGAATGGCTCCGTTCCAAAGGCGTTGCGTTGGAAGTGGATTTGAACAGTTGCAAAATTTCCGAAAACAAACGAACCGTCCATTATACCCGGATGGACATTCCTGCT
>CAJJWN010000026.1 GCA_905196835.1 uncultured Prevotella sp. | reverse complement strand
TCCGGTTTATTGTACCGAAGCATTATCGCTCAAATGCGGTTGCAAAGGTAAGCATTTATTTTTATTCCCACAAATTTTTGCAGAAATATTTTTTCACAAAATCATCTTTTTACATGTCTAAATAAGAAAATCAGCAAAAACAAGGGCATCATACAATGCACTGGAACAATCAAAGTGGCATGACCATATTGCTTATACACTCACTTTTTGTAATATTAAAGGCTTTGATTAAACAGAAAAGCCAAGAACATCAAATGGCAAAAAGCACAAAACCGCATAAAACAAAAAGAGGTTGTCTCACGACAACCAATCTTTTTATTAACCTTAATAATCTAATACCATGAAAAACACAATGCAAAGGTATGGATTATTTTTTATTCTGCAAAATATTATGCAACAAAAACGTTTAATTTAATACATTTTAAAAATATCTCCGCTCCATTTATAAGATTTTTGCTTTATAATGGCTTTTATCTCATCATCACCATCATCTTTTGTGTCGAACGGTATGCTCAAGCTGAACGTAATAATGTTTTCATCAGGCTTCATGGTTGCATTGAGTATGACAGGTTCGATGCAGCTGCGCAGATATTCAAATCTTGCCTCTGGTATAGTATCGGGACGCTGTATGAAAGCGTCAAGCAACTCATCCGCACAGCCGTACACCGGCAATCCGAAAGTAGAGGCAAGCTTACGCCAGTCCGTCGAGTAAAAGCTGACGCAGCTTTCCTTCACCGGCTTTTCCACAGTTTTCACCATGCAGATAATCCTGGCGGTATCGTTCAAATCGAGTAATTTCAACTGGAGCGACATGCTCTCGTTAAGGATTATCCTTGCATAGTCATCCCCACTGACATCAACAGCCGTAAAACCGTTCAGCATATTCTTCACTCTCACCGTGTCGTTTACACCTGTAAACTTTGAAATTTCGTCACGCTGCTCGTCGTTTATATACGGAATGACATGTTCAGGCATTTCTCTTAAAACGTCTTTCAAGGCCTTCTGGGCTGAAGCCGCCAATACGTTGCCCAATAATATCGCTATAAAAAGAAGTCTCTTCATCAGTCTGTCACACTTGTTGATTTGTAAATACGCCATCACCTGTCATTCCGCAAGTCAACCACCCTAACCGCCTTGCCTTCGGTTACAGGTATTGTGCCTTTCTTCACCAGCCTTACTTTCGGCGTCAGCAGTATTTCGTCCTTCAACGCCCGTTGTATTGCTTTCGTCATTTCATGAAGTTCAGGATAAACGTCAGACATCATTTGGTCAAGCTCCACCTCTACGGTCATAATGTCATTGTCGTCTACCGTGTCAAGCTTTATAAGGTAATTGCTGCCAAGTCCGTCAAATTGTGCAAGGATTTTCTCCACCTGCATGGGGAATACATTTACGCCCTTGATTATGAACATGTCGTCAGTGCGTCCCTTTATGCGGTCTATGCGCCTGTGCGTCCGGCCGCACGGGCATTCGCCGGGGATAATCCTTGTCAAGTCTCTTGTGCGGTATCTTAGTATCGGCATCATCGTGCGGTCAAGCGTAGTGAGAACCATCTCGCCCACCTCGCCGTCGGGCACGGGCTCAAGCGTGTCCGGATTGACTATCTCTACAATGTAGTTGTCTTCCCACAAGTGCATCCCGTTTTGGCACTTGCACTCGAAGGCCACTCCCGGGCCGTTCATCTCTGTCATTCCGAAACTGTTGTACGCCTTGACACCCAGCAGCCTCTCTATCCTGCAGCGCTGTTCCTCGGTATGCGGCTCTGCGCCTATGAACAGTGTGTGCAGCTTTGTTGTGCGCGGGTCTATGCCTTCCTCCTTAAACACTTCGGCAAGCCTTACGGCGTAGCTCGGTATGGCGTGCAGGCATGTGGTGCCAAAATCGCGAATGAACATTATCTGACGCTTGCTGTTGCCTGCCGCAGCCGGAACGGTTGTAGCACCAAGTTTTTCGGCTCCATACTGGAAGCCGAGGCCGCCGGTGAACATGCCGTACCCTGAACTGTTTTGGAAAACATCCGTATCGCGGCAGCCCACCATGTACATGTTCCTTGCCACCATGTTGGCCCAAGAGTCGATATCGTGCCTTGAATACACCACAACAGTGGGATGGCCGGTAGTTCCGCTTGACGAGTGTATGCGTATGGCGTCCTTCATGTCGCCCCCGACAAGGCCGAACGGATAATTCTCCCTAAGGTCCTGCTTCGTGGTAAACGGGATTTTACGTATGTCGTCAACGGTCTTTATCGCGTCGGGAGTTATCCCTGCCTCGCGCAGCCTGCGCCCGTAAAAAGGCGAGCGCAGCGATATTTCCACTGTGCGTCTAAGTTTTTCAGCCTGCAACCGCAACAGGGCCTCACGCGGCATGGTCTCTATTTCCGGCTCCCAATATTCTCCGTTCATGCTTGTTTCCTTTATGTTTATAGCTTTTACAGCCTGCAATATTACACTTTTATTTCGACATTACCAAATTAATTGCTATATAACGTAAATCAAACGAAATCCGCAACAGACTCGCACGCATTTTCAAAACATGGCCTTTTACACTGCAAAATGCCGTCTTTTACACTGCAATATACGGCCTTTTACAAGCCAAAAGACCGCATATTGGAAACTATCAAAATCAATGTCAAACAAAAAGGCGGCACAAAGGCCGAAACCCTTGTGCCGCCGATAAGCGATATGCCGCATTCCGCGGATTAAAGCCACTTCACATAACAGAAGTCCTGACGGTGAGGCAGGTTCTCGTTCTTGGGATACATCCTGACACCGGTCTTGTAAGTTCCGGCGGCCGAAGCCTCTACCGTAGCCTCAAAAGTGTACAGGTTGCCCTCATGTCCTACAAGCTTGAACGGGAATACGTTGGATATGCGCTCCTCGCCGTTCTTGTCGGTTGTGACTGAAACGAACTCAAGCCCGACTGCATCGTTCAGTCCCTGCTCGTCTATCACGAACTTAATCTTGTATTCCACACCGGTCTCCATGCCCGTTGTAGGCAATGTTGACTCTTTGGAAACAACTGCTATCGAATCCCAACGCTCGGCAACAGTCTCCTTCCACTGTGCAATGTCCTTGGCAAGGCGGTTGTCGTTGGCCGAAAGCTTCTTGAAGCGCGCGGCCTCCTTCGTATAGAACTTGCTGTAATAGTCGTCGAGCTGACGCTTCATTGTATAGTGCGGAGCTATCGTAGCTATGGAGTTCTTGATTACCTTTATCCAGCCTTCGCTATAACCTTTCTCGTTCTTGTTATAATATAAAGGTATGATTTCGTTCTCAAGAAGTCCGTATATCGTAGCAGCATCGAGCTGGTCCTGATAGCCCTGGTTCTTGTATGTACGCTTCTCGGTCAACGCCCATCCGGCGCCTTCACGGTAGCCCTCGAGCCACCATCCGTCAAGCACTGACAGGTTGACAACACCGTTCATCTCGGCCTTCTCGCCCGATGTACCCGATGCCTCGAGAGGACGTGTAGGCGTGTTCATCCAGATGTCAACGCCCGAAACAAGGCGGCGAGCAAGCTGCATGTCATAATCCTCAAGGAAGATAATCTTGCCAAGGAACTCGGGACGCTGGCTTATCTCAAATATCTTCTTGATAAGTCCCTGGCCTGCGCCGTCGGCCGGGTGCGCCTTTCCTGCGAAGAGGAACTGCACCGGATGCTCGGGGTTGTTCACAATCTTGGCAAGACGGTCAAGGTCTGTAAACAGCAGGTGGGCACGCTTGTATGTGGCGAAGCGGCGGCAGAAGCCTATCATCAAGGCGTTGGGGTTGATTTTCTCCAGCAACGAAACAACTCGTGCGGGGTCGCCCTGGTTCTTCAGCCATGTCTCACGGAACTTGTCACGTATGTAATCGGTCAGTTTCTTCTTCAATGCCATACGTGTGTCCCAGATAACGTCGTCAGGCACGTTGTAAATGGCGTGCCAAATGCTCTCGTTGCTCTGGTCTGACATGAACGAACCGTCAAAATACTGTGCGTAAAGCTTGCGCCACTCGGTAGCCGCCCAAGTGGGGAAGTGCACACCGTTGGTAACATATCCCACGTGGTTTTCTTCCGGATAATAGCCCTTCCATATACCGGAGAACATCTTTTGGCTCACCCATCCATGCAACTTGCTCACTCCGTTGACCTCCTGGCAAGTGTTGCAGGCAAACGTAGACATGCAGAACTTCTCGCTATGGTCGTCGGGATTGGTGCGTCCCATGCCTATGAACTCGTCCCAGCTGATGCCAAGGATTGAAGGATATCCGCCCATATATTTGCCGAAAAGGCCTTCGTCGAAATAGTCATGTCCGGCAGGTACCGGCGTATGCACCGTGTAAAGCGACGATGCACGCACAAGCTCAAGAGCCTGGTTGAACGTAAGTCCGCCCTGCACGTAGTCGCAAAGGCGCTGCAGGTTGCACAGAGCTGCGTGACCCTCGTTGCAGTGATAAATGTCTTTCTTTATCCCGAGCTTCTTCAAGGTGAGCATACCTCCGATGCCGAGCAGTATCTCCTGCTTCAAGCGGTTCTCCCAGTCGCCGCCGTAGAGAGAGTGGGTTATGGGCTTGTCGAAGTCGGAGTTCATCTCATTGTCAGTATCGAGAAGATACAGCTTGATGCGGCCTACATTGACACGCCATACATACGCATGGACAAGATAATTCATGTAAGGCACGTCTACGACCAAAGGATTGCCGTCGGCGTCAAGCTGGCGCTCTATTGGAAGCGAGTTGAAGTTCTGCGCCTCGTAGTTGGCTATCTGCTGGCCGTCCATGCTGAGCGACTGCTTGAAGTACCCGTAACGGTACAGGAAACCGACGCCGCACATGTCAACATTGCTGTCTGACGCTTCTTTAAGGTAATCGCCGGCAAGCATACCGAGACCGCCGGAATATATCTTGAGCACCTGGTTGATGCCATACTCCATGCTGAAGTAGGCTACCGACGGGCGTTTCTTGTCAGGCTTTACGTCCATGTACTTGCGGAACTGCGAATACACTTCCTTCACCTTCTTCATTATGGCCTTATCACGTACAATCTCTTCCTTACGGTCGTAGCTCAGACGCTCAAGCAGCAACACGGGGCTGTGGCCTACTTCCTCATACAATTCCTCGTCAAGGCTTCTCCACAAGTCCCTTGCCTCATAGTTCCAAGCCCACCACATGTTGTGAGCAAGCTCGTCCAAACATTTCAGTTGTTCAGGCAATCTTGATTTAACCGTCACCTCCCTCCATTGAGGAGCGTTGACATAATCAGCTTTAATCTTCATAAACTTATAATGTTCTATGTTTATTTCAAAAGTTATTAAGTAGACGTTACTTTATCTGTGCGCCGTCACTCCGCCGCAATTTTTGCCATTCGTTCAGCAGCTTTTCTCAACGCATGGTCGTAAGCCTGATAGTAATATTTGATGAAATTACTCCAAAGTGCTTTCCTTGAAAGCTTTTCTGCGTTGCCGCGCGACTTCTTGACGTCGGCGTCTGAAAAGTTGGAGAACTCCGCTACCGTGTCCTTTATCTTGTCGGCGACTTCAGAATAGTTATAGTCCGTGCGGTGGATTACCTTCACTCCGTCGGTAATTTCGCCATAGCGTCCTATCTCGGAATTAACCCAAAGACCGAAGCCTGCCAGGTCTGAAGTGATGCAGGGCACCTTGAACGCGATGGCCTCAAGCGGCGTATAGCCCCACGGCTCATAATAAGACGGGTAGATGCAAAGGTCGTTGCCGAGTACAAGGTCATAATACTTCACATTGAATATGCCGTCATTGCCATTAAGATAACACGGCAGGAACACGAGTTTGACGTTGTCTTCCTTGCGGTTCTGCATGTCGAGGTATTTCATCATGTCGAGCACGTTGTCATGGCTCATGTTGTGAAGCCAGTGCGTAATCATCGGCACATGCAGCGGCGTGTCATACTTTCCGCCGGCCTTTATACGGTCTATAAGGTCTTGGCGGGGCTCGCCTACCCATCCCGGAACTTCGATGAAAGCAAGTATCTTCTTGGCAAGGCGGCTGTCGCGCTGCAGGCGGTTCATGGCCTCGATGTACACGTCAACGCCCTTGTTCCTGAATTCATAGCGTCCGCTCGTCGATACTATCAGCGTGTCTTCGTCGTCAAGCTTGACGCCGAGCAGGGCGTTTGCCACCTCGAATATACGCTTGCGCGCAGCCTTGCGCTTGCGTGTGAACTGCGCGCCCTTGGGCACGAAGTCGTTTTCAAAACCATTCGGCAGTACGAAATCCACAGGTTTGTCCAGCAGCTCCTTGCATTCATTAGCCGTAATCTCGCTCACCGTGGTGAAGCAATCGGCATACTTGGCAGTCTGCTTCTCAATGGAATGCTTGCTTTGCATGTTCAACTCGCCGGCCATCTGGTCGCCGTTGTACGCAAAAAGATAGTCATACAGCGGCTTGTTGTTGCCCGCGATGCTGCGGCCTATGCTCGTGGCATGGGTCGTAAACACGGTAGCCACCTGCGGCAACTTGCTGTTCAGATAAATCAGGCCAAGCCCGGTCATCCACTCGTTGCCGTGGTATATCACCTTCTTGGTGTCGTCCAAATAAAACTTATAGAAACTCTCAACCACCTTGGCGGCACCGTAAGAGAACATCGAAGCCTCGTCATAGTCTCCATAAGCATGGAGACTGTCCACTCCGTAATGTTCCCAAAGCCATGTGTAGATTTCGTTTTTATCCTCATAGTATTGGTTGAAGTCAACCAATACGGCTATAGGCTCACCCGGAACGCTCCAACGGCCGAGCCTTACGGCAAGCCCTTCGGACTGCGCCTGCGCCTTCCAATCTTTCAACAAGGCGTCATCTTCCTTGAAATAAAGGCTGTTGGCATCGCCCAAATCAGGGCCGATAAATATTATTTTATCATTAAATGCGTCCTGCAAAGTCTTCGCGCGCGTAGAAAGTACGGTGTATATGCCACCCACTTTATTGCATACTTCCCAACTCGATTCGAATATATAGTCGGGAGTCAATAATCCGTTTGTCATTTACTACTTCTTATAACACGGCTGCAAAGGTACAAAATTTTTACACAGCCGCCAATCATAGAGAAGCAATTTTTTTATAAAAACATGGCCATTCTTGACTTATGCAAACCAAAGGTTGACGGCAATCCGTTTTTGCGACGAAAATGTAATGTTTTGTAAAACATGGCCTTTCGCTTTGTAAAAGACGGTCTTTTGCAAGGCGAAAGGCCGTCTTTTACAAAGCGTTTGACGGCATATTGCAAATCCTACGGCCACGGCCCTTCCACTGGCATATCGCGAAAGTCGGGCAAAAGAACAACAATACATTGACAATCAGCGCATTACACAGTTACTTGTAAAGACACAAGTCAACATGCTGACGGCAAAACCGCCCATGTCAACAGGCGGCGGCAGCAACCCGTGAACAGGCGCTATACACATCTGCCAACGCCACACAGAATAAAAAAGGGCAGCCCCGTCCTGGGTCTGCCCTTACATCATAACGCCGTAAATACAGCGTCACAAAAGTTCATCACTTGTCGAGCAAGATGTTCATCATCTCGCAGGCAGCCTTAGCCACCGACGTTCCCGGGCCGAATATGGCGGCAACTCCGGCCTTATAGAGGAAGTCGTAGTCCTGTGCGGGGATTACTCCTCCGGCAATGACCATGATGTCCTCGCGGCCAAGCTTCTTCAACTCTTCAATGAGTTGGGGTATGAGCGTCTTGTGGCCGGCAGCAAGCGAGCTTGCGCCTACTATGTGGACGTCGTTCTCCACGGCCTCGCGAGCGGCCTCGGCAGGTGTCTGGAACAGCGGCCCCATGTCAACGTCGAAACCGCAATCGGCATAACCCGTAGCTACGACTTTCGCTCCACGGTCGTGTCCGTCCTGACCCATCTTTGCGATGAAGATACGCGGACGGCGGCCTTCTTTCTTTGCAAACTCTTCTGTCAACTCGCAGGCTTTCTTGTAGTCCGCGTCGTTCTTGCTTTCTGATGAATACACGCCTGATATTGTCCTGATTACTGCTTTATAACGGCCTACTACCTTTTCGCAGGCATCACTTATTTCTCCGAGAGTACAACGAGCCTTGGCACACTCTACGGCAAGCTCGAGCAGGTTGCCCTCTCCTGTGCGTACGCATTCGGTAAGGGCGTCGAGCGTCTGCTGCACCTTAGCATTGTCGCGCGAAGCGCGCAGCTTGGCAAGACCTTCCTCCTGCTCCTTGCGCACAGCCGAGTTGTCAACCTCGAGGATGTCGATGGAGTCTTCGTGGTCAAGACGGTACTTGTTGGTACCGACGATTGTCTGCGCGCCGCTGTCTATACGAGCCTGAGTGCGAGCCGCAGCCTCCTCGATGCGCATCTTGGGCACGCCCGTCTCGATGGCCTTCGCCATACCGCCAAGCTTCTCTATCTCCTGAATATGCTCCCAAGCCTTGTGCGCCAGTTCGTTGGTAAGGCTCTCAACGTAATATGAACCGGCCCACGGGTCGATATGCTTACATATCTTCGTCTCGTTCTGTATGTAAATCTGGGTGTTGCGCGCGATGCGTGCCGAGAAGTCGGTAGGCAGCGCGATGGCCTCGTCGAGCGCGTTGGTGTGCAGGCTCTGCGTGTGGCCGAGGGCAGCGGTCATGGCCTCTATGCAGGTACGTCCAACGTTGTTGAACGGGTCTTGCTCGGTAAGCGACCAGCCAGATGTCTGCGAGTGGGTGCGCAGCATGAGCGACTTCGGGTTTTTCGGATGGAACTGCTCTATGACTTTAGCCCAAAGCATACGTGCGGCACGCATCTTGGCTACCTCCATAAAGTGATTCATCGATATGCCCCAGAAGAACGACAGGCGCGGAGCGAACGCGTCTATGTCGATGCCTGCATTCACTCCGGCACGCACATACTCCAGTCCATCGGCTATGGTGTAGGCCAACTCGATGTCCGCCGTTGCTCCTGCCTCCTGCATATGGTAGCCTGAGATGGAGATAGAGTTGAACTTCGGCATGAACTTTGACGTGTATGCGAAAATGTCGCTGATAATCCTCATCGAGAATGCGGGCGGATATATATAGGTGTTGCGCACCATGAACTCCTTTAATATGTCGTTCTGTATGGTACCGGCCATCTCTTCAAGCTTTGCTCCCTGCTCGAGTCCGGCAACGATGTAGAACGCCATGATGGGCAGCACCGCGCCGTTCATAGTCATTGACACAGACATCTTGTTCAGCGGAATGCCGTTGAACAGCACCTTCATGTTTTCTACCGAGCATATGGAAACGCCGGCTTTTCCTACATCGCCGATGACACGTGCGTTGTCAGGGTCATATCCGCGGTGCGTCGGAAGGTCGAACGCCACCGACAAGCCTTTTTGTCCGCTGGCAAGGTTGCGGCGGTAAAACGCGTTGCTCTCCTCAGCCGTCGAGAATCCGGCATACTGGCGAATGGTCCACGGGCGGAAAGGATACATCATGCTGTACGGGCCGCGCAGGAACGGCGGCAGACCCGCTGTATAGTCAAGATGCTCCATTCCTTCAAGGTCTTCTTTCGTGTAAGCCGGCTTAACCATTATGTGTTCAGGCGTCTTCCAGTCGGGAGCTATGTTGTTGTCTTTCTGCCACTGCGCGCCGTCAGCCGCCTTTATGCCAGAAAATATGTTGACGTCGTCGAAATTCTTTCTCATTTTATTCCCAATTTAGCGTTATATTCCTTCAATGTCTCAAGCACGTTGCAGCGCACGTGGATAAAGTTCTCTATGCCTGCGGCCTTAAGCTCTTCCATGCAGGCCGGCGCTCCGGCAACCACGAACATGGCGCGGCCGTCAAGATACTTGAATGCCGGAACGGCATACTCGGCATACTCATCGTCGCTTGAACAGAGCACAACAATGTCGGCACCAGCCTTCAGGGCTGCGTCAACACCTTCTTCCACGGTCTTGAAGCCGAGGTTGTCAACAACCTTGTAGCCTGCGCAGGCAAGGAAGTTGCAACTGAACTGGGCACGAGCCTGGCGCATGGCAAGGTTGCCGATGGTGAGCATGAAGGCAACAGGCACCTTGCCGCTCTCTTCCACCTTCATGCGCAAGTCTTCATAATCGGCGGCGAGACGCGTCGTTTCAATGGCCTTGAAAGCTGCCTCGTGCTTGTGTCCGCCTCCGCACGAGCAAGTACATCCAACGGGACGCTTGCCGTCTGACTTCTCCGTAAAGTTGGGGAACTGGTTTGTTCCGAGGATGAATTCCTTGCGCTTTGCGGCCGCCTCGTGGCGTTTTGCGTTCGTAGCGTTGATGTCGTCCTGCACAATGCCTTTCTTTGAAGCCTCGAGGAAGCCTCCCTCCGACTCCACTTTAAGAAATATCTTCCAGCCCTCGTTGGCAAGCGATGTGGTAAGTTCCTCGACAAAATAGCTGCCAGCGGCGGGGTCAACCACCTTGTCGAAATGGCTTTCTTCCTTCAAAAGCAGCTGCTGGTTACGCGCAAGACGCTCCGAGAAGTCATTAGGCGTCTCGTAAACGGCGTCGAACGGTGTCACGACGATTGAGTGCACACCGGCAAGTGCGGCGCTCATCGACTCGGTCTGAGAGCGCAACAGGTTGACGTAACTGTCGAAAATAGTCATGTTGTACTTTGATGTTACGGCATTGACGCACATCTTGCACGAAGCGTCCGACTTCGGTCCGTACTGCTTTACGATTTCAGCCCAAAGCAGACGGGCGGCGCGGAACTTGGCTATTTCCATGAAAAAGTTTTCGGAAATGCCCATGTTGAATGTCAGCTTGCTTGCCGCGAGGTCAACGTCTACACCCGCCTCGACAAGCATATTCAGGTATTCGTTGCCCCAAGCCATAGCATATCCCAGCTCCTGCACGATGTAAGCGCCGGCATTGTTGAGCGCGACGGCGTTCACGGAGATGCAGCGAAAGAGCGGATAGTCCTTCAAGGCATCGACTATCTGCGGAGCAAACGCGAACACGGGGGTGGTGTCGTGCCCCTTCATCACGATTTTCTCCATCGGGTCCCAGTCAAGCGAACCGGCCACCTTTGCCTTGTCGCAGCCCTTCTTGTCGAAATAAGCGGCGAGGATTCGGGCAAGCTCAAGGGTGTGGCGCTTGCAGGTGTTGAAGTTCAACTCGACGGCCTCACAATCAATTCCGTCGAGCAACGCCTCAACATAGTCTGCGCTGACGCAATCGCCCGGAAGCCTGAAGCCCACCGAGTCAACGCCCCGGCCGATGATGTCGCGCGCCTTGGCATTGGCCGCCTTGGCGTCATCGGCTACGATGTCCTGGCGTACATACCAGCAGTTGCAGGCCTTCTTGTTGCCACGAACGTATGGGAACTCGCCCGGAAGGGCGTTTGGCGTGTCAAGTTTCAACACGTCCTCCTGGCGGTAGAACGGCGGGACGTCAAAGCCTTCGTTAGTCCGCCAAACCAAGCGTTTGTTGAAGTCAGCGCCCTTCAGGTCGACTTGTATCTTGTCAAGCCACTCCTGGCGTGTAGGCGCTTTGAACTCGCTGAAGAGTTTTTCTTTACAGTTTGACATATCAATCTTTTATAGTAATATTAAGAATACCTAATAATATTAAATGTGGTCAACTCAAATCAAAGACATCAGCCGCGCATCCGCTGCCCGGCACGTTGCCGTCCGCGCAACCGCCTGGGAACCAACGGCTTGCAAAAGACGGCATTTTGCATTGCGAAAGACGGCCTTTTGGGCTCTGAAAGACGGCCTTTGGCGCGCCGATTGACGGCCTTTGGCAAAACATTGCACAAAGACCTGCAAATACGGAACTTATCAATATGCAAAGATAAGGCATTTTTTTGACAAGCTTTGAAAAAAGAAGCACAATTTAATATTTAACCGTGAAAAATGCAAAAAGCGGCTGATTGACATTAAAATAATTGCACAAAAATTACCAAATGAGTAAGAATTTAGCTACTTTTGCAGCATCTTAAATAAATATTATGGATTGGCTGATAAATTTGTTTACGGCAACTGACTCCGTGGCACACATAGCCCTGCTTTACGCAAGCGTCATCGCCGTAGGTGTGTTTCTCGGGAAAATAAAGATTGGTGGTATTTCCCTCGGTGTAACGTTCGTGCTGTTCGCGGGCATCGCCGCCGGCCACATAGGCTTCACGGCGACGCCGAGCGTGCTCTCGTTCCTGCAAGAGTTCGGACTCATCCTGTTCGTATTCATGATAGGTTTGCAGGTAGGCCCCGGCTTCTTCGAGAGCTTCAAGCGCGGCGGAGTGACGCTCAACGCCCTGTCTACCACGGTAATACTGCTGAACATCCTCGTTATGTTCGCCTGCTACTACATCTTCTTCGACACGTCAGACCCGATGAACCTGCCGATGATGGTTGGCACGCTGTACGGCGCCGTGACCAACACTCCGGGTCTCGGAGCGGCCAACGAAGCGCTTGCATCAGTGTTCAGGGACGGCAATGTGCCCCAAATCGCCTCAGGATATGCCTGCGCCTACCCGCTGGGCGTGCTCGGAATAATCGGCGCAACGATTGCGATACGCTACATCTGCCATATCAAGGCCGATAAAGAAGAGGAGAAACTTGACGAAGAAGAGAATGACAACGAGGCTGTAAAGCCTCACTTCATGAGCATAAAGGTGGAGAACGGCTACCTTGAAGGCAAGACGATAGCCCAGGTGCACGAGTTCCTAAACCGCGACTTTGTATGCTCGCGCCTGCTTCACGACGGCCACGTGGTGACGCCTATGGGCAAAACCATTTTCCACATCGGCGACAAGCTCTTCATAGTCTGCGCCGAGAAAGACGCCGAAGCCATAATAGCCTTCATCGGTCCGGAAGTGGAAGTCGACTGGAAGACACAAGACGAGCCGATGGTAAGCAAGCGCATCGTCGTCACACGCCCGTCAATCAACGGCAAGACGCTCGGCCAGATGCACTTCTCACGCGGCTTCGGAGTCAACGTCACGAGGGTGACACGTCACGGAATGGACCTCTTCGCGCACTCAAGCCTCTCCCTCCAAGTGGGCGACCGCGTGATGGTAGTAGGCCCGGAAGGCGCCGTAAACCGCATGGCAAGCGTACTCGGCAACTCCGTAAAACGCCTCAACGCGCCCAACATAGCAACCATCTTCGTCGGGATTTTCGTCGGAATACTGTTCGGCAGCATCCCGATAGCCTGCCCGGGCATACCCGTGCCAATAAAACTCGGCATCGCCGGCGGCCCGCTTATCATAGCGATACTCATCGGACGCTTCGGTTACAAAGTCCACCTCGTAACCTACACCACCACCAGCGCAAACATGATGCTGCGCGAAATAGGCCTGGTGCTCTTCCTTGCCAGCGTAGGCATCAAGGCCGGCGGAGGCTTCTTGGAAACCATTGTGCAGGGCGACGGACTGAAATACGTCTACACAGGCTTCCTGATAACAGTAATACCTATCTTAATAGTAGGCATAATCGCACGCCTGAAATACAAGTTCAACTATTTCACGATTATGGGAATGATAGCCGGAACATACACAGACCCGCCCGCATTGGCATACGCCAACTCCGTATGCAGCAAGGACGCGCCGGCCGTAGGCTACTCTACGGTATATCCGCTGAGCATGTTCCTCAGGATATTCACCGCGCAGATAATAGTCCTGTTCTTCTGTGGAATGTGACAAATTGCAAAATAAAGGTTGCAGGGGTGTCGCCATCAAGGCATAGGCACATCACCCTGCAACCTTAAAACTGCCTGCAAGCATTACATCAATAACCAAAAACCGCATAACCTTAAACCTTAAAAACAAGCATCACGACATGAAGAAAACCGTTTTTCTGCTTTGCGCCCTGCTGGCAGGCACGGTCTCGATGTTCGCCCAAGGGGCAAGAAACATCAAGATAAACGAAGTGCTTACCAACAACAAGGCCAACCTACAAGACGAATACGGGAACCGGAGCGCCTGGGTGGAACTTGCCAACACCGCCTTCTCCACGTATGACGTGCGCGGCATGTACATCACTACTGACCGCCGCGTGCTCGACAAAAGCCTGTCAGTGGCCGGGCGCACGGCCATGATGAGCTGCATTCCTAACGGCGACGGGCGCACGGCCATGTCGGCACGAGAGCACATCGTGTTCTTCCTTAACGGCAACCAGGCACAGGGTACGCTGCATCTCAACGCCAAGGCTGCAAGCGGAGAGCCCCTATGGATTGCCTTGTATGACGGTAACGGAATTGACCTGATTGACTCTGTTTCTGTTCCAGCCCTTGCCACAGACCAGTCTTACGCAAGGATTAAGGACGGAGCGGCGCAATGGGAGGTGAAAAGTCCCGACTGCGTTACGCCCGGAATAGAGAACTTTGTGCAGATGAGCGAGACGAAAATTGCCAAAATCAAGCGTGACGACCCTTACGGACTGGGCATCACCGTGCTGTCAATGGGCATCGTCTTCTTCTGTCTCGCGCTGCTTTACGTGTTCTTCCGCGTGCTCGGACTGTTCATGTCGCATAAACAGGCACTGAAAAAAGCTGGCAAGATACAGCCCATCAAGGCTGCGGTAAAGACCGGAGAGAAACTTGCCGAGACCGGACATAAGACGAAAGTGATACTGAAAGACGGACTGCAAACTGGCGGTATAGACAAGGAAATATACATAGCCGTCATTGCAATGGCACTGAAACAGTATGAAGACAACGTGCACGACATTGAAAGCAACATCATAACCATAAAACCGCACCATACCAACTGGAACATGTATCCTGAAGAAACCATCATCCCGTAACGGCTTGATACTTATAAAAGAACAATACTTTACAACCCAAACATAAAGCAAAACAAAATGAACAAATATCAATATAAGGTACAGGGCGTAGACTACGACGTGGAGATAGTCAACGTAGAAGGCAACATTGCACAAGTAAACGTCAACGGAATATCCTTTGAAGTGGAGCTGAAACAGCCCATCAATCCAGCCACTATGCCGCATAAACCGGTAGTGACACCGCCCCAACCTGCCGCGACAGCTCCCGTCAGCCAACCCGAAAAACCGGCTGCCAACGTGCCGACTGGTGGAACCAAGGTAACGGCTCCGCTGCCCGGAACTATCACCGAGGTAAAAGTAAAGGTGGGAGACACCGTGAAAGACGGCGACACCGTCATCGTGCTCGAAGCCATGAAGATGCAGAACAACATCGAAGCAGAATGTAACGGCACGGTAACAGCTGTTCTCGTGAACAAAGGCGACACCGTAATGGAGGGCGACGCACTAATTACAATAGGATAAAACGAGTCTTTTGGTTATACGGTTTTACGGTTATAAGGTCATACGGTGCAACTGATAACGTAAAACCATAAAACCAAATAGCCATACAACCTAAACCGTAAAACCAAATAACCGCACAACCGTAAAACCGCAAATATATGGGATTTACAGATTTCATTTCAAGCAACTTCAACGAGTTCCTTACATATACGGGCTTCGCCAACGCCGAGACGGGCAACATCATCATGATAATTGCCGGCGCATTCTTCATCTGGCTGGCAATAAAGAAAGACTTTGAGCCGTTGCTGCTCGTACCTATCGGCCTTGGCATCATACTCGGCAACATTCCGTTCCGCGCCGACGCTGGACTTGAGATAGGACTGTACGAGGACAACTCCGTGCTCAACATCTTCTACCAAGGCGTGCGCCAAGGATGGTATCCGCCGCTGGTGTTCCTCGGAATAGGCGCGATGACCGACTTCTCCGCGCTCATCAGCAACCCGAAGCTAATACTGATAGGAGCTGCGGCGCAGTTCGGCATCTTCGGAGCATACATGATTGCGCTGGCGCTTGGCTTCGAACCTAACCAGGCAGCAGGCATAGCCATCATCGGCGGAGCCGACGGACCTACGGCAATCTTCCTCTCGTCGAAGCTCAGCCCCAACCTTATGGGAGCCATAGCCGTATGCGCTTACTCCTACATGGCACTCGTGCCAATCATCCAGCCGCCGCTCATGCGCCTGCTCACAACCAAGAAGGAGCGCCTTATCCGCATGAAACCGGCACGCCAGGTGAGCCAGACGGAACGAATACTCTTTCCCATCATCGGACTTCTGCTGACAACATTCATCGTGCCTTCAGGCCTTCCGCTGCTCGGTATGCTGTTCTTCGGCAACCTGTTGAAGGAATCAGGCAAGACCACACGCCTCGCCAAGACTGCCGGAAGCGCACTTAACGACATCGTGGTAATGCTGCTCGGCCTCACGGTAGGCTGCTCTACGCAGGCCAGCGAGTTCCTTACGCTGAAGACCATATACATATTCTTCCTCGGCTTCATGGCCTTCGCCATCGCAACAGCGTCGGGCGTGCTCTTCGTAAAGTTCATGAACCTGTTTTTGCCGAAGTCGAAAAAGCTCAACCCGCTTATCGGCAACGCCGGTGTAAGCGCAGTACCTATGAGTGCACGAATATCCAACAACCTCGGTCTTGAGTACGACCGTCACAACTTCTTGCTGATGCACGCCATGGGACCAAACGTTGCCGGCGTCATCGGCTCAGCCGTAGCAGCCGGAGCCTTGCTCGGATTTATGTCTTAAAAAATTAAGAGTCAAGAATTAAGAGTTAAGAAAATCACCCATATGTAGGTTCGGTACAAAGTATATTTTCTTAACTCTTAATCCTTAACTCTTAACTTGATAACGCCCATGTTTCCCAAAATCGCAATCATACATCCCGACACTCTCGCGGCAATAGGCCTGAAACACATGCTGCAAGAAGTAATGCCGACGATTGACATCGACACTTTCCGCAGCGTGAAAGAAATCCCGGCGGAGTGCGCCGACAGCTACATACACTACTTTGCAGCTACGGGAGCAGTGGTTGACGACATTCATTTTTTCACCGAAAGACAGCGAAAGACAATCATACTAAGCACTTCCGCCACGCCGTCAAATCCCATCTCGGGCTTTCACAGCCTGTGCACGTCAGTTCCAGAGAAGCAACTCGTCAAGTCGCTCCTTGCCCTGGAACAGCACGCACACGCGTCGGGGCGCAACCTTCCGGCAATGGAAAACACAGACGACAGCAAACCATTGTCGGCCAGAGAGATAGAAGTGATGAGCCTGATAGTCAAAGGTCTCATCAACAAAGAGATTGCTGACCGTCTCAACATTTCGCTTTCCACGGTCATTACGCACCGCCGCAACATCATGGAAAAGCTTGGACTGAAAAGCGTTTCCGCACTTACCATCTACGCCGTTACACGCGGCTACGTAGGCATCGGCGAAATCTGATTGGCCTGCTGAAAGCCTGCCGCCATACATTCTACAATCCCCTATTCCACAACATAATATCCTGCACGTTGCAAAAGACCGTCTTTTGCCTTCTTAAAGACGGCCTTTTACAGCCTCAAAGGCCACCTTTTACATTATAAAAGACGGCATTTGGCAAACGCCACGGCCATGCCGCATAATCCGTTACGCCAAAACATAAAAAATTATGGGGCCTTAAATGCTTAAGACCCCATAACCTCTAAAACGAAATATAATCAGCAAACCTTCTCCAGCTTCTTCATGATAGAGAAGATGAAGACGGCCGAAATCACGCAAAGTGCCACGAGTATGCCCCACAATATCCACAAAGGCAGACCGCCCCAGAGCATTCCGATAATGGAAACAAGATAGTTTCCTACCGCCGTCGCTGCGAACCAGCCGCCCATCATAAGGCCTTTGTACTTTGGAGGAGCGACTTTCGACACGAACGAAATGCCCATCGGCGATAGGAACAGCTCGGCAAACGTCAGCACAAGATACGTGCTTATAAGCAAGTTCGGCGTAACCTTGTAGTCTGCCGTGGTTGACGCGAGGTCGTCAGGCACGGGCAATCCGAGCGAGCCCCATACCATAATCATGAAGCCCACGGCGGCGATGAACATTCCAATTCCGATTTTGCGCGGCGCCGAAGGCTCCTTGCCCTTGCTTGCAAGGTAGCTGAACACTGCCATGGAGACAGGTGTCAGAGCAACGACAAAGAACGGGTTGAACTGCTGGAACTTCTGCGGAAGGATGTTAATAACCTCGTCCATGCCATTGTAATTGTTATACAGCAACACCAATGCAGCCAAAGTAACGACAATGGAGATAATCCTGCCTTTTGACTTCTTGGCCTGGAATATGGCGAAAAGGCCGTAAACCATAATGGCGATAAGCACAAGATTCCACACGTCGAAGCCGATACGGGTAAGCCCGGTGGCGGTAGCCGCCGTGTAATCGCGGGCGAAGAACGTCAGCGTAAGGCCGTTCTGATGGAACGCCATCCAGAAGAATATCACCACGGCGAACACCAGGCAAAGCGCTATCACGCGCGACTTTGTCTCTGCCGGGGTAAGCTCCTGTGCGTGTACAGCCGTTTCGTCATTGCCAGCATCCTGCTTGGCGTTGTTGTTGACGTCGGCATGTTTAAACGTTTTCCTGCCCAATACGTATATCAGCATGGAAACAATCAGCGACACACATGCCACGGCAAAGCCCATGTGATACGACTCTGAAAGGACGTTGATATAGTCGTTGGCAAAACTTGTAAGCGAAGCCGCGTCGGCACCGGCACCCTGAGACGACGCGAGAGAGACAAACTTTGACATAGCCTCACCCGAAAGCGTCCCGTCAAGATACTGGTGCGCCAACGCCGGGATGTCACCATTATAAATGAAGTTGTGGCTCTTCATGTACCAGTCCGTTATCTTCTCGGCAGCCGTAGGAGCGAAGAGCGCACCGATGTTTATTGCCATGTAGAATATCGAGAATGCCGTGTCGCGCTTCGCCGCATACTTCGGGTCATCATAAAGGTTGCCCACCATCACCTGCAGATTACCTTTGAACAGTCCCGTTCCAAGGGCTATCAGGAACAGCGAGCCTATCATTGCCGCTATGCCCAGCGCGTTGTTTCCTGCCGGGATGGCCAAGCATATATATCCTACGAACATAACCACGATGCCCGATGTCACCATTTTGCCGAAGCCGAACTTGTCAGCCAATATTCCGCCCACTACCGGAAGGAAATAGACCAACGCCAAGAAACCGGCAAAAATATTTGATGTGACAGTGGCGGTAAAGCCGAATTTCGCTTGCAGGAACAATGTAAAAATTGCAAGCATGGTGTAATACCCGAAACGCTCGCCCGTATTGGCAAGGGCCAGCGCGTACAAACCTTTAGGTTGTCCTTCAAACATGATAGTATTATTTTAAGTTGTTAATAAGTCATGACTAACCCCGATACGACGCAGCTCAGCGTCCGCCCTCGCGGTTCTTGGTGCGTACGATGTCGAATAGATATGTCAGTTTTACCACGATGTTGCCAAAGTTAGACTTTCCGAAATAGTCTTTCTTCGAGTCGCCGTAAATGTTTCCAAGACCATAATAGTAGCGGGCTTCCAGCTGGAAATGACCGACCTTGGGATGCGAATACTCCAATCCTAGGCCGGCGGCAATGCCGTAGTCGAACTTGTTTTCAACGGCCATGGTGTCTTGCGCCACCACATTGTTTACACGGTCGTCGAAGTTGGCATCCTTTACGTTGAAGTTAGTCTTGGTTCTCTCGCCAAGACAGAAGCCTATTTGCGGCCCGGCCTGGAAGAAAAACTGAAAACCCTTCTCCTCACGGCCCCATCCGAGGTGGGCGAACACGGGGATTTGTATGTAGTTCATCGTGCGGCTGTACTCTTCCGGGAGGCCGGTCACCTTGTTGATTACCGGCGCGTCGTTGATGTCGAGTATCTGTTCCTTCCATCCTATCTGTGCGTAGTTGACCTCGGCCTGCACCGCACAGATGGTGCTGAAATACTTTTCGCAGACGTAACGGAAGGAGAAGCCGCCCGTCATGCCGCCGTGGAATGTCTGGTTCACCTTCGGTGTGAAGCCGACATTGCTCAACACGTAGCCGCCGTTGACGCCTATGCTGAGGTCGTTGCGGTACTTGCCCACCTGCGCCGCCGCCTGCAACGAGGCGAACAATAATATAATAATGTATAGCTTGCGCATACGTTGCTATGGAGATGTCAGAATTTTATGATGGATATGGACTTGTCGCGGTTGTAATGTACAAACATCAGGCTCTCGTTACGGTAGCCTCCGCCCCGCGTCTTGGCGAAGCGCAACGGTGTCTGGAGTGCATTCTTGTCTTCAGCCGAGCCGTCGAACGCCTTGCCCTGCTTCAGCATTCCGCCGATGAAGAACATTCCGTGGTCATACCCGGTCATGGCAAAACGTGGCAGATAATCCATCATCCCGCTCTTGAACTCTGACATGTACCGGCGCTCGAAGGCCGCCGTCTTTGCCGAATAAGCATTGTAGTAGAAGTTTGTAGGTATGTAAGTGTCATACCGGCAGAAGCGGTCAAGATAATGGCTGGCGTACATCAGCCACTCGGTATAGCCGAAGAGCGACACCTTCAGTTCAGGATGCGTACCCGTAAGGGCGTCGAGCATGTCGAGCACCGTGCCCAGTTCGGGCGAACGTGCGGTGTTGAGCACCACGATGTTGGGCTTTACCGCGCTGAAAGCCCTTGCGAACAAGCCGCTGCCAGAGCTGATGTTGGTAACGTTGCAGGCCACACCTTTGCGTGAAAGTTTCTTCCGCAGGTCGAATGTAAACACGCCCTTGTCGCTCGTCTTGTCGTTGCAGTCTACCACTACGACATTGTAATCCTTGAAGCGATAGGCGAAGTGGTCGGCCGCCATGCCGTAAAACGTCTCCGGCGACTGGTACACTTGGAATATGTTTGGGTTCTTGTCAACGTCGTCTCCCGTTATGGAGAACGGTATGACAAGCTTGATGCCGTTGTCTTTGGAGAAGAACGAGAGCGGACCTACCTGCTTCGAGTATAGCGGACCGAAGATTATGTCGCACCGGCTCACGCCGTCTTTCACCAGCGTGCGGTATATGTCGGCGTCCACCGGCACGTTCCACGCACTGACGGCCACCGAGTGTCCGTCCATCTTCAAGTCCTCGCAGGCCATGAGCAGGCCGCGGTAATACTCCGCCATGCGCCGTCCGTCGCCGTCCACATTATGCAGTGGCAGCAGCACGCCCACCCTCAACGCTCCGGCCGGGATGGTCTGCGCAGGCCGCACGCCGTCGCCCTGTGCCGCCTTGCCTGCAGCATCGCCCTTCGCATAAGGTATGAAGATATAGTCGCCTTTCTTCAGTTTGTAATCGGGCGCGCCCATTTCCGGGTTAGCTTTTACAAGCTCGTCAACGGTCAGTCCGTATTCGCGCGCTATTCCGTACAAGGTCTCCTTTGCCTTCACCTTGTGCATCTCGCGCCACTTACCATCCTGAGCCGCGCCTTCGGTGCACACTAACAACAGCGCGCACAACAGCAAAATGTATCTTGAAAAATGCTTCATGTCTGTATGATGTTCACGTTACCGACTGCAAAGATAGTGCAAAATTTCGGTTAAGCGAAATGAAAGCAAAATTGTTTTTGCTTTCGTGAGCGAAAGAAATTTATCCAAGTTGAGCGCAATACACGATTGCGTCTTAACGGAGCAATCTTCAAAAACGAGGGAAACAAGTTTTTATTTTGCATTGCCGAAACGCAGCCTAACGCTCACACATTACGCTTATCGCGCCTACGGCAGCACTCCATTTCCACCTCATTACACACCGCAACAGACCCGTATTCATACTGCGCCGCTAACTCGCTGACTGCCAGCGAGTTTCCAATATGCCGTCTTTCGCACTGCAAAAGGCCGTATTTTAGCGGCTGAAAGACGGCCTTTTAGAACGCGATTTGCCGCCTCTTGCAATCATGCCGCCGACATGGAGCGCAACGCGAAGGCATACCCAACCGCCTGCCTGCACGCACGTTGACGAAACAAGCACCACCTACATGCCGACATTTAGGTATCATCAAGCCGGCGCGCCACGGCAAAATACCTACTTGTTGCGATTGCATGTTTCGCTGAAATTTTGTTACTTTGCAGACAATAACGGCATACGACGGTATCCATACATGGCCGCCGGACATTAACAAGAGCGAACAATGAAGAACAACAAGATGTACGAGGCCGACGACAAGATGATTTCTCTTATCGCCGACAACTACAACATTCTGCAAAGTCTCGGCAGGTTTGGCATCAACCTCGGCTTCGGCGACAAGACCGTGCGCGAGGTCTGCGAGGACCAGGGCGTTGACACATACACGTTTCTCGCCGTGGTAAACTTCTCAATCAACGGGCACCGCGACATCGACGACGGCGGACGCTTCTCCATACCCACGCTGCTGCACTACCTGAAAGCGTCACACGAGTATTACCTCAACTTCCAGTTGCCTACAATCCGCAAGGAACTTGAGTCGGCACTCGACGAGAACGACAACCTGGCGCGCCTCATAATGAAGCTTTACGACGAATACGCGCACGAGATAAAGAAGCACATGCAGTACGAGGAGAAGACCGTGTTCCCCTACGTTGACGGCCTGCTGGAGGGCAAGGCAAGCAACGACTACGACATGGAGACGTTCTCGAAGAAGCACGGACAGACCGACCAGAAGCTGCGCGAGCTGAAAAACATCATCATAAAATACCTGCCGAGCGACATACACCACAACAACCAGCTTACGGCCACGCTCTACAAGCTGTACAACAACGAGGAATGGCTGGCTAACCACTCGCTCGTGGAGGAGAGCATCTTCATACCCGCCATAAGGAAACTTGAACAGAAGTACAAGCAGAACGACGTGAGCGTGAAAATATCGAAGATGATAAACCAGAACCAAGACGGCAGCGAAGCCCTTAGCGACAGGGAGAAAGACGTAATAGTGAGCCTCGTGCAGGGCATGACAAACAAGGAAATAGCCGACCATCTCTGCATATCCATCAACACGGTGATAACCCACCGCCGCAACATAGCGCGCAAGCTGCAAATCCACAGTCCGGCAGGACTGACGATTTATGCCATCGTAAACAATCTTGTCGACATATCGTCAGTCAAGCTTTAGCCTCAAGTTTGCAATAAAAGGCAGGCCATGCGCCTTGCCGTTTGTAACAGTCCCCTATACGGACAACAAACGGCAAGGCGTATTTTTATTTTGTTTTTCAATTCAAAAACGCGTAAAAAGCAATCCTGTTTGAAAAACTTTTCATACCTTTGCACGCGGAAAGTTACTCAAAATAGAAAACTTTTAAAAATCAAAATATAAAAAAGTTTTCCCAAATGGACAACTTTAAATACGATAAGCAACAACAATCTTACCCAAATAAAGACAATGAACACAATGAACTTCACCATCACCAAGCGCGACGGGAACACCGAACGGTTCAGCCTCGACAAAATCATGAACGCGATAATAAAGGCGTTCGACTCGGTAAAAGAACCGGCAGACCTGAACTGCATATCGCGCATAATAAGCCATCTCGACCTTAAAGACGGCATCACCGTAGAGGACATACAGAACCAAGTGGAAGAAGCGCTGATGCGCGAAGGCTTCTACAAAGTTGCAAAAAGTTTTATGCTGTACCGCCAGCGGCATACCGAAGACCGCGAAACGATGGAAAAGATGAAGTTCCTTGCCGACTACTGCACGGCCAGCAACGCCGCAACAGGCTCGAAATATGACGCCAACGCCAACGTGGAGCACAAGAACATAGCCACCCTGATAGGCGAACTGCCCAAGTCGAACTTCATCCGCCTGAACCGCAGGCTGCTCACCGAGCGCATCAAAAAGATGTATGGCAAAGAGCTGGCGGACAAGTATATCTACCTGCTTGACCACCATTTTATATATAAGAACGACGAAACGAGCCTTGCCAACTACTGCGCATCCATTACAATGTACCCATGGCTGATAGGCGGAACCGTGTCAATAGGCGGAAACTCGACAGCCCCCACTAACCTAAAGTCGTTCTGCGGAGGCTTCGTCAACATGGTATTCATGGTGTCAAGCATGCTCAGCGGAGCCTGCGCCACGCCCGAATTTCTCATGTATCTCAACTACTTCATAGGTCTGGAATACGGCAAAGACTACTGGCGCGAGGCGGAAAAGGTTGTTGACCTGTCGGTAAAGCAACGCACAATCGACAAGGTGGTGACCGACTGTTTCGAACAAATAGTATATTCAATCAACCAGCCTACAGGCGCAAGGAACTACCAGGCCGTGTTCTGGAACATCGCCTATTACGACAAGCCTTACTTCGAAAGCCTGTTCGGCGAGTTCCGTTTCCCGGACGGAAGCCAACCCGACTGGGACGGACTTAGCTGGCTGCAAAAGCGCTTCATGAAGTGGTTTAACCACGAGCGGACAAAAAACGTGCTGACGTTTCCCGTCGAGACCATGGCCCTGTTGACAAAAGACGGCGACGTTATTGACACCGAATGGGGCGACTTCACAGCCGAAATGTACGCCGAGGGACACTCGTTCTTCACCTACATGAGCGACAATGCCGACTCGCTAAGCTCGTGCTGCCGCCTGCGCAACGAGATACAGGACAACGGCTTCAGCTATACGCTCGGCGCGGGAGGCGTGTCAACCGGTTCGAAAAGCGTGCTCACAATCAACCTGAACCGCTGCATACAGTACGCGGTGAACAGCGGCGTTGACTACAAAGAGTTCCTTTGCAGCATCACCGACCTTGTTCATAAAGTGCAGCTGGCATACAACGAGAACCTTAAAGAACTGCAACGCGCCGGCATGTTGCCGCTGTTCGACGCAGGCTACATCAACATCGGCCGCCAATACCTCACCATCGGCATTAACGGTTTGGTGGAAGCGGCTGAGTTCCTCGGCCTCGAAATCAACGACAACGCCGACTACCTGTCATTCGTCCGCTCAGTCCTCGGCATCATCGAAAAGTACAACAAGCAGTACAGGACTAAGGACGTGATGTTCAACTGCGAGATGATACCGGCCGAAAACGTAGGCGTCAAGCACGCGAAATGGGACAGGGAGGACGGCTACGCAGTGCCGCGCGACTGCTACAACAGCTACTTCTACGTGGTTGAAGACCCGTCGCTGAACATCCTCGACAAGTTCAAACTGCACGGAGCGCCCTACATCGAGCACCTTACCGGCGGCTCGGCGCTGCACATGAACCTTGAAGAACACTTGTCGAAGACGCAGTACCGCCAGCTGCTGCGCGTCGCGGCGAAAGAGGGATGCAACTATTTCACGTTCAACATACCCAACACCGTGTGCAACGACTGCGGCCACATAGACAAGCGCTACCTGACGGAGTGCCCCCATTGCCACAGCAAGAACGTTGACTACATGACCCGTGTCATAGGCTATCTGAAACGGGTCAGCAACTTCTCGGCGGCACGTCAGGCGGAAGCCGCGCGCAGACATTACATCAAGGCTTAACTGATTGCGGACATGTTGAAATACGTTGACACAGACATTGTGTTTCAGGAGATACCCGACGAGGTGACAATCGCCGTGAACATATCAAACTGCCCGTGCCGATGCAAGGGCTGCCACAGCAAATACCTGTGGGCAGACACCGGCAAACCGCTGACGACCGACACCGTAGACGGACTGATGTCGAAATACGGAGGAGAGGCAACGTGCTTCTGTTTCATGGGCGGCGACGCCGACCCCGAAGGCGTAGCGTCGCTCTCACGCTATGTAAGAGGACGGTATCCCGGCATGAAGACGGGATGGTACAGCGGCCGCAGCCGGACAAGAGAACAGGCAGTACTCGACGCTTTCGACTACGTCAAGCTCGGGCCTTACATAGAAACGCTTGGCGGACTGAAGCAGGCTACCACCAACCAAAGGCTGTACAAACGCCATGACGACGGCCGTCTGGAAGACATCACAAGCCGCTTCTGGCGCAGACAATGACAGGCAGCAAGGCCAAAGGCCACCTTTTGCCTTGCAATATGCCACATATCACCTTGTAAAAGGCCATCTTTCGCACCGCGAAAGATGGCCTTTTGCATTGTATTAATTTACAGGGAGTTACGCCATCAACAATACATACCTTAACAATACGCCGCAACCTGTCTGTTGACGGAAGCTTTGCAAACATACCTTAATTATATAATGACAATACGAAAAATAAGTTTATAAATTTCAATATTCAGATTTTAATCACTACATTTGTACCCGAATATACCCAAAACTACGAAATCTGTCAACTATAAACAAATACTCTTACAAACTTAAACCTATGAAACAAATACAGACATTGCTGCTATGCCTGTTGTTCCCGTTTGCGGTTTACGCATCGGGATGGGACGATGCCAAGTACAAACAGATTGAACAAAGCATCAGGACTCCACAGTTCGCCGACCGTACTTTCGACATTACGAAATACGGAGCGTCGCTGAAAGCCACGCCGGCACAGAACCAGAAAGCCATCAACAGCGCCATCGAGGCTTGCTCGAAAGCAGGTGGCGGACGCGTGGTCGTGCCCGAAGGCACATGGAACACCGGCGCATTGAGGCTCAAGAGCCACGTAAACCTTGTGATAGAGAAGGGCGCGACGCTGCTCTTCGCCTTCGACCGCAGCCTCTATCCGCCCGTCGAGACCCGCTGGGAAGGGCTTGACTGCATCAACTACTCTCCCCTGATTTACGCCTACAAGGAAACCGACATAGCCATAACAGGCCGGGGCACCATAGACGGCAACGCCTCTGACGACACCTGGTGGCTGATGAGCGGAAAGACACCGAAGAGCAAGGACGTGCCCGTAGCCGAGAAACAGCAGAACCCCGGCGGACGCGCCGACCTGCTGAAAATGGCCGAAGACGGCGTGCCCTTGGAGCAACGCGTGTTCGGACAGGGCAAAGGCCTGCGCCCACAGTTGGTTAACTTCAACCAGTGTGACGGCATACTCATCGAAGGCGTGACGATGTTGCGCTCGCCGTTCTGGGTGATGCACCCGCTGCTTAGCAAGAACATAACCGTAAGGAACGTAACCGTGCACAACGACGGGCCTAACGGCGACGGCTGCGACCCCGAGTCGTGCGAGAACGTTCTGATTGAAAACTGCGTCTTCGACACCGGCGACGACTGCATCGCCATAAAGAGCGGACGCAACGAGGACGGGCGCGAGGGCGGCAAAGGACGCTACACCGGGCTGCCCAGCAAGAACATCATAGTGCGCAACTGCATGATGAAGGACGGCCACGGAGGCGTCGTCATCGGCTCTGAAATATCGGGAGGCTGCAACAATGTGTTCGTGGAGAACTGCAAGATGGACAGCCCCAACCTCGACCGAATACTGCGCATCAAGACCAACTCGGCACGCGGCGGCGTAATCGAGGACATCTACATGCGCAACGTCGAGGTGGGCCAGTGCGCCGAAGCGGTGCTGAAAATCAACCTCGACTACGAGCCGAAAGAGGTAGCCAAGCGCGGATTTTACCCCACGGTGCGCAACGTCTACATGGAGAACGTCACCTGCAAGAAGAGCAAGTACGGCGTAATGATAGTGGCGTTCGACGACCGCACCAACGTAAGCAACATCAACCTGAAAGACTGCACGTTTGACGGCGTTTACTCGAAGCCCGTCTACATCAAGGGCAAGACCGAAGGAGTAAACTACGACAACCTTGTAATCAACGGTTCAACCGTACTCTCCGAATATCCCTACAAGCATTACAGCGAGTGGATGACGTACTCCGAGATGAAGCGCACTCCCCTGCCCTACATGCTCGACTTCGCCAAGAAGCCACGCTGGAACTACGCCAGCGGCATAGAGCTCGAGGCCATGCTCGACACATACTTGGCGTATGGCGGCGACAGCATCATCAGCTATCTGAAGGCATATCCTGCCAGGATGATAGCCGGGAACGGCGACATCACGGGCTACAAATACGAAGACTTTAACCTTGACAACACCCGTCCGGGCCGCTTCATACTGCGCATGAACCAACTGTTTCCCGAAAAGAAGTCGGACAAGGCACTCAAAACAATATTCAAGCAGCTTGAAAAGCAGCCGCGCACGAAGGACGGCGTGTGGTGGCACAAGGCCATATACGCCCACCAGGTGTGGCTCGACGGCGTATATATGGGTCATCCGTTCTACACGATGGCCGCCCCTATCCTGAAAGGCGAGAAGAAAGCCAAGAAGTATTACGACGACGCTTTCGAGCAAATAAGCAAGACTTACAACCGCACATACGACGAGAAGACCGGCCTGTGGAAGCACGCTTGGGACGAGACCAACAGCATGTTTTGGGCAGACAAGCAGACGGGCCTGTCCCGGCACACATGGGCAAGGGCGCAAGGATGGTTTGCCATGGCAATACTCGAAGTGCTTGACGCCGTACCGCAAGACTACGAGCACCGCGCCGAACTAATCGACATGCTCAACAACGTGATGAAGGCTACGGTAAAGAAGCAGGACAAGCAGACCGGCGTATGGCGCGACGTGCTCGACGTAGACGACCCGCGCAACTATCTCGAAGCCACCGCCTCGTCGATGTTCACCTACGTATTGCTCAAAGGCTCGCGCCTCGGCTACTTCTCGGACAGCATGAAGAAAGCCGGCATAAAGGGCTACAAGGGCATCTTGAAAGAGTTTGTCAAGGTAAACCCGGACAAGACAATATCGCTCACACGCTGCTGCGAGGTGTCAGGCCTCGGCCCTGACAACCCCAAGAGCCGCCGCCGCGACGGTTCGTTCGAGTATTACATCAGCGAGCCTATACGCGACAACGACGGCAAGGGCATAGCCCCCTTCATCTGGGCTTCGCTCGAAATGGAGCAGCTGGGCTACGACGTCGCCAAGCTGAACAAGTAGCAACGCCGCACACAACACCTTACTTAGTAACACTTAAATGCCGGGGGTTCGCCACGCAAAGGTGAAGTCCCGGCATTGTTATATCGACACCATAACCGGCATTCGGGCAAGTCTGCATACGCATTGCGCCGCCAAGCGCAATGACACTTTGCGACATTCTCATTATAAACCCATTACAAAGTGTCAACGGCAAAATGTCAACAAAATCAGCTGAAATAGGATTTAAGGCGGTCATAAACCGTCCCTTTCACGACGAAAAGCCATGCTTCGCAGCATGAAAGACGGCCTTTTCGGGTGCAAAACACCGTCTTTTGCAGCATTAAGAGCCGTCCTTACGGGTAGTATTGACGGCCTTTACCACCCTTGAAGACGGTCTTTAGCACCCGTAGATACCGTAGAAAAAATGTTAAAAGGCCGTTTCTGTCTGCACACTTCGGTGCATTTTAACGTATCTTACTGCATATCAACGCATTACGTTTGCACACGCGAGAGTGCGTTTTTTCCGTCCACCGGATAAAAATTTCACGCCGATGCCCTTCTATGCATCCAACGAAAATCAAAAAGAAAGCAAAACACCGCATCCTCATTTACTTTTGTAAACAAGAGGAAACGCCTGCACAGCCGGCATAAAGCATAGGTTAATTACGTGAAAACAATGTAACTTATTCTGCTTTAAGTTACACTTTTATCTTTAATTTACAGCTGTAGACCGTTTTCAAACGCAGCGGAAGCATTGTTCTATCTTTCCTTATTGTTGTCCGCTAATTCATCTTAACCGAATTTTAACAGCAAAACATTTTGTTATTAAAAACGAAACGCTATATTTGCAACCAAATAATGTCACTTATCGGCAGAATTAATAACAATTTAAAACTTACGACTATGAGAAAATTTTTACGCTTATCTTTGGTTTGCCTTATGGCAATGGTCTGCGGCAATACGTTTGCACAACAGACCGCAACATTTGATTTCACTGGCGAGGAAGCTTACGGAATGACATTACTTAGTGGACAAGGTGTGACTGAGTACAATAAATCCCCCTATGAATGCAAAGAAGGAAATGTCACATTGACATTAAATGGTAAAACCCGTTGGTGGAATAAAAGTGGTAAGAAAACTTTGCGTGTATATAAAGAAAGCGCATCCCTAAACATTAGTGTAACCAGTAACTACATCATAACAAAGGTTACAACCAATGGTAGTAAAAATTTCTCTACGAAAACTGGTGATTATACTAATGGAACTTGGACTGGAAGCGCAAAGTCGGTTGATTTAACATATACTGGAAATAGCACAGGTGACATCACTACTATTGAAGTAACTTATGAAGAGGCACCTGACGATTTTGTAGAAGCTCCGACAATTACAGGAACGACACCGTTTGAAGGCTCGACAGAAATAACAATCACCGGTGCTGACGGCACAACAATCTATTACACAACTGACGGCACAGACCCGACAACTACAACAACAGCCAAGGGTACATCACCTGTAAAGTTCACTCTTGATAAGAGCGCAACGGTAAAAGCCATCGCCGAGAAAAACGGCAACATAAGCACCGTAGCAAGCAAAGAGTTCACCAAGGTTGAATTTACAGACATGACTATTGCCGACCTGTACAAGCTGGATGCTCCACAAGAAAACATTAATCTGACAATCAACGACGGCAAAGTAGTTCATGTAAATGGTACTGACGTATATGTTCGTGACGGCGAATATGCTATCTTGTTCTACCATACAAATAAATTAAAGTTAAACAAGAATGCAACTGTAAGCGGAACTGTAAAAGTTGATTTTACTATTCACAATGGGTTATATGAAGTTAAAGAAAATAATTTCACTAATACGTCCGCTTTAAAAATTGAAGACAGCAAGGAAGAAGCTTTGCCACTCAACGCAACTATACAAGACATCGCTACAGACGGTAAATACATGAACAACTTGGTGAAGATTGAAAATGTGAAGATAACAAGCGAAGTGTCTGGGAAATATACAAATTATTACGCAACGAATGGTACAGACAAAATACAGCTTTACGGAGCTGATGACGTTGTAGAAAAATATGCCAACGATGAAACGGAATATAACATAACAGCAGTTGTCAGCATGTACAATAAGGCACAACTCCTGCCCGTATCAGTAGAAACAGCTACCGGCATCACCGACATTACCGTTGAGAAAGAGTTTGACGAGAACGCGCCTATCTATAATCTCTCCGGCCAGCGCGTAGACAAGAGCGCGAAGGGCATTCTCATACAGAACGGAAAGAAATTCATCAGAAGGTAAGACGGTGAGAAAGTGAGAAGGTGAGACAAGACGACTTGACGTGTTCACCTATTATTAATATAAGAGAAGATGCGCAGCGATGTGCATCTTTTCTTTTTGTTAACAATCAGGTGGTTTTATGCAAATAAAACTCAAACTATCGCGTTTGCAAGAATAATTTTTTACCTTTGCATTGTTAATCTTAACGGCATCAATACCTATTTCAAATAGTTCAGCCATGTTACGAGTTGTAGATGTTGACTATATCAAAGATTATGAACTGCTTTTGAAGTTTAACGACGGAGCAGTAAAAAGAGTTGATTTGCGTCCGTTCCTTACAGGCGATGTGTTCGGCGAACTGCTTGACAGAAACAAATTCATCCAATACGGACTTACCCCAATAACAATTGAATGGGCTAACGGAGCCGACCTCGCACCCGAATTTCTCTACGAAATAGGTACTGCCGCATAACCTAAACCTAATAACAACCACATGAAGAGAAGAACTGTTTTGGCCGTGATGGCCTTGGCCTGCACCATCGGCGCGGGCGCACAGACGCTGCCCTACCGCAACACGGAGCTGTCGGCGCACGAGCGCGCCGTTGACTTGTGCTCGCGCATGACGCTGGAAGAGAAGGCAATAGTGATGATGGACAAGTCGAAAGCCATTCCGCGGCTCGGCATACCGGAGTTCGCCTGGTGGAGCGAAGCCCTGCACGGCGTAGGCCGCAACGGCGTTAGCACGGTGTTCCCCTCGTGCATAGGCATGGCAGCATCATTCGACGACGCCCTGCTGGAGCGTATCTACACTGCCGTGAGCGACGAGGCGCGCGCCAAGAACACGGCGCAACGGCGCACGGGGCGCGTAGCAACATACCAAGGATTGTCGTTCTGGACGCCCAACATCAACATCTTCCGCGACCCTCGCTGGGGACGCGGACAGGAGACTTACGGCGAAGACCCGTACATGAACGCACGCATGGGACTGGCCGTAGTGCGCGGACTGCAAGGCCCGACGGACGGGAAATACATGAAACTGCTGGCCTGCGCCAAGCACTTTGCCGTGCATAGCGGGCCGGAGAAGACGCGCCACAGCTTCAACATAGAAGACTTGCCCGAGCGCGACCTGTGGGAAACCTACCTGCCTGCATTCAAGGCGCTCGTACAAGAGGGCGGAGTGAAGGAGGTGATGTGCGCCTACCAGCGCATAGACGGTGACCCATGCTGCGGCAGCAACCGCCTGCTGCAACAAATACTGCGCGACGAATGGGGCTTCAAGGGGCTTGTAGTGAGCGACTGCGGAGGCATCAGCGACTTCTGGCGGCCGGGCGCGCACGGAGTGTCGAAAGACGCTGCCGCGGCGTCGGCCAAGGCCGTAATCAGCGGCACCGACGTTGAATGCGGCAGCAACTACCGCCGTCTGCCCGACGCGGTAAAGGCCGGAGAAATAACAGAGGAGCAAATCGACCGGAGCGTAATACGGCTGCTCGAGGCGCGCTTCGAGCTTGGCGACTTTGACGCTGACTCGCTCGTACCATGGACGCGCATACCCCAGAGCGTCATTGCCAGCAAGGAGCACAAGCAGCTCGCCCTGCAAATGGCGCGCGAACAGATGGTGCTGCTGCATAACAGGAACAACACCCTGCCGCTGCGGAAAGACGCAGGCAAGATAATGGTGATGGGTCCCAACGCGGCCGACTCCATCATGCTGTGGGGCATATACTACGGCCAGCCAAGCCATTCGGTAACCGTGCTTGAAGGCATACAGGGCAAATTAGGCCGGAACGTAAAGTACACGAAGGGATGCGAAATAACATCACTGACCGAGAGCGAAAGCATATTCGGCAAGATGAGGACGGCTGACGGACGCCAAGGCATGAGCGCACGCTTCTGGAACAACACCCGCATGGAGGGCACACCGACTTATGAAGCAACATACGAGCACGCCCTTCACTTCGACAACGGCGGCAACACGGTCTTCGCCCCCGGCGTACAACTGACAGACTTCACTGCAAGCTTCAACGGCTCATTCACCGCCGACAAGGACGAAACACTTAACATACTCTACGCCAACGACGACGGCATAAGGCTTATCGTAAACGGCGACACGATAGAAAACAACTGGAAAACCGACCGCCTGCGCATAAAACAGAATAAACTGACTGTAAAAAAAGGTCGTCGTTACGACGTGCAGGTTGACTACATGCAGCTTAAGGGTGCCGCTACGCTCAACTTTGACATAGCCGCCGTATACAACGTAACGGCAAACGAGGTGGCCTCAAGGGCAAAAGACGTGGAGACAGTAATCTTCGTAGGCGGCATATCGCCCAACCTTGAGCGCGAAGAGGCCAAGGTGACAGAGCCGGGCTTCGACAACGGCGACCGCACAAGCATAGAGCTGCCTGCGGCGCAACGCGAAATACTTAAAGCCCTGCACGAGGCCGGAAAGCGTGTAGTGCTTGTCAATTGCAGCGGCAGCGCGGTGGCACTTACCCCCGAACTGGAGACATGTGACGCCATCTTGCAGGCATGGTACCCCGGAGAACAGGGCGGACACGCCGTGGCCGACGTGCTCTTCGGCGACTATAACCCTGGCGGCAAACTGCCCGTAACATTCTATAAGGACGATAGCCAGCTGCCACCGTTTGACGAATACCGCATGGCCGGCCGCACCTACCGCTACTTCCGCGGCGAGCCGCTCTTCCCCTTCGGCTACGGCCTTAGCTACACAACGTTCGTCACAGGCGCGCCGTCATACGACGCCGCAACGGGCAAAATAACCGTCAGCGTGACTAACACGGGCAACCGTGACGGCGTAGAGATAGTGCAGGCTTACCTGCGCAACCCCGCCGACGCCGAAGGCCCCATAAAGACGCTGCGCGGATTTACACGGGTAGAGCTGAAGGCTGGCGAGACAAAGGCCGTAACAATAGACATGCCCCGCACAGCCTTCGAGTGTTGGGACGCTACGACCAACACAATGCGCATAAAGCCTGGCACATACGAGCTGCTTGTAGGAACGTCGAGCATGGACAAAGATTTGAAGAAAATCGCGGTGGAACTATAAGCACAGCGAAGAACGGACGTACAAGCAACAAGTCTGCAAAGCTTTAACTAACGTTCTACAAACTTACGGCACGTTCACTACTTTTACTGTCACACCGTCACATCCACCGGTAAAAGCCTATGTGCCAACGGTTTACAGCGTGACATTAAGCGTGACATTGGTAACATTAAGCGCATCACCAATGTCACGCTTAACTTTTTGACAATCAGTGGTTTACCTGCCGCGTGACAGTGTGACATCGTTTCCTGTAATAAATCCACCCGATTAACGTTACGCAAAACACGGCCTTTCGCCCTCCCATTTGCCGTGTTTTGCAACGTAAAAGACCGTGTTTTGCAAGCTGAAAGGTCGTCTTTTGCTGACTGAAAGGTGGCATTCTGTTTCAGTGGTTTCTGTATTTAGACTGTTTCTTTGTTTCGGTGGCCTCTGCGTTTCGGCGTGATTTACAATCCTTTACGTTTCGGCGTGATTTGTAATCCGCCGAAATATACTATGAGGATTTGCAATCCGCTCAAACCGTTACGCTTTGCCGTCAACAAACAAGGAACAGTAATCGGATTGCAAATCCTTATAATAAGAACTGGCGGATTGCAAATCCGCCAGAACAGAGAGAACACAAAGGAGGGACAATTCAAATTGTCCCTCCTGATTATAAAAAACGTTGGTTTTTGTTTATTTATTCAAGCCAGCGCGGGTCGCCAACCTCAACGTTCCTTACCTGTATTGTAAAGTCATGGTTGGCCGGGTCTGCAAATACATCTGTAGAGCTTTCGCTTAATTGCACAGTCGGGTCAAACGAATTGCCACTGAATGAGAAGTCACTTGTGAAGTAGACTTCCGTGATATTAGAAGTGGCGTTACGAATACCCTTGCCTCCCGCATTAGCAAAAATACATCTTGTAATGCTTACGCTTACACCTGTCGAGCCATTTGCATCTACAATATACCTGCCGCTATCAGGACCACCGTAGAACGTACAGTCGCTTACGTTTATTGTAGTACCTGTGTCGTTACCCGTAATTTCTGCAAATGAGCGTGTGAATACATCGAATGTGGAATTTGTGACATTAAGGTTGTTCACAACGCCATTGTTGTCTTTCCACAAGAACATTGAGTAGCCTTGCGCCACATTGTTTACCACACAGTTGTTCACGTTCAGGTTCAGTATCGTCTTGGCATTGTCAGCACCCTGCAAGCGGACGAAGCTGCGCTCGAAATCAGTCAGCCTGCATCCCTCAAACGTCAGTTCGGCTACTGTCGCCGCCTTGCTCTGGTTGATGAGGTATTGGCAACCACCATCCGTGAAACTTACGTTATTGAAGCGAATGTAAGCGTGAGTGCCGCCAATGTCGATGCTCTTTGTTGCATTCAGCGTTGGAGCCTCGCCACCGGCCAATCCAAAGAATGTAACCGACATTCCGTCGGGAATTGTTATGCTGGTATCGTCGCCCGTGTCTTCGTCGGTACCGTGTACATCAAGTGTCATTCCTGCCGGTATGCCTATGGTGACGCTGTAGTTTGTCGGGTCAATACCGGGCTTTGCAAGCGCTTCCTCGCTGGCCTGGTCGATGATTTCCTGACTAAGTACGGTAGCTGTTGCCGGGACAGTTGTCTGATAGTCCGCATCCGGCATTGATGCCGCTGTTGTCAGCTCCAGTTGGCCGCGCTTCTTCTCGCCGTTGTATATGGTGAACACGTAGGTTGTAAGCTGTGTAAGGTTTTCAACCTTGTATTCTCCGTTGGCTATAGCTTCATCAGAGAGGATGATGTCATCCATTACCGGTGTGCCGTCAGGCGTAGTCACGGTGATGTGTGTAACCTCTGCACCAGGTGTCCATGTCAGGTTTATGTATTCGTCGCTCATGTCGGCTGCCGTCGGAGTATTGAAGATTTGCTCCGCCAGCGTGGTGAATGATGTTCCGCCGTCGCCATTGTCAAAGTAAACCCACTTCGAGTCTGGTGTTGTAGCCGAACAGGCTTTTATGCGTATGAAATACTTGGTTTCACCGAGCAGTCCGCGTATGGTATCGGGCGAAGACGTTATGCTCTGGTCATCGCCGTAGACGATGGAGTTGGGCGATGCGCCCATCTCCATTTCGTCAGTCAACGAGTCGGTGCTTACTTCGATAACGAAATACTCTGTGCCTCTGAAGCCTTCAAACACCACTTCGGCCCATGTGTCGCCCTCGTTAACGTCAAGGGCGTCGTTGGCTACACCGAACAGTCTGTCAAACGAACTGTCAACGTCCCAGTCGTTCTCGTCGGCACACGCCGCAGCGCAAAGTGCGACGGCAAGACCCATCGTGTAGCTGAATATTTTTCTTATAGTTTTCATCTTGATGTTTCTTTAAAGTGCTTGTATTGTTAATCGCTGTAACCGTAAGAGTTGTGCAACACTCCATTGGATGCTGAGATTGTAGTAGAGCCTAACGGCATCAGATAGCGGTTGATTACGGACGGCTCTGCCGGGCCTGACCCAATGATTGTACCGTAGTCAGGAGATACCACCGTGCTGCCTACAAGCCCGCAGGATATGTTGGGCAGGTTGGTATATATCTGTGTATCGTCCGTCTTTGTCGGGTCGCTGTTACCATAAGAGCTTACAGAACTCCACAATGCCTTTTCCTCGGCAGGCAAAGCATCGTACGCAGCTTTTGCCTCGTCCGCATTGGTGTACCATGTTACAGATGCCGGGTCAATCTTGGTCTTGGTGTCGTCTGTATATCTAAAGTAAACCGTCTTCTGATATGTACCGTCAGTAAGGTGCTTCAGATAATTTTGCTTAGCCTCCATGATTTTCGGCACAAGCAAGTTCCAACGGATGAGGTCCCACTTGCGCACGTTTTCGCCAGCCAGCTCCCATGCGTTCTCCTGTACAAGAGCGTTGAAGAAGTCGTCTTTTCCGCCAATAGCATTGACATACGCCTGTGCATCAGCTACATTTGCTCCCTCAAAGGCGCGTGTATGCACCTGCATCAAGGCTTCGCGAGCCGTAATACCGGCATCGCCCTCGTAATGTCCGTCAGGTCCGGCCAGTTCGTTCAGGCATTCTGCGTAATACAGCAACACCTGTGAATAGCGCATCTTCACCACGTTGATACCATAGCCGCGCTTTCCGTTTGCGTTCAAGTTCTGTGAGAGCCATGCGTCGCTCATCATCCTTACGTCCCATTTGCCAACATACAGACCGAACGGAGCGTTACCCAACATGGTCTCCACTCCTACGCGTTCAGTGTTAGGCCTGATGTCGATATATGAGCAAGTTATGTCACGACGCGTGTCGTTGGGGTCGTAAGAGTAAAACAGTTCCGACGTTACTTTTTGCGAACCTGACGAGTTTCCCTGACCATAATTTGTAGTTGTGACATCACCGAAATTCATGCGCACACCTATTGTATAGCCCAACTCGCCCTTATCGCCAAGGCCGAAAGGTATTTCAAACAGATTCTCATGGTACGTCTGGTCAAGTTGCAATTTATTGATAAGCTCCCACTCATTCTTAAACGAAGGATTGAGTCTGTGAGTACCATCGGTTATAATTGCACTCCAATGCTTCAAAGCCTTCTCGTACAGTGCTCTGCGTGTTGTTGCATCAGGGCGCATGGTCGGATAGTTCGGGTCGCTGTATTCTGTAGCTTCCTCATATCCTTCTTTCCTTTGTTCGCGTATCACCCATCCGGCACGCGTCATGGCCATCTGCGCCAACAGAGCGTGTGCATAGCCTTTCGTGATGCGTTCGGTTGTATATCCAGCCACGTCATCAGCCCAAGGCAGCAAGTCAATTGCCTCTTCAAGGTCAATCATAAGCGTGTCCATGATGTCGTCGCGGTCAGTTTTGCCAACATAAGCGTTACTTAAATTAGGCTTTGACGATTCGAGCTTCAATGGCACATCGCCCCAGTAGCGCAGAATGTCAAAGTAAATCATTGCCCTTATTGTAAGGCATTCTCCAAGGTATCGCTGCATCATAGCCTTCTCACTGTCTGTACCATTATTGAACATGCTGCTGCCACGTATGCCTTCAATGTTAGTGTTGGCATCCTCGATGATTGCGTACATGTCGTCCCATGAGCGTGAGAAGTTTTGATAAGCAGGAGTGCCGCTGTAGTTGCCCACGCCGCGCGGGTGGGTCGGGTTGGTTGCGTTGGCACCAAGACCGTCGCAAAGCTCAATGTCTGTGTTAAGACCCCATTTGATAGGGATGTCCTGATTGTATGTGCGGTCGCCGTCAATCATGCCGCCATAAAGCTGGTTTACGCGCGCCTCCGTAAAGAATGCCGACTCCCAAATGGTTTCCGGGGTCTGCTCGGACGGTGATGTCTGGTCCAAGAAGTCAGAGCAAGATGTTGTTGCCAAGACTCCTGCGGCGAGCATCAGTATTGAAAATATCTTTTTCATTTTATTTTAGGTTTTGCGGTTATTCGGTTATTGGGTTTTACGGAAGTTTACGTTTTTTAGGTTTTGCGGTTATTTGGTTTTGTGGTATCTTAAAACCGCATAACCGTATGACCGTATAACAACCTCATAACCCTATTTCATTTAGAATGTAATGTTAATACCTCCCACGAATGTGCGGCTCTTCGGGTAAGCTGCGTAGTCAACACCCGGGGTCATCGGGTTCCTCTTGCTGCTGGTGTCTACTTCGGGGTCGTAGCCGTCATAGCCGGTGAAGCAGAAGAGGTTGTAGCCGGTGAAGTAAATGCGCACGTTCTCAAGCCATATAGTCCGTACCCACTTCTTCGGCAGGGTGTAGCCTATGGTTATATTCTGCAAACGCAAGAAATCGGCGTCCTCTATCGCGTCGTCACTGAAATACAACTGTGTTACAGCCGCAGGGTTATAGGTTCGTGCTCCGGCATTGATTTCGTTCAAACGTGCCATTATCGCGTCTGCTCCTCCGTATGCTGTTACAGTGCCTGACGAAGGACGACCGATGTTGAGGCCGGTTTCCGGGTCAATCCATGTATAGCGATTGCTTACGTTGAAGTCGGCTATAAGGTTCTGGTGCTGCCTTGTTCCGGTGTAGAACGAATTGGCCATTCTTGTACCATTGACAATCTTGTTGCCAAGAGAATAGTTGAAGAATACGTTGAAGTCGAAATTGCCAACGCGGCCATCTATACCGAAGCCTCCTGTTGTTGATGGCACGGTGTTGCCGAGGCGCGACTTGATTGGGTCGCCGTTTTCGTCAACTTTGTATTTTCTTCCGCCAGGATAGAGATTTCCTCCGGTAAGCGTTGCACTGTTGTCTGGTGCATGTCCGGGTGCAAGTTCCCAACGTGTGCCGTTCAGCACGAGGTCGCCGGTGCCTGTTGCGGGGTCGTACACGGTAAAGAAGCCGTTTGACCTGTAACCCCAAATCTCGCCAAGGCGTCCGCCTTCCTCTATGCGGAAGGTTTCATAGTTTGCGAACGTAGAGCCTGCAAACTCGTTGATTTGCCACGGGCTGTCCATTGCCACCTCTTCAATCTTGTTGCGGTTGTAGGCTATGTTGAAATTGAAGTTCAAGCCAAAGTTCTTCTTGTCCACAAGCACTGCATTGAGGGCGAACTCGACACCCTTGTTTGATGTCTTGCCAAAATTCTGGTACTGGTAGCTATAACCTGTTGTGGCAGGGATAAGGCTGCGCATAAGCAGGTCATCGGTTGTGTTCCAATAGAAGTCCAACGTACCGCTGATGCGGTTGTTCCAGAAGCCGTAATCGATACCGATGTTACGGGTGATGGTGGTCTCCCACTTCAGGTCAGGATTGTACAGTGTGTCACCGTGGCGGAGCATGGGTACACCAGTCTCGTTAAAGTATGGTCCGTGGTCGGCAGGCTCTGTCAATGTGAACACAGAGCGTACTGAGCCTGCAGGTATGCGGTTGTTACCTGCCATACCGAAGCTGAGACGAAGTTTCAGGTTTGAAAGCCAGCTTTGAGCCTTTTTCATAAAGTTCTCTTCTGATATGCGCCATGCCAATGCGGCTGACGGGAACCAGCCCCAGCGGTTACCCTTGGCGAACTTGGATGAACCGTCGGCACGTACAGTGAATGTAGCCAGATACTTGTCGGCCAAGGTATAGTTAATACGTCCGAAGAATGAAAGAAGGTTGTCCTCCTCGCCAATGGTTGAGACATTGCGCATAGCCTCGCCCGCACTCATGTTGGCAAGCACTTCACTGGGTGTCATCGTTTCAGGGAACATTATTGAAGTCTGCTCGTTAGATGTTTCCTGCGAGCTGCTCCACTCGTGTCCGATGAGTACGTTGATGCGGTCGCGTCCGCCGAAGAGCTTGTCGTTATCATAAGTAATGGTGTTAGAGTTGCGCCACTGCTTCCTTGACTCCCTTGTCAATACGGCCTGAGGGTTACCCTGACCGTTGAGCCTTGAGCTCATTGTAGCATCACCGTTCCAAGCCTGGTCGGTATTGTAGTACCTCCATGTATAACCGAAGTCTGTACGGAAAGTCCATCCCTTGAACGGACGCCAGCTCAATCCTATGTTATAATTCTGCTGGAAACGCTCCTGATACTTATATGTACCTGTAATACGTTGCATAGGCGTCCTTTGGTTTGACAGGCTGTTCTCCGAATCGTCATCAGAACTTGACAGCGGCTCAACCGGACGGTACAATATGGTGTTAGCCACAATTGAGTTGGCCGCGTTGCTTTCATTTGTGTCTGCACCGCCGCTAAGTCCGTCAAGCTTGGTGAATGCCAGACGGCCAGTGAAGTCCAAGGTCAGCCACTTGTTCAGCTTCGCGTTCAACTTGGCGTTGACGTTGTTCTTTGCATAACCGGAACCGTACATTATGGCTTCCTCGTCTGTATGTGAGAAACCGAGGTTGAACTTCACCTCCTTCGAACCACCGCTCACGTTCACGTTGTACATCTTCTGTGTACCAGTGCGGCCGAAGATGTCGTCCTGCCAGTCGCTTCCGTCTACCGAACGCCAGATATCAAGGTCATTGTAATTGCCGTAGTCTGATGTTATTGACGATGTTCCGGCAGTAGCAAGCTCATACTGGTAGTAAGCGTAGTTGTACGGGTCCATTACGGGAATTTCCTTTGTGATAGATTTCCAACCGAGCGAACCATTGAAGTTAACCTGGATTTTGCCTTCCACGCCGCTCTTGGTCGTAACGATGATGACACCGTTGGCACCGCGCGCACCGTAGATGGCGGTAGAGGATGCGTCCTTGAGCACGTCGATGCTCT
>CAJJWN010000025.1 GCA_905196835.1 uncultured Prevotella sp. | reverse complement strand
AAAACGTAAAAAATATGGACTTCAAACTTTTAAAACAGCTTTATAAAATCCACTCGAAGTCAGGATACGAGGGCAAGATTATTTCCTTCGTCTGTAAGTGGGTTGACAAGAACATACAAGACGTTAAGATAGAACTTGACTGGAACACGGGGAACATCTACATGACGAAGGGAACATCAGATACATATCCCTGTATGGTTGCTCATTTGGATCAGGTACAGAAATACCATCCGACAGATTTTACGGTGATAGAAACCAAGGACTTATTGTTTGGTTATAGTCCCAAGGAAAGGAGTTTTTGCAGTTTGGGTGCTGATGACAAGAACGGTGTATGGTTATGCCTTCAATGCCTCCAGAAGTTCGACAACATAAAAGTGGCATTCTTTGTTGGTGAGGAAGTTGGTTGCATCGGAAGCTCAAAGGCAAACATGGATTTCTTTAACGACTGCCGCTTTGTAATACAGCCGGATAGAAGGGGATGCTCAGACATTATAACTCATATCGGATTCATGGACATTTGCTCGGACGATTTCATAAAGGACATAACGCCTGAAAAGTTTGGCTATACACCGACGGAAGGAATGATGACCGACGTTGAGCAGCTGAAGGAGAACGGACTGGCAATATCCTGCATCAACATAAGCTGCGGTTATTATGAGCCACACACGGACAATGAGTTCACCGACAAGAACGACCTGATGAAATGTTTGGACTTCATTGAGCATATAATCACACTTTGCACCAAAGTATATCCTCATGAACCGGGACGGATGAAGGGTTATGACTGCCAGTTGGTTTGGTGGGAACAGTATGAGGAAATGTATGAACTGGTAAGGGATTCGCTTATTTCAGACCCAACATTGACACCTGCCGACCTTCATTCCTTTTATCATGAGGAATACCCCTTGCTCGGACTTGACGACTTTGCAATGATATGTGACGATGCAGCAGCAGAACTCTATTACGAAAGGAACGGGGATGTCGCTTAATCAAATATCACATTTTCTTATATCGCTGAATATCAACCAATTAAAGGCACGATGAAAACGACGATACAAAAGACGGCAAATGAGGCTATAAAACATGGTCTATTGGAATGCAAAACATGGTCTTTTACAAGCTGATTGACGACCTTTTATAATTCGGATGGTTTTCAGTGTAATCTTAATCAACAAAACATCAAATTCAAAACAATAAAAAAACAAGACAACAAGGATTATGGACACGACAGAAAACAGCACCTCAATGGCAAGATATATTTGGCGAGTATTCCAGCACAGTGTAATTCCTTTAAGCTGGGGAATATGCTTCGCTTCGGTTAGGACATTGGAAAATGGCACGGAGTTTCATGTACAGGGCTTCAAGATGACGGGTTATGTAAGAGTCGAGTATGACGAAGGCTCGGATACATTTACAGTTACCCTTACTCCTGACGACAATCTCAAAAACAGAATTACAATAGAAAACGTTTATCTTGACAACCTCATTTCGGTAATAGACGAAAACGTGGAATATTGCGAAAATTATGAAACCAAGGTAAAACAATGGCTAAGAAAACAAGCGGTCTGATTATAGGATATTCAAGTCTTTACAGGAATTACGGTTGCAGAAGAAAATCAAATACATAAAAAATCACCTTCTATCAAACTACGATTTTTGGTAAACGCTTGAATACGTAAAAAAAGACACTCTCTTAAATGCAGGGATATGTGACAACGGTAAATGTGACAAAAGACCGAAAATCACGTATCCTTGTTTTTGTTATAACAGCAAGAAAACTCAATAAAACTACAACAGTAAAAATGATTAGATACCACTTTAACATTACAATCAATGGCGTAAAACGGAATGTTAATGTAAACGCCAATAACCAGATGACGGCATACGGAAAAGTAAAACGGCTCTATCCCATGGCAACTAACATCCACTTGATAAGAACTGAAAGACAATGGAACCAAGGTATGTTATAATCCTCGACTTCTGCATCGGTGCCTTGAACATTATCAGGCTGACTGATGACGAGATAAAAGAATCCGAACGATACGACGACTTCGAGGAACATCTTTCAACGTTGGAGGACAAATACGGTTTTATATTGAATAATTGCCAGTGGATGACAACAGAGAACTTGAACGTTTATTGGTATGAAGACGGACAGTAAGTAAGGAACAATTTTAACATATAAGGGGAAGGATGGCCATAGACGGCTGTCCTTCTTTTTTATTTTATTTTTTCGAGATAATATAATCGACCGAAAAGACATTCAATTTTATTGTTCCCATTCCATGATTTTTACATATTTCATTGTAAACTTCATAAAATCTATCCGTAAGTTTAAGCCATTCAGGTACGTCTTTGTTCATCCAGCCAATAACGGTAATAATATCATGGTGTATGTCTTTTACATTTGTTAATGTTCTAGCAAATTGATTCATTATGGAAAGCCCTGTTGCGGAATACCCTAAGTGAATTTAACGGAGCCGATACATTTTTACGCTGTCGTTTTGATTTCGGCATAAATGGGAACGCCCGATGCAAGTCCACAAGTAACTTGAATTTGCCTATATTATTGCCAACTGTACGTTTCATAAGTTCAAGGGGTTTTATTGTTTTTGGGGCTATTAACTTTGACGACAATTTTTCTTTGGACAGAATAAGCCTGAAAACTGCGGATTTTCGGGCTGGAATAGGCTGTCGGATTGCTAACTTGCTGTTATCATGTGTATTTTGCTGAATAGTTAAATAAACTTAACAAAGAAATATGGCGCTTTTCGGGCAAATTTTGTAGCTTTGCAAAAATATTCATTAGAATGAAAGGTTGTTCGGCATTACAAAAATACAAAAAGCATCAACGTACTTTATATTTGCAGTTTATGCGTAATAGATATAAAGTACGTCGTCGAAAGTCATCGCATTTAATTCAGCGTAAGAAATATTCCATTCGTGAAAATGAAATACTTATTGAAGCACCAGAAAATCTTTGTCTCTTAGAAAATCCGTATGATTGTACAAAATTTTTCGCAAAAATGCGCTCTGTTTATGGCTATAAGAGATACAATAAATGTGCTTTAAATTTAGACTTATCTAAAATTGTGAAATTAGACTTTCCAACAATTGTCCTATTTAAAGCTGTAAATAGAGAATTAACAAATAGAGGCATACCTTTAAGGGGAAATTTACCTCAAGATGCAGATTGCCGTCAATTTTTGATTGATGCAGGATTTCTGAAAGATTTGTATGATATGACTGGGCGTAAATTTAATTATAGTGGCAAATCTGTGATATTAAATATTGAAAAAGGAAATGGAATTTTGACGACAAAACAATCTAAATCTATTTCAGAACTTCTGCGTAAAAGTTCTGAACATTTATTGGGTTGTTATATTCCTCAGATTAGACTTAAATCAGTCTTAAAAGAAATATGCGGAAATTCTATTGAATGGGGAGACGCTTTCAACAAGTTTTGGATGATAGGAATAAAATATGAAGACGATAAAGTCGTGTTTGTAGCAACAGATTTAGGACAAGGGATATTAAATTCACTTAAACGTAAATTCACGGTGAAAGTAATTGACTGGATTACTAAAAATGATATGGAAATTTTAAATGGAGCATTTAATCGCAAATATGGTTCTGCATCTACAGATGTTAATAGAAACAACGGATTACCAAGTATAAAGGCTTTAAATACAGATAAAAAAGTTGAAAAATTATGTGTGCTGACAAACAATGTTCTTTTAAACTTTGAGGAGATGAATAAAAGTGTTATCTTTGCCAATAAAAGGAATGCCTTTAGAGGCACATTATATACGTGGGAACTGAATGTAAATCGTTTGCAAAATTAATGTTATGACACTAAATATAGCAAAAGACTATTCTTTATTTACTGGTTTAAGATATTGTGATATTAGTGAGCATTCAGGCGAGGACTTTTATCACAAGATGCTTAATGAAAAATTTAAAGAGGCTTTGGATAATCACGAGAAGTTGTTAGTGGTTCTCGATGACGTTGAAGATGATGGCTATTCGCCATCATTTATTGACGAAGCCTTCGGCAATCTTGTATATGACTTTTCTGAAAAAATTGTAAAAGATAATCTTATCTTGCAATCTGAAAAAGACCCACATATTAAATATCAAGTGTTAGAAATGACTATACCAACATGGGAAAAAAGACGGAAAGAGCATGAAGCTCCTAAAAAAACGCAGGTTCATAATCCTTGGTTTAGGCTTACTAATAATGGTTTTGAAAGGAAAGTGTGGGAAAATGTCACTAATAACTAATTGTTTTCAATTGAACGTTGATAATAATATCACCGATGTTATACAGATATTGGTAGATATTGTTGGGATTTTTGTTACTGCCGGCGTTTCTATTTGGATAGTAAAAACTATTCAAAAGAGGTTGAATAACGAAAGGAGTATTAAGGATTATTTCATAAGCGAAGTTTCTATTATACAGAATGAATATAGAAATTTGCTTTCCAGTGTAATGTCAAGCAAAGAAAGTCCTAAAATGCTCAAGGTAAAATTTAATAATTTAAACACAAAGGTTAACAGTTTAATGAAACTTCTTGCTGCGAAGTATAAAATCCAAGAAAACTTATTGGCGGAATATCAAACGCAATTACCTATGATTATAGAAGATGATAGGGGTTATACAAGCGTATATCGTCAAGATTCAAGGTTTACTCTTACGCAAAGCACAATGAATGCTATATATAAGCTGGACAGAGAAAACGGTCATCTTTTTTATGATATAATTGTGAAGATAAATGATGCGGCATAGTGACAATATTTTGTGATATTATTCGCTTTAGTTTTTCTTTATGGAGTCAAAGCTACGCCACCTAAATAGTGGTAGCCTGTTATGGCGGAATTTGTGGTATTGTTGTTATAGTCACCTTCAATAAAACTTCTGGTCAGCAGACATTTCCAATTATCAGTTCACACGTCAGGCATATTGTGTTGCTTGAATATATATATGTCAAGTTGGCAGAGAAGAAAAAGAAGGGCCACATACTGATAGCCGATATTATTTGAAATGATGGCATAAAAAGAAAGAACTGAAAAATAAAAATGTGTTAATATGTATATAAATGCTTGTTGTTTAGGTGTTTATGTTTTCACTGTTTCTTATAATATAACCGTTTTTCGAAAAAGAGTTTATAATAAGTAGAAGAGATTTATCATCGTTTTAAGTGAAATATTGCATCCATTTCATGTAAAGTCATTATACGTTTATCTACTCATGCAGCGTGAGCCTACATCAGACGAAAAGAAGTGATAAAGAAACTACAAACTTAAACATATTTGGTTAAAAGGTAATTGGCTGGATGATTGTAATATATGATTAAGACCTCAATGTCAGCTATATCAGCAAAAGAAATAACCTGCACATTATTCAACTCATGGTTAACAGAATGCAGGATTTTTTCTTTCAATATGGTACATATATAAGTATCACCATGAAATCCATGTAAAAAGGCTGCATTTCTTTTTCTTTCGTTTGTTGTAGGCTCACGCCGCATGAGTGGATGATTGTATTGTTGTTTACATTTGCCTTTGGTTAACTATGAAAATTCATGTTTACATCGGATATAAATACAACAAATTTATTGATATAATCTGCATTCTCAATATTTATTCGTATCTTTGTTGATGCAGTGTGTGGTTTACCTAAAGTTGACCTCGATACTTGCAAAGAGTTAATTAATTTGCTGGATATCAAAGAGTTATTGGCAATAGCACCGAAATCTGTTAATCAGGGGGTCGTTGGTTCAAGCCCATCTTGAAGCGCAGAAGCCCGAAGGTCTTTCTTCGGGCTTTTTTGTTGTAGGCATGTAATATTTTAAAGGTGTATTGAAAATAAAACCTCGTTTCACTCGCTTTTATTTTGCATTTCGCTCGGCTTGCACTATCTTTGCAAATTGTATGGTATTGAATTACATTTGGATAGCGTTTTTCCTCATAGCGTTCATCGTCGCGATGGCGAGGCTCCTGTTCATGGGTGACACCGAGGTGTTTCCGGCCATGATGAACTCGACGTTCTCGTCGGCCAAGACCGCCTTCGAGATTTCGCTCGGACTGACGGGCGTGCTCTCGTTGTGGCTCGGCGTGATGAAAATAGGCGAGCGTGGGGGAGTGGTGGACGCGCTGGCGAGGGTTCTGAGCCCAGTGTTCACCAAGCTGTTTCCTGACATACCGAAGGGCCATCCGGCAACAGGCTCCATCTTCATGAACATCGCGGCCAACATGCTCGGCCTTGACAACGCCGCCACGCCGCTCGGCCTAAAGGCCATGGAGCAGCTGCAAGGCCTGAACAAGAAGAAGGATACGGCAACCAACCCGATGATAATGTTCTTGGTGCTGAACACGTCGGGACTTACCATCATCCCCGTCTCCATACTCGTTTACCGTGCGCAGCTCGGCGCGGCGCAGCCAACGGACGTGTTCATACCCATACTCATCGCCACGTTCTTCTCGACGCTGGCCGGCGTAATCGTCACCAGCCTCTCCCAGCGCATCAACCTGCTGAACCGCACCATGCTGTTTACGCTCGGCGGAATGAGCCTCGCCGTGGCGGCAATCATATGGCTTTTCGGCTCGATGGACAAGGAGCGGATGAACCTTGTCAGCACTTCGGCGGCCAACATCATGCTGATGTGCGTCATCGTCGGCTTCATCCTGGCCGGCATGAGACGGCGCGTGAACGTGTACGACGCCTTCATCGAAGGTGCGAAAGACGGCTTCATGACAGCCGTACGCATAATACCTTACCTTGTGGCAATCCTCGTTGGAATCGGCGTTTTCCGCGCTTCGGGCGCGATGGACGCCATAGTGGACGGCATAGCGTGGCTCGTCGAGCTTTGCGGCGGCGACACCGAGTTCGTAGGCGCGTTGCCTACCGCGCTGATGAAGCCCCTCTCGGGCAGCGGCGCGCGCGGCATGATGGTTGACGCGATGTCAACCTACGGCGCCGACTCGTTCGTAGGCCGCCTTAGCTGCATCTTCCAAGGCTCCACCGACACCACCTTTTACATCCTCGCCGTTTACTTCGGCAGCGTCGGCGTAAGGTACACGCGCCACGCCGTTGCCTGCGGACTGTTGGCGGATTTGGCCGGAGTCATCGCGGCAATCTCGGTTTGTTATTTGTTCTTTTAAAGGTGAATGAATTTAAAACAGCATAAGAATTTACGGTTGGGAGGATATGATTATGCCGCCGTAGGGTGCTATTTTGTAACGGTAGTGACCGAAGGCAGGCGCGAACTTTTCGGACATATAGCAGATGGACAACTGATGCTGAACTGCGCAGGAAAGATGGTTGAAGAATGTATCGCCGACATGGAAACTCGTTTCAAAGGACTGGAAGTGCTGAACAGCGTCGTGATGCCAAACCACGTACACGCTATTTTGCTCAACGAAAAAGAACATAGCATACCTGAAGTAATGCGCCAGTCTGAAGTAATGCGCCAGTTTAAGGCTGTGACATCTCGGCTATACCATAAAAAGATGGAAACCGACAGATGGAAAGAGGTTGACATAAGGCTCTGGCAGCGTTCATATTACGATATTATAATAAAAAACCAACGTATGTTTGACTTCATAAACGAGTACATTGCAACAAATCCGGAACGATGGACGCATGATAAAATGAACGAAGAACATACAACTGATGTTGACGAAATATATAAAGCAATAAACATTTTGCGTTAAACCACCCCTTCAAAGGAACGCGCCACCCCTTGTAGGGACATAATTCATTATGTCCGCACGCCTTGGAAAGGCGTATCGCAAGCGTCGGCGCCGGTATAAATACGTTTCTCACGAAACGTGCGGACATAATGAATTATGTCCCTACAAGGGGTGTTTTCATTTGCCGCAATGTAATTGAAAGATTATAATGACATAACACCTTTAAAGCTATGGCCGGTTTAAAAGCTCTTGCAAAGGACACCGCAATCTACGGACTGAGCAGCATCGTGGGGCGTTTCCTCAATTATTTGCTCGTGCCGCTGTACACGGCTACGCTGTCGGCGGCCAGCGGCGGCTACGGCGTCATCACCAATGTCTACGCCTATACGGCGTTGCTGCTTGTCATTCTGACATACGGCATGGAGACAACTTTCTTCCGCTTCGCCAACAAGGAGGGCGAAGACCCTCGGCGTGTGTACTCCACTGCGCTCATGGCGGTAGGCTTCACGTCGCTCGTTTTCATCGTGCTTGTGCTTACGTTCATATCGCCCATATCGGCGGCTATGGGCTATGCGGAGCACCCTTCGTACGTATGGGTGATGGCGGTGACCGTCGCGCTCGACGCGTTCCAGTGCATACCGTTTGCCTACCTGCGGTACAAGAAGCGGCCGGTGAAGTTCGCCGCGCTCAAATTGGCTAACATTGTAATGTCAATCGCGCTCAACCTTGTGTTCTTCCTTGCCCTCCCGGCGTGGTACGAAAGCACGGGCGGCGATGGCTTTGTAAGCAAGATTTACTCGCCGGAGGTGGGCGTAGGCTACGCTTTCTACATCAACCTGTTCTGCTCCGGCGTGCTGATGTTCCTCTTGGTGAAGGAACTGACTGGCTTCAAATACGTGTTCGACCGCGCCCTTATGCGCCGAATGCTCTCGTACAGCTGGCCCATACTGGTGCTCGGCATTGCCGGAATACTGAACCAGACGGCTGACAAAATCCTCTTCCCCTATATATATAAAGGTGCCGATGCCCACGCGCAACTCGGCATATACGGCGCGGCCAGCAAGATTGCCATGATAATGGCAATGATAACTCAGGCCTTCCGCTACGCCTACGAGCCGTTCGTCTTCGGCAAGGCGAAGGACAAGGACAACCGCGAGACTTACGCCAAGGCGATGAAATACTTTGTCATCTTCACGCTGTTGGCCTTCCTCGCCGTCATAGGTTACATGGACATACTGAAGCATCTGATAGGAAGCGACTACTGGGAAGGGCTAAAAGTAGTGCCAATCGTCATGGCGGCAGAAATCATGATGGGCGTTTATTTCAACCTGTCGTTCTGGTACAAGCTCATCGACAAGACCATCTGGGGCGCCTGGTTCTCGGGGGCGGGCTGCCTGGTGCTCGTCATTGTCAATGTCGTTTTCGTTCCGCGCTACGGCTATATGGCCTGCGCCTGGGCCGGTTTTGCAGGTTACGGCACGGCCATGCTGCTCTCTTATTTTGTCGGACAGAAGCATTATCCCATCAATTATCCCGTCAAGGACATGGCTCTTTACGTTGTTGTGGCCGTCGTATTGTGCCTCGCGATGCGCTGGGCTAACGCCTCCCTGCCCGTGTGGGGCGCACTTTCGGCCAATACCTTGCTGCTCTTGGCGTTCGCGGCGATGATAGTAAAGCGCGACTTTCCACTGAAACAGCTGCCCGTAATAGGCAAATACTTCAAATAAACAATATTCATAAATATAAAAAACAACGCTAAATGAAAAAGTTATCGACGTTAATCCTCGGCCTGCTCGCCCTCCTTCCGGCGAAGGCGGACGAGGGAATGTGGACGCTGTACAACCTGCCTCAGGCGGTGTACAACCAGATGAAGGCTTACGGCTTCAGCCTGCCTTACGAGAACCTGTATTCAAGCCAAGACGCCATCAAGAACTCGGCGGTGCTCTTCGGAGGCTTCTGCTCGGGCGTGGTGGTATCGCCCGACGGCCTCGTGTTCACCAACCACCACTGCGGTTTCGAGGCTATCCGCAGCCATTCCACCGTGGAGCACGACTACATGCTCAACGGATTTTACGCCAAGAGCTTCAAGGAAGAGCTGCCTAACGAGAACCTTTTTGTCAGCTTCATGGTTGAACAGCAGGACGTTACGCCGCGTCTCGAGGCCATGGGCATACACAGCCTGCCATTCGACAAGCAGTCGGAGCTCATCGACTCGCTCGCGGCCATAATGACAGACTCGGTGAAGAAAATAGAGAAGACGCTCCACGTGGAAATCGACCCGTACTATGAGGGCAACCAGTATTTCGCCACCACGTACCGCCTTTTCCCCGACGTGCGCCTTGTGTTCACCGTTCCTAAGTCGATGGGCAAGTACGGCGGCGAGACCGACAACTGGATGTGGCCGCGCCAGACGTGCGACTTCAGCGTGTTCCGCATATACGCCGACCCCGAGACCAACGGCCCGGCGGAATACTCCGAGCGCAACGTGCCCTACCGCCCGAAGACGTGGGCGCCCGTGTCAGTGCAGGGCTACAAGGACGGCGACTTCGCCATGACCATCGGTTATCCGGGAAGCACGGAGCGTTACCTCTCGTCTTACGGCATCAGGGAGATGCGCGACGCAGGCAACTCGACGCGTGTGCAGGTGCGCGGACTGAAACAAGAGATAATGCAACGCCACATGCGCGCCGACGAGGCCGTGCGCATAAAGTACGACTCGAAGTACGCACAGAGCGCGAACTACTGGAAAAACTCGATGGGGATGAACAAATGTATCGATTCCATCGGCATTATCGAGCAGAAACAGGCTTACGAGCTGCGCCTGCGCCACTGGCAGGACACCACGGGCTACCTCAAGGGCAAGCTCGACTTTAACCTCATGGCGAAGTATTACGGCGAGCGTTTCGACCGGATGCGCGCGTTCTATTATTGGAGCGAGACCTTCCGCGGCACGAGCGAGCTGGTAACCCGCGCCCTCAAGGCCGGCAACGGCATGGAGGTGAAGGGGCCTGACGGCAAGCCCGAGAAGCAGTACATCGAGTTCGAGGACAACAGCGATACGTGGGACGAGGCACTTGACAAAGAGGTGCTTGCCGCGCTGATGAAGAACTACCGCGAGCACGTCGCGCCAGAATATCTGCCGTCGTTCTACACTACAATCGACGCCGAGTTCGGCGGTGATTATACTGCTTACGTAAACTATCTGTACAAGAAGTCCGTGCTGATGAAGAACGGCAAGAAGCTCTACTTCAACAAAAAGAAGTTCAACGAAGACCCTGGCGTGCAGCTCGGACTGAGCCTGCAAGAGTATCTTGCGGAGCAGCGCGAGGCGTTGGGCAAAACCGCCGATTCCATCGACACACAAGAGCGTTACCTCTGTGCGGCACGTCTGCGCATGGAGCAGGACATGCCTCATTACAGCGACGCCAACATGACGATGCGCCTTAGCTACGGACGCGTGGGCGGCTTCACCATGAACGGCTCGCCCTCGGGCTACTACACCACGGCCGAGAGCATCGTGGAGAAGATGGCTTACGGCGACCGTATGCCCGATTATTTCGCCGAGCCAATCATGAAGGAACTGCTTTCGGCAAAGGACTTCGGCAAGTACCAGGACAAGACCACTGGCAAGATGCAGCTCTGCTTCCTCACAAACAACGACATTACGGGCGGCAACAGCGGCTCGCCGATGTTCAACGGCAAGGGCGAGCTTATCGGCCTGGCCTTCGACGGCAACTGGGACAGCCTCTCGAGCGACATCTACTTCGAGAAGAACCTCGCCCGCTGCATCGGCGTTGACATACGCTACGTGCTCTACATGATGGACAAGTGGGGCCACGCCGACCGCCTGCTGAAGGAGATTAACGCAAAATGAGCCATTTCATCGGCAGCCGTGCCGTAACTTGTTGAGGCTCTGCACCATTGCAAAAGGCCGCATTTCACCCGATGAAATGCGGCCTTTTGGCGTATAAAAGACGGCCTTTTGCACGGTGAAAGGCCGCCTCTTGAGGCTCATCCGCAGTTCGGGCGTATGACATATAAGTGTCAATCCCGTCCCCGAAGGGGGCGAACTATGCTTAACCGCATGTGTAGTGACCGAAGGAAACGGAACTTGCGGTTAGCCGAAACACTATCAGTCGTCCCCGAAGGGGGCGAATAGCTGCCTGTTGTTCGCCCTCTTCGAGGACGGTATTATTGGTGCATACATACCGCAAGTTCCGCTTCGCTCCACATGCGGTTAAGCATAGTTGGACGTCTTCGACGCCCAGCTGCGCTTTGTTGTCATCCAACAGGTTTGCGGATGAACCGCCTTTCGCTTTTTAAGAAAACTTTGCATGGCTGGCGGTAGGTTTTTCGTGCAAACGGATTATATTTGCAGAAACAACATTTGGGGCTATGAAGAAGATATTGTTCGCACTGCTGCTGGCCTGCGGCGCGTTGCAGGCCGCGGCGCAGGAGAGCCGCCCGTTCGCCACCACGATACACGACGACGAGCACAAGATTTACATAACGATGGACTTGTACGACAAGGACGTAACCGTGCCCGGGCAGGATGTGCTCGGCCAGATGGACGGATACATCGGCTCGAAGCAGAGCCGCTCGTTGTGGATGATTATATCGTCTACCGTCATAGACGAGCGTACCGCTGAGATAGAGGTGGTCAACGACTACGGCAGCGAGGACTTTACAGCCGAGCTGAAGGTTAACCGCGACGGCACATATTCATACCGCAAGAAGGACGGCAGCACGCTGAAGTTTGCCGTAAAGGGCAAGTGGCAGAAGATACCGGCAAGGGTGGAGTTCAGGAAAGAAAAATAAACACCCATTCCGGTCACCCCAAGGGATGTAGCTTGACATGATTGCAGTAGCGGCGTATCATGCAAATCCGGCTTATTTGGCTCATTGGGCTTATGAGCCGAATAAGCCTAATAATCCCAATAAGCCCGATGCGCCAAGACCGCCCCAACACATACTAAGCTTCCTCCCTTGGGGATGGGTGTGGTGGGTCTTTATCTGTTCAACCACCTCTGCACCCCGTGCCTTACCGAGCGGAGGCCGAACAGCTCGGTGTGTACGTCCTGCGGTGCTACCCATCGGCATTCGGCGGCGTCGTCGCCGGCCACGAGCTGCGACGTGTCTTCCACCTCGCAGGCGAAGAACATGTCGAGCGTAGGTATGTCGAGGCCGGAGTAGCGGTACATGTTCGGCAGGCTGAACAGGTAGCGCATGGCTGTGACGGTTAGTCCGGTTTCCTCCTTCACCTCGCGCGCCACGGCCTCTTCTACCGTTTCGTCGGTGTCGGCGAAGCCTCCGGGCAGGTCAAGCGTGCCCTTGGCAGGCTCTAATTTGCGCCGCTCTACGAGCAGGCGGCCTTCGGTGTCGGTGATTATTGCAACCACGGCTGCGGCCGGGTTCATAAAGTATTCAAAGCCGCAGTTGCCGCATTTCATGCTTTTCTGCGAGTTCTGCGCGAAGTGTTTGCTTCCGCATACCGGGCAATATCTAAACTTTTCAAACAAATCCATATTGAGTTAAGAATTAAGAGTTAGAATTTATTGAATTAAGAATTAAGAGTTAAGAATTAAGAAAACATGCCTTGCAGACAGCATTCAATGGTATTTTTCTTAATTCTTAACTCTTAATTCTTAACTTATTCGTCCCACTTGTCGGTGCGGAACGGTATGAGCGGCAGGCCTGCCATATTGGCGAAGTTGCCTATCTGGAAGTTCTTGAAGCAGTACCTTACGGCCACGGGAGCCTTCACCTCGGGGCTCGTTATTATCACGCCCTTGCCTCCGTTGTATGTTGCTGTGGCCTTGTGGAACACCTTGTCGGCCCCGGCCACTTCAAAACCTTCTATTCCCTCCATGCGGTTCATGCCGCCGTAGGTGTTCTCCAGCTTCACGTAACACGTGTCGTTGCTGATTGTAAGTTCCTTGAACGACGGGCTTTCGCACAGTATCTTTTCCATGCCGTACGTCTTGTTGAGTGCCTGGTAGGCCAGTCTCTCGCCCACGGGGCGCTTCTGTGCCGGGTGGATTTGCTTCATTTCCCAGGGATATACGCAGTCGTTCGTGCTCACGATGCCGCTGTTCGGTATTATTCTTGACGCGCGGAACTGCTGCTCGCGCAGCTTTGCCGACCATGTGCCGTTGGGGTCGCCGCTCTCGTAAGGTGCTATTTCCACGAGGTAGAAGGGTATGTCGCCCAGGCCGAACTGCTGCCTCCACTGCTTCGCGAGCAGTGCTACGCGGTCTGAATACTGGTTGCCCGGGTCGCCCACGTTCGAGCATCCCTGGTAGAAGAGGATGCCTTTCACGGTGTAGCGGAGTATTGGGTTGAACGTGGCGTTGCCCCAAAGCATAGGCCGGTGGAAGTCCCACTTGAACTTCTTTACCATCTCCGCCGAGTCAAGCACCTCGCTTGTGTACTTCTCAAGGTTCTCCCTCGTGAGCCAGCTCTCAACGCGCGAGCCGCCCTTGTTTGCCATGATGAGGCCAACGGGCACCCCCGTGGCGCGTGTCAGGGTCTTGGCGAAGAAGTAGCCCGTTGCGCTCGCCTCGCCAACCGTCGCCGGGCTGCACTGCTCCCAGTGGCAGTCTGCGTCGTTGAGCGGCGTCATGCTCATCCTGCTCGGTATCTTGACGAAGTGTATCAGCGAGTCGGCGCGTGCCCCGGCCACTACCTCGTTGTAGCCCTCTATGGGGCAGTCGTTGAAGCCTTTTATGGGCATCTCCATGTTGCTTTGCCCCGCGCATACCCACACTTCGCCTGCCAGCACGTTCTTGACGCTGACCGCTCCGTCGCCGTCGTCAAAGCTTATGGAGAGCCTGCGGCCGTCAGCCTTTGGTGACTTCACCGTCAACTGCCACTTGCCTTGCCCGTCGGCCTTGGCCTTGTAGCCGTCGCCGCTCCACGATACGGTCACGTTGACCGTCGCGCCGGGCGCAGCCGTGCCCCACAGGCGCACGTCGGTGTTTTGTTGTATAACCATGTTGTCGCAGATGATATGCGGCAACTTGACCTTGGCCTGCACACCGGTCAGCGCGGCGGCAAGCACCGAAAGCATTAAAATACGTTTACGCATGTTGTCTTAAGATTTATAGATTGTTATAATAATCAAACGTCCTGCAATATTACGGAAAAAATGTCTATATTTGCAAAATAAACATTTAATAAATCACAATAAGACAGGCTTTTGCCCACGATTGAGACAAAACTGTGCAATTACTGATATAAAAATGAAAGTGAGAAAGACCATTCTTGCGGCCGTGCTTGCGGCCTTTTGCCTGCCGGCGTGCGCCCAGCAGAAGTTTGAAATCAGCCTATGGCCGCAGGGAGCGCCCGTAAAGAGCAGCGACAAGGCCGACTCGGCGAAGGTTTGGGTGTACCTGCCCAAGAAGGAGGAGGCTACCGGCCGCGTCGTGGTAATATGTCCCGGAGGGGGCTATTCACACCTGGCGATGGGCCACGAGGGGCACGATTGGGCTCCGTTCTTCAACAACATGGGCATAGCCGCCGTCGTGTTGAAGTACCGCTTGCCGCATGGCGACCGCAAAGTGCCCGTAGGCGACGCCGAGGAAGCAATGAAGTTAGTGCGCCGCAACGCAAAGAACTGGAACATAAACCCCGACGACGTTGGCATAATGGGCTCGTCGGCAGGCGGCCACCTGGCGTCAACCATAGCCACGCAGTCCACCGGCGAGGCCGCGCCGAACTTCCAAATACTCTTTTATCCCGTAATAACGATGATGCCCGACATCACCCACAAAGGCTCGCACGACTGCTTCCTCGGCCCTGACGCGAAGAAGAAGGAGGAGCTGAAATACAGCAACGACCTGCACGTAAGCCGCATTACGCCGCGCGCCTTCATCGCTTTGAGCGACGATGACGAGGGTGTTCTCCCGGCCAACGGTGTCAACTACTACGTAGAGCTGTACCGCCACGACGTGCCGGCCACGCTCCACGTCTACCCCTCGGGCGGCCACGGATGGGGCAACCGCGACTCGTTCAAGTATCACAACGAGATGCAGCTCGACCTGAAAGCATGGCTCCGCAGCTTCTAAGGGTAATTAAGAATTAAGAGTTAAGAGTTAAGAAAAAATGAACTTCTTAGCTCTTTACTTTTTTATTGATGCAGACTTTCTTGTAAACATATCGTCATGAAGAGACTAATCCTTTTCTTTTCATTGTGCCTCTGCCTGTCGGCTGCGCTGGCGCAGACGGCCGACGAGCGCGTGGGGCACATGCTCAACACGTCAGACTGGTTTGCCCTTGAGCGCGAATATCCGGCTTTAAAGGACTCCGTTCATGCTCCGTTCCTGCGCGTAATGGCTGAGTCGCTGGCCGCGGTGTACTTCGGACGAGACGACGAAGCCGTCAGCTTGATTGACTCTTTGGTACGTAACTACCAGGGAGACATCGGCTTCGATAACACCAAGAACATGGTCTTAATACAAGCACAGACCGAGGCGAGGCGTCAACGCTACGCCAAGGCCGCCGAGATAGTAGGCAATTTCGTAAGCCAGGTGAAGGCGCAGACCGACCAAGTAGACCTCAGCCAGCCCGAGGTCGCGCTCCATCTGTACGGCATCCGCAGCAAACTGCCGCCCTCTACGCTTGAGCGTCCGGCTCAGGATGTGGCCGTCAGTGCCGAGTTCCGCGAGGTTGACCTCTCTGCTTTGGGCGATACGGCCAAGCGCGGCTACACGCTCTGCATACCGGCGAGCGTCAACGGGCGCAGCTGCCGGGCAGTGCTCGACACGGGATGCCCCACAACCTTCTGCTCACTCGACTATGCGCGGAAGGTAGGGGCGCGGCTGCTGCCCGACACAATCAACGTCAACGGAGCAGGCAAGACGCACGGTTTCTTCGGCGTTATAGACAGCATCAGCGTGGGCGGGATGACCTTCCGCAACGCCGAAGTGGTGTGCGTTGACGACGCCATGGTGATGGACTCCCTGCTGACGGGCGACTTCGTCATAGGGCTTGACTTCATGCGGCATTGCGGCGAGATGCAAGTCTACCCCAAGGAGGGGCGCGTTGTGTTCCCGGCAAAGCCCTCTCCGCTGCCCGAAACGGGGCGCAACATCTGCCTTACCGAGAACAACGGCCTGCGCATAGAGCTTTACGCGGGCGGCGAGCGGCTTAAGATGATGTTCGACACGGGCAACAACACCACGACGTTCTCCGCCTCTTACTACGCCCGCCACAAGCAGGAGATTGACAGTATAGGCACACGCCTTACGCGCCTTAGCGGCGGCATAGGCCGGGTCGGCATGAAGACGCTCATCCTTCTGCCGCCGCTCACCGTCCGCACGGGCGGCACCGACGTCCGCCTTGGCAAGGCTTGCGTTGACTTTGAGCCTAACTATACCCTTGCACCCGACGACGGCAACGCCGGCCTTGACATCATACACGGTTGCCGCAAGGCCACGCTCAACCTTAAAGACATGTTCCTCAAAATAGAGAACTGACCCGGTTTTTGTTAAAATAGCGTAAGTTCGGTATAACACCAGCGTCGCAATAATCCGTATTCAACATGACAGATAGCCACTGACCGCTTAAAGTGATATTATAATCACGTATCATTATGCCGAACTTATGTTAAAATATTGATATTCAGACGGAAAGAAAGCGGTTTTTCGCATTTTCTTTCCGTTTTTTGCGCCGTGTAACGGGATTTTCGTTATATTTGCCATCGTGTACCAAAACTTGTTGACCATGAAACACTTTCGCCTTGTTTCTGCGTTGTTTTTGTTCCTTTCTGTCATTCCCTTCACGTCGTGCGACGAGGACGGAGACCTCGCCCTGCCGTCCGTACAGCTCGTGTCAGAGCCCGATTTCACCAGTCTTGTTGAAGGCAAGGCGTGGAAATACGTTGAAAGCCACGAGATAAAGGACAACGGTACCATGTGCAAGGCCGACTACTGGGACGGCCTCGTGGGCTCCGCGCCCGTGCAGTACGGCTTCAGCGGCGGCGCGCTTACCACCTACATGTACATCGACGCGTACCCGATACATTGCTACAAGGCCGCAAAGTACACCTTTGAGGAGGGCACCAACCGCGTAGTCTCGGGCTCAACCGACGTGTTTACCGTGGTCAGCGTCAGTCAGGACAGGCTCTGTATAATCAGGCGTCAGGCCACGCGCGCCGACGGTAATGACGTCTACGTCTACGCCGTGTACCGCGCCATGACGGCCTACGAGCAGGCCGAGCTCAAGCAAGATTATCCTTACAACCTCGACACCATGGACGAAGACTATCCCCAGCTGCCCGAACAGGAGACCGTCACCGAGACCGACTTCGCCGCGCTTGCCGTAGGGAAGGCGTGGCGGTGTGCCGAGGCGCACGCCCTGGTCTTCGCCAACCGATACTCGAAAGACGGCTTTTTCACCGACGGCACGCAGCTGAAGCCCGTGGACTATGAAATCACCGCCGACACTGTTTACGAGATTACGCGGGGCGAAGACCCCTCGGCACCCGTGCGCAAGGGCTACGCCTACACGTTCAACGCCAACGGGCGGTACGTAGAGACGCAGGGCGGCACCACCTTCCACATACTCCGCCTCACCGATGACGAGATGCACTTGGTGCAGGAGAGGGCAGACCCCGCAAGCGGAAAGGCCGTGAGGCTGTACTGCATATACCGCCGGGCGGGCTTATTTGGCTAATCGGGCCAATTGGGCTAATTGGACTAATTGGCCCGATTAGCCAAATGAGCCAGATGTGCCGAGGGCGCGACAGGCAAGGCATACCAAGCTCCCTCCCCTCGGGGAGGGCTGAGTAATGTGCCAGACAATACGGTGTTTGGTGTCAGGCTTGTTTGCACCTGCTTGTTCATTTGCGGCGTATCGGGCTAATTTGGCGTATCGGGCTCATTGGGCTAATTGGCCGAATAAGCCCGATAGGCCAAATTAGCCGAATACGAAAGGCCGCCTTTCGCGTTGCAAAAGGCCGTCAATTGCACGCCGAAAGGCCGTCTTTTGCAATGCGAAAGACGGCCTTTCGCAAACCCCTTGACAGTGAGCCGGTTACGCCGAGGCTCTTAATATTCCTTAAAAAACGGGAATTATGCGGCATTATATAAGGTGTATGGCGAAAGTTTTGTTTACTTTTGCGCCCTGATTAGAAACCCAACAACACGCTATGCAGAAGAATTTGGTAATCGTCGAAAGCCCTGCCAAGGCCAAGACCATCGAGAAATTTCTGGGCAAGGACTACAAGGTGATGTCAAGCTACGGCCACATACGCGACCTGAAGAAAAAGGAGCTTAGCATCGACACAAAGACGTTCACGCCTGACTACGAAATACCCGAGGAAAAGAAAAAGCTCGTGGCGGAGCTGAAGAACAACGCGAGGAACTCCGAGAAGGTGTGGCTCGCGAGCGATGAAGACCGCGAGGGAGAGGCTATATCATGGCACCTGTGCGAGGTGCTCGGCCTCGACGAGGACAAGACCAACCGCATAGTGTTCCACGAAATAACCAAGCCCGCCATACTCGAGGCCATCGAGCATCCGCGCCACCTTGACATGAACCTTGTCAACGCGCAGCAGGCGCGCCGCGTGCTCGACCGCCTCGTGGGCTTCAAGCTCTCGCCCGTGCTCTGGCGCAAGGTGAAGCCCGCCCTCTCGGCAGGCCGCGTGCAGAGCGTGGCCGTAAGGCTAATCGTAGAGCGCGAGAGGGAAATACAGGCCTTCAAGAGCGAGACTTACTACCGCGTGAACGCCGTATTCACCGCCACCGGCGATGACGGACGCAAGGCCGAAGTGAAGGCCGAGCTCGACCATCGCTTCACCACCCGCGACGAGGTCATGGCCTTCCTCGACAAGTGCAAGACGGCCAAGTTCACCGTCTCCACCATCGTGAAGAAACCCATGAGGCGCACACCCGCGCCCCCGTTCACCACCTCCACCCTGCAACAGGAGGCCGCCCGCAAGCTCGGCTTCACCGTGTCGCAGACCATGATGGTGGCCCAGCACCTCTACGAAAACGGACGCATAACCTACATGCGTACCGACTCCGTCAACCTCTCCTCCCTCTGCATCAACTCCAGCAAGGAAGAAATCACTAAGCACTGGGGCGCAGAGTACAGCCGTCCGCGCCAGTACCACACCCACTCGAAAGGCGCGCAGGAGGCCCACGAGGCCATACGCCCAACGTACATGGCCGACACATCAATCGACGGCACGCAGCAGGAGAAGCGCCTCTACGACCTCATCTGGAAGCGCACCGCCGCCTGCCAGATGGCCGACGCGCAGATAGAGAAGACCACCGTAACCATCACCATGGACAACGCCGAGGAGCAGTTTGTGGCAAACGGCGAGGTGGTGAAGTTCGACGGCTTCCTTAAAGTCTACCGCGAGTCGTCCGACGACGAGACCGAAGGCCAGGACACGGCCACGCACACGCTGCCCCCGATGATAGAGGGAGAGCAGTTGCAGCGCGACGAAATCACCGCAACGCAGCGCTTCACGCAAGGCCCAGTGCGCTATACCGAGGCCAGCCTCGTGCGCAAGCTTGAAGAACTGGGCATCGGCCGCCCGTCAACCTACGCCCCCACCATCAGCACCATACAGCAGCGCGAGTACGTGCAGAAGGGCGACAAGAAGGGCGAAGAGAGGTTTTACAGCGTCGATGTGCTCGATGCAGGCGGACTTTCCAACCGCACGAAGAGCGAGATGGCCGGCAGCGAGAAGGGCAAGTTGTTGCCGACCGACATCGGAATGGTGGTTAACGACTTCCTTATGAAATACTTTCCGGCCATAATGGACTACAACTTCACGGCCAAGGTGGAGCAGCAGTTTGACACCATAGCCGAGGGAAAAGCCCGGTGGACCGACATGATAGAGAACTTTTACGACCGTTTCGAGCCTACCGTAGAAAAGACAATGAACGCGCGCGAGGAGCACAAGGCCGGCGAGCGCGAGCTCGGCGTAGAGCCTGAGACGGGCAAGCCCGTGTTCGTCAAAATAGGAAGGTTCGGCCCAGTGGTGCAAATCGGGAAGGCCGAAGACAAGGAGAAGCCCCGCTTCGCCCAGCTGCCTGCCGACAAGAGCATGGAGACCATCACGCTCGACGAGGCCCTGGAGCTGTTCCGCCTGCCGCGCACGGTGGGCGACTTCGAGGGCACGCCCGTGGTAATCGGAGCCGGACGCTTCGGCCCTTACGTCATGCACGACCGCAAGTACGTGTCCATACCCAAGGGCGAAGACCCCATGACGCTCACCCTCGATGCCGCCGTGGAGCTTATCCTGAAGAAACGCCAGCAGGAGACGCAACGCCACATAAAGACCTTCGACGACGAGCCTAAGCTCGAAGTGATGAACGGACGCTACGGCCCTTACCTCTCGTATGACGGCAAGAACTACCGCCTGCCCAAGGCGATGCACGACCGCGCGGCCGAGCTGACGCTCGAAGAGTGCATGGGCGTAATCAACAACTCAAAGAAGAAGTAGGCCGTGAGACGCGTCATCATCGTAGGCTACATGGGCGCAGGCAAGACCACCGTTGGCCGCGCGCTGGCCAAGGAGCTGGGAATGCGCTTCTACGACCTCGACTGGTACATTGAGGGACGTATGCGCAAGACGGTGCCGCAGCTCTTCGCCGAGCGCGGCGAAGACGGCTTCCGCCAGGTCGAGAGGACCATGCTGCACGAGGCGGCGGAGTTCGAGGACATCATACTGAGCTGCGGAGGAGGCACGCCCTGCTTCTTCGACAACATGGAATACATGAACTCCCGCGGCGATACCGTCTACCTGAAGGCGTCGCCCGAGGTGCTTTGCGCCCACCTGCGTATGGGCAAGACGCGCCGCCCCCTGCTCGAAGGCAAGACGCCGGAGCAGCTGCTCGGCTTCGTGACGGAGCAGCTTGCGCGGCGCGAACAATACTACATGCAGGCGCGCCACGTGCTCGACGTCAACCTGCTCGACAACTACGAGAAGATAAAAGTGTCGGTTGACAGGCTGCGCTCCATGCTCGGCATATAGCAGACTCGCCACGGCTTATTCGGTCGGCGGCGGCATACAATGCTGCAAAAGGCGGCAAACGGCATCCTGAAAGGCCGTCTTTTACCTTGCAAAAGGCCGCCTTTCGCAGGCCGAAAGACGGCCTTTTGCAACACGGGCGGCGCACGCTTCGCAAGTGATTGACGTACAGGCGTTTGCACTGCGACGATATAGACTAAGGAATAAAACAAACAAACATAATACAGTCACACCTAAATGAAGAAATGGACGATTGAAGACTCTAACGAGCTTTACAACATCAGCGGATGGGGAACATCCTACTTCGGCATCAACGAGCGCGGCGACATGTACGTCAGCCCGTGCAAGGACAACGTGCAAATCGACCTGCACGACGTGATGGACGAACTCGCCCTGCGCGACGTAACGCCGCCGGTGCTGCTGCGCTTTCCCGACATTCTCGACAACAGGATTGAGAAGACGTGGAGCTGTTTCAAGAAAGCGTCGGAGGAATACGGCTTCAAGGGGGAGAACTTCATAATCTATCCCATCAAGGTAAACCAGATGCAGCCCGTCGTGGAGGAAATCATCAGCCACGGACGCAAGTTCAACCTCGGCCTCGAGGCCGGCTCAAAGCCCGAGCTGCACGCCGTAATCGCCGTGCAGTGCCAAAGCGACTCGCTCATAATATGCAACGGCTACAAGGACCAGAGCTACATAGAGCTGGCCCTGCTGGCGCAGAAGATGGGCAAGAGAATCTTCATCGTGGTGGAGAAACTGAACGAACTCGACATCATAAGCCGCGCCGCCAAGAAGCTGGGCGTGCGCCCCAACCTCGGCATCAGGATTAAGCTGGCCTCGTCGGGCAGCGGCAAGTGGGAGGAGAGCGGCGGCGACGCCAGCAAGTTCGGGCTTACAAGCTCAGAGCTGCTATCGGCCCTTGAAATACTTGAAAAGAAGGACATGAAGGACTGCCTGCGCCTAATCCACTTCCACATAGGCAGCCAAATCACCAAGATACGCCGCATACAGACCGCCCTGAAGGAGGCTTCGCAGTTCTACATACAGCTGCACAAGATGGGCTACAACGTCGATTTCGTTGACTGCGGCGGCGGACTGGGCGTCGATTACGACGGCACGCGTTCGCCCAACAGCGAGAGCTCGGTCAACTATTCCATACAGGAATACGTCAACGACTGCATCTATACCTTCGTCGAGGCGGCCGACCGCTACGGCGTTCCGCACCCCAACCTCATAACGGAGAGCGGCCGTTCGCTCTCCGCACACCACTCGGTGCTCGTCATCGACGTGCTCGAGACGGCCTCGCTGCCCGAGATGGACGAGGAGTATGAGCCTACGGAGAACTCTCACAAGCTTGTGAAAGACCTCTACGACATTTGGGACAACCTTAATCCGCGCACCATGCTGGAGGACTGGCACGATGCCGAGCAAATACGTGAGGACGCTCTCGACCTGTTCGAACACGGCCTGGTAGACCTCAAGACGCGTGCCGAAATAGAGCGGATGTACTGGAGCGTGTGCCGCGAAATCAACTCCATAGCCAAGCGTCTGAAGCATGTGCCCGAGGAGTTGAAGGGTCTTGACAAGCTGTTGGCCGACAAATACTTCTGTAACTTCTCGCTCTTCCAGTCGCTGCCCGACGCCTGGGCGATAGACCAAATCTTCCCAATAGTGCCGCTACAGAGGCTCAACGAGCGCCCCACACGCAGCGCGACGCTGCAAGACATAACCTGCGACAGCGACGGAAAAATCGCCAACTTCGTCACCAACCGCAACATCTCGAACATCTTGCCCGTGCATACGCCGCGCAAGAACGAGCCTTATTACCTCGGCGTGTTCCTCGTGGGGGCTTACCAGGAGATACTGGGCGACATGCACAACCTCTTCGGCGACACCAACGCCGCGCACATAACGGTGAAGGACGGCAAGTATCACATCGACCAAATCTTCGACGGCGAGACCGTAGAGGAGGTGCTGGAGTACGTGCAGTACAACCCGAAGAAGCTCGTGCGCCAGCTCGAAGTGTGGGTGGCAAAGAGCGTCAAGGAGGGCAAAATATCGCTCGAGGAGGGCAAGGAGTTCCTTTCCAACTACCGCTCCGGCCTCTACGGATATACTTATTTGGAGTAAACTAACACACCAATAGACACCCATCCCAACCCTCCCGAAGGGAGGAAGCTTGATTGTTTTTGGTCTGCTCAATGGCGTATCAGGCTAATTAGGCTCATCAGGCTTATATGAAGAATAAGCCCGATGGGCCGGATTAGCCCGATGAGGCAGGGCTGGGGACAGGTGGCAGGCTGGGTGTTGGGTATAAATTATTTGTCATGAAACATCCCCTTACCTTAGTAAAAGTGGGCGGAGCCGTAGTCGAGGACGACGCGCGGCTCGACGCCCTGCTGGCCGCTTTCGCCGCGATTGACGGGCGCAAGGTGCTCGTTCACGGCGGCGGACGGCGCGCCACGGCCATAGCCTCGCGCCTCGGCGTGGAGACGCAGATGGTGGGCGGGCGGCGCATCACAGACCAGGCCATGCTCGAAGTGGTGACGATGGTCTACGGCGGACTGGTTAACAAGAACGTCGTGGCGCGCCTGCAAGCCTGCGGGGTTGACGCCATCGGGCTGACCGGGGCCGACGGCGGCGTGATGCTCTCGCACAAACGGCCCGTCAAGGACGTTGACTATGGCTTCGTGGGCGATGTGGAACGCGTTGACGGCGACCGCCTCGCAAGCCTCATTGAGGGCGGACTTACGCCCGTCCTTGCGCCCCTTACGCACGACGGACACGGCCACCTGCTCAACACCAACGCCGACACCATAGCCGCCGAGGCGGCCAAGGCCCTGGCATCGCGCTACGATGTTACGCTCGTGTTCTGCTTCGAGAAACCCGGCGTGCTGGCCGACCCCGACGACGACGCGAGCCTCATATCCGTCATTACGCGCCAGGACTTCGCCCGGCTCGCGGCCGACGGCACTGTGTCGGGCGGCATGTTGCCCAAGCTGGAAAACGCCTTCAGTGCCATATCGGCAGGTGTCAGCCGCGTCAACATCACCCTCTCCACGGCCATCGACGGGCGGCACGGCACGATGATTGTGCCTTAGGCCGTTGCAAGAGGCGGCCTTTTGCCTTGCAAAAGGCCATGTTTTACAATGTAAAAGGCCGTCTTTCGCAGCCTGAAAGACGGCCTTTCGCAAACCCTCTGGCTATCAGCCACTTGGCCGCCTGCCGCCAACGGCTTATAAGGCCCATTGGGCTCATTGGCCTAATTGGCCCAATAGGCCAAATAAGCCGCCAATCTTTAAAAACAGTTAAATGGCAAAATAATCGCAAGATTGCTGTAACTTTCGCCCCCGTAAATCGTCATTCAATTAGAGAGCAGATGAAAAATATCAGTTTTCGCAACGACGTGTTGCCGCTAAAAAACGTGCTCTACCGCCTTGCTTTGAGGATAACCCTCAACCGCGAGGAGGCCGAGGACATAGTGCAGGACACGCTCGTGAAGGTCTGGAACAGGCGCGACGACTGGCAGGACATCGACTCCATCGAGGCGTTTAGCCTCACCGTCTGCCGCAACCTGTCGCTCGACAGGATGAAGCGGGTAGGCACCGACACCCATCCGCTCGGTGATAGCGAGGCCGCCACGGCCGACCCGGGGCACAACCCGTACGAACGCGCGGCGCAGCGGGACAGGGTGGAGCAGGTAAGACGCATCATAGACAGCCTGCCCGAGAAGCAACGCAGCTGTATGCAGCTGCGCGACTTCGAGGGGAAAAGCTACCGGGAGATAGCCCAAGTGCTCGGCATCACCGAGGAACAGGTCAAGGTAAACATCTTCCGCGCACGCCAGGCGGTGAAACAAAAGTACAACGAAATCGAAGAATATGGACTATAAATACATAGAACAGCTGCTGGAACGCTACTGGACTTGCGACACGACGCTCGAGGAAGAGCAAATCCTCCGCGCGTTTTTCAGCCAGAAGCAGTTGCCCGAAAGCCTTGCCAAGTACAAGGACTTGTTCTGCTACGGCGAGGCGCAGAAGGCCGCCGACACCCTCGGTGCCGACTTCGACGCACGCATGGAGACGCTTGTCGGCGAGCCGGGAATGCTCCGCGCACGCACGATGACCCTGCGCCAGAGGCTCATGCCGCTGTTCAAGGCCGCGGCGATGGTCGCCATATTCCTCACGCTCGGCAACGCCGCACAGGTGGCTTTCACGGGCGACGTGAAGCCCGAAGCCCCCACGCAGGCTTACCAGAAGGCGCATGAAGGCCCCTCGGTTGCCATGGGCGACTCGGCCAAGGTGGACACGCTGAAGCACGCTCCGGCCACGGCCAACATGCTGAAATAAGACAATTTTCTATGCTTTCTCTATAAAACAGTGTTTAATAAAACAAAACAACGAAGCTGTGAAGCTTCATTTCTCTCAAATTTTCATAACATACTAACGTGAAGAAGGGAGCCGCCGTCAGGAGTGATAGCGGCTCCCGTTTTTGTTTAAGCCCCCTCATGACCTCCCCGAGGGAGGGAGGTTGGTATGCCTTTGTTGATGTTTTTTGTTGGGTTAACGTCAGTTTGGTATAAGATAAAATGAAAAAAAATCTCACTTCAAGTAGTCGGTTGGTAACTGTCATTGCCTTAACGGCGACTTTCAGTTCCGCGCTCCGACGCGGAATCCAGTGTCAACTACCTGGTTATTTCTATGCTTTTTATACTGGATTCCGCGTCGGAGCGCGGAACTGAAAGTCGCCGTTAAGGCAATGACAGTTACCTACCGACTGTTTGGAACGAAAAAACAAGTAGCTGTACCATTGTTTGAAGGGTTATTCCTTATACCGAACACACGCTTGTTTATGGCTTTGGCGCAGCTGTATGGCCGTCAGCGGTCACATTTCCGGCCTTTATAGTAGGTGTCGAAGGCATCCTTCGCGTAGCCGTCTTCAAGCACCCGGAACGACATCGCGCTTGCTCCGGCAATCTTCTTTCCCTTGTAATAAGCGTTGAAGTCGTCTTTCGCATAGCCGTCTTGTAGTACTTTGAACGACATTGCGGTGGCGTCATCAATCTTCCTTCCTTTGTAATAGACGTCGAAATCGTCCTTGGCGTACCCTCCGCCAAGCACCTTGAACGTCATCGCGCTGGCCCCGTCGAGCCTTCTTTTGCCGTAGAACACGTCGAAATCGGTCACGACGTACTTCCTCTTGTCGTGCCGTTTTCTCTTGCCGTGGTGGCTGTTTTTGTGCTTCTGCATGTCTGCCTCGCTCACGTATTGCGCCGTGCGCTCCTGCGTGCAGTGCCCGGCGGCCGGTGCGGCGGGCGCGAATGCCAGTACCATGGCAAGGATAACGGTTGTTGTTCTCATGCGTTTGATTGTATGTTTAAGTGTTCAGTCCCATCACCATTTCAACTTTCCGTACTTCTCCATGCACCACAGCTGCCAGGAGTTGAGCGTGTTCTGCCATACCACGTAGGCGCAGGGTGCGATGGCTACGACGGGGTTGAGGTAGACCATAACGAGCCAGATGCCCACGCCGGTGTTCTTCTGGCCGAGGCCCTGGCCGCCGTCCACGCTGTCGCCGAAGTGCCGTCCTACGGCCTTTCCCGTGCCGAAGAGCAGCAGGGTTACTATGGCCGGGACGATGATTAGCGCCGCCATGGAGAGGCTCGATATGCCGGCGGTGAAGATGTTGTGCAGCGTCATGCCCATGACGATTGACAGGTTTATGGCCCAGAAATAGAAGCCCAGGTTGCGGCAGTCCTTTATCGCCTTGGCGGCCTTGGGCAGCCAGCGGCGCGTTGCCATGGCGCAGACGAAGGGCAGGATGAGCACTATGGCCGTGCGTTGCAAGATAGTGGCGAACGACGACATGAAGGTTACGCCCGTTTGCTGCTCTATCATGGGGAAGAGCAGCGGCACGAGCAGCGCCGTAACGGCGTTGTCGATGAGCGTGTAGACGGTCATCGAGGCTATGCTGCCGCCCAGTTTCTCGGTCACTACGGCTGCGGCCGAGGCCGTGGGGCAGATTACGCAGGCGAAGGCTCCTTCCAAGGCGAGGCGCAGCGTGGGGTCGGCGGCCTCCCTGACGGCCACCACCAGCACGGCGGCCATGGCCGTGCGTATTACCTGCATCCACACGTGCCATGTGCGCAGGCGCAGGTCGTGCAGGCGTATTTTGCAGAACGTGACGTAGAGCGTCATGAAGATGAGCACGGGCAGTATTTCGATGAACCACGGCCCTGCGGTCTCGCCCACGGGGGCGAGCGCCGGGATTTCGGTGAACAGCAGGTACATGGCCGCGCCGAATACCATGGCGCAGGGCAGCGTCCACTCCTTGATGAAATGTATTAACTTCATTTCCAAGCGTCTTAAAAACGCTGCAAAAGTAAGAATTATATTCCAATTACGGCGCGTTTTGCCGCCCCATTTTGCGTGGCTTGCAACCCGTTGAAAGCCACGGCGTTACGTGCAGCCATGCAAAAGGCCGTCTTTCACACTGCGAAAGACGGCCTTTTGCACGGTAAAACATGGCCTTTTGCAACGCGAAATGCCGCCTTCCGCAAAGCGGAGGGCGGCATCGGGTTATGCCGGTGGCGGCATGTTGCCGTCTGCCGGGTGTTTAGTTGAAGTAATATTTCACGCCGATTTGCATCTTCCAGCACTGGTTGTAGTTGCGGTTGAACGACCATGTGTTCGTTGCCACGGGCAGGTCGCCGTCCTTGCCCCTGAACATCGAGAAGTAGGGAGTGCCGTTATCTACCCTGTCAACCTTTAGTATTTGGCCGTTGTTGCATGAAGACATGTTCTTCTCAACGCCCCATTTCGAGTTGAACAGGTTGCCTACGTTCATGATGTCGAGGATGAGCTGCAGCGTGTGGTGCGTTTTGCCTACCTTCAGGTTGAAGTCGTGCGTCCAGCGGAAGTCGAAGCGGTGAACCCACGGAGCGAACGCGGCGTAAGAGTCGGCGTACTCTCCCTTGTGCTCCTTCAGGTAGCTGTCCTGGTTGACGAAGTCCCAGAAGAGCTGGCGGTCGGCCTCGTCGGTGAAGTTGATTTCGCTGTCGTTCCTCGGGATGTACATCAGGTCGTTGCCGCTGATGCCGTCGCCGTTAAGGTCGCCGTAGTACGTGTAGCTGTAGCCCGACGGCCTGTAGCCGGTGTAGAACAGCGAGAAGTTGTCGTTGTGGTACTTGTAGCTGGCCGAAGCGATGACGCGGTCGGGGATGACATACTCCGAGTTGTGCACCTCGCCGCTGTTCGCGCCGTTCACGGTGAGGTTGCCCTGCCATGTGGAATACGGGTCGTTGCCCGGCATTCCCGACACTTCCTTCATCACGGTGTGCGTGTATGCGGCCATGAGGTGCAAGTCCTTGATGGGCTCTGCGGTTGCGGTGAAGTTGAGAGTCCAGCCGTGTCCGCGGCTCGTGTTCGTCAGTACTGACGCTCCGCTGCCTACGAACGGCGCTTTGGGGTTGGTCTCGTCTTTCGTCGTGCGGTAGTAGAGGCTCGACGCGTCGTAGATTACGCGGTTGTCAGCTCCCTGCAAACGGTTGGCGTCGTCGCCCACCGGCTTGAAGTTGTAGTTGTTAATCATCACGTCGTTGATTTTCCTTATGTATGTGAACTCGCCCGTAAGGGTCAGCGGGAACGAAACGGGGAACTGGTAGTCAACGGCTATTGACGACTTCCATACCTGCGGCATCTTGAAGTCGGGGTCAACTCCGGCAATCTTTGTCGGCAGCGTTCCCTCCTCCGGGGTTATGGTTGCGGGCGCTCCGAGCAGCTCGCGTATCTGGTTTACGTCGGTGATGAGGCCTCCCTTGAACTTGTCAAGCAGCGGGTCGCGGCCTGTAACGAGGCCCGTTACGTTCCTGTCGTAGCTGGTTACGGCATTAACCAAGTTCTGCACCATGCCCGAGTTTGTAGGCATGTTGGTGAAGAACACCAAGGGCAGACGGCCAGCGAAGAGGCCCGTACCGCCGCGCACCTTCAGCCGCTTGTCGCCGAACACGTCCCAGGTGAAGCCCAAGCGCGGCGAAATCTGCACGTTGTTGCCCGGCCAGCGGCCGGTGTCGATGTGGCGTCCGCCGAAGTCGAGGGCGTAGATTGCGTTGTTGCGCATCAGGTCGTCGCTGTCAAACGAGAGCAGGTCGAAGCGGATGCCGCCCGTAATCATAAGGTTGGGCAGTGCGTTCCACTCGTCTTGCACGTACCAGCCGTACTGGTTGAACTTCACCTCGGCTGCCGGGTTGGTCTCTCCGTTGTAGCCGTAGCTCAGGGCGACGGTCTCCGGGGCTGCGCCGTTCAGGAAGTCGTCGAGCGAGCGGTAGCGGTAGTAGCCCGTGCCGTTGCGCATGTACGAGTTGTTGGCCATCTGGTGCTCGAACTTGAATCCGGCCATTAGCTTGTGGTCGCCGAGGTAGTATGTGAAGTTGTCGTTGAGCGTAAGGATTTTGTTCTGCACGCGGTTGTTGTGGGTGAACAGCTCGTAGCCGAAGCTCATGTACGGCTCAAGGGTCTGCGTGTTGGTAGATGCGTCGTAGCCGTTCATTATGTCTACGAAGGGGAACGGGGCCGAGTCAGAGCCGCGCTTCTCGTCGATGTCGGTGTAGGTGAAGAGCAGCTGGTTCGAGATGTTGTTGCCGAAGCGGCTGTTGAGGTCGGCGGATATGGTGCTGACCGAGTTGTTTTGCGAGTACATCGAGTTGGAGAAGGCCATCGAGTACTGCGAAAAGCGGTTCATGTTGTTAAGACGGAAGCCTGTGTCGCTGGAGTTTCCGTTGGTCGCGTTCCACGCAGTGTTCTTCGTGTAGTTGTAGCGCACGGCCAGGTGGTGATTGTTTGTGATGTTCCAGTCGATGCGGGCGAGCAGCTTGAGGTTGTCCTCGTCTGCCGGGAAGCTGGTGTACGAGCCCGGGTCGTAGCCGTATTTGTCTATGAGGAAGTTGCGTACCTTCTCCATGTCGGCCACCTTCGTGCGCGAGATGTAGTTCTCGGCGTCGCCTTCTCCGTCCTCAGAGGCGCGCCAGCGGTTGGCCACGGTCGGTATCTTTGAGTATTCGGCGTTGGCGAAGAAGAAGAGCTTGTCCTTCAGTATGGGGCCTCCGAGTGTGAAGCCGTAGGTTGTCAGCCTGTCGGTTCCGCGCTCGCCGAGGTCTTGGTTGGCAACGCGGTTGCCGTGCATGTTCTCGTTCTGGTGGTATACGTATGCCGTACCCTTGAACGTGTTGGTACCCGACTTTGTCACAGCGTTGATGCCTCCGCCTATGAAGTTGGTCTGGCGCACGTCATACGGGGCCACTACCACCTGCACTTCGTCTATTGCGTCCATCGAGATTGGGTTGCCTCCGCCGGGCAGTCCGTCGTTGAGGCCGAAGTTGTTGTTCAGGTTCGCGCCGTCGAGCGTGAAGTTGGTAGAGCGTCCGTCGCCGCCGCCGAGGCTCATGCCGTTGGCGTATGGCGATATGCGCGCTATGTCTTCGATGCTGCGGTTGACGGTAGGCAGGGCCTGTATTTGCGCGTTCGAGATGTTTGTCGTGGCGCCGGTCTTCTCGGCGGCGAACTTCGACGCGCTGCCCACTACCACGATTTCGCCCAACTCGTTGACGTCTTCGCTCATTGTGGCGTTGAGGTTGTATGTCTCGCCCAGTGCGAGACTGATGCCCCGGTAGTCCTTTTCGGCGTAGCCGATGTACGATATTTTCACCGTGTACGGGCCTCCCACGCGCATACCTTGTATGGCCCAGCGTCCGTCAGTGTTGGTGACGGCGTTGTAGGTCGTACCCGACGGCTCGTGGGTAACTCTGATTGTAGCACCGATAATGTCCTCGCCTTCGGTGCCGGTCACTTGTCCCGCCATCGCCGACGTGGTAATCTGTGCGTTCACTGTTGCTGCCATCACGAGCATGACGGCGGCAATGAATAGTCGCATTCGTTTTACCATAATGTCTGAAAATTTGTTTATTATCTTGAAAACGTCGGCAAAGATAATGGTATTTTTGCAAATATATGTTACAAATTTTTTAAAAGTGAATAAATATTCAACGTCCATTTGATAAGTGCCTGATAATCAATGGCAAACTAAAAGGCCGCCTTTCGCATTGCGAAAGGCGGCCTTTTAGCCTGCGTTTTGCGGTCTTTTGCCTCCTCGTTTGCGGCCTTTTGCCGGGCGGCCTGCGGCCGTCAGCCGAGCAAGGCCTCTATTTCGGCGTCGAGGTTGCTTATTTGCGCGTCGCGCTTCTTCAGCGTGTTGTCGCGCCCTATGAGGAAGAACGTAGGTATGGACTGTATGTTGTACAGCGCGAGGTTGCGTGATTGCAGTCCGTCCCGGTCGCGTACGCTAATCCAAGGCAGCGCCGCCGTCTGCGTCTTCCAGAAGTGTTCGTCGGGGTCGAGCGATATCTGGTAGATTTCCAGGCCGCGTCCGTGGTACTTGTTGTATATCTCGCGCATCTGCATTATGCGCTTTGTGGAGCCTTCCGCGCCGAAAACGTGGAAGTCGAGCAGCACCACCTTGCCCTTCAAGTCGGTCAGTCGGCGCGTCTGTCCCTTGTTGTCAAGCAGCGCAATGTCTATTATGTCGGCCACGCGCACCTTGCTTGCGTCCACCATCTCGGCGGCTCTCTGGTTGCGCACGATGCGCATGTCGCGCATACCTTGTATCGCTATGTTGTGCAGGTTCTGCCCGCGCACGGCGTTGGGGTGGTAAGTGTCCCAGCTGGTAGCCACCGCCGCGAAGGCCTTGATGTCGTCCTCGTTCTCCCGGGGATTGAATATAAGCATGTTGCCGAGCGTCTGGAACAGGGCGAAGTACGACGACGGGCGCATCGGCGCCTTGTATATGTAGTTGAGCTTGATGTCCTTCTTGTACGCCTCTATCATCCTGGCGATGCTGTCGCGGGTCTCGTCGAAGCCCAGAGAGTTGTTGCGCTGCACGGCTATTACGCGTCCTTGCAGGTCAATCTGCTTCAAGGCCAGCTCCTTGATGGTGGCGCATTCGGCCGAGCCTTCCACCGTATAGCCTGTCGCCATGGTGGGGTATGAGGCCTTGACGGTGATTGTTTCGGTAGAGTCAACGCTCAGGTTGATTATTTGTCCGGCTATGCGCAGGCGGTAAAACTCCGGCGCTTCGGGTGCTTTCTCGCTGAAACTGAACGCTCCGTCGCCGCCGAGCTTCACCGAGTCGACCGTCACGGGGCCGTCGAGGCTCATGTTTTCGAGGTAGAGCACGGAGTCCTTGGCGTCGGCTATTTCGCCGCTGACGTGGAATTTCCTGTTGTCACACGACCCCAAAGCCGTCACGGCGAGGGCCGCAATGGCGAGAGCTGATAGTTTGTTGAATGTGGTTCTCATCTTTATATGTGTTTTTTAGTTTGCAGGTTTAGCTTGCGAAAGCCTTTGCAAGCTGTGCTCCGGCCGCTACGGCGAGCACTCCCAGTGCCACGCTTGAGCCTATATAGGCGGCCGAAAGGAGGGCGTCGCCGGTCTTGGCGAGCGTGAGCGACTCGTTGGCGAACGTGCTGAAGGTGGTAAATCCGCCGCAGAAGCCAACGGTGAGCATCAGCTTCAGGTCGGCTCCGAGGCGTGTCCCGTCGCCTGAGGCGAGGCCGTAGAACAGGCCGATGAGCAGGCATCCGGCCACGTTCACCGCCATAGTGCCCCACGGGAAGGCCGTAGCCGCCGTGTCCTGTATGGCTTTCGAGAGCAGGTAACGCGCCACGCTGCCTGCCGCTCCGCCGAGGGCTACGAGCAAGATGTTCTTCAACATGAGTGCAAAGTTAATGCAAGTAAGGGTAAGAACAAAACGGATGGAGTTAAAGATAATGAAAGAACGGCGGCGGCATAGTGTGCCGCCGCCGTTAATATATTAATGTGCCACGCGGTTAGAAGTTGTCGTGGTCAAGGCTGTCGTTGAAGTCCTTGGGCTCTTTCGGCGCCAATGGGTCGTGGTATTCGTCACGTCCCGGACGGTGCTCGAAGCGGCGCGGCTCCCTCTCCCTGCGCTCTCCGCGCTCCGGGCGCGGGCGGCGTTCGGGCCTCGGGCGGCGCTCACGCTCCACGTAACCTTCGGGTTTCGGGATTAATACGCGGTGAGACAGCTTGTATTTGCCTGTTTTCGGGTCGATTTCCATCAGCTTGACGTTGATTTTGTCGCCCTCTTTCAGGCCGGCTTCCTCGACTGTTTCAAGGCGTTTCCAGTCTATCTCGGAGATGTGGAGCAGTCCGTCCTTGCCCGGCAGGATTTCAACGAAGCATCCGTAGGGCATGATTGAGCGGATGGTTCCCTCGTAAACCTCGCCCACTTCGGGTATAGCCACGATGGCCTTGATTTTCGCGATGGCCTTCTGTATGCTCTCCTTGTTGGGCGCGCTTACCTGTACCTTGCCCACGCCGTCGATTTCGTCGATAGTGATGGTGGCTCCGCTCTCTTCCTGCATCTGCTGGATAATCTTTCCTCCGGGGCCTATTACGGCTCCGATGAACTCCTTGGGTATGTCAAATGCCTCGATGCGCGGTACCTGCGGTTTCAGTTCGGCGCGCGGCTCGCTGATAGTGTCGGTCAACTTGCCGAGTATGTACTCGCGGCCGGCCTTCGCCTGCATGAGGGCTTTCTCCAGAATGTCGAAGCTAAGGCCGTCACACTTGATGTCCATCTGCGTTGCCGTGAGGCCGTCGCGTGTGCCGGTGGTCTTGAAGTCCATGTCGCCGAGGTGGTCCTCGTCGCCGAGTATGTCGCTAAGTACGGCGTACTTGTCTTCGCCTGGGTTCTTTATAAGACCCATGGCGATGCCGCTCACGGGCTTCTTCATGGGCACTCCGGCGTCCATGAGGGCGAGAGTACCGGCGCAGACGGTAGCCATTGACGACGAGCCGTTGCTCTCCAGGATTTGTGAAACGAGGCGCACCGTGTAGGGGAACTCCTCGGGTATCTGTCCTTTCAGCGCGCGCCAAGCCAGGTGTCCGTGGCCTATTTCGCGGCGGCCTACGCCGCGCTGCGCCTTGGCTTCGCCCGTACAGAAGGGCGGGAAGTTGTAGTGCAGCAGGAAACGCTGGTATGAGCGGTCGAGAACGTCGTCAACAAGCTTCTCGTCGAGCTTCGTTCCGAGCGTGCAGGTGGTAAGGCTCTGCGTCTCGCCGCGCGTGAAGATAGAGCTACCGTGAGGCATGGGCAGGGGCGAAACCTCGCACCATATGGGGCGTATCTCGTCGGTCTTGCGGCCGTCAAGGCGCTTGCCCTCGTCGAGGATGCAGCGGCGCATGGCGTCGCGCATCACGTCGTGATAGTAGCGGTCAACCAAAGCGTACTTCTCTTCAAGCTCCTCTTCGGTAAGGTCGGTGTGCGCTGCGGCGTAAGCCTCCTCGAAGTCGGCCTTTATCTTGTCAAAAGCCTCCTCGCGTGCCTTCTTGTCATGGTCGCCGGCCTCGGCTATTGCGTAGCACTTGTCGTATGTTTCCTTGTGCAGCTGCTCGCGCAGTTCCTCGTCGTTCACCTCGTGGCAGTATTCGCGCTTCACGTCGGTGCCGAGCTCTTTCGACAGTTCTTCCTGAAGCACGCACATCGGGCGGATGGCCTCCTGGGCAACCTTGAGAGCCTGGAGCAGGTCTTGCTCCGACACTTCCTTCATCTCGCCTTCCACCATCATGATGTTGTCTTTCGACGCGCCTACCATGATGTCCATGTCGGCTTCCTTCATCTGCTCGAACGTCGGGTCAACGACGTACTCGCCGTTAACGCGCGCCACGCGCACCTCTGATATGGGACACTCGAACGGGATGTCGGAGCAAGCCAGCGCGCACGACGCCGCGAAGCCTGCAAGGGCGTCGGGCTGGTCTACGCCGTCGGCCGAGAAAAGGATGATGTTGACATAAACCTCGGCGTGGAAATCGGCCGGGAAAAGGGGGCGCAAGGCGCGGTCAACCAAGCGGCAGGTAAGAATCTCGTTGTCGCTTGCCTTGCCTTCGCGCTTTGTGAAGCCTCCGGGGAAGCGCCCGGCGGCGGCATACTGTTCTCTGTACTCAACCTGCAAAGGCATGAAATCTGTTCCGGGAACTGCATCTTTTGCGGCACAAACGGTGGCGAGCAACACGGTGTTCCCCATACGGAGGACGCAAGAGCCGTCAGCCTGTTTTGCCACTTTCCCGGTTTCAATGCTGATGGTCCTTCCATCGGGCAATGAAACTGTTTTGGTAATTACGTTCATCTAAAAATCAAAAAATATCTTTTTACATCAAAAAAATCTCGCCAAAGGTAACCATTTTTTGCCGAACACAACGCTCTTTGGCATTAAATCTGCATTAAATTGTCATTTTTTCACCTTATCGGCAGGCATCGCCGCGCCCTGCACGGCATAAAACTGTGTGCGCCGACGGCGGTTGCTTACACCGTGCAATGCCGCCGGTCGCCGCGCCGCGCGTAACCTCTTGACAGTCAGTCGGTTGCGAAACGCCCTGCAAAAGGCCGTCTTTCGCAGCCTGAAAGACGGCCTTTTGCAGGGTAAAACACGGTCTTTTGCAGGGCGAAAGGCCGTTCATCCGCAAACCTTTTGGATGCCAGCAAAGCGCAGCAGGGCGTCGAAGACGTATGTCCGCTGCGCGGAAATTAACAATTAACAATGAAAAATTAACGTCAGTTCGGTATAAGAATAGCATCCTTTGTAGGGACATAATTCATTATGTCCGTACGTTCTGAAAGAACGTTTTTTGCAATTTTGCTTGTATAATACACCTCTTCGCGGCGTACGGACATAATGAATTATGTCCCTACAAAGGGTGTTTTCGCTGTTTGTGGAAAATAGAAGTTATGCCGAACTCACGTAAAAATTAAACTGTATGGCTGACACCTGTGGTTTCATCCCGCCCCCTTCGGGGACGGGAGTTGATGTGAATTTCTATCCAAAAGGTTTGCGGATGAACCAGAAAGGCCGCATATTGCCTTTGCGTTGTCAGAGGTACAGCAGGCTCTCGGGGCCCATGTTGAAGAGCAGGTCGAGTATGCTGAGGTTGGGAAGGAAGCCGTGCTTCGCCTCGTACACCTGGTAATAGCGGCGCGGAGAGAAGAGGGGGTCGGGCAGGGGATGCTTCGGGCGGATGGCGTCGCGCAGGTCGGCCACGTCCGTCAGCCGCGCGTCGTCAGCCGGTATGTACTCCGCCGAGGGACTGACGCAGGGCGAAAGGCCGATTAATTCGCACATTTTGGCGCATATTTCCGTGTTGAAGTCGTACAGATACGTCCACTTGCGCTCGAAGAAAGGGCGTATGTCGTCGGCGTAAAACTCGAAGAAGGGCGACTCGCCGTAGGCGCTTTGCAGCGCGTTCCAGTGCAGGTGGCGCCAGTTGCCGTGGTCGCTTATGCGCACGTCCTTCATCAGGCACTTTTTTGTCGGCTGCGCGCCGTCCGCCACGGAGCCGTCCGTGCCGCGCTCTACGGGCACCGTCAGCGCCTGCACACCGGCCGTTGTGGCTATTAGGCAACGGTTGCGGTAAGTCTGCTTGATGAAGCTGTCGTAGGCTTCCACCGTCACCTTGTCGTAGCGGTAGAGCTTCTGGTACCATTGAATTGGGGCGAAATACGCCGATGAAAGCAGTGCCTGGGACATAATTCAGAAGTTAAAGGAGTTCTTTTCAGAAGTTAGAGGAGTTAAAGAAGTTATCGCTCGCTGCGCTCGCTAAGAAGTTAAAGAAGTATGCTTTGCTGCCTTGGCATATCTGGCTCATTGGGCTTATCTGGCTCATTAGGCCTAATAAGCCCGATAAGACTAATGTGCCTGATGCGCCGTTAGCGTGCAAGGCTTGCCCGGCTCCTCCCCTTTGGTAGGTTGAGAGGGGCTTTGGGGTTTATCTTTTTCGTATTGGTGTCAGCCTGAATACCACCCGCCCGATTACGTGATTGTCGGGAACGAGCACACCAACCATGCCGTCCTTCATGCCGTCAGGGTTGGAAGGCGCGAGCCAGTAGTAGTCATACTTGAACACGGCGCAGTCCGCCGGCTTGCCGTCTACGTACAGCCTGCCGCCCCGGATGCCGGCCGTGCGCCCCTCATACCTATTATATATATGGCTGATTAGCCCGATGTTGCTCCGCGTTACGGTCACCGGCGTGCCTCGGCAGGGCAGTGGCAGGGCCGCGCTCCATGCTCTTGCGGTGTCTCCCGGCGCGTGTGTGCAGTAGTAGGCCATCACCTCGCGCCGCCTCACGGGGCGCAGCGTGTCCAGCGGCGAGTTGAACACCACGAGCTCGCCCCTCTCCGCGCGCCGCGCCGCCCAGCGCGAATAGGCGAACAGTCCGCCGCCGCCCGTGCGCAGGCCATAGCTCCAGCGGTTCACCAGCACACGGTCGCCGTCGTTGTAGGCCGGCCCTATGGCCGTGCCCCTTACCGTGTAAACGGTGAACACCAAAGCGCGGAAAGCCAACATCAGCAAGATTGTGACCGTCAGCGCCATCACAAACTTGAGCGCACTCTTCATTTACGGTTTTGAGGTTTTACGGTTTTGAGGTTTTACGGTGAATGCTTGCAGCTTCATGATTATGCGGTTATGAGGCATCGGAACCGTAAGACCTTATAACCTCATAACCGCATAACCCCAAATCACTTTATATCGTCCACCATCCTGAACAGCCGCTTCCAGCGTATGCCGGAGAAGCCGCCGCGGTCGGGGTCGCTGCTCCACCAGATGAAGATGGGCTTGCCTACGATGTGGTCTTCGGGCACGAAGCCCCAATAGCGGCTGTCGGCCGAGTTGTGGCGGTTGTCGCCCATCATCCAGTAATAGTCCATCTTGAACGTATATCGGTCTGCCTGCTTGCCGTTGATGTATATTTTTCCGTCCTTCACTTGCAGGTCGTTGCCTTCGTAGACGCGTATTGGCCGCTCGTAAACGGCTATGTTCTGCATCGTCAGGCGCACCGTTTCGCCCTTCTTCGGTATCCATACGGGGCCGTAGTTGTCGCGTGTCCAGCCCGTGTTGGCGTTCAGCGGATAGATGTCTCCCGTTATTGTGTCGGTGTTGAGGCGTATGCTCTCCACGATGTCCTTGCGCTTCGAGAGCGCACTGACCGCCCTCTTTGTCAGCGGCATGTAGCCGCTCTGGTTCAGGCTGGTAAGGTCTTCCATGCTTATTCCAAGCTCCTCGAGCAGGTCTTCGGGTATGGGCTGCACGAGTTTCACGTAATATGTGTACTGCACATTGTCCGGTTCCTTGTTCGGTTTGCCGTCAAGGTAGACTATGCGGTTCTTTATTTGCAGCGTCTGTCCCGGCAGTCCTACGCACCGTTTGACGTAGTTCTCGCGGCGGTCGGTCGGCCGTGTGATTACCTTGCCGTACTCGTTCGGGTTCTCCAAGATGTACTGCCGCCCCGTGGCATATACTTTTTGATACCAGTCATACTGCTCCTGCGGGGTGAGCTTCGCCATTTCCGGCTGGTAGTTGAGCAGCTGCGAGCCGAACGAGTAGCACATCTGGTAGTAGTCGGCGGCCTGGTACCGCTCGTTGCTTACGAGCGTGTCGCCTGCCGGATAGTTGAACACCACGATGTCGTTAAGCTCCACATGCCCCAAGCCTTTCACCCGGCGGTAGTCCCACTTGGGCCATTCCAGGTACGACTTGCATTTCAGCACGGGCAGCGTGTGCTGCGTCAGCGGCATGGTGAGCGGCGTCTCGGGTATGCGCGGGCCGTAGCTTACCTTGCTAACGAAGAGGTAGTCGCCCGTAAGGAGCGACTTCTCAAGCGAGCTGGAGGGTATTACGTAGTTCTGGAAGAAGAACAGGTTGATGAAGTAAACGGCCACTAAGGCGAACACTATGGCGTCAACCCACGACATGATGAAGCGCACCGGCGGCTCGGCCGTCTTCCACCACTGCCACCGTATCTTCTTCGTGATGTACACGTCGAAGATGAACGGCACGACAATAAGCCCCAGCCAGCTCTTCACCCAGAGCAGGAAGAGGAGGTAAAGCACGAGCACCGTGATGCACTTTGCCCACTGCTTCTTCATATTAAGGTTTTTCTTTTCCATAAAGACGGTAATAAAATGTCAACAAACACAGCACCTGTCACCCACCCAAACCCTCCCTAAGGAGGGAGCTTGAAATGCTTTTGCCGATAGGGTAATCCACAAATGGTAACCAGGCACCTCCCCTCGGGGAGGTTGGGAGGGGGCTGTTTCTTAGAACTTGAACATGTCTCCTATTGTCAGCAGGCCGCTGTGCTCCTTGGTGTATTCGGCGGCCAGCACCGCGCCGAGGGCGAAACCCTTGCGCGAATGGGCGTCGTGCGTAATGGTGATGCAGTCGGCCTCGGAGTCATACTTTATCGTGTGTATGCCCGGCACCTCGTCGCGGCGTATGCTGTCTATGGCTATTTGGTCGTCGGCGCAGGCAGCCTGGCCCGTCAGCGAGCCGTCGGGCGCGAGCAGCGTGCCCTTCGTCCAGCCGCTCTTGCGGTCGAGTTCATCGACTATTTCCTCGGCCAGCGTGATGGCGGTGCCGCTCGGAGCGTCGAGCTTGTGCACGTGGTGGGTTTCCTCCATGCGCACGTCATACTGCGGAAAGCCGTTCATTATCCGTGCCAAATAGCGGTTTACGGCGGAGAATATGGCTACGCCCACGCTGAAGTTGGACGCCCAGAAGAGCGTCTTGCCCCCTTCCGTACACTGGCGGCGCACGTCGTCGCCGTGCTCTTTCATCCATCCTGTAGAGCCTGAAACTACCTTCACGCCCTTAGCCCAGGCCTTGAGGTAGTTGCCGTAGGCCGCCGTGGGGTTGGTGAACTCTATGGCGACGTCGGCCGATGCGAACTCCGCCGAGTCGAAATCCTGCTGGTTGTCAACGTCGATTATACATACAATCTCGTGGCCGCGGCCGCGGGCGATTTGTTCAATCATCTTGCCCATCTTGCCGTAGCCTATCAATGCTATCTTCATCTTACAATAGATTTAAATCTTTGGCAAAGGTAATGCAAATAAATGAGACGGGAAAGTAAAAAGCAAGAAAAAAAGAGAAGCCCCCTCCCAACCTCCCCGAGGGGAGGAGCTTGATATGACACCCGCCCCAACTCCTCCCCAAGGGTGGGGCTTTTGGCTTGCCTTTGCCCATCGCTTCGCCGCAATGGCGCACCCGGCTCATTTGTCTCATCAGGCTTGTTTGGCCCAATTAGCCCGATAGGTCATATTGGCCAGATAAGCCGCTGATAATCAACAGCTTACCAATATGCCGCCTTTTAGCCTGCAAAAGGTGGCCTTTTGGCTTGTGAAAGGCCACCTTTTGCATCGCAGTTTGCCGCCTTTCACACCACGGCCAACCCATTCTCCTCCCCTCGGGGAGGCCGGGTGGGGGCTTCCCCTTAGTCGGGCTGGGGCTTCCCTTTGGTCGGGCTGGGGCTTCGCTTTTCGCAAAAAGTCACTGAAAATTATACACTTATTGCCCTAAAATTTTGCTTGAAACGATTTTTCGTATACCTTTGCACCCGATTTTTCACATTATATTATATATATGAAGCTATACCACCTGCTGCTCGGCGCGGCCTTGTGCTCTACCGTTTCGTCCTGCTTCAAGGACGAGCCGCTCAACGCCGAATGCGACATCGAGCAGGCTTACGTCCATCTTGACACTCCCACCGACGTGTTCTTCGCCGAGAGCGACACGCTCATAAACGTGCTCTCCGACGCCAACGACATAACCTTCGAGGTGAAGGAAGGCGCCGACGTGTCGGCCATGGCCCCCACGTTCAGGCTAACCGAGGGCGCAACGGTAACGCCCGAAAGCGGGTCGGTGCACGATTTCAGCGACGGCCAGGCAGTAGTCTACACCGTAACGTCGCAGGACGGGGCGTGGCAGAGAAAGTATAATGTGACCTTCCGCGTGGCATACGACGTTACTGAATACAACTTTGAGAACTACCGCTTTGTTGAAGGAGATATGGGCGGCGGCTATTACGAATGGGGCGAGATGTCGTCTGCGGGCGACTGGCGCGGCATCTGGGCCACGGGCAACTCTGGCTTCTACCTTACCGCCGCGCTCAGTGGCGGCACCACGCCTGCCGAGGAATTTCCTTCCGCACCCGTGGCCGACGGCCACAGCGGCAAGGGCGTAAGGCTCGAGACCAAGAGCACAGGCGCACTTGGCACGGCCATTGCCCCCATGGGTATAGCCGCAGGCAACCTCTTCATAGGCGAGTTTGACGCCAGTCAGGCGCTCAATCCTAATGGAGGGGCGATGATGGCGACACGCTTCGGCCGCGCGTTTTACCAAGAGCCGTTGCAGTTTACGGGCTGGTACAAGTACAAGTCGGCAGGCCAGTGCGTCGATGGAAACCGCAACCCCATACCCGGTTCGCAAGACAAGGGCGACATATACGCCGTGCTCTACCGCAACCACGACGCCTCAGGCGCCGCCTTCGTGCTGCATGGCGACGACGTGAAGACCAGCCCCCAAATAGTTGCAATGGCCCAAGTGCCCGAAGTTACGGACACGGACGACTGGACACAGTTCACCGTAAACTTTGAATATAGCGAAGAGTTAGACCGCGAACTGCTGGCAAACGGCGGCTACAACCTCGCCGTAGTGTTTACATCGAGCATCGAGGGAGCGTCGTTCCGCGGCGCAATCGGCAGCACGCTCTACATCGATGAAGTGAAAGTTATATGCGCAGACCAAACTGAATAGCCATGAAGAAAGCCATATTCACCATCATACTGGCCGCCCTTACGGCCACGCAGGCAGGAGCGTTCCGCCTGTTCGACAACCTTACGTACAACCTGCGCTTCGGCTACAGCATAGGAGGCACAGCCCCGATGGGTATGCCCGCAACGATACGCAGCCTCGACAAGTTCACCCTCTCGCCAAGCTTCAACCTCGGCCTGGGTGTCTACCGCGACTTCAGCGAGCACTGGGGCGTCACCACCGGCCTGTATCTCGAGAACAAGGGAATGAAGGTTGAGTCAACCGTAAAGAACTACCATATGGCCTTTGTGCGCGGTAACCAGCAGCTTGAGGGCAACTTCACCGGCGGCGTAAGCATCGACGTGGAGCAATGGATGCTCACCTTGCCTCTCTTGGCGACCTACGCCGTTAACGAGAACGTGCACATAAAGCTCGGCCCCTACCTCTCTTACGTGCGCTCGCACAAGTTCACCGGCGACGCCTACGGCGGCTACATACGCGTTGGCGACCCGACGGGGCAGAAGGTATATATCGGCACCGAGGAGGGCAGCCGCGGCACATACGACTTCTCCGACTCGATGCGCTCATGGCAGTTCGGCATGTTGGCCGGCGTAGACTGGTACTTCCACCGCCACTGGGGCGTGTTCGCCGACCTGTCGTGGGGCTTCACTGACATATTCAAAGAGGATTTTGACACCATCGAGCAGAACCTCTATCCCGTCTACGGAACAATCGGTATTAGTTACAGAATTAAATAATCAACAAAAAAGAAAGGACAACTTATGAAGAAAATTTTTACTCTTATGGCCGTAGCCGTGATGGCGTTGGCGGTCAATGCAAAGGATTATAATGACAAGCTCGTCTTGGATGTGACGTTTATGGGCACGCCGCAGCATGTAGAACAGCAATCTACTATTAGTGTAGATGAGGTTGAGAATACTGACGGCATGTATAATATAACTCTTAACGATTTTTCTTTTGAAGAGATGAGTTTGGGAGATATAAAAATAGAGAATGTTAAAGGTAATAGTGATAGTGATGGTTTTGTTAATTTTGAGGAGACAGAACGAGATGATGTAAAGGTTGAGCTTAATGGTTTAAAACTGACAGTTTCCGTTACTATAAATGAAGGTAGTAGGATGAAGGATGACAAACTTTATCTTAATTTGAGTATAGTAGCATTGAAAGGTATTGTAACTGTTGACGCAGTTTTTGGTGACAATAACTTTATCCCAACAGGTATTGACAATGTTACTACCACCGACAACGGCGTTGAGGCTATCTACGACCTCAATGGCCGCAAGCTGAACGAGATGCAGAAGGGCATCAACATCGTGCGCAAAGCTGATGGAACAACCGTGAAGGTGCTGAAGAAATAAGCGAGAGAGACAACATGTAATTGATACGGAAATCCCGTGCGCCACTGCGGCGCACGGGATTTTTTCGTGTGAAGGGAGGTAGGGGAAGACTGTGTTTCGGCGGATTTGCAATCCGCCGAAATATACTATAAGGATTTGTAATCCGCTCAAAGCACTTATGTAGATGTTCAGGCAATGCTGTTTGCGGATTGCAAATCCGCACTTGGAAACCGTCGGATTGCAAATCCGACGGAACAAGAAAAGATGTGTTTCGGCGGATTTGCAATCCGCCTCCCGTGCGCCGCAATGACTCACGGGAGTTATTTTGTGTGTTTCGGCGGATTTGCAATCTGCCGAAATATACTATAAGGATTTGTAATCCGCTCAAAGCACTTATGTAGATGTTCAGGCAATGCTGTTTGCGGATTGCAAATCCGCAATTATAAACCGTCGGATTGCAAATCCGACGGAACAAGGAAAGACTGTGTTTCGGCAGATTGCAAATCCGCCAAAACACATTACCGCCAGCATGATTTGCAACCGGACATAAACGGAATGACCTTCAACAACCATCCAACAGGTTTGCGGATGAACCCTGAAAGGCGGCAAATTGCATTGCGAAAGGCCGTCTTTTGTAAGGTAAAAGGCCACCTTTTAGCCGCTAAAAGGTGGCCTTTTGCAATGCCTCTGATACTCAATGGGTTATGCAAGGGCTGCGGAATGCTGTAAAGACGGTGCGAGTGTTGGGCGTAAAATGTAGTAAGTAACGTCAGTTCGGCATAAGAAAACCGCCTTTGTAGGGACATAATTCATTATGTCCGCACGCCGCGAAGAGGCGTATTATACAAGTAAAATTGCCAAAAACGTTCTTTCAGAACGTGCGGACATAATGAATTATGTCCCTACAAAGGCGGTTTTTGAATGTTTATGAAAAA
>CAJJWN010000024.1 GCA_905196835.1 uncultured Prevotella sp. | reverse complement strand
GCGGTTCAAAAATGGCCAGGCGGTTCAGCTATTCCAAAATTGATGCGGCGTTGAACACCAACCGCTACAATGAACGACAAAGGGTAATGTCCGACCAAGCAATAGACAAGGAACAACCGATGTTACAGACATCACAGTTTGAACCAAGAGGCAGTGATGATTTGTACAGCAGCTCAATAGGTCTTTTCATGCCGGACAATACAAATGCTCAGGCAGATGAGAACTATTTTGAGGAAGAGTTAAAACGTAAGAACAAGAAAAAGAAACAACGTAAAATAAGATTCTGAATATGGATAATAACGAAGTATATGCACTTTTCGAGGGTATTAAGAATGATCTCAAAGGTATCAACGGGAAATTGGAGAACGCTTCAAAAGTAGCAAATGACCAAGCAAGCGGACTGCCTCCAGCGGTGGATTTGACAGCCGTAAAGGAGCTGTTTGACAGTTCCGCAAAAGAGCATCAGGCACAGACCAAAGCCATGCTGACCAAATTTGCGGAAGCGGAGGTTTACGCATCGAACAGGATTCTGCATCTGTTACGTGATTTAAAAGAGATGTTTGCCCGAAGTTCGGAAGAACGAGATACCGAGCCACAGGAACATATCCACCGCCATAGCTTTGACATCCGGTCAAGCAAAGTGTTTTCTCTTTTGGTCGGCATGGGCATCGTATGCAGCCTTTCCATCTGGGGAAACATCGAGCTATGGAAATCCAAGCGTCAGTATGCGGACGATGCCTTGAAGTTCCGTGTCATCCGTTCATGGGGAGGATGTAATGCGAAGCATATCCTTTGGCTGAATGACGTGTTCGACATCCACCGCAACGAAGAAACTATTGACTGGATACGACAGGAAGCTGACGGCTACGACAAAGGATTAAAGACCTTGTCGGACAGTCTGATGCAGGAGAAATTGAAAGTGACACAAATAAATGGTAATAACAAAAAGTAACGTGAATGGCATCGGTAAAAGTGAAATTCCGTCCTTCCGCCACAGACGGCAGGGAAGGCAGCATATATTATCAGGTGATACACAACCGCGCGGTCCGCCAAATTACGGCAGACCTGCATGTACATGAAAGCGAGTGGAACGCCGGAACATCGTCCGTAACAATTCCTTCATGGGCTGATGCGGACAGGAAGCACCACCTTCGTATGATTCAGAAACACATCAGCCGTGACGTACTACGGCTGGAGAACATCATCCGCGACCTGACGCTCAAAGGTGTCTGTTCGGCAGATGCCATTGTGGACGGTTATCGAAAACAAACAAGCCTGCAATCGTTCTTCAATTTCATGGATTCTGTCATCGGACAACTGAAACGCCTGAGCAGGGAACGCACATCGGAAACCTATGCGTCTGCGTTGTCCAGTTTCATGCGTTTCAGGCGGAACAAGGATATACAGTTGGACGATATGGATGAGGACTTGATAATGGAATACGAGGCATGGCTGAAAACAAATGACGCATCCCTGAATACCGTATCTTTCTATATGCGTATCCTGCGCGCCACCTACAACCGTGCCGTGGAAAAGGGGTTGACCGTACAGAAGCATCCCTTCAGGCATGTCTATACGGGAATGGACAAGACCGTGAAACGCGCCATATCCCTGAAGGACATCCGGCGCATCAAGGAACTTGACCTGACGGGAAAGCCGCATTGGGAACTGGCAAGGGATATGTTCCTCTTTTCGTTTTACACCCGTGGAATGTCGTTCATTGACATGGCTTATTTGAAGAAGTCAGACCTGAAGAACGGCATATTGAGTTACCGCAGGCACAAGACCGGACAGCAACTCCACATCAGGTGGGAAAGATGCATGGAGGAAACCGTGGCGAAATATGCCGCAGGATGTTCCGGTGATTACCTGCTCCCCATCCTAAAACTGCCTTCCAAAAAGCTACGCAGTCAATACAAGAGTACGCTGTTCCGCATCAACAAGTACCTGAAAGAGATTGCCCGACTATGCGGCATTGCCGCGCCGCTTACCATGTACGTGAGTAGGCACTCTTGGGCAAGCATCGCCAAAAGCAAGAACATACCGATTTCTGTAATCAGCGAGGGTATGGGACATGATTCGGAGGAAACCACGCGCATCTACCTTGCGTCATTGGACGGTTCGGTGATAGACAAAGCGAACTACCTTATCCTGAAAGACTTGTAATCGGAAGTTGTTTGGGAACAATGACGGTACTTCTGTCGGGAGATACACTATCGGATGCAAAATTACACATTTTTGTGAAAAACGGGCAATTTGCACTCCATAAAAATGCGTCAGACAAGCATTAAAGTAGCATTGAAACGGCTGTTGTTTTACAAGTGAGAAATAAACGGTTTGATTATCAGGTATTATGCTCTCCCGACAGGAGATACACCTTAACCAAAGTGTATCAACGTGCCTGAAACTGCCGACATATTGGAGAACAGCATCTTGCAGGCTTCCCCCGGATTGCTGTCCACCCTGCTCAAAGACCATACGACGAGCAGGGGCGATGCCGTGTGCAACATTTTCTGGGCGACTTCCGACTATGAACACCTCGGTGAAGGGTATGGCTACCATGACCCGATATTGCCCGAACTCATCACGGGTAACAACGGTCAGGTCATCATGCCCCGTGTCCTGAAGCACAAGGACACCCAGTCGGCACGTGTCCGCGACATGGCGGAGGTGTTCACCCCTGCATGGGTGTGCAACGCGCAGAACAACCTGATTGACGAGGCGTGGTTCGGCAGGAAAGACGTGTTCAATACAGAATACACGTCAGAGGACGGTACACACGGTTGGAAAACGAATCTTGAAAGAATTTCTTTCCCCGAAGGAAAGACATGGAAGGATTATGTCCGTGACACACGTCTTGAAATCACCTGCGGCGAAGCACCCTATATCGTCAGCCGCTATGACACCACCACAGGCGCAGTTGTTCCGCTTTCTGACCGTATCGGACTGCTTGACCGCAAACTGCGTGTTATCAGCGAAAATACCGGGACTTCCGGCGAATGGCTGGAAGCCGCACAGGAAGCCTACAAAAGCCTCTATGCCTACGAATGGCAGGGCGACAGCCTGCTTATTGCCCGTGAATCCATGCTTGCCTCTTTTGTTGAATACTACCGTACTAAGTTCAGAAAAGACCCGTTGGCGAAGTCCGTCAACTACATCGCCTACATCATTTCGTGGAACGTATGGCAGATGGATGGACTGAAAGGAGTCGTGCCTGACAGTTGCCACAACAAGGTGCATACAGAGATGTCACTTTTCGGGGAAAATACGAAGGTCGTCACACCTTGCGAGGGATGCAAGACGGACAACATTTACAGGCACAACGGCACTTACTGCCTCATAAAGGACTGGCGCTCCAAAGACCCACATACAGGACGTAAAGGCAAACGCATCCGTTTTATCGACCTCCTAAAATGAATGCCTATGAAATACTTTTCTTCCCTTAAACTGAAGCTGATATACGTGTTCCGCATCAACGATGCTACACACGAAGGTTGCCTGAAGATAGGCGAGGCTACCTGTGACGATGAGAGCGTCATCGGGCTGGCACCGAACAGCAAGCCGCTGAACGAGGCGGCAAGAAAGCGCATCAACCAGTACACGCAGACCGCAGGAATACGCTACGAACTGTTACACACCGAACTGACGTTATACAACCGTAACGGCTTGCGCTCGTTCAACGACAAGGAGGTGCATGCCGTGCTGGAACGTTCCGGCGTGAAGAGGAAGGTGTTCGACAAGGAGAACAAGGCTAACGAGTGGTTCATCACCACGCTTGATGTCGTAAAGCGTGCCATTGCAGCCGTCAAGGAGGGCAAGGAATCCCTTTTGCCGGGAGAGGTGATACGCGGATGCAGCCCCATTGTGTTCCGCCCCGAACAACGGGAAGCCATTGAGAAGACGGAAAGGCAGTTCAGGAAAGGCAACCAGATGCTCTGGAACGCCAAGATGCGTTTCGGCAAGACACTCTCCGCCTTGCAGGTGGTCAAGAACATGGATTTCAGGCGGACGCTCATCCTGACCCACCGCCCCGTGGTGGACAGCGGATGGTTCGAGGACTTCGGTAAGATATTCTATGACCGCAACGACTTCGCTTACGGTTCGAAGAACAACGGTGAAAGCCATGCAAACCTTGAGCGCAGGGCAAAGGCTGGCGGACTGCACTATGTCTATTTCGCCTCCATGCAGGACTTGCGCGGCTCTGAACTTGTCGGCGGCAACTTCGACAAGAACAATGAGGTGTTCGCCACACCTTGGGACTTGGTTATCGTGGACGAAGCGCACGAGGGGACGCAGACCGAACTAGGCAAGGCGGTGATGGCGGAACTGGTCAAGGAGGATACAAAAGTTTTACGGTTGTCAGGAACACCGTTCAACCTGCTGGACGATTTCAAGGAGAATGAAATCTACACGTGGGACTACGTGATGGAGCAGCGTGCCAAGCTGGAATGGGACAAGACCCACTTCGGCGACCCCAACCCGTATGCGGCGTTGCCTGCCATGAACATCTACACTTACGACCTCGGACGTTTGCTGAAAGAGTTTGTTGATGAGGACGTGGCTTTCAATTTCCGTGAGTTCTTCCGCGTGAACAAAGACGGAGGCTTTATCCATGAACGTGACGTTTCCGCTTTCCTCAACCTGCTTACCAAAGAGGACAAGGAAAGTTGTTATCCTTTCGCCAGCGAGGAATACCGCAATGTGTTTCGCCATACGCTGTGGATGGTGCCGGGTGTGAAAGAGGCAAAAGCGTTGAGCGCATTGTTGCAGCGGCATCCCGTGTTCCAACATTTCCACATCGTAAACGTGGCGGGTGACGGCGACGAGGACGAGGAAAACCGTGGTGCGCTTGAGATGGTAAATGAGGCTATCGGAAAAGACCCGGACCAGACGCGCACCATCACCCTGTCCTGCGGACGCTTGACCACGGGCGTAAGCGTTCCGGCATGGACAGCCGTGTTCATGCTTTCCGGCTCGTATAACACGGCAGCATCAAGTTACATGCAGACCATCTTCCGCATGCAGACACCTGCCACCATCAACGGACGGGTGAAAGAGCAGTGCTACGTGTTCGACTTCGCGCCCGACCGCACGCTGAAAGTACTTGCCGAGACCGCCAAGATTTCCGCCAAGGCAGGCAAGACCTCGCAGGACGACCGCAAGACGATGGGCGACTTCCTCAACTTCTGCCCGGTCATTTCCATCGAAGGCTCGCACATGGACAAGTTTGACGTACCTCGTATGCTGGAGCAGTTGAAGAAGGTCTATGTGGAGCGTGTGGTGCGCAACGGATTCGAGGACAACAGCCTCTACAATGATGAGTTATTGAAACTGGGCGATTTGGAGTTGCAGGAGTTTGATGACCTGAAAAAGATTATTGGTCAGACCAAGGCTATGCCCAAGACCAATCAGGTGGACATCAACAACCAAGGGTTGACGGGAGAGGAATACGAGGAAAAGGAAAAGCTGGAGAAAAAGCCTAAGAAGGAACTGACCGAGGAGGAGAAGTGCAGGCTGGAGGAACTGAAAAAGAAGACGAAGAACCGCGAAGCGGCTATCTCCATACTCCGTGGCATATCCATCCGTATGCCCTTGCTCATTTACGGTGCGGAACTGAAGGATGAGGACGAGGAAATCACCATTGACAACTTCGCCGAGAAGATAGACCCGCGTTCCTGGGAGGAGTTCATGCCCAAAGGTGTGAGCAAGCAGAAATTCAATGCCTTCAAGAAATACTATGACCCGGACATCTTCCGTGCCGCTGGCAAGCGCATCCGTGCGATGGCGAAAGCGGCTGACAAACTGAGTGTGGAAGAGCGTATCGGGCGCATCATGGACATTTTCAGCACGTTCCGCAATCCCGACAAGGAAACGGTGCTTACCCCGTGGCGTGTGGTGAATATGCACTTGGGCGATTGTTTAGGCGGTTATTGCTTCTATGACAAGGATTACGAAAATACTCTTAACGAACCGCGCTTTATTGACCACGGCAAGGTGACTGAGGAAGTGTTCACCTCTGACAGCTGCATCCTTGAAATCAATTCCAAGTCGGGTTTATATCCGCTCTATATGGCTTACAGCATTTACCGCGCACGCCTAAAGGACAGCACCATTTCAGCCGATACGCTTGAAGAGCAACAGGCAGTATGGGACAAGACCGTTGCTGAAAACATTTTCGTGGTCTGCAAGACACCGATGGCAAAAAGCATCACCAAACGGACGCTTGTGGGATTCCGCAAAGCCAAAGTGAACACCCGTCATTTCGAGGATTTAATCAACCAAATCAAGAACAAGCCCCAGAACTTTATCGAAAAAATGGCAAAGGGACGCTCGTTCTGGAAAGCTAATGATGATGACAATATGAAATTCAATGCGATAGTTGGCAATCCACCATATCAGATTATGGATGGAGGAGCTGGTGCCAGTGCAAAGCCAGTTTACAATCTATTTGTGGATATTGCAAAAAAGTTAAGAGCAGAGTATATTAGCATGATTATGCCTGCACGTTGGTATGCTGGAGGAAAAGGATTGGACGATTTTAGGGATGAGATGTTAAGGGACAGATCAATATCATTACTTGTTGACTATTTTGATGCAACGGATGTATTTCCTCGAATAGATATATCTGGAGGAATATGCTATTTTCTATATGATAAAAAATATCAGGGTAATTGCAAAATCATCACAAACAGACAAGGGAAACGAAATGAACTTGTGCGTCCATTACTTGAAAAAGGTAATAATACATTTATTCGTTTTAACGAAGCTATATCAATCTTGCGAAAAGTAGCAGTTAGTGAAGATATTAACTTCTCAAACTTAGTTAGTCCTCGTAAACCTTTTGGTATTGCAACCGATGTGCATGTTTCTAAACTACAAACAGAGAATATGATAAAAATATATGCTTATCCAGATAATGGTTTTATTGAACAAAATACAGTGAAATCAAATTCAAAATGGATAGACTGCTATAAGGTTTATATCTCTTATGCTTATGGGGAACGAGGTGATTTTCCTTATTTTGTAATAGGAAAGCCTTTTTTAGGTGAACCAAAAACCTGTTGTAGTGAAACCTATTTAGTAATTGCTCCCAATGACCAAAAACAATATTGTATGAATGTCATCAAATACCTTAAAACAACATTCTTACGATTCTTTGTTTTACTAAAGAAGAATACGCAGCATGCAACAAGTAAAGTATATTCGTTTGTTCCGCTCCAAAATTTCACAAAAGCAAGCGACATTGATTGGAGTAAATCCATCCTGGAGATAGACCAACAACTTTATTTGAAATACCATCTGACCGATGAAGAAATAGCTTTCATTGAAAAGATGATAAAGCCAATGTAAAAACAGAAAGTGGAGATTAGGTCATCCCCAAACTTCCACTTTCTGCTAAGGAATCATTTTTCTTTCCTTACTCCTTTGAATGGCGTACCATCTTTTTTAACATCCATAAAACGACCCGTTTCGGAATCCCGTTTTACCCATTGTTCTGTCTTGGGATTGAAAGTTTGAGAACGTCCTTTCACTGCCCCATTACGATGTCCGTCGCCGGACGGTGGATTCGTTGCCATATACTTAACCTCCTATATTTTTGTTCTTGAATTATATAGCCAAGAACACACTATCTCTAAATTCTTTTATTAAAAATCGGTTGAAATCTTATAATTTTAGGGTGTGGTGCAAACCATTCTACAAAATCATTTTTGTTTATATGCATTATACTCATCAAATCTTGGTCAGAATAACCAAGTTCATCTCTGTATAATCGCAATGTTTCTTTCAGAATTGTAGGTTGCTCAATTGGCAATTGTATTGGTTCTGTTTTAGTGTACCCTTTCTTTGAAAAATAAATTTGCATATTGCGATATTGTTGGCTATTAATAACTTCCAAATCTTTAGCTCTTCTTACTAATGCATGCATGGAAACTCTCCACCTTCTTTTGAGAGAGGCTAAAGTTGAAATTGTTAAATTTTCTAACATCGGGCGTATTTCAAGCTCTGGCATTAAGAACTCTGTTGCAAATTCATCCGCTTCTCTTTCTGCTTCTTCGCTTGATTTTGGCGGATTCGCAATGTGCATGACAATATGTCCTAATTCATGAGCCATAGAAAAACGAATTCTATCATCTGGCATTTGGCTGTTAATAAACATAACCTTCCTATTTCCATTTGTTATAGCCGAAACCCCATCAATTTTTTCGGTTCCAAAATCAAACCGAACTATCACAATCCCATTATTTTCCAATAAAGTACTCAGATTAGGGACAGGGCCATGAAAGACTTTTAAAGAGAAACGTATTTTATGCGCTATTTCTTTGGGAGATAAATCTTCGCTTGGTCTATAGTTATCTAAAGCATAGTCTGGAAGTTCAACTGACTGCATAAGGGAGTCTATGATGGCCTTAAAAATTTGTACTTTCGCTACGAAAGAATCTATTATTTTATTCGTTATTGTCAATTTCCGTCTATAATATAGATAACCTGCAGGTGGAACCTCATACATTTCAGAAAAAAAATCAATAGGCATATCATAGTATTGACACAATTTCTGCATCATATCGTCTGACAATTCCAATAGCCCATGTTCGGCTTTTGATAATGTTGATTGTGAGATTCCAACGTCTTTAACAACGTCTTTCTGAGTCCTTTGTCTGAGTAATCGAGCTATCTCTAACTTCTCATAATTAAATGGATTCATACTTTACTTCGCTTTTTTCTTTGAAACCTTTAGTATTGGCTTCTTCACTTCTATTATATCTTCCGATTGAGTTTCTTCTTGAATTTCAAAAGGCTGATGCAATGGAACAGACATAATGTAAGTTGACGATTTGCCCTTTTTATATTGAAAATATGCAGATTGTATTGATTCCCGCATGTCATCTAAGGTGTATTCCAAAGTGATAATATGCTTATCGGCTTCTTGGTATTCAATACATCGTGACGGCTTAGTGTCATTAGTTTTTGCCCCCGTAATTTTCAGGATAAAGATATAGCCCCCAAATGTAAAGAACAATCTTTCAGAACCAATCTTATTGGTAGAAAAACTTACATCCCAATCTGGCATATAGGTATCAATCTGAGTCCTTATGCTATTAAAAATAGCCTCATGCAAAAAGTTGGATTCATTCCGCATCGACATATCACCTGCCGAAAAAGCTTCTCGCATTCTACGAAAGCCATCGTTTAATCCATTCTTTACGCATTCTAAAAATGGGGTATCACGGATTGCGTTTTTAAACTCATCTGGTTTAAAATCTCCTTTTCTTGAAGGAAATAAAGATGTCTGAAATATCTCCATAATCTTAACTTTTTAATACGGCAACAAATGTATAAAAAATATTCCATACACAAGTAACATTATACAGAAAAATATTCTACCATTGTCTTATTTAACATTTAAAAACAATTTATTTCGTACATATTACCGTTTAAAAAGCATATTAATGGAGTAATTTCAATTTTTTTCGTACCTTTGCAACAGTTGATTGACTTATTGGAAATGAGTAGAATGGTGAAGCTCGGTGGTTTCCAAACCATTACCTATTCTCTTTTCGTCTGATGATAACTTCTTGATTTACAATTATATCTTATTTAGTGCAACATTTGTGAAGGCAGCGAAGATAAATACATCACGCACCAATGCAAGGCGAGGCAGCGAAAACTCCTTTTGGTATATTGTCATCAGTTCATCCATCGTCAGGAACTCGCGAACTACCTCTTTCTCGTGAAACTTAATACCTGCAAAAGGATTCTTCTCTATCCATTCGTTGGCAAGTGCAAGGTTGATAATCTTTTTCAAGCACTTCATATAGCGGATAACGGTATTCTGCTGACAATTCTTCTCGGTCTTCAAATAAAACTCAAAGGCTCGCACAAGTTCGCCATTTACCTCCGTAATAGGCAAATCCTCTTTGTCGTATTTCAGTTTGATAAGTTCAGCAAGATAGCGGGTGCAACTTTCGTAGCGTCTTACGGTGATTAGGGCAAAATCTTTACCCACCAAAGCTCGGCATTGCTCGTTGTGTTCGCGCATAGTGCCAATGATGGAGCGTACTTGCTCCACCTTTTTGTCCACTCCAAAGAACTTTTCTTGCAATATTCGGGCAGTGATAAGTTCTCCATTCTCTTCAAGTTGCGTGTAAATTCGGTGGAGTTTGATACGGCTCTCCTCGATGTAGTTATTAAGCTCGGTTGATTTGCGACTTTTGCCCCTCGCACACTCCTTTGCCTGGTTCCACGACACAGGCTCAATGCTTTTGCGGATGTTGGTTTCTACTCTTGCGCCATTGACTGTGATACGCATACATACTGAAGCCTCTCCGTTCTTCAGCAGCTTGGTTTTCTTGATAAAGAAAAGCACATTAAATGAATCTCGTCTCATTTTCTCCTACTTTTAAGTTAAACATTAGTTCGACAAATGTAGGAATCCTAGTCCGTTTTGACGCTATGCAAAATATTGTGAATCAACGAAAAGCACTCTTTCAAGGTGGAGATATTTGGAACACCCGTTTGCTCCACCTCTTGCTCCACCAAAGACGGTCGCGAACCGCACTTTTTTGCGTTTTTGGGGAAAATAAAAAATCCCGATTTTCGTTGAAAATCAGGATTTTACGTTGTTTTGCTTTTCTTTGCTGTGGTGCCACCAGGAATCGAACCGGGGACACAAGGATTTTCAGTCCTTTGCTCTACCAACTGAGCTATGGCACCATCGTTTGTTGATTGCGGGTGCAAAGGTAGTGAAAATTATCGAGGCGGGCGAGAGGCGGGTGGCGAAAGTTGCTGATTTTAACTTCTTTTTTGATTTGTATGACTCTTTGGTGGTTGGCTTTTGCCGTTAGGTATTGATGTTAAAGGCGCAGCGCAGGGCTTTTGGCCGTTGCGTTGCGCCTTGTGTGTTGTACGGTATGGGGCGGCTTAACGGATGATGATTTTCTTGCCTTTGTGGATGTAGATGCCCTTTGTGGGGTGCTCTACGCGCATTCCCTGGAGGTTGTAGTAAGAGTTGTCGCCGCTCTCTCGGGCTTCGGTTTCGATTTCGTTGATGCCCGTGCCGGTGCCGTCGGTGAAGACGAGCTCGATGCTTCCTGTCTCGGGCGTGATGTCAATCGTGGTTTCGAGGTATGCCTTGCGGGCAGGTATCTTGGTGTTGACGGTGATGAGGCTGAATGTAGCGGATGTCTCGTCGAAGTTGTAGTTGAATATTTCAGTCGTTGAAGCCTTTATTTCCTGCTCCCAGTCGCCTATGGCTTTAAGAAGGTTTGTGGTGTTGTTCTCGCCCTCGCCGGTCATTACCATGTGGGTGCCGGGAGTGCCTTTTACTATGATGCCGGTACATGCAGGAACGTATGTTACGGGTGTCAGCGTCACCTTACCCGTTTCAACGGCAGTAGCATAGTAAGCCGTCACGTCGGCATTGGTAAAGTCAAGGCTCTTGCTTGAGTTGCTGTAAGTGGCAATCCCTGCGTCGTCTATGGTTATCTCTACCGCGTCATAGCTGTCAGGATAGGTGGTAAGCTCAACCTTTGAGATAGTGATATTCTTACCATTTACGATGATTCCGTTGAACTGTATCAGTTCCAACGTGGCAACATTGGGTATCTCGTATGAGAATGTCTGTGCCGCTGAACCGGCTGGCAAGGCTGCATGTGCGTCCTCGTCAAACGGCTGCCAGCCTTCAGGATTTGCTATCTGCACTTGGGCATCGTCGCCGGTTGTGGTGCAAGTAACGGTTATCAGGTCGCCAACCTTGGCTGTAGCAAGTCCCTGCGGCTTGTTGTCGTAGCTGAGTTGCAACGCTCCTGACCAGTCGCCGATCGTTACAGGCGTGCCTTCCCACAATGTCGTGGTAGTTCCTTCCTTTGCTTCCTGAGCATCAACTGCCACTTTTGTCACGATGATATGCTTGCCGTTGACTATCAGGCCATAATCCCTAAGCAGAGCAGCCTGTGCTGCGTCAAGGCTGACAGTTACGTCGCCGTCGGCCTCTACTGTGCCGCTTGCGAGCGTCGTGCGCTCAGGCGTGCGACCGGCAACATAGTCGTTAGCCATGATTTCATAGTTAAACTACTGCTTTTCGCCGGCAGCCGTCGTGTTGCGGGTAACAGTAACGACCAACTGTCCGCCGTCGGCTATGTCGGCAAAGGTGTTGGCCGGCAGTTCAAGACGTGTGTTCCAGTCCCAGTTGCCTATTTCGTGAGAGCCTTCCCACACTGTTTTCATCTCCGCATTGGCGGTTACTACTGTTGCCACGAGCAGCAACAACGAGGTAAAAATCTTCTTCATGATGTGTTGATTTTAGATTGTTAAACTTGTTGTTATTTGCCGGTTGCCGCATGGCAGGTTGCGTCCTGGTGTCGGCGTTGTTTCCGGCTGTGTTGTGAAAGGTGGCCTTTCGCGTTGTCAAAGGTGGTCTTTTAGGCGGCGAAAGGTGGCCTTTGGGCTTGCAATATGCCGTCTTTTGCAGAGTGAAAGGCGGTATATTGCCAAGCCGTTGAGTGTCAGCGTGTTGCGCTGTTTGTTCTTTTCAGGATGAAGAGACTGTCCGCCTAACGGGCGGGTCAGCGTTTCTCTATGCGGAAGTTGCCCATGCGGAAGTCGGCGGTGTATGTTGCCGACGGGCTGAGCACTATGCGCAGGGTCTGCCATGTGCCGGGGGCTACAATTCCGTTGGTTGCCATCGGGGCGAGCGGCAGGGTTACGGTCTGCCACAGTCCGTGGGTGTTGAGGCCTGTGCCGTCGCCCGGCGTCCACGTGTAAGAGTCTCCCCAGTTGAACGAGAATTGCAGTGTCGATGCTTCGGTCAGGGGATAGTCGTTGACCGTAAGCACCTCGAACTTGAGCACGTAGTCGTCAAGGTTGGTAAGGTCGCCTGCGTCTATCATGTTGCGGCTTAGGTCAATGGTGTTCCATCCCCATGCGTCTGACGTGCCTGTTACGTGTACGTGGGGCCGTCCGAGAGCCGATGCGTCCGTGGTTATGGCGTCGTCGCCCTCGATGGCTGCGCTGTAGCTGCCGCCTACGGCAGGCGTCACGTCGCTGAAGTCGGCGTAGAGCAGGTGCTGAGTGGGGCGGAAGGGCAGGGTGGCGGTCATCGGCGTGCCGGTGTTACCGTCAGTCCATTTTACGGTGATGGTGCTGTTGTCGGTCGTTCCTTCGGGCACGAGGGCCTTCATCGACGTGTTGGTGATTGAGCCGAGGCCGAGGGCTGTGCCGCCGATTGTCACTTGCGACGACGTGCCGAAGTCGTAGTAGTCGAAGTTCCGGCCGGTTATAGTCACGGAGTCGCCCGCGTCGGTGAACTCGCATTCAAGCGCATTGACGAGCAGCTGGGGGAAGGGTACGGTGAAGTCGAACGTTGCCGTGCCCTTGTCCGTAGTGTATTCTATTTTGTTCTGGTGCTCCATCGACAGCTCCTGCGGTATTGTCACGTTCGCGCTGGTCGAGTATGTGTACACTTCGGAGAGGTCGGCCTCTACGGTGTTGAACGTTATGCGCTTCACGTTGTTGAGGTTCTTGCCCACAATTCGCACCATCTGGCCTGCGTCGGCTTCGGTGATGGGGTTCTCCATCTTGGTGTCGCTGACGTCGTAGACGGCGGTTATTACAGGCTCGCCGGTGTTGGCCTGGTCTTCGAGCGGCGTATAGCCGTCGTCATAGTTGACGATGTCGTTGCAGCTTGCCATGGTGAGCAGTGCAAGCATGGCCGCAATGTATGTTGTTATTCTTGTTCTCATAGGTTTATGTTTTTTAGTTGATAAGCTGACGAGTGACGAGCAGGCAAGATGATTTGCCTTGTCGCTTGTCTGCTTGTCACTTGTTATTCATCTGCTGAAATCAGCTCCATCCTGGGTTGTTCTCGGTTATGTATTTGTTTGTATTCAACTCGGAATTTGGTATGGGGAAGAGCAGGTTGCGCTCCTGGCGCGCCTTGTTCACACCCGAGTCCTCGTTTGCCCCGATGGCGTTCATCGCGTCGAGGTATATTCCCCAGCGTATGAGGTCCCAGCGGCGGTCGGCCTCACAGGCGAATTCCTTGGCGCGCTCTTCTATGATTGCGCTGCGCATCTTGTCCTGCGTGTCGAGCGCGCCGTTGCCGGTGAGGCTTCCCGCCACCGCGTTGGAGCGGCTGCGCACATAGTTCAGGTATTCAAGTGCCGTGTCGATGTTCCCGAGTTCGTTCTCCGCTTCGGCGTAGATGAGCATCACGTCGGCGTAGCGCAGGAAGGGCCAGTTGGCGTTGGCGTTCTCGGTGGCGTTGTTCGTAACGTCGGAATACTTCGTGGTGAAGGCGAGACACTGGCTGTCCTTGTTGTAATAGTAGCTTACGCCGTCGTCGTAAGGAGCTACAGGCTCGCTTACCCAGTCGCCGTTGAGGTTGTAGCCGGTGGCCGCGATGCAGTATTCGTCAGTGTAGGGATAGTAGAAGCCGCCGTTGCCCTCCTCCTGCGTGTACACACGCCAGCGGTGCTTTACGCCTTGGGTTATGCGGTAGTCGTCGTGGTCGAACAGGTCGTACCAGTGGCGCGTGCAGCCCGTCCATCCTCCGCTGGCTATGAAGTCGGAACCTGCGGCCGTGCGGTAGCCGTCATACTGGGTGTGCACTTGCGTAGAGTAGGTGTCGTTGCCGTCGGCAGATGCCACGGAGAACATGAACTCCGACGCCGTTGCCGACGTCTTTTTCCACAGCTCCGAATAAGGCAGCAGCTCGTAGTCGCCATAGTCGCCGTCGATAACCGCCCACGCCCACTGCGCCGCTTTCTCGTAGAGAGCGTGTGAGTCCATGTCTTCATATCCGCTGACGGCGGTCTTTGCGAACGTCATGCTGCGCAGCGGAGCATAGGCTTTGTCGTCGCCCTCGCCGTCATACGCAGGTCCTGTGCGCACGGTTATAGGTGTTCCGGCCGGCATTGCGGCGGCTGCCATGGTGGCGTAGACCTTGGCAAGCAGTCCGGCTGCGCTGCCCGCGTTTACGTGTCCGGCCTCGTATGCCTGGTCGGTGTTCTTGTACATCAGCGTAGCTGCGGCTTCAAGGTTCTTTATAATGTAGTTGTACACGGAGTCAACCGTCTGCCTCGGCTGGTTCTTGTCTGCCGTGTCGCCCTCCGGCTGCACAGGTACAGGGCCGTAAGCGCGCACCAAGAGGAAGTATGCGAACGCCTTGTGAAACTTCACTTCGCCTATGGCGTTGTCCTTTGCAACTTCGGATATGTTGCTCATTGCGCGTATTTCGCGCTCTGCCATATTGGCGCGGCCTATCAGGTTGTAGCATCCGTTCCACAGCGCGTCTTGCAGTGCGAGGTCGTCGTTGGTGCCCTGGAAGTTGCCCGCTCCGAAGCCTCCGAAGAGCCAGTCGGGACCTGATATATAGTCGGCGTCCTGCTCGAGCACCCTCGGAAAGTAGCCCCAGCGGAACATGTCGTTGACCCACTTGCTGTAAACGCCCGTCACCCATTGCTTTGCGGCGTCCTCGCTGTCGCCCACCATGTCGGGAGTGATGAGGCTGTCGGGGTCTTCCTCAATCCAGCTTGTACATCCGGCCAGCACGCCTGCGCCCATTATGAGCGCCAGGACGTATGTTATTGTCTTTTTCATGTTGTCAATTTATATATGTGTTAGAAAGTGAAGTTGAGGCCGAGCGTAAACGTGCGCGCGCTCGGATAAGAGTAGCTGTCCACTCCGGGGCAGGCTGCGTTTGTGCCGCCGGCGTTTACATCCGGGTCGAGCCAGCTGTAGTTGGTAATCGTGAACAGGTTGTTTGCCGTGAACGATATGTTCAGTTTCTGTACGCCGGGGAACGGTTTGAACCAGTTGTAGGACAGCGTGATGTACTTCATCTTCAGATAGCTGCCGTCCTCTACGTATCGGTCGCTGAACAGCCACGTGCGGGTATAGCCTGCGGTAGCCTTCGGCCATAGTGCGGCTTGCGGGTTTTCGGCAGTCCAGCGGCGGTCATATGCTTCCTGGGTTATGTTGCCGTAGTTGCCCATCTTTATGTCCGTAAGGTTATAGTTCAGTATGTCGTTGCCCTGCGAGCCTTGCAGCATGAAGGAGAGTGTAAAGTTCTTCCACGACAGGTTGCTCGTGAAGCCGTACACGAAGTCGGGGTTAGTGTCGCCGATGATGGTCTTGTCGGCTGCCGTTATCTGCCCGTCGACGTTCATGTCGCGGTATTTTATCTCGCCGATGTAGCGGCGTGCCTCGGTGTCAGACAGTCCTGCGTATGCAGGGAAGGAGCGTACTTCGGCCAGGTTGTCGAAGAAACCGTCTTCCACATATCCGAAGATAGTACCGATGGGACAGCCGTTGCGCTGGAGGAAGGCCTGGTCTGCCGCGCTCCAAAGCGATGTTGCGTACTGGTCTCCGTCAAGTCCGCCGATGCGGTTGCGGTTGAACGAGAGGTTGGCTGCTATGTTCCACTTCACAGGAGTGTTGCGCAGCACGTCGTAGTTGAGCGTAAATTCAAGTCCTTCATTGGTTACATTACCGCTGTTAACCATCATCTGCGTGAAGCCGGAGCTGCCCGGTATGGTGACGTTTTGCAGCAAGTCGCGCGTCTTTTTATAGTAATAGTCGATGGTGAATTGCAGGCGGTTGTCGAGGAATCCCATGTCAATTCCGGCGTTGAACTGGTCTGTTGTCTCCCATTTCAGGTCGGGGTTGGTAGGTCCGCGCCAGTCTATCATTGACACTCCGCTTTCAAGCGAGCCGTTGAAAGGATAGTTGGAGGCGTTTAGCACGTTCAGTGTGCGGTAAGCTCCGATGGCCTGGTTGCCCGTCTGACCGAAGCTTAAACGGAACTTGAGGTTTGAGAAGATGTTGAGGTCTTGGATAAATTTCTCCTCGCTTGCCCTCCATGCGAATGCGCCTGAAAGGAACGTAGCCCACTTGTTGTTCTTAGCAAAGCTTGAACTACCGTCTGTACGGACGCTGGCGGTGAAGATGTAGCGGTCGAGCAGCGTGTAGTTGACGCGTCCGAGGAACGACTCAAGAGCCTGTTCGGTTGTACTGCTTGCGATGGTAGCCCTGTCTATGGCGAGGCTCATGTCGTTGTCCTGTGTGTAGTCTGTGGGGAAGTTGGTTACTGTCATTGACGTGTTTTCGCCCGTTCCCTTCTCAAATGTCATACCGGCGACAACGTTCAGTGCGTGGATGCCCCAGCGTTTGTCGAACGTAAGGATGCTTTCCGCCGTCAGACTCTTCCATATGCTTGTGGCTTTTCCTGCCAAACCGTTGTTAGGAGTACGTCCCTCCTGCGTGTGGCGGTCATAGTACGTGCCGCGGTGGCCGTCGTTGTAGCCGAGACCGAGGTTCTGGCGGAACTTGAGCCACGGCGCGAGCTTCACTTCTACGTAGCTGCTTGAGAACCAGCTTATCTGCTTCAATTGGTCTTTTGCGCCGTTTACATAGTTTACCGGGTTTGTGGCGAGCCAGTTAAGCTCGTCAAGCTGTTCGGTCGATGAGTGTACTCCGTATGTTGGAGGGAAGATTAATGCGGAGCGGATTACGCCCGTATTCTCGGAGCCTGTGCGCTGGAAGTCGGTCGTGGTGTTGGTGAAGAACGAGCTTGTGCCGATTTCCAACCATTTGGTTATGTGCCTTCCGATGTTGATTGATATGCCGTAACGCTCGAAACCGGTGTTCTTTATGATACCGTCTTGCTTCGTGAAGTTGCCCGAAAAGCTGTACCAGCCACGGTCGTTGCCGTTGCTTACGCTTACGTTGTAGTCCTGTTGGAAAGCTGTCTGGTAGATTTCGTCCTGCCAGTCGGCTATGGCCACTTCGTCAACGTTGCCGTACTCGTCGGTGCGCAGACCCGGATTGAGAAAATCTTCAGGCCCGGGATTGTATGAACCGGCATCATATACATATCCAGTGCCCACATACGGATACGTCCATTCTCCGCGGTAAGGGTCTTGTGTGCTTGCTCCTTCATAGTAACGGCTGTTTGCCGCGCCTTCGTTCTGATATAAAGCGTAAGTGTACGGGTTGAGCATTTTCAAGCGTTTTGCCACCGTCTGCAAGCCGAGCTTCACGTTCAGCTCGATTGTAGGCTTGCCGCCGTCGCTCTCCTTGCCTTTCTTTGTGGTGATGATGACGACACCATTGGCACCGCGCGAGCCGTATATGGCCGTAGCCGAGGCGTCTTTCAGCACCTCTATTTTCTCGATGTCGTTGGGGTTAATCATCGACAGGGGCGACGTAAACTGGTTGTTGCCCTCGTTGGCGCTTGACGACGGCGTGCCGCTCGGGTTTGTGCCGTAAGGCACTCCGTCAACGATGTAGAGCGGCTGTGAGCTTGTAGTGAACGAGTTGGCACCGCGTACGGTGATGCTTACGCCTGCACCGGGCGAGCCGTCGCTCTGGCTTACCTGCACACCTGCTATCTTGCCTTGCAGTCCGTGGGCTACGTCGGTGGTGTTGCCGGCCATAAGCTCGTCGCCCTTTATTTGCGTAATGGAGCCGCTAAGGTCGCGCTTCTTCATCGTTCCGTAGCCTACCACTACCACTTCGTCCATCTCGTTGGCGTCGGCTTCGAGTATTACCTGCACCGAAGTCTTGCCTTTTACGTTGATTACTTGTGTCTTGTAGCCAATCATAGACACTTGGATGAGGCTCTTTCCGGCCGGCAACGTGATGGTGAAATTGCCGTCAAGGTCGGCCACGGCGGCAGTCTTAGTGCCGGGAACTTGGATAGTGGCGCCTATCATCGGCTCGTTGTTGCTTGAGCCGTCCAGCACGGAGCCTTTTACCGTCTGCTGTGCGTTCAAGTCGATACACCATGCGAATAGCATGACGCACCATAAAATCCATTTGTACATATTAGAAGGTTATTAAATTTGTTTGTTAGTTGTCAATGTGTAAGATGTAGACTTTGGTTATCGTGGCACCCATGCCCGTGATGACCACTCCGCGCGTCTTGAGCTTGTCGAGTATCGTGGCGTCGAGCGTAAGTACAACGTCGTTGCCGTCGAGCTTGTACCATACGGGCTCTGCGGCGCCCGTTATGTCAAGCCATTTGCCGCGGTTTTCGCGGAATGAGATTTGCGGTTGGCAGCCGGGTTGCATCTTTTCGTAGCTTACTACGATGCAGTCGCTCTCTGTGCAGTCCTGAAACGGCTCGGCCGTTATGCGCAGGTTGCCGCTCCAGTCTAATGGAAACTCCTTTTCTCCGTGGAACAGTTCGCCCGGTTGCAGCTCGTATTCTCGTGGGGCGCGCTGCGCGTTGGTAAGGTCTTCGTCGCGCGTTCCGATGAAAGATACGACCGAAATCTTTTCCAGCCGGTAGCCCTTGCCGCCTACGCGCATACTTACGCCGTCGCTGCCGGCCAGTTGTAGCTTCACGAGTTGCGACTGCTCGGTGATGGGGTAGGTGAAACCGTCCTGCCCTACGGGCACACCGTCAAGCGAGGCGTCCATTGCGTTCCACGTGAAATCCATGATTTTGCCTGCCGCGCCTTCCTCCACGCGGCTCACCTGGAAGTGCAGCACGTCGCCCACTTTCACGTCCTTGAAGCAGCTCTTCTGTATTCTTGCGCTTGCGCTCCAGTCGTCTTTCATCAAGACTGACGGACCTTTGTATATTACCTTTTCAACCATTTCTTCCGCAGGGATGTGCGTCACGCGCAGTATGCGGTAGTCATGTCCGCTCAAGGCGAGGCCGCGCTGCTTTATTTTTGCGAGGATGTCGTCGGTCAGTTTCAGGCGGAAAGGCCCTGAAATGCCGAAGTATGCGTATTCTGGGGCTATGGCCTTCCAGCCGGCCGGGTCTTGGAATGCTCCCTGTGCGCCGCCCTTCACGTTGTCAACGTACACGGTCAGTATGTCGCCCGCCTTTGCCGTGGCGAACTGCTGGGGCAGTATTACGATGTTGTCTTTCCATCCTGCGCCGATGGTTTTCGGCCCGAGCAGGATTGTACGCTCTGCCGCCATAGTGCGTGTGACGGCAAACAGGCAGGCCAGAAGCAGTGATATGGCTGTAAATCGTTTCATAATACCTTGTTGTCTTTTACGAGTACGTACTTATGTGACTGTCCGCGCAGCTGCTTGAAGGCGTCGCGGTCGAGCACGGTGCCGGAGTTGAAGGCGTCAATCCACCATTCCTTGCCTGCAAACTTGTGCTCCTGGCTCTGTCCGGCGTTGTAGTTGTAGTCGTACCACGTCATGAACCAGCACCAGCGCGAGCCTTCCTGCCAGATTTTGCTCCATAGAGACATGCTTACTTCGTCGCCGTTGCCGCATTCGGCCAAGGCAACGAGCTTGCCCGGATACTTCGCCGCGAGGGCTTTGTATTCTTTCATCAGAGGGTATTGCAAGGCGTAATAGCTGTCGCGGCCTACCACATCGACGTATTCGTCGCCCGGATACCAGTCGCTGTCTACTACTCCGTCAGCGGCCGAAGCCTGCGATGTCCACACCCATATGAGGTTGTTCAGCTTGTGCTCGTTGACAAGGCGGTCGTACATCAGCCGCCAGAGCTTCTTAAAAGGTTCCGCACCTTTGGCTCCCCACCAGAACCAAGCCTGGCCGCCCTCATACTCGTAGATGTTGCCTGCGGCTTCGTGCAGCGGACGCCAGATAACAGGTATGCCTGCATCCTGCATCTTGCCGAGGTATTTGGCTATCTGGTCTATGTCCTTGATGATTTGCTTGTATTCGGCGGAATTGGTGTCGTCAATCTTCGATACGTCAAAACTTGTCTGTCCCGGCTCGGTGCCCGGCGTGCAGGTCTGGTCCTTGCCGTTGTTCGCCTGCATGTTCCAGTGCCACATGCAGCCTACCAGTCCGCCGTCCTTCCACCAGTTTTCGGCCAGGCTTATGTCGCTGTAGTCGAGCCAGCCTTTCGGGTTTACGTCCTTCGAGTTGCGAAAGTTGATGAAGTCAAACACGTTCATCACCGGCCACTTGCCCGTCCATTCATGCACGTTCTCGGCCTCCTTGATGTTCCAGTCGACGTTCGCCACGGTGGCCGATAGTGCCTGCTTCTGGTACACCTGCCACAGAATTTGGTAAACGTCATTCGCCTCTTGTGTGGCTTGCGGGTTGCAAAGCCGGTGCTGCCCGCTTGCTGTTACGGGGCAGGCAGCCATGCCTACGGCGAGCAGACATCCTGCAATGCCGGTTGCCGCCGCATTTAATTTGGAACGGAAATACAGTAAATAGCGCGTCATATTATTTAAGTTTAAGTTTTCAGTCATTCAGATTATCATCGCAAAATTATTGAAAAAGAACTCAACCGCCTACGCTTTTTCAATCTAATTTGAGCCGTAAGCATAAAAGTATCATCATCTGATAAAATATGCGAAGCCGCCGTTGTAATTTGTCTGAAAAACGGGTTACATGTAAAACTAAAACTTGTTTATGGCGTTGGAAACGTTTTTTGTATAGCCGGTAGCGGCCGGTCGGGGAGGGGAATGGCTGCGGCGGTTTTGTAAAAGACGGTCTTTGGCATCACCAAAGGCCGTCTTTAAGGCTGCCAAAAGCCGTCTTTTGCAAGTTAAAAGGCCGCCTTTGGGATTTTTATAGGTGGGTTTGCTGTAAGTGCCTGATTGCCAGTAGTTTATGGGAAATTCCTTGGCACGCTGTGTGGACGGTTGTAAATCGGGTCTGGAGCGTGTATGAAAAATCCGCACGGCTTGTACAAATGCAGGCCGTGCGGATTTATATGTATGGTGTTGTGGCTATCCTTTCAGCGGGTTCCAACCTTGTGCTTTCAGCTCGAACTCGTTGTTGTCGCGTGTTACGAGCATCTGTCCCAGTTCGGGCTTGGTTATGTGTCCGATTAGCCTGACACCATCAAGCTGCTCTATCTTCTCGTGGTCGCCTATGGGCACGGTAAATAGCAGCTCGTAGTCTTCGCCCCCGTTGAGGGCGCAGGTGGTGACGTTCATATTCATCTCCTCGGCCATTACCGCCGTCTGGTAGTCGATGGGGATGTTCTTCTCGTAAATCCTGCATCCGCATCCGCTCTGCTTGCAGATGTGCATCAGTTCGCTGCTCAGGCCGTCGCTGATGTCCATCATGGCCGTAGGGCGTATGTTCAGCTCGCGCAGGCGGCGTATGATGTCGCCCCGGGCTTCGGGCTGCAGTTGGCGTTGCAGCAGGTATTCTTTGCCTGCGAAGTCGGGCTGGAAGTGGGCGAGCTGCTCCAACGCGCGCTTGTCGTTCTTCTTGCGTGCTTCGTCTACCTGCTGGTAGTACACGCTCTTTTCGCGTTCGAGCAGCTGCAGGCCCATATATGCCGCCCCGAGGTCGCCTGAAACGCAGACGAGGTCGGTGTCCCCGGCGCCGTTGCGGTACACTATTTCGTCTTTCGGGCATTCGCCTATGCAGGTGATGCTGATGGCCATGCCCGTGTATGACGACGTGGTGTCACCTCCCACAATGTCAACTCCCCACTTGTCGCAGGCCATGCGCAGGCCGTTGTAAAACTTCTCCATGTCTTCGACGGTGAAGCGTTTGCTTAGTGCAATGCTCACGGTCAGCTGGCGCGGAGTGCCGTTCATGGCGAATATGTCGCTGATGTTCACCATGGCGGCTTTGTAGCCCAAGTGCTCAAGGTCTATGTAGGTAAGGTCGAAGTGTACGCCCTCCATGAGCATGTCTGTGGTTACGAGCACCTCGGTGCCGGGGTAGTGGAGCACGGCGCAGTCGTCGCCTACGCCGTACAGGGTGGCTTCGTTCTTAGGCTTAAGCCCGTCGGTAAGGTGGTGGATTAGTCCGAACTCTCCAAGTTTTGCTATGTCGGTCATTTTCTTTTGTCGTTTGGTTGATGTAGTAAAATTAGTAAGGAGAGAAGGAGTAAGTAGATATGCCATGGTACACAACGCATTTCTACTTACTCCTTTACTACTTCTCTCCTTACTCCTTTATTTTATTGTGCCCTTCTAATCATTTCCCTCATAATCTCGGTCATCAGGGGCTGCGCCTTGTTTGCGGCTATTTGAACCTCCTCGTGGCTTACTTCAACGGGCTGGTCTTCAAGTCCGAGGTCTGTTATTATGCTTATTCCGAATGTCTTTATGCCGCAATGGTGGGCCACGATGACTTCAGGCACGGTGCTCATTCCCACTGCGTCGCCGCCAAGGCGGTGGTACATCTTGTATTCGGCTGGTGTCTCAAACGTAGGGCCTTGCACCCCGACGTACACTCCGTGCACCACGCGTATGCCTTTCTCTTTGGCTATGGCGTCGGCCTGGGCTATAAGTTTGTGGTCGTATGCCTCGTGCATGTCGGGGAAGCGGGGCCCGGTAGGCAGGTTCTTTCCGCGCAAAGGATGCTCCGGGAAGAGGTTGATGTGGTCGGTGATAATCATCAGGTCGCCTATTTTGAAGTCGGGGTTCATACCTCCCGACGCATTGCTTACGAAGAGGGTCTTAATGCCCAGTTCGTACATTATGCGTATGGGGAATGTCACTTGCTTCATCTTGTAGCCCTCGTAGTAATGGAATCGGCCTTCCATCGCCATGATGTCTACGCCGCCAAGCTTGCCGAATATAAGTTTGCCGGCGTGTCCCTCTACCGTTGAAACGGGGAAGTTGGGTATTTCTTCGTAAGGAAATTCGTAACTGTCAGTTATTTCTGAAGCTAATTGTCCCAGTCCGGTGCCGAGTATTATCGCCGTTTTTGGACTTGTTGTCATCCTTTGTTTTAGCCAGGATGCTGTTTTTTGAATTTTTTTGTACATAGCCGATGATTTTATTGTTGAACTCTTCTTCCTGTCCGAGCATGAACTTTATCCTGACTGGCAGCATGTATATATGTTGCCGCACTTCGTCAGACAGTCCTTCCATGCCGGCCAGGCGTGCGTTGTCTTTTTCCGTAGTTATGATTATTTTGGGAGAAGGCATCTGGCTGAACGTAGTGTTTATCAGTTCGATGTCTTTGCTTTTGAACTGGTGGTGGTCGGGAAAAGTCAGCGGTGTGATGTTTGCCGAATGTTCTTCCAGGTCGTATGTCATCTGTTTGGGCGATGCGATGCCGGTCAGCAGCAGTATGTTTACGTCCCTGCCGATGTTGTTCAAAGGCAGTTCCTTGTCACCGAACATCGGGCGGAGGTTGTCGTATTCAAGCGTGGTGAAGAACAGTTGCTGGTATGGGTACAGTTCCATAGCCTTTATGATTACGCGGAACTCCATAGGCTTCAGGTCTTTCGGGCATTTCGTTATGATGACGATGTCGGCCCTGGCCTTGCCGCTTTGCGGCTCCCTCAACCGTCCGGCAGGGAGCAGTTTGTCGTATATGATTAGCCTGTGGTAATCGACGAGCAGTATGTTTATTCCCGGTTTGACATAACGGTGCTGGAAGGCGTCGTCAAGAAGGATTACGTCCGTGTCGTTACTTTCTTCCATGCTTGTCAGCATGTCGATGCCGTGGCATCGGTTCTTGTCCACGGCCACATGTATGTCTGGGAACTTTGTCTTCATCTGGAAAGGCTCGTCGCCGATGTCTTTCATCGCCGTGTCTGCTCCGGCAAGTACGAAACCTTTGCTTTTGCGCTTGTAGCCGCGGCTGAGCACAGCCACCTTTACCTTGTCTTTAAGCAGCCTTATCAAGTATTCTACGTGTGGCGTCTTGCCGGAACCGCCAACGGTTATGTTGCCGACCGATATTACCGGGATGTCGAAACTACGGCTTTTCAGTATGCCGAGTTCGAACATCTGGTTGCGCATCTTAACGCCGAGGCCGTACAACCAGCTAAGTGGCAGCATCCATTCGTTTATCTTGATAAAGTCGCCTTCCATCTTTTGGGGGGTTGAGTGAAAAGTGAAGAGCGAGAAGTGAAAAATCCAATACTTTGCCAAAAGTTACAGATGGATTTTTCACTTTTCATTTTTCGTTGTTCTCTTTTATTTAATGTTCATCATGAACGGTACACGGGCCTGTATCGCCGACTGGTTGTTCATGTCCTTGAGCAGCATGAACGGCTCGTAGTATTCGCCGAGGCTTTGGCGCATTTGAGCCTTTATGTAGCTGCCGCCGGATGTTTTGTTGAGCAGCTGGTCTAACCAGTCAACCTTGCCCGGGTATGCCGATGTGTGGTATTCCTTGAGCTTTGCCAGTTGCGCCGCCTTGGCAATGGCCTTGTCGAGTCCGCCAAGCTCGTCAACAAGCTTGATTTTCAGCGCATCCTGTCCGAGCCATACGCGCCCTTGGGCGATTTTCTCGACATTCTCAACCTTCATCTTGCGTCCTTGCGCCACGCGCTGACGGAACAGGTTGTAGCCGCGGTCTATATATTTATTAAGGTATCTCATCTCTTCTTCGTTGAACGGACGGGCCGGCGTTCCGAAAGCGCTGTGCCTGTTGGTCTTCACCTCGTCGAACTTAACTCCGAGTTTCTGCGTAAGCAGTTCGCTCATGTCGGGGAACATGCCGAATATGCCTATGCTTCCCGTGAGTGTCGTTGGCTCGGCCACAATCCAGTTCGCGCCGCTGCTGATGTAGTAGCCTCCCGATGCGGCCATGCCTCCCATGGAAACCACTACGGGCTTTTTCTTCTTAAGCATCTCCACATAATGCCATATTTGTTCTGACGCGTATGCACTTCCTCCGCCAGAGTTGATGCGCAGTACGACAGCCTTCACGTCGTCGTCTTCCATCAAGTCTTCAAGGTCTTGGCATACTGTTTTGCCCACGATGCTGTGTCCGCTCGACATCATTCCGCCCGTTTCGCTGTCAACAATGTCGCCGTATGCGTAGTAGACGGCTATTTCCTCGCCCTTATCTTCCTTGCCTTTCACCACTTTCATGTCGGCAAGGCTTACCGTGTTGATGTCGTCGTCGGCTTCATTCTTCAAAAGTTTGTTGATTTCCGCCTTTATTCCGTCTGTGTAGATAAGCTTGTCAACAAATTTGTATTTCACGAAATCCTTGGCGTCGCTAAGCGTAACGAAGCTGTCAGCGTAGGCGTTCAGCTGTGCTACGCTGATTTTGCGGCTTTCCGACACGCCTTTGCATACGTTCTGCCACAGGCCGTTTATGTAAGCGGTTACCTGCTCACGGTTGGCATCGCTCATTTTGTCGGCGGTAAACATTTCCGGAGCACTCTTGTATGCGCCTACTTTCGCAAGCTGCATCTTCACTCCGAACTTCGCCATAAGGTCTTTAAGGAATATGGGCTGCGACGCTATTCCGTGCCAGTCAACCTGTCCGCTCGGATTGAGGAAAACCTTGTCGGCCACAGAGGCCACGTAATATACGCCCTGTGTGTACACGTCTCCGTATGCTACAATCCACTTGCCGCTCTTCTTGAAGTCGAGCAATGCGTTGCGTATAGCAGTGAGTGAGGCGTAAGAGTCGGCCGACAACATACCGGCCTCAATGTATATGCCCTTGATTTTGTCGTTGCCTTCGGCTTTGTCAATGGCTGCGAGCACGTCGTCAAGGCCTATTGTGCCAACCGTGTTGCCGCCTATTTCGTCCATGAATGTGCTTTCAGAACGTTCGTTGAGCATCCCGGACAGGTTGATTACCATGACGCTGTTGTCACTGACGTCCTTGGCCGAGCTGCCCGAAGCTATCATGCCCACTATGCACATTGCGCCGATGATGCCCGTAATGAGCGTGAATACAATCAGTCCTACGACTGTGGCTGACATGTACTTGAAAAAGTCTTTCATACGTTGTTATTGTTATTTTGTCGTGAAATTGTTATCAAGATGCTAATCAGCCACAAAGATACTCATTTTATTTTATTTTGTTTGAAAAAACGGACAAAGTTTTAGCGTATCGTCAAATATTGCTAACTTCGCATGTATGAAACGTGCGATAGTAATCGGCGCATCTTCGGGCATAGGGCGCGAGGTGGCCAAACTGCTGCTTGCCGACGGTTGGTTGGTCGGCATAGCGGCAAGGCGTGAGGACTTGTTGATGGAGGTTAAGGCAATTAACCCTGGTATGATTGAAGTCATGCGGATAGACGTTACTGCGGCCGATGCGCAGGAACGCTTGCTCGAACTGGCCAAAAGGCTTGGCGGAGTAAATCTTTTTGTGTATTGTTCAGGCATAGGAAAGCAGAACCCGGAGCTCGATACTGGCTTAGAACTTACTACGGTTGATGTCAACGTGAAGGGGTTTACCGCAATGATAGGCACCATTTTCAACTACATGGCGGAAAATCTTGGCGGCGACATTGCCGTCATTTCCTCCATAGCTGGTACAAAGGGGCTTGGCGTTGCGCCGTCTTACAGCGCGACCAAGGCTTTTCAGAACACATACATACAGGCTCTTGAACAGCTTTCTAACATGTGCCGCCTGCACATAAGGTTCACCGACATACGTCCCGGTTTTGTCGATACCGACCTGCTTTCGGGCAGCGGACGCTATCCAATGCTTATGCAGAAGGAGGCTGTGGCGCGTGAGATGCTGCGTGCGGTTTACGCCCACCGCCATGTGCACGTTATCGACTGGCGTTACCGCCTGCTGGTTTTTGCGTGGCGGTTGATGCCGCGCTGGCTGTGGCGCAGGATGAATATAAGGAATTAAGAGTTAAGAATTAAGAGTTAAGAAAATTACCTGCAAAGCATGTTTTCTTAACTCTTAATTCTTAACTCTTAATTTTTCGCCTGTTCTCCTCTCGTCACCGAGAACGACTGACGGTGGAAAATGAAGATTGGAATGATGCAGCCTACCACCATGCCGAACATCACCAGCACCGTGAGCGACGAGTTGTGGAAGAAGCGCGAGACGTATTCCATCGTGTATTCGTCGGGCAGACGCACTATGTTTATAAGGTCGCGCACGGCCTTGTAAGCAAACATTCCGGGCACCATGGGCAGCAGCGACGGGAAGGCGAAGCACTCCGCAGGGCAGTGTATGCGCATGGCGAAGGGTACGGCCAGCAGTCCTATGGTGAAGCCTGCAACGGTTGAGGCCGTAACTTGGTCGAGCGGCATCGTGGAGTTGTGCATCAGGAAGTAACGTATTCCATGCCCTATGCAGGCCAGCAGGGCGCAGATTAGCAGGGCTTTGCGCGGCGGATTGCTTATGATTGCGAAGCCTACGCCGGCCACGGCGGCGAAAAGTCCGTCGGCGATGGCGGCCTGCACAACGTCAGGGCGCACCACCTTGGTGAATGTCGTTGGGTCGATGTCGAACGTGATGACCGTTGCCGAGAGCCCCACGGCTATGCAGATGATTAGCAGGCAGGCGTTGGTGAGGCGCGCTATGCCGTCAAGCGCGTGTCCGTCAACTATGTCCATCACTCCGTTGATTAGCGGAACGCCGGGGACGAGATAGAGCATCGATGTTCCGAGCGATATGTCTTCCGTGCCGCCATGGAAGTAGAGATAGTCCGTAACGCCAATCATTGTCGATACGAAGGCGCAGATTACGAATACGGCCAGGTGGTTAAGCTTGCGCCGTGTAAGCTCCTGGCGTATGAAGAAGCCAACGAGCGTGGCTACGAACACTATCGTCATCGACGTGAGGTTGCCGTCGAACAGGCGGCAGAAGCAGGCGTTTGCGAGCGAGGCCAGCAGCAACACCGTCCATCGGCTTTCCTTCTTTTCCTTCACAATCATCTTGAACATGCGCCAAAGTTCATTCAGCGGCAGCTTCTTGTCAAACGCTTTCCACGACAGGGCGGACAGCTTCATGTTGGCCTTGAAGTTGAGTGCCATGGCCGGCGTTTTCTTAATGTACGTGTACGAGCGGTTGTGCTTAGTGTCGAGCAGCGTTATGCTTAGCGTCTTTGGGAAGATTAGCAGGTTGATATGGTAGCCGAACGAGTGGGCCATGCGCACCGTGTTGTATTGTATGCGCGATGTCTGCGCCCCTACGGCCATCAGTGTCGAGGCGTATTCGGCCAGGAATATGGCCGTGTCTTTCAGCGTTTCGTGTACGTTACCTTCCTCTTTCAGCCTTGTGTCTGTCGTTTCCTGAAAACTTGTCATAATGTCGTGGTAGTGTAAAACGGCTGCAAAATTATACATTTCCGCCGATAAAACGAAGGCATTTCGCCGTTACTTTCATTTCATATACATGCCTATCGCCTTATTTCCTGCCTGCAACCACTTTCAGCAGCCTTGGCGTGAAGCGGCGCATCAGGTAGAAAACGGCGAGAAGGAGGCATACCGATACCGGTGTTGTGGCTATATGTATAAGTGCCGTTTGCCATTGGTATATGGTGAAAGGGACGGCAAGTCGTTGCAGTATCATGTACACTTCATGTATGATGATGGCGTGGCTGACGTAAATAAAGAATGATGCTGAGGCCAGAAAACGGCTTACCCTGCATACGTTATGCTGCAACAGCCATGCGGCAGAGTTGTATGCAAAGATTAATCCGGCGCATTGGTTAATTCTTTTCAGTACGGGCATGGCCTCAGGCTGGTTGCAATATGCCATGGCGTAAGCAACGGACAATATGATGTAAATTATTGTGGCGGCTTTTCTGTACTTGCCAAATTCAATGAAAATGTCTTTCCTGCATATACTCATATACGCTCCCCATGAAAAGAAAAAGAATGCGGTGAGCAGTTGGCTGTGATGCCCAAGTGGAAAGAATGCAGTTGAAAACCACGCAGCTCCGAGAATTATAACGGCATAGCTGTGTATTTTCTTGATTACGAGATTAATTAGCGGTGTGGCGAGTACCACTATCATCAAGTCACGGACAAACCATAATGGGGTGTCAATTGGGTACATTTCTCCTGTTCCAGACGGCCATGGCAGAGGCCCTTTGCTTGTGTCCCAAAAGCTGTATGCCAGCGCGCTTGGCGACAGGTCGAGTTCAGAGAATGTGCGTTGGTCTACGAACAAGAATGACAGAAACGGTAAGGCGAAGACCAAGAGTTTGACTATCGCCAGGGAATTCCATATTAAATAAGGTATAAAAAGGGATTTAAATCTGTTCCGCAGTTTGCGTTTATACGTTTCAGCATTCATCTCAACGTTAATGAAAAACACAAAACCGGAAATGAAGAAGTATATCGGAACGCTTTGGTCGAGCAGCAGTCCGTCGATAAGTCCGTTGAAAGCCTTGAACAATGGAATGTGGTCTGTCGCGTTGTGCACCCCGTCAAAACTGGCGTGTACAGCCAATACCACTACTGCCAAGGGAAATCTTAGCAGGTCGAGGCTTTGTGAACGCAGGTCGTTTCTGTCCATTTTAGTTGTTGGTAATTTGCCTTTCGGAAGATTAAAGATGCTTAATTGTATGTAAAATCGCGTGCAAAGGTATATATATTTGCTTGTACTGCTATTATATTTAATGTGTTTTTTGATGATAAATGTTTGTTTCCGCCGTCAGTTGCGGCGTTTTGCCGTTATGTGCCTATTTGTCATGTCCATCGGCGTTTGTGCTTACATGTTGATTTTTTAAGACGCTCCGAGAATGCGATATTTTGAAAATAAAATCTTTCTGACGTAAATATCGCAAGTATAAGTGTGCAAACGCAAGTGTCTGTACACCATGTCTTTATGTACTGTGGGCGATGTTTTGTGCAATGGCTTACGGCTTTTTGTGTTGCGAAAGACCGCCTTTTACGTTGCAAAAGACGGCAAATGGCATGGCAGGAGGCGGCCGAACAGAGCGTGACAGCCGTCCTGACGCATCGTGAAAGGCGGTCTTTCGCTGCGCCGCTAAAAGGCACTCCGATGGGTGCTTTCCATTGCCCGGAAAGCATGTTTACGGCTCTCTGTTTTTCTATTTGGTGCGTTTTCGTTGTAGTTTTCACGGTGTCAAAAAGCAATGTGCCGGGCTGTCTGCGCTTGACAAATGAAAGTGCCATCAGCCACGGAAGGTCTGCCAATTCTGTCAGTCCGTCAGTGCCAGAGGTGACATTTTGACCTTTGGCACGCTTTTCGCTATAACCTTGGCGGACGCGTCAATGAGCGCGGACAAATATATTAAGGTATATAACATTAAAATCATAGAACTATGAACATCAAACCATTAGCAGACAGAGTGCTGGTTCAGCCGGCACCGGCAGAGGAGAAAATCGGTGGAATAATCATTCCTGACACGGCCAAGGAGAAGCCGCTCCATGGCAAGGTAATAGCCACGGGCAAGGGCACTAAGGACGAAGATATGGTGCTCAAGGCTGGCGACGAGGTGCTTTACGGCAAATATTCAGGCACGGAACTTGAATTTGAGGGCGAGAAATATTTGATGATGCGCCAGAGCGACGTGCTCGCAGTGATTGAAAAATAAAAAGTTAAAAGGTAAAACGGTAAAAAAGTAAAAGGGTAAAACAACGTAAAGGCGGATGGTTTGGAGTGAATGATAAAGGATTTAAATGGAAATACATTCTTTTATTACTCCTTCCCTCCTTACTCCTTTACTCCTAAATAAAATAAAAACATCATGGCTAAAGAGATAAAATTCAATATGGACGCCCGCGATTTGCTGAAGAAGGGCGTAGACCAGTTGGCTAACGCAGTGAAAGTAACACTCGGTCCGAAGGGCCGCAACGTAATCATCGAGAAGAAGTTTGGCGCTCCGCAAATAACCAAGGACGGTGTCACCGTAGCCAAGGAAGTAGAGTTGGCCGACCACTTTGAGAACACCGGCGCACAGCTCGTCAAGAGCGTGGCAAGCAAGACAGGCGACGACGCAGGCGACGGAACAACCACTGCAACAATACTTGCACAGAGCATAGTCAACGTAGGACTGAAGAACGTCACCGCAGGCGCCAACCCCATGGATTTGAAGCGCGGCATCGACAAGGCCGTTGCAGCCGTAGTAGAGTATATCAAGGCTCACGCCGAGAAGGTTGACGACAACTATGACAAGATAGAGCAGGTGGCTACCGTCAGCGCGAACAACGACCCCGAAATAGGCAAACTCATTGCCGACGCTATGCGTAAGGTAAGCAAGGACGGCGTTATCACCATCGAGGAGAGCAAGAGCCGCGACACACATATCAACGTGGTTGAGGGTATGCAGTTTGACCGCGGCTATCTGAGCGGCTACTTTGTAACCGACGCCGACAAGATGGAATGCGTCATGGAAAATCCTTACATACTGATTTACGACAAGAAAATCAGCAACATCAAGGACTTCCTTCCTATCCTTCAGCCTGCCGCAGAGAGCGGACGCCCGCTGCTCGTAATTGCAGAGGATGTTGACTCTGAGGCTCTTACAACCCTCGTTGTAAACCGTCTGCGTGGCGGATTGAAGATTTGCGCAGTCAAGGCTCCCGGCTTCGGCGACCGCCGCAAGGCCATGCTCGAGGACATCGCCATCCTGACCGGCGGCGTCGTTATCAGCGAGGAGAAGGGCTTGAAGCTTGAGCAGGCTACGCTTGAGATGCTCGGTACTTGCGACAAGGTTACCGTTACGAAGGACAACACCACCATCGTAAACGGCGCAGGCGACAAGCAGTGCATTGCCGACCGTGTGGCTCAAATCAAGAACGAAATAGCCAACACCACAAGCTCTTACGACAAGGAGAAGCTCCAGGAACGTCTTGCCAAGATTTCAGGCGGCGTTGCAGTGCTCTACGTCGGAGCCAACAGTGAGGTCGAGATGAAGGAGAAGAAAGACCGTGTTGACGACGCTCTCTGCGCTACTCGTGCGGCAATAGAGGAAGGTGTGGTAGCCGGCGGCGGCACTACATACATCCGTGCGCTTGACAACTTGAAGGGATTGAAGGGCGACAACGCCGACGAGCAGACCGGTATCAACATCGTTGAGCGCGCCATCGAGGAGCCTCTCCGTCAGATTGTAGCCAACGCCGGAGGCGAAGGCGCAGTCGTAGTGCAGAAGGTTCGCGAAGGTGAGGGCGACTTCGGATATAACGCACGTACCGACGTTTACGAGGACATGCGCAAGGCCGGAGTAATAGACCCTGCAAAGGTAGCCCGTGTTGCTCTTGAGAACGCCGCTTCAATAGCAGGCATGTTCCTGACAACGGAGTGCCTCATCGTTGACAAACCCGAGGAGAAGCCTGCCATGCCGATGGGCAACCCGGGAATGGGCGGAATGATGTAAAATTGCAAACTTAAGATAACAAAAAGAGGGGTGCTTGTAACGAGTGCCCCTCTTTTTAATTGTTTTTAGCTTCTCTGGTGTGATTTTTATCTCGAAAAATTTGTTTGTTACATATAAAGTGCCTAATTTTGCACGTGTAAAAAGATAGTTATAAACAAAGAGTAAATCCTAAAGTAGATATTTTTTTGATTTGTTTTAGTAGATTAGTTTTTAAGTAGTTTGTTTTTTGAAAATCGCTTGTCGTGACGACATGCGATTTTTTTTATTTGTTCCAAAATCAAAAATCGAAGCCTTTGTTTCACATTGTCCTTGATTTTGCTTACCTTTGCAGGCAAGTTCCCACATACACGCCTTAACGTATGTGGTAATTTGGATATTATGGATGTCAATGATTTCAAGATAAAGTGGTGGCAGTGGGTGCTGTATATCGCAGTGTCGGCCGGGTTGCTTTATATCACAAAGTCGTGGTTGATGTCGCTCGGAATAATGCTGTTGCTCATTCTGCTCGACCGCTGGCTTGCCGAATATGAGCGGAAGAAGCGCGGCGGTGACGACGACGATATATTGTTTTAGGCTATGCAGAAGCTTTTGGATTTGTACAAGCAGTGGAGCGGTTCGGCTCCTTCGGGTGTCGAGCAGCTTGACGCGGCAGGCAGCAACCGCCGTTATTACCGCATGTGGGGTGCTGACGGAGGCTCTGTTATAGGCGTTATTGGCACGAGCCGCGACGAGGACCACGCCTTCATTTACCTTTCCGGGCATTTCAGGAAGCGGCAGCTGCCCGTGCCGCGCATCATTGTCGTGTCTGATGACGAGCTTCGTTATTTGCAGGAAGACCTTGGCCGCGTGTCGCTGTTTGGCGCAATCAGCGGCGGCCGTGAGTCCGGGGGCAGGTACAATCAGCGTGAGAAGCAGTTGTTGGTCAATACCATCCGCGAACTGCCCAACATACAAATCCGAGGCGCGCGCGGGCTTGACTGGACCAATTGTTATCCCCAGCCGGAGTTCAACGAGGACAGCGTGCTCTTCGACTTGAATTATTTTAAGTATTGTTTCTTGAAGCCTGCCGAGCTTGATTTTCACGAACTGAAGCTTGAGGCAAACTTCCGCCTCTTCGCGAAAGACCTTGTTGCGGAGAAGTCGGACAGCTTCATGTACCGTGACTTCCAGGCGCGCAATGTCATGCTCGACGCTCAGGGCCGCCCGTATTTCATCGATTACCAGGGCGGACGCAAGGGGCCGTATTATTATGACTTGGCTTCGTTCCTATGGCAGGCGTCCGCCAAGTATTCGAATAAGTTGAGGCGTGAGCTGGTTTACGAATATTACAACTCGTTGAAGATGTACACCGAAGTGCCTTCGGTACGCCATTTTGTAGAGCGTTTGAGCCTGTTCGTGCTGTTCCGCACGCTCCAGGTGCTTGGTGCATACGGCTTCCGCGGATATTTCGAGCGTAAAAAGCATTTCCTTGACAGCATACCTCCTGCCATACAGAACCTGCGCGAGTTGTTGAAACTCAATGTCTTCACATATCCATACCTTATGGATGTGCTGCGCCAGCTTACCGAGTTGCCGCAGTTCGCACGGCTGGAAGAGCCGGCGTTGACACGCGCTGACGGCTTCAAAACATCCGACAGCAAGGTATATGTAGGCCATCCGTCTGACGGTCCGGCCACATTCTCAAAGTATGACAACAAGGGGCCGCTGGTTGTCCGCGTGTTCAGCTTCTCCTATCACAAGGGCATTCCTGAAGACGAGAGCGGCAACGGGGGTGGCTATGTGTTCGATTGCCGCAGCACGCACAACCCCGGGCGCTACGAGCCTTACAAGAAGTTGACCGGGCTTGACGAGCCTGTAATACGCTTTCTTGAGGACGACGGCGAAATACTTGCGTTCCTTGACAGCGTTTACAAGCTGGCCGACGCCCACGTACGCCGTTACATCCAGCGCGGATTTACAAGCCTTATGTTCTGTTTCGGATGCACTGGCGGGCAACACCGCAGTGTCTATGCGGCGCAGCATCTTGCCGAACATATAAATGAAAAGTTTGGTGTCGAGGTGCGCATCGTCCACCGTGAGCAGAATATCAGCAAGACATTGGAGGCCAAACGAAAATAATATAAGTTGTAATGATGCAAGCAATGATATTTGCCGCAGGCCTTGGCACGCGCCTGAAGCCGCTTACCGACACCATGCCGAAGGCTCTTGTCAGGGTAGGGGGCAGGCCGCTCATCGAGCATGTGGTTGACAAACTGAAAGCCGCAGGCGTAGAAAAGATGGTTGTCAACGTGCATCATTTCGCGTCGCAGGTTGTCGATTACCTGCATGAAAACGGCAATTTCGGAGCTGACATAAGCATAAGCGACGAGACAGACAAGCTCCTTGATACTGGCGGAGGCTTGAAGAAAGCCGCCGGTCTGTTTGCCGCCGATGCTCCGATACTTATACACAACGTAGACATATTGAGCAACGTAGACCTGCGTTGGCTGTATGAGAGCCATGAAGGCAACGATGCCACATTGCTCGTAAGCGAGCGCAAGACCAAGCGTTACCTGCTTTTCAACGATGACATGCGCCTCGTAGGCTGGACAAATATAGAGACGGGCGAAGTAAGAAGTCCGTACAAAGACCTTGATGTTGCCGCCTGTCGGATGTACGCTTTCAGCGGCATACACGTGTTTTCGCCGCGCATGTTCCCATTGATGGATGCCTTCCCCGACAAGTTCGGCATCATAGACTTTTACCTGAAAGTGTGCGGCGAAGCCGTAATCAAGGGCTGCGTGAAGCAAGACCTTCGGCTGCTTGACGTCGGCAAACTTGACACTTTGGCCGAGGCGGAACGCTTTTTAAAAGGTGAAAGCGGTGACAACAATTAAATAGGTATTGCGATTGGCGACAAAATATTTGTATTAAACTTCCCTGACTTCTGTAAATTCTATAACTTCCAAATAAAAAGATACGATGCAAAAAATCATCATTCTCGATTTCGGTTCGCAGACCACGCAGCTTATAGGCCGCCGTGTGCGCGAGCTTGACACGTTCTGCGAAATCCTGCCTTACAACAAGTTTCCGCAGGACACGGAGGGCGTTATCGGCGTAATCCTAAGCGGTTCGCCTTACTCCGTGCACGACCCCGAGGCGTTTAAGGCCGATTTGAGCCAGTTCGTAGGCAAGTTTCCCGTGCTCGGAATATGCTACGGGGCGCAGTTCATAGCAGCACAAGGCGGCGGAAAGGTGGAAAAGACCAACACCCGTGAGTACGGACGCGCGCATCTGATGTCGTTCGACGCGCAAAATCCGTTGTTCAAAGGCTTCAAGGAAAACTCGCAGGTGTGGATGAGCCACGGCGATACTATCACGGCTATCCCGGCTGACTGCCACGCCATAGCGTCAACGGCCGATGTTCAGTTTGCCGCTTACGCCAGCACGGAGAAGCCCCTTTGGGCTGTGCAGTTCCACCCGGAAGTGTACCACACGGAACAGGGCAAGCAGCTGTTGCAGAACTTCGTCGTTGACATCTGCGGCAGCCGCCAGGAGTGGAGCGCGGCGTCGTTCGTCGAGACTACGGTGAAAGAGCTGAAAGAGCAGCTTGGCGACGACCGCGTAATACTCGGCCTCTCGGGCGGGGTTGACTCCTCCGTGTGCGCAACGTTGCTCAACCGCGCCATTGGCTCGAACCTTACGTGTATCTTCGTAGACCACGGAATGCTGCGCAAAAACGAGTTCCAGAAGGTTATGGACGCGTATAAGGGCCTCGGACTGAACGTAATCGGCGTTGACGCGAGCGACAAGTTCTTCAAGGACTTGGAGGGAGTTACTGACCCGGAGCAGAAGCGTAAAATCATAGGACGCGACTTCGTAGAGGTGTTTAACGCCGAGGCGAAGAAAATAACCGACGCCAAATGGCTGGCGCAGGGTACTATTTATCCCGACCGCATAGAGAGCCTTAGCATCACGGGCATGGTAATCAAGAGCCACCACAATGTAGGCGGACTGCCCAAGGAGATGCACCTGCAACTGTGCGAGCCGCTGAAATGGCTGTTCAAGGACGAGGTGCGCCGCGTTGGCTACCAGCTCGGTATGCCCGAACGGCTTATCAAGCGCCACCCGTTCCCCGGTCCGGGCCTGGCCGTGCGCATACTCGGCGACATAACGCGCGAGAAGGTTCGCATACTGCAAGACGCCGACGACATTTACATAGAGAACATGCACAACTACGTCTGCGAGGACGGCGAGTCGCTGTATGACAAGGTTTGGCAGGCCGGCACGGTGCTTCTCTCTACAATACGCAGCGTCGGCGTGATGGGCGACGAGCGCACTTATGAGCACCCCGTGGCTCTGCGCGCCGTGACAAGCACCGATGCCATGACGGCCGATTGGGCTCATCTGCCTTACGACTTCATGGCGAAAGTGTCTAACGAAATAATAAACAAGGTGAAGGGCGTCAACCGCGTATGCTATGACATCTCGTCAAAGCCGCCATCGACGATAGAGTGGGAGTGACGCTTCGGCTTCTCTCTGCATACATGTTTTTATCATGTCATCCCGGCAATGTACAAAAACGCACATTGCCGGGATGATTGTTTATGCTCCGTATGTTTATAACTTCTGCGGCGTAAATAACGTTAAGGTGCCGTGTTATGTCGTTAAAAACAATGCAAAATATCCGTAAATGCCATTCTGTGTTTCCGCTTTCACGGCATAAAAGGTTAACTTTGTGGCAATAATTCATGCCTCGATGCACCGTTGCTTATACATATCGCTGCTGATGATTGCGGGCGTGGCCGCCGAGAGCCGCGCCCAGCTGTCCGCCGTAGTGTACGATATGGAGACGCGCCGGTGCGTCCCTGATGTAAAGGTGTACATCAATCCGCGCGGCACCGTCATGACCGACCGCTACGGGCGTTTCGTCATCACAGGCAAGTGTAACAGCATTACTTTGTCTCACGGCAGCTACGAGGCCTTGTCGCTTGCCAGGTCGTCAGTGCGCGACACCGTTTGGCTGCTGCCCAAGATGCGGCGCCTCGACGAGGTGGTGATTTACGGCAAGAAGCCAAGGCCGGGCTTCGACATTAAGGAAGCCGTACGCCGCGCCGTCCATGGCGCAGGCATGAAAGGCGGCTCGGGCGCAGGTTTTGACTTCATGTCCATATTCAATCCCAAGGCGCACAAGCAGGCCAAGCGGCGCAAGAAAATCAAGGAGATGCTTGACAAGTATTAAGTTTTTCCCGTGTTTTTTACCGTCACACTGTCACATTCCCGGTAAAAGCCTGCGCGTCAACGGTTTACAGCGTGACATTTAGTGAGACATTGGTGATAGTGAATACGTGAGTTCGGTATAAGGAGTAACCCTTCAAACAATGGTACAGCTACTTGTTTTTTCGTTTCAAACAGTCGGTTGGTAATTGTCATTCCGCGCTCCGACGCGGAATCCAGTATAGAAAGCATAGAAAAAACAAGGTAGTTGACACTGGATTCCGCGTCGGAGCGCGGAATGACAATTACCAACCGACTACTTGAAGTGAGATTTTTTCATATTATCTTATACCGAACTCACGTAGTGAATTTATCGCCAATGTCACGCTTAACTTTTTGACAACCAGAGGTTTACGCGCCGCGTGGCATTGTGACATCGTTTCCTGTAATAAATCCACCCGGTTAACGTTGAGCAAAACACGGCCTTTCGCCCTCCCGTTTGCCGCCTTTTGCAACGTAAAAGACCGTGTTTTGTAAGCAGAAAGGCCGTCTTTTACAGACTGAAAGGTGGCATTCTTTTTCAGTGGTTTCTGTGTTTAGACTGTTTCTGTGTTTCGGCGGTCTCTGCGTTTCGTCGGTCTCTGCGTTTCGGCGTGATTTGTAATCCGCCGAAATATACTATGAGGATTTGTAATCCGCTCAAACCGTTACGCCTTGCCGTCAATAAACAAGGAACAGTAATCGGATTACAAATCCTTATAATAAGAACTGGCGGATTGCAAATCCGCCAGAACAGAGAGAACACAAAAAGAGGGACAAATGCTTGTCCCTCTTTTTCGTCATAGTGTGTAAGTTATTATTGGGTCGTGTACCAACGTGGGTCACCTACTTTGTCTCTGATAAGGTCGTTAACCTTCAACGTGAAGTTGCCTGTAGCAGGGTCTTCAAACACGTCAGAAGATGAGCCGTTATATGACTGTACTCCCCACTCGTAATTTTTATCCAGCTTGAAGTCACTTGTCATATATGAACTTGTTGCTGTTATGTTTACACCACGATAGCCTTTTGCTTTTTCACCTGCATTCTTGGCAAACAAAACTCTATAAATTGAAACGTTTATAGTGCTTGTTTCCGCCTTCTCTTGAGATTTATCGGTAATAAGGAATGCACCCTTTCCAAGAATGTTATAGAATGTGCAATTTTCAATATTGATATTTACAGCACTTGGAATGTTATTCAAATCTATGAAGGCTTTATCTTTGTCTGGATTTGGGCATATACTGTTGAATGTCGAGTTCTTGATTTCTATATCATTAACAGTACATCCGCCTTTGTCGATTTTAATAAACGCATAATCTCCTGCATGATTAGTTATTACACAATTATCAATTTTTATAAGCCTGACAGCCTCTGAAGAAGAGCCTTCCAAAGCAACAATTGATTTGTTTATATTAGATATATTACTGTCCATAAATACGATAGAGTCTAAATCGCATTCATTCTTAGCTTGGAATATATATTCACATCCTTTATCTCCTGTTTCTGCATTATACATGCCGTCAACGTTGATGTGCTCAAACCTGATGTAGCCACCGTTACGATGTCCGTCAGCCTTCAGTGCTTTGTGCAGTTGCAATGTCGGCACTTCTCCTGCCATTCCAAAGAATGTAACTGAAATTCCTTCAGGAACACTAAGTGATTCTTCCGTTGTTCCGAGCGGCATGGTCTTTCCGGCAGGTACGCCGATGGTTACGCTGGCGGTGTCTTTGCCTTCGGCCGCCATTATGTCAAGAGCCTTCTGGGCGAGCATGTCCATAAGGTCTTGGTCTATCTGCGTAACGTCGTCGCCAAGTTCCTGGCGCACGGTAGCCCAAGGCATTGCCTTAGCCGTCTTGACGGTCTTCGTACCGCGGAGCACGTCGCCGTTGTAGATGGCGAACTTGTAAGTCTTGTTTTGGTCAAGACCTTTGATGGTGCAAGACGAGGCTGCAATTTCCGCCTCGGTAAGCTGGCGCGTCTCGGTGATTTCCTCGCCGTTGGCCGTGGTGGTATAAGTAATGTGCGTTACCTCCGAGCCTGCTATCCACCTAAGGGTAATCCTGTCCTCGAGAATGTCGGCCGACGGCACGTCATAGATTATGCCGAGCGTCTTGAACGGCTCGCCCATGTTGTAATATACCCAGTGGCTCTCGGCCGTGGTTGACGACATGGTCTTTATTCGCATGTAGTATTGGGTCTCTTCGCGCATGTTTTCAAGCTGCGCCGGCGACTTGATTATGCTTTTGTCCTCGCCGTACACCGTTGCGTTCTCGCCGCCCATGGGTATGTCGTCATACAAGCTGTCGGTGCTTACCTCTATGACGTAGTATTCGGCACCCTCGATAGGCGTAAACGTAACTCCTACCGTCGAGGGGTCTTCCTGGTCGGTCTCGATGGAGATTTTGTTGCTGTTCACGCCGAACATCCTGTCATACGCAGGGTCTGTGGTCCAGTCGTTGTCGTCCGTACAAGCGGTGACAGCCGCCCCCGCTGCAAGGACTGACAGTGCCAGACCGTATATGTTTCTTAGTTTCATTGCTTTACTTTGTTAAAGTTGTTGTTTGCATTAATTGCTGTAACCGTAAGAGTTGTACAGATGTCCGTTTGAAGCGGAAATCGTAGTAGACGCGATAGGCATTATGTAGCGGTTTTTCACCGTAACGTTGTCGCCTACAAGTCCGCTCGAGATTGACGGCAGGTTGGTGTCGCGCTGCGTGTCGGCCTTGCCGTCACCCTTGTCAACAGACTTTCCGAAGGAGTCTGTGCTTGCGGCATAGTCAGCCTCGGTGTTGCCCGTAGGTATGCCGTACCATGTTACGCTTGACATGTCGAGCTTGGTCTTGTTTTCATCTGTGTAATTGTAATATACCTTTTCCTGATACGTGCCGTCTGCCAACTGGTCAAGGTAAGTTTGCTTGAACTCGTTGATTTTGTCATAGAGCTTGCCCCAGCGGATGAGGTCCCACTTGCGATAACCCTCGCCGGCAAACTCCCATGCGTTCTCCTGCATGATGGCGTCGAACAGGCCGTCCTTTGTCATGGTGATGGAGTTGAGGAATGTGTTTGCGTCGCTCTCATTCTCGAATGCGCGGCGGTGTACCTGCGCCAGGGCGTCGAACGCCGTTATGCCGGCATCGCCGGTGTAGGAGCCTTGCGGGCCTGCAAGCTCGTTAAGCACTTCTGCGTAGTAGAGCAGTACCTGCGAATAACGCATCTTGATGGGGTTGATACCCGTCATGTGCTTTGCTGTAGCGGTAAGGTTTTCGCTAAGCCACTCTTCTGACATCTTGCGCGGGTCCCACTTTGCGCAGTAAAGGCCGAACGGTGCGTTGCCCAATATATTTTCTATGGTCTTGTTGCCGTCTTGTTTGATTTCAAACGCTGCAACGGTAAGGTCACGGCGTAGGTCTTTCTTGTCGTACGAATAGAGCAACGGGGCGGTAAGCTTCAGCTTTCCGGTAGAGTTGCCGTAGCCATACTCGGTGGTAACGCCGTTAAGACGCACGCCTACGGTGTAGCCAAGCTCGCCTGTTACGTTGCGGCCCATGGGGATTTCAAACAGGTTCTCGTGATACGTCTTGTCAAGCTGTAGCTTGTTAACCTTATCCCACAGGTCCTCGAACGAGTCGTTCAACTGGTGCGTGCCGTTGGTGATGATGGCAGAAAGGTGCGTCAACGCCCTTTCGAGCAGCTTGGTGCGCTCGGTTGCGCCCGGACGCTGGGTAGGATAAGTGGGGTCGGAGTAAGCTGCCGTCTCGTAGCCTTCCTTGGCCTGCTCGCGGATTGAATAACCGGCCTTTGTCATGGCGATTTGTGCCAGTAGTCCGTGGGCGTAGCCCTTGGTGATATGTTCCGTAGTGTAACCTGACACTTCGTCGGCCCAAGGCAGGTACTCTATTGCCTCGTCAAGCTCGTTCATGAGCGAGTCCATGATTACGTCGCGGTCGGTCTTGTTGAGGTAGGCGTTGCTAAGGTCGGCCTTTGATGTTTCCATCTTGAACGGAACGTCGCCGAAGAAGCGCACGAGGTCGAGGTAGCACATGGCGCGAAGCGTGATGGCTTCGCCGAGATAACGCTCCATAGTTTTTTGGTCGGCACCTCCGCCGGTGAGTAACGGGCTGGTGCGTATGCCGTCTACCACGAGGTTGGCATCCTCGATAACGCCGTAGATGGCATCCCACACACCACTGATTTTAGACCATGCTGGGCTGATGTTATAGTTCATGTTACCACGCTCGCTGGTGGTATTGGTGGCATCGTCGCCAAGACCGTCAACCAGCTCGATGTCGCTGTTGAGGTTCCAGACTATTGCCAAGTCCTGCGAATATGTGCGGTCTTGTGTCAGTCCGCCATATATCTTGTTGACGCGGAGGCCGGTGTAATAAGTCGAACTGTACACCTTCTGGGAGTTGAGTTCAGACTCTGATGTCTGGTCGAGGAAGTCCTGGCAGGACGTGGCGGCCAGCACACCGGCTGAAAGCGCGATTATTGAAAATATCTTTTTCATTGTTTTTGATTTTTTGTAGTAAGGAGAGAAGTAGTAAGGAGTAAGTAGGCATGTTGTCATGGTAATCTACTTATTGCTTTACTCCTTTACTCCATCATTTTTAGAATGTTACGTTAATACCTCCCACGAACGTGCGGCTCTTCGGGTAAGCTGCATAGTCAACGCCCGGGGTCATCGGGTTCTTCTTGCTGCTGGTGTCTACTTCGGGGTCGTAGCCGTCATAACCGGTGAAGCAGAAGAGGTTGTAGCCGGTGAAGTAGATGCGGATGTTCTCTATTTGCAGGGCCTTTACCCACTTCTTCGGCAGGGTGTAACCTACGGTGATGTTTTGCAGGCGCAGGAACGAGGCATCCTCCACTGCGTAGTCGATAAGCTGCATAGCAGTTACGCCGGCGGGGTTGTACATGTTGCGTCCTTGGTTTATTTCATTCAGGCGTGCCATCACAGCTTCAACGCCTCCGTATGAAGCGATAGTGCTTGACGACGGGCGTCCGAGGTTGAGTCCGTTCTCCGGGTCAATCCAAGTGTAACGGTTAGCAAGGTTGAAGTCGGCTACGAGGTTGTAGTTCTTGCTTGAACCTGCGTAGAACGAGTTAGCCAGCTTAGTACCGTTGATAAGCTTGTTGCCAAGAGAATAGTTGAAGAATACGTTGAAGTCGAAGTTGCCCACGCGGCCGTCGAAGCCGAAACCACCGGTCGTAGGAGCTACTGTGTTGCCGAGACGCTGCTTGATGGGGTTGCCGTCCTTGTCAACCTGTACCTTGGGAACGCCGGGATAGAGGTTTCCGCCGAAGAGGTCTTTGCTCTTGTCTTTCTTGCCGTCTACAAGCGCCCATTCGCCCTTCTCGTTGAGTACGAGGTCGCCGCTAAGGTAGTTGCCGTCGGCGTCATACTGCGCCACGGTGTAGTAACCGTTCATCTTGTAGCCCCAAATTTCGCCAAGGCGTCCGCCTTCCTCTACGCGGTAATCCTCATATTTGGATATTGTAGAACCTGACCAGTTAGAGCTTTGCCACGGGTTGTCAAGGTTGAGCTTGTCTATCTTGTTGCGGTTGTAGGCAATGTTGAAATTGAAGTTCAAGCCCCAGTTCTTCTTGTCAACGAGCACTGCGTTGAGGGCGAACTCTATACCCTTGTTGGATGTCTGTCCGAAGTTCTGGTACTGGTAGCTGTAACCTGTGTTTGAAGGAATCAAAGTCTGCATGAGCAGGTCCTTTGTGGTGTTCCAGTAGAAGTCGATTGTACCGCTGATACGGTTGTTCCAGAAGCCGTAGTCGATACCTATGTTACGGGTGATGGTGGTCTCCCACTTCAGGTCGGGATTATAAAGGTATGTGCCGTGCTCGAGCATCGAGTTCCTGTTCTCGTCGAAGAACGGAGCTTTCGACGTGTTGCTTGCCATCGAGTAAACGGTAGAGATAAGGCCGCTGTTGATGCGGTTGTTACCGGCCATACCGAAGCTGAGGCGCAGTTTCAGGTTTGAGAGCCAGCTCTGCGCGCCTTTCAGGAAGTTCTCCTCTGACATGCGCCATGCCAAAGCCACAGCGGGGAAGTAGCCCCAGCGGTTGCCTTCGCCGAACTTGGACGAACCGTCGGCACGGAACGTTACCGTTGCCAGATACTTGTCGGCCATGGTGTAGTTGACGCGTCCGAAGTAAGAGAGTATGTTTTCGTCGGCTGCAATGTCAACCTCGTTGGGCAGTGCGGTGCCGGCAGCTGTGTTTGAAAGCACGTCGTCAATAGAGAACGACGTAGGATAGGCCACTGACGTGTTGGTGCGGGTGGTCTGCCTGTTGCTGCTCCACTCCTGACCTACAACGATGTTGATGCGGTCGCGCCCGCCAAAGAGCTTGTCATTGTCGTATGTTACGGTGTTGGCGTTGCGCCAGTTCTGCTTGTTCACCTTGACGAACTGCGCCTGCGGCATACCATTGTAGCCATACTTAGAGTTTGTCGTGGCGTTGCTTCCCCATACCTGGTCGGTGTTGTTATAGTCCCAACGGTAACCGAACTCCGTGCGGAATGTCCAGCCTTTAAACGGCTTCCAGTTCAAGCCTACGTTGTAGTTCTGCTGGAAACGTTCCTGATACTTATATGTGTCGTCGATGCGTTCGGTCGGGTTGCGGCGGGTAGAGGTGCTGTTCTCCTCGTCCTCGTCGGTCTGTACGAGCGGCTCTACGGGGTTCCACCTTACCGTATTGGCAACAACAGAGTTGGCGGCGTTGCTCTCGTTGGTGTCGGCGCCGCCGTTAAGTCCGTCGAGCTTGGTGAACGCCAGGCGGCCAGTGAAGTCCAAGGTCAGCCATTTGTTCAGCTTCGCGTTCAACTTGGCGTTGACGTTGTTCTTTGCATAACCCGAGCCTTTCATGATGCTCTTTTCGTCAGAGTGTGAGAAGCCTACGTTGAACTTCACTTCCTTCGAGCCTCCGCTCACGTTCACGTTGTACATCTTCTGCTGGCCGGTACGTCCGAACACCTCGTCCTGATAGTTGCGGCCTTCACGCGATTTCCATATCTCAAGGTCGTCAAAGTTACCGTAACTCTCGCCGTTACCTATTTCATACTGGTAGTAAGCATAGTTGTACGGGTCCATCACCTTAACTTCCTTTGTCATCTTCTTCCATCCGATAGAAGCGTTGAAGTTGACCTGCACCTTGCCTTCCACGCCGCTCTTCGTCGTAACGATGATGACACCGTTTGCGCCGCGCGCACCGTAGATGGCGGTAGAGGATGCGTCCTTGAGCACGTCGATGCTCT
>CAJJWN010000023.1 GCA_905196835.1 uncultured Prevotella sp. | reverse complement strand
CCCCCCCCTCGTCCCCCCCCCCCCGCGGAGACAGCGCCATATTCGTATACATCGGCGAGCCGTGACAGAGCCGCCCGCGCGTTACGCCTACGCAGCAAAAACGCGCAGCCTTCGCCGTCCATGCGTGCCGTGTGCGCGGCAGAAGGTAAAAAGCCTACGGGTAATAGCAATAGCAAAGCGTGTCTGCCCCGTGCTTTAACCTTTTACCTTTTTACCCTAAAAATCGTTGCTTTAATTTTACTTAACGTTTTTTTATTCAGAGTTTTCTGCTTACATTTGCCGCAAATCTTACTTCTTACTTTCTTTGACGTTGCGGCAATGACTTCATACACGACGGCGAGGCTGTGAACCGACCCAACAACGCAATGGAAATCTACCTGAAGGAGCTTGACGGCGAGCCGCCGCGCTTGGTTAGGATGCTCATGAAGTCAATCCACAAGGAGGACAAAAGGCGCGTGCGCCACATCGGCAGCCTCCCTTCTTGCCATCTCGTTCCTTACGGTCTCGGCCTCCGAGGGCAGCAGCCGGGGTAGTTTCACCCTTGCGCCGTTTTCCGCCTGGTAAGCCTTCACCTCGTCTATGAGCAGTTGCCAGTCGTAAAGAAATTCCTCCGAACAGCCGTGGCGGCGGTAAATCTCCTTCGCGGCTTCAAGTATTTCGGGAGCGCACGAGTCGTCGCCCTGGAACACCAGGGCCGGTATTTCATTGTATATACAGGTTCTAAGCAGTCTCAACTGGTCTTTCATCTTCGTTTTTGTTTTGTCATTTGTCTGTATAAAGGACAAAGCCTTTTGTTAAAATAAAGCGCAATTTGGCATCCTTTTCATGGACGATTGCAATTAATTGACAATTAAACAGTTACGGGCGGCTCTGCAAAAGCCCGCCTTTTGCCTTCCGATTTGCCGTGTTTTAGCGAGCAAAAGGAGGCATATTGCAGCGTCAAATGCCGCCTTTTGCAAAGTGTGCGTTTTGCTATTGGCTTGCAGATGCTTGCCACACCTGTGCAAAATTAGCCATTTTGTAGAGTCCAACAGCAAATGCAAAATTACTCAAAGAAATTGAAGAACCTGCATTTTGGCGTGTCGAAGTTTAATTTTTCCCTTGGCCTTGAGTTGAGTTTGTACTGCACTTTCTTGATGTATCGGTCGGTATAGTCACTGAAGTCGGCCTTTTTAGGTATGTATTTCCTGATAAGTTTGTTGGCGTTCTCTATCGCACCTTTCTGCCATGCTGAGTACGAGTCGGCAAAGTAGACAACGGCGTTGCCTTCCCCCTTGACGGCCAGCCCCTTGGTTATTTCCATGTGCGCTGCGAATTCGCACCCGTTGTCTGTCGTGATGGTCTTGACATGCTTCCTGTATGGGAGGAGCAGCCTGACCACGGCCTTTGCCGTCGGAACGGCCTTGCGCCCTTCCTTGAGCCTCTCCATCAGGATGAAGTTCGTGGAACGCTCCGTCAGCGTGAGTATGGCATGGCCGTGCGCGTCCACTATCGTGTCCATCTCCCAGTCGCCGAAACGCTTGCCGTCGGCTTCGGCAGGGCGTTCGTGTATGCTGGTGCGGTTGGCGATGTTGCCTCGCACGCCTGTTGTACTTCAGCTCATGAGGCATGTGCCCGGCCAGTTTCCCCGTCTTGTCGGCATGGACGTGGTTGTAGATGGTCTGCTTGCATATGCTTATGCCTTCCTTGCGCAGCACGCCGGCTATCTGCCCGGGCGACCAGTCTTCCTCTATCATGCGGTCGATGCGGCACCACAGTTCGTCCGGCTTGCGGTGGTTGCCCGTGAGGCCGTGCCTGCGTTCATCGCACTTGGCCTGCGCATATTTCCACACGTAGCTGCCGTCGGGCTTCGAGTTGCGGCGCACCTCGCGGCAGACAGTCGATTTCGACACTCCTATTTCGGCCGCTATGCGGCTTTTGCTCCATTTCCTTTTCAGGCCAAGATAAATTATATATATTTGCATTACTGACAAAAAGTTGTATATCAGTGTAAAACAAAGAAGTTCAACCGAGGTGAAATAGGTGGACTAAATGATAAACGACAAGATAAGTAATTGATTATTAGCGATAAAAATACAAAGTCCCCCCCCCAAAAAAAAACGGATCACCAAAATCAAAATGGCGGCAGTCTGAAAAAGACTGCCGCCATTTTGATTTTGGGTATGTTACAAAGCGCTGCGTCAAGGCGTATGGTATAAGTCTACATCAACTTCGCTCTGACAAACTGCGGCACTTTCCACATCATCTTTTCTATTTTCGCAATGACAGGGTTGATGCCGTGCGAATGGTACATGCGTATGTCTTCATGCCACATCTGCCTGCGCCGTGCGTTGTCTGTGCTCAGTCCGCCCATACGCATTTTCACGATGTAGCAGTCGAGGTAAGTCACGGTGATGTCGCCTCCCATGAGATAGCGCAGCAGCAGGTCGGAGTCGGCTGCTATTTTGTACGTCTCGTTGTAGAGTCCGCGCCTTAGCATTACATCGCGCTTGATGTAACATGTGGGATGCAGCGGCAGCCAGCCGTGGCGCACCTTCCACGTACGGTATTTTCCGCCAATCCAATTGCGCACCACTTTGTCCGTGTTGTCGCAGTCTACGAACAGTCCGTTGCCGTACAGAAAGTCGGCCCCCGTCTCTTCCATGCGTTCAGCGATGCGGCTGACTACGTGGTTGTCATAGAAGAAGTCATCAGAGTGCAGCAGCCCCACCACGTCTCCCGTGGCCGTGCGTATGCCCTTGTTGATGGCCTCGTACATGCCGCGGTCGGGCTCGCTTATTATCTTGGCGATGTGCCCGTCGTATTCGCGCACGATGTCTGTCGTTCCGTCGGTAGACGCGCCGTCAACCACGATGTATTCGATGCCAGGGTAATCCTGCGCCAGTACGCTTTCGACTGCATTGCGGATTGTGGCCTTCCTGTTGAAGCATGTGGTTATGATTGATATTTTTATCATGTTTTTATTTTATTCTGGATGTATGGAATTTTAATTTATCTTTTTACTAAATCCCTAATGGAAAAACGTATCTTAATCCATAGACAGACAAAGGGGGAGATAAGGGTATGGATTGTTATGAATGGAATATGTTTACGCTTTTTATCTGCGAGTTTTATGATTCTGCATAGAAACCAGTATGAGTCAAAATCTTCTAATGATATGACATCAAAAACTTTATTAATCCATTGAATGTCTTTTGTGTCAGGAGTAGAGCCTACATATATTTTTGCGTTGCGCAGGTTTTTCCATTTTCTTTGTACGTATGTGTCTGGATAATATTTCAATACAAAAGCAGCATAAAGTTCAAACTCACTGAAGCCTGACAGATTAATGTAACGTTGAGGAACACAGTTCATTATTTTATCAAAAAACTTATATCCGTTAATATTCTTGTTTTCCTCAATTCTGTCAAGCAGGTCTTTCATTATTTCTGTCTTTACAAGCATATGTTCGGCAATGAAAGACTTTGCTTCCTGCTTTTTCAGCGCTTTGTCTGTCAATATCGTTTCTTGTGTTTGCTCATAGCATTTGTCTTCTTTGACTATGTCACGGTACGCCAGATATGGTTTGCCGGATTTGTCAAACATTTCAATCTTGTTGATTGGAATAGTGTCAGCGTCCCAGATAAGATAATAATCCTCGTCTGTATATCTTGCATAAGCCATTTTCAAGAATTGCTGGAAATACCAGCCGGCTCGGCTTTCATTACCTGACAACTCTTTTTTCAATTTTCGTATGGAGCCAAGTGTCAGTCCGTCTGCAATGTCATTCTCGTTGATTAATGTAACGTGGTCGAGAGCTTGGATTTCTGTTTGTATGTCAGAACTTCCTATTAAGATTATATTCTTTACAGGTAAGTTCTTCAAGATATATGGGTATGCGTATAAGAATGACCGTAAGTCTCTTTTCAGTATGGGGATGATTACGTCTACGTTCATGCTTGCTGTTGGATTTTAAAGTTTTAGAATGACTTGTTGATTATTTCTTTGCATTACAGTTTGAATGCTGATTTTTTATTTTGCAGGCTTCAACCATTGAGTAGATGATTAATTTAATGGGAAGATTGTGTTTTTTTGCTTTTTGCATCCATGTAAGAACTCTTGTTGTTCCATGTGTGGCAATGTCTGAAGCAATCAGATTGGCTGCTTTTTTCAAGAAATAATTGTCTAATTTTTGTAATATTTGGCATTTCAGAATGATGTCTGTCCTTGTGGTTGCATTATAGTGCTTTACGAAATCGCGCAGCCAGTTTTTATGTAAGTTCATCGCATCCATCTTCAGGTCAACATTTCCGGAAGAAGTGATAGAGAAAGGATTATTTCTGTAATTGAATATGGGTTCGTTAATGTTGGCAATGCCTTTACATCCTATAGCTTTGAATACAGTAATGTCGTCGCTTCCCCATGCAAGTGGTAATTTAATGAAGCCGCCATTTTGTTTCAGTGTCTTGGCATTGAAAAGATAATCGCCGATGAATTGTTGTCTGTGGGTCATTCTTTCAGCAATTGCATCCATTGCGGTTTCTGTCTCGGCTCGTTTGTCTTGCAATGTCAAAGGTTGTCCGTTTGGGCCAATTATAAGAGTTCTGCCATGGTACACATCCAAGGTTGGATGTTTATCTATCATAGCTTTGTATTGTGAAAGGCAGTTACTTTCTATCTTGTCATCATCTCCTATCATCATGATGTAGTCCCCGGACGAAAGTTCCAAACATCTGTTCCAATTGTCCACAATGTTTATTGGACCGGTGTTTACGGTGTTCTTATGATATTTTATCCGGCTGTCGGCGAATGACATTACAATGCTGTCTATGTCGTAAGGGGATGCGTCGTTTACAATGACAAGTTCAAAATCTGCGTAGTCTTGTTGCAATACGGACGTTATGGCCTCGTGCAGATATTTTGCCTTGAAGACAGGCATTAATATGGAAAACTTCATGGCATTAACAGCTTTAATATTTTTCCGGCTTGTGCGGTGACGGAATATTTTGTCTCTAACTTGCGGGCGATGGCTTCGCATTTTGAGCTGTTGGCGTTGTACAGCACTTCCAGCATTTTCTGCGCAAGCTCATTGTGGTTGTATGTCTCTTTGTAATAATTGACCAGTCCCAATGTTGTCTCCTTGAAAACATCCAAGGATGACGTTATTACAGGTACATTGTATATAGCCGCCTCTACCGGTGTTAGGCCGAAACCTTCCATTGTTGAAGGTGAGACAAATAGGCTCGCATTTGAATATAGATAGGCCATTTGTTCGAAAGAAAGTTGTTTGTCAATCAAAATCACCCTGTCGGTAATGTTATGTTTGACAATCAACGGATATACTGTTTTATACCAAAATTCCGTAGGTCGGGCTTTTATTACTAAACTATTTGTAGTCTCGTTCTTAATTTCATTGAATGCTTTTATCAATGTCTCGATGTTTTTATATGGATATAGGGTGTTTACGTTTAATATGTAGTTTCTTGTATTAAAACCTTCAATTGGTGCAGGCTCGTATTTGATTATTGAATTTGGTATCACTGCAAGTTTGTCTGTTAATTGTTTGTCTAAATTGCAAACTTCCTCCTTAACCGAATTAGATATAGTGATAATCGTGCTATATTTACGCAACATCCACCTCATCCAATGGAAATATACAAATCCTTTCAAGTTGTTTTTTTTGAATAATTTGAATTTTTGAATGTCATGAAGAATGCCGACTTTCTTTATTTTGGGTGGAATTAAAGAATGTGCATTGATGCAAGGCGAGAAAAACACTTTGGCGGATTTCACAAGTTTATGAAATGACGGTTTAAAAAAATAGCAACAGTCGCAGACATATATTTTGTGAAAAGGAAATTCTTTTTTTATGGTAGAATACGAGGTTGATTTTACCAATATGACGAATTCTTTATCCTTGTATTTTTGCCATTCTTTTAATAAATTGTAAGCAACGATGGAAATTCCCGTTGTTATGTCGCCTTTGTCAACATAAGTCAAATCAACAAGTATCATAATTGATTGAAAATCGTTTTAAATTCATGCAGACTTGACTCAAAACTATATTTGTTCTTAAATAAGTTTCGAGATGTTCCGTTATACTGTTTCCCCCAATTTTCTTTATTCTGTATAGCTCTTATGTAATCATTTGGAGTTTTGCAAATAATGGCTTCGCTATCTGTAACGTCGTACCCTTCAACGGCTTCGGGAGATGCAATGATAAGTTTTGCATGTTGCAATGCTTCTGCCGTTTTTACTTTCATGCCGGAACCGGACATGATGGGCATCAAGATGAAATCAGCTTGCTTATACACATTCTCAAGATTTTCAACATAGCCATAAATCTTTATGCTTTTGTATTTTTCTGCAAGTTTATCCATTCCTGAACCGCATACAATGAATTCCATGTTGACATTTGGCAATACATGTTTGACAAGCCAGTCTATCGCCTGAACGTTTGGTGGAAAGAAGCTGCCGACGAATAATCCATGTGGTTTGTCTTTAACTTTGTTGTCTGCTGGTGAATATGGCAGACGTTTGTTCTCAAGTGTGACAGGTATGATGGCATCAGCCTTGCGGTTGTATAATTTATTTATTATGCCGAAGTCTCTTTTATTCAGTGCTATAATCCGGTCGGATGTACGGCATGTGTCCTTTTCGTTGATATACGCAATTACAATCCTGTGTATAAATTTTGGGTTTAAGGATAATTTTAGATGTTCTTTCATCATAATGGTTTCTACATTGTGGAAGAAACTGATTATGATTACATTGGGATATTTGTTTTTTAAATATTTTGCCAAGTGCCCAAACAAGGAGCTGTCAAAGAAAATATATTTTATTCTGAGGCTGATGATTTTTCTTTCAAGTTCTTTTATGTATGTATCGGTATAACGGAAAATCGAGCATGTTCTTAATTCCGTCAACAGTTTATACAATCCGCCTTTGGTGCTGTCTGTTGATATAGTATGTGTATAAACATTGTCTTTACCAAATATTTGTATTAAGTGGTGATAATTCCTTTTCATTACGGTATTACCGCCACATGCAACATTTAAAGCTTCCGCTATGTATAAGATTTTATCGTTTCCTGACATATTCTTTTTGTTAAGGCTAAATTGTCTTTATATATAATGTATAAGCAGATGCAGAGTGGAATAGAGTCCAAAAGCGTCGAAATAGTTGTTGTCGAAATTGCAGCATATAAGATATATGATTTGCAGAATTTGTTTTCACTGTTTATCCGCGCTTTCAATGCTTTTATTATTAAAATGATGTACAAGCATAATCCGACCAATCCTAATGCTGTAAATATGATTGAATAAGAAACGTCGTCAGACCAATAGCCACGTAATTTCCAGTACGCCTCGTATTTGTGTAACGGTGAGTCGTTGGGCATCCCGTTGCCGAATATGTATGTGAATACGGACTGGTTGTATTCCGTGAAAAAGAAGATGTATTCGTAAATGCGGTAAGACCAGCTCATTATGTCTTTCCCTCCACTGTAAGAGAATTGTGTCTCCGTCAAGTCCAACATGGTTTCATACTGCTCTTGGAAGAAATATTGAAATATGAAAGTTATTGCAATGATGGAACAGGCCAGCAATGCCAGAAACTTGATTTTGTTTTTGGTGTGGCAGTAGATTACATATACGGTCACTACAAAGATTGAAGCCATGTTTGACCGGGTCAAACTGGAGCAGTTGAAGATAAGCAGCAGTATGGATATTGCGATGCAGACAAGCCGTTCTCGCTTTTCCTTGACAAAGGCTTTCCCGAGGAAATAAAAATAGGCTATGGCAGCAATTGTCTTGCCTGCAATGGAAAGACGGTAGCCTCCTCTCTCGTCTGACACGTATGCCTCCCCGTCTTCGCCGAGTAAGCCGAATACTCTTATTGGAGCTGCAGAAAAAGCATAAAGCAGCAGTATAATCTCTATGACCGTGTATGCGAGAACAAGCTTAAGAATAAAGTTGCGTTCAGCTTTATACTTTAATAGTAGGAAGAAGAATGAAAGGTTGAAAAAGCAAATGCTGCTCCTGAACGTGTTTGGGAAGGGTTGGTTCCAAAACAACGCCGCTATAATGAATGTGAACAATGTCTGTATTATGATGGCTCTAAGCAGCCAAGGTATTGAGAACGCCTTGTAATGTTTGAGGAATATTTGTTTCAGTGAAAGGATAAATAGCAGGAAAGATGTCAGAAAACCTGACATTTTCAGCACAACAACCGGTATCGCCCTATATTCAAAAAGCTGGTAGCAGAATGTCGGTGCCAGCATGAGGAATATCTTTCTCCTTGTTTTCATCAGAACATCATTCGTTTTTTATTTATAATTCTTGCCCTGGATTATTGCTTCTCTTGCATGTACTGTTGTTGCCTTGGCTGTTTCAGTAACTTTACGAACTTATCGAAGCACTTTTGGGCTTTGCCTTTTGCTTTCGCCCTTGCGGCGTCTGCACTTTTCAAATTGCAGGCCAAGTCCCTAAAATGTTCACATGCTTGGTCTGCCGCCGCTTTGTCAGTGAAAATGTTGGTTATGTCAATCATCCTGTCCGTTTCGCCAAGGCTTTCAAGCAGACCGGCCATCTTGTGCTCGTAGCTGAGGCTTATGAACGGTATGCCTTGGTTGATGGCGAATACTATGGAGTGGTATCTGGCTCCCACCATCAGTGCCGCTTGCCTGATGACGGCCTGCTGCACGTCGCTGTTGTATGTGTCAGGTATTATGACGACGGGCTCTTTCCGTAAAAACGTTTCACGCAGTTCGCGGAAATACTGGTAGTCGTTCCTTGTCTGGTTGTTGGTCTGCGGCAGCATCACAATTTTATGCTTGGGATAAAGCTCTTGCATTATCCGCACGAGGTCGGCGTAAAACCGGTTTATGGTCTGCGGCTGTACCGTGTTGCGGTAGGCGTAATGCCACACTAATTCGTTAGGCACGAATACGATGTACTCACCGCCGCCTATGATGCGCCTGACGTCGTCCGGCACGTCGGCTTCCGTCGCGTCGAGGAATGCGCTGTCAACCGTAGGCGTGCAGTTTATTCCAAGTTCGCGTGCCACGTTTACCGACTTTTCATCCCGAAGGCAGACAAAACTGCAATATTCCAACGCTTTTTTTGCCAAGTGTCGGAAGCGTCTTTGCGCCCGCGTGGCGGTAGGAAACGGGCCTATGCTGCGTCCGTAATAGGCCAGTGGCTTGCCCATGCTCCTTGCCAGGAGCAGCAATGACAGGTGGCGCCAGTCCTGGAAGCCGCCAAGGTTGATGCCGCCCGGAGCCATCATCACTATGTCAGCCCATTTGTACAGGCGCTTTATTTTATTGCCTGTGGGGCATAATGTAAGCGTCCATCCGGCGTTCCATCTGTATGAATGGCGTGCAACCCTGTTGAACCATACTTCATTCAATGGTGTGATGTTTACAAATTCCACTTGCGGCAGTTTCATGTCAAACTCGTCAATCGCCGCAGGGCTTACGCCTAATTCCATCACCTTTATTCTTGCATTGGGGATGGCTTTCAAGATGCTTCTCACCAGCCCCTTGTGGGCTGACTCGTCGCCGCGGTTCCACAGCGGTTGGTCTATCAGTAGGATGTTCATCAGTTGTTCATTTGTGTTTGATTTTCTCAACGGCCTTATATGTGCAGTTGAATATGATTATGCGGATTTGGTCGGCCAGTAGGCAGGCTGTGCAGATGACGAACATGTAGGCGAAGCCTGTGCCGCGCATGACTTCCGGCAGCAGAGCTTGTGTCAGTATGGGCCGTACGTTTATGGCGTCGGTGATGAGGTAGATTGCCAGTGTCGATTGCAGCAGCCTGTTCAGGGTGGCGGAGCTGAAGCGGTGCGTGTCGGCTTCGTACACTAACCAGCCGCAGATGACCGGCAGCAGGATGTTGTTGTTCTGCAAGAACAGCTCTATTACTTTTGTGGGCAGGTGGGCTACGTCGGCCAATATTGGTACGAGCATTAGTGTCAGCATGGAGCCTATGCCTGCCGCCCTAAGCCGTATTACCCCCCCCCGTTTGCATATTTTAACGCTTAGGTGCAGTCTGAAATACCTTGCGGCGAGGTATATGGTCAGCAGCAGCACGGCGTCGTGCGAATTGGCTTGCCATAGGGCTTGGGCAATGTACGTATAGGCCAGCATGGCTATTACGATGTTCCTGAATGTCTGCCTCGGTATGGTCTTGATGCCCGTCTCGATTACGGGGGCGAGGAGCATGATGAACAGGTACACGCTGACGAACCACCAGCCGTCGAAGGGGTGCAGGTAGAGCAGTTTGCCGAAACCTCCGCCTATTGGCGTGAGCACTAACAGATAGAACAGCGTAGTCAGTATCAGGTCGACGGCCTTGCCGCGCGTGGCGTGTATGCCGTAATATCCGGATATGAACATGAAGCCCGTGACGCCGATTTTGCCAAGCGAGAACAAGGCCAGGTGGGGAGCGGTGCCGGGGTTTGCGCCCCATAGGTAGATGCGTTCGTAGTCAAGGCCCGTGCCGTGGCCGTAGACGTGTATGAGGAGGATGAGGTACATGAACGCGAAGCGCAGCAGTTCTACCGACGTGTTGCGTTGTGATTTTACAGTTTCCATAACATGTGTCGTTTTTTCCTGTTTTGCGAAAGGCAGTCTTTCACCTTCTAAAAGGCCGCCTTTCGGCGTGTAAAAGACGGCCTTTCGCGGCGCAATATGCGGCCTTTTGCAAAATGCCTGTCCAAAGGCCGTTATTTCTTTAATATCTTCTTGCCCAAGCCAATTACGCTGTCGCCCAGCATGCCGCGCAGGGCTTGCTTCGCCTTGTGCTTCGCCGAGCTTTCCATGTTGTAGATTTTGAAGAGGGCGTCGTTCTCGTCGTCCACCTTGGTGAACACTTCGAAAATCATCGGCTTTTCCGTAAGCTCCGGCGTGGTGAACCTTGCGCACGCCTTGTCGAACTCTTCCTTGCTCGACGCCGCCATGTATTCATATCCCAGGTCTTCCGCGTAGTGGCGTACCAGCGTTGGCGACTGCTGCCCGAAGTGGCCGCCGGCAGCGATGTTACTGTCTATGTCATTCACGCAGGTTATGTTGGTTTGCTTGAACAGGTGGAATTCCGCTGCCAGCGCGTTGTTTATGAGCATTATCCTTACATTGCGGCCTACGTGGCGGTTGCCGAGAGAGTTCATGTCGTAGAAGAACGACAGGTCGCCCACCACGCCGATGTAAATCTTCTCTCGGTTGACCAGCGACGCGCCGATGAGCGTTGACAGGTTGCCGTCTATGCCGAAGCCTCCCTCGTTGCAGTACACGTCGATGCCGTCGGGCATGTCGAAGTAGCCCCATGAGCGCAGGGGGCTTAGTATGCCGAGATGAAGTACGCAGCCGGAGGGCAGTTTGTCGTGAATCCGGTGGGCAACCCACAGTTGTGAGAACGGCAACTCGGGCACTGCGCGCCACAGCCGCTGCTGCGCCTTGCGGCATTCGGCCAGGTAAGAGTCGTCGCCTGCCGCCTGCGCCGCGGCTGCGTAGCGGCTGAAGAATGTCTGCTCCTTAGTCTCGAATACATTGGTCAGCGTCCTGTACCGGTCTGCTATCAGGCCGTCTTCCGCCACGCGCCACACTTCCTTCGGGCAGCCCGCCACGCCGGGGAAGTCGCTCATGTCGCCGATGTGTATCAGCAGGTCGGGGTCTCGGTTGGCGTCCTCTATGCTTTGCTGCGCCACGAGGTTGTAGTTCACCTTGTACTTCCCCCTGTAATTGGCCGCCGGGTCGGTTAACACTACCGCGTTGAACGCCTTGCAGAACGCGTCGATGGCGGCCGTTTCGCCGTCAGTCCATCTTGCGTGGGTGCCGCAGAACACCATTATGCGCCCTCCGGGCAGCTGCGGCCAGGCCTCGTCTTCGGCCGTGTGCCGCCTTATGGCGCGCTGCTTCGGCAGCGTCTTTACCGAAAAGTCGCGCGAGTATGTTGTGGTCAGGTTCACGTGCGCGGGGCCTCCGCCGCGGTGTGTCAGCGCCAGTATTGCCTTGTTTGCCTTCACGTTGCAGTCCCAGGCGTCGTCGGCGTTGTGCACAGTTTGCAGGTGCACGCTGCATGTCACGGTGTCTCTCGGCTGTACGGAGCGGTCTATCACCTGCGTCACAAGGTGGCCAATCTTGCTCTCGTCCTGCGTAGATGTCACGGCGAGTACGGGCAGATGCCTGTAATAAGCCTCGGTCAGCGCAGGGTAATAGTTTCTCGACGCCGTAGCCCCCGTGCAGCTTAGCACTACCGGCTCGCCGCTTTCCGCCGCCATGCCGCACGCCATGTAGGCCGCCGAACGCTCGTCCACGCAGCTGTATATGTCAAACCACGGGTCTTGCTGTATGCTCCCCACGAAGGTTACGTTGGTCGAGCCGGGCGACGCCACCACGCGCCTTATGCCGTGTTCCTTGAGCAGTGCTATGAGTATTTGTACGTTTTGCTCGCTTGTATAATATTGTTCCATATTGCTTTTTATTTATATGGAGATAAAATGTACCTGAAAATCAGGTATTTTATTTTTTGTTTTAATGTAGGCATCTCTTTGAAAGAGGCATGTTCTCTTGTGAGTCTGTCGTAATAAGCTTCCCTTCTCCAATCGATGTTCTGGAATGACGGACTTTTCATAAATTGCTCGATACATTGTGAAAGACCTTTGTCCGCTGTGATAAATGATGACGTATCTATGAATAGGTTTATCTTGCTATTGTCGAATCGCCTGTCATAATGGCGGTCGTATTTCACTTGGTATTTTGCATGTTCAAACCTAAGATTAAGAGCTTTTTCCTCAAACCTTACGTGAGGTCTGTTCCCAGAGTATTGCTCTATGGCGTCCAAATACCAATGTAAGACTTTATCCCAGGGGTGAGATTGATTGGATGTTATGTGAAAAACCTCGCCATAAGCTTTTTCATTGCCAATCAATTTGATTATTCCGGAAGAGACATCCATGCCATAAGTGAGGGTCGTATATTTGTTTGCAATATCTTCCGAGAATACGATTGTACGGCCTTTTAAGGCCCTATACAGCCAACTTTCTTTTTCCAATACGCCAAGTTGCAGGCGGTTTTCGCTATAAGTTATGTAAGGACGTACTATCGTGTAGTTGTTTTTACCGGAGTTTGTTAATAAATCTTCTTGTCTTGCTTTTGCCAGTGCATATTCGTCGGTTGAAAGATATTCGTCGTCTTTGCAAACATCCAGCAATCGTGGAGATGTTTCTGTTAAGGGATGTTCCGATGCTGCATACACCCTTGATGAGCTTAAAAATATGTATTGTTTGCAAGACTTTAATATTTTCATATATCGTAGGCTGAATTCCTTTGTATTGTAAGCCATGAAGTCGATTATCACATCAAAGCCTTGTTTTAATAATGTTTCAAGGAATGTGTCATCATGGGCGTTGCCTTTGGCGTAATGTATGTTCTCGTCGTCTGTTTGGGGTTGACGCGATGTTACGACAACATGGTTGTTTGTATGTTTCAACAGTTGGACCAGATGCTTGCCCATGGCGCCGGTTCCGCCTAAAATCAAAATCTTCATATAATTTAGTGTTTGTCAAATACAGATTTATATTACGCAATTAATGAGGAAATCTTTGAAGCCTAGTTCGGCTTATTTCGGCATGAAGAGAATTGTTTTATTTGTTTTTCCTTTTTATTAATGACGCAATCTTGTTGTACACAAGTTGCCTTTCCGACTTCTCAAGCCCCAAAATGATGATGCTCCCGCCCAATGCAACGGTTGAAACAATAATGGTAAGCAGCATCCTTCCGACAGACTCGCCTAACAGGAAGTAGGGTAATGACCCGAGTGCGCAGGTGGTTGCAGAGACGGGTATAATCCGATATAATGTTTCTTTGTAGAACATTGAAACGGGAAAGCCTATCAGGCCTTTTATGATGTACAGCTTTACGAAAATCAGGATTATGTAAATCACGATGAAGACAAGGTATGAAGTATAGGCGGGGAAGCCTAAGACGAACAAGCCGTAAGAAATGAAAAAGACTAACGAACCGATTGTGCCGACCCACAGGTAATATCTTTTGACCTTACCTGTTGCCCAACAGGCATTGGCCGTTGCGTTTCCCAGAATGTCGCAAAGTGTTCCAATCATGGTGAGTTTAAGGAACGTTGCCGTATGCTCGGGTACGGTTTTCAGCCATAGTTTCAGTATGATGTCCGCCTCGAACATGAACGGAACGGCAAAAACCAGCATGAGGAAATATGAGTATTTGCTGCCTCGGCATACTAACTTGAACATGTATTCTATGTTTCCCGCAGCGTATGATTTTGTAATTTGTGGATTAAGCGCAGTGGTGAAGTTGGTTACAAATTGCCTTACGACGCTTTCTACCTGTGTGGCAATGCCACGCGCGGCGTTTACCGTTACGCCGAAAAAGATGTTCATCGCAATGTTTACACCTTGCGTGTTGAAAAGGTATGCCCCGCTTCCTATCAAGTTCCATCCTGCAAAGCCCGTAATGTCTTTCATCATTTCCTTGTCTATGATAGGTGTGTAGTGGCATTCGGCAAAGTGCCTTTGGCAGTATATCCCATAAACAAGCCTTATAACCAGGCCGACCAAGGCAAATAATACGGAGTAGGTAATGAGCTTGTCTATTGGCGAAATGTAGAGCATGTAGACGATGATAAGCTTCAATGTCACTTCCAAAATGCTGATATAGGCAAATGCGCTCATGCGTTCATGGGCTATGATTGCCGCATTATATGGTACGCTGATAAGGTTGAGGACAAATGAGGCTATCGCGCATTGAAATGCCCAATTGGCTCCATACAGCCTGTCTTCGGGTATGTTCAACCGGCAATTGACAAACCATATCCCGACAGCCTCAGCCATTAATGCGATGCCGACGGAAAGTATGAGCTGTACATTTACGCTCGTTGAGAAAATGCGTTGCAGCTTGTCGCTTTCACCGCGTCCCAGTTCAAAAGTGATGAAACGGCTGATTGCCGCTCCGAGTGAACTCGTAAAGAAAGAAAACATCAGTACAAAGCCTGCCACAACATTGTATATTCCGTAATCTTCAACTCCCAGTGTAGCCAAGATTACCCTGCTTGTGAAGAGGCCTACTATTACTGTTATGATTAAGCGCGCATAAAGTAAAAGAGTGTTCTTTGCTATGCGTTTGCTGTTTTCTTTTTCACTTTGAAGCATGTCGGCGTCGTTGGGTCTTGATTCTGTTGCTTTTATGATGGAACATCAATACAACCTGCAGCTCTTTCCGTCAAACTCGTAGACGAGGTGGCGCGGCCTTTCGCCCACTTTCTTTGCCGGTATGCCCGCTACAACGGCGTAAGGCTCTACGTCTTTCGTCACCACGCAGCCGGCGCAGCATACCGCGCCTTCGCCTATGCTCACACCCGGCAGCACCGTGACGTTTGAGCCGAGCCAGGCCCGGTCGCCTATTTCTACGGACAGTTTCCTCTCCTGTGGGGTGGGGCAGCGGAAGTAAGGGTCGCGGTGGTCGTGCTGAAGGGTGTATATCGAGACGTTGCTTGACAGGTTTACATTGCGCCCTATGGTCAGTCCTTCGCGTGCGTCGAGTATGGCGTTGTCGCCGATTATGGAGCCTTGCCCTATGCGCAGCCGCCATGGCGAGCGTATCTCCGTGCAGAAGTGCAGCACTGCTTTCGGCGCTATGTGCGCCCCGAGGCCTCTGTACAGCAGGCGGCGCAGCCTGACGGAAGGCAGGATCGAAATGTTAAAGATTAAAAATCTACCCCCCCCCACTTCTTAAAATATGTTCAGCGAGCCAGCCGGGCACGGCCAGCAGTTTGCATAGTTTGCTGCCGCGGTGGTTCTGGTATAGCGCCCATCCGGCCTCCATGGGGTACAGCAAGGCGCAGAAAAGCCATTCGAGATAGAGCAGCGCGACGGCTGCAATCAGTATTGTTTCTATCATGTGTTTACGGTTTGTTTTTTTGTCTTGTATTTCCCCGTTTTTCAAAAGGCGGCATCCGCAGTTCAGGTGTATATATGCAAAAATGGCAAGTATGTGCAACCAACGATAAGTGAGGCTCTCGGTAACTGTCATTCCGCGCTACGACGCGGAATCCAGGAAACATCCAAGGCTACAAACGGTGCAGGTTACATACACTGTACCGCATCGGGGTGCGGCATGACAACCGCGTCGGAGCGCGGAATGACAATTACCGACAGCCTGGCTGATGATAGGAAGTTCCAAGTTTATATGCTTTACATACCATACACCTAAATTGCAGGTGAGCTGCAAAAGGTGGCCTTTGGGCTTGCGAAAGGCCGTGTTTTGCCTTGCCGTTTGCGGCCTTTTGCATGGTGAAAGGCCGTGTTTTGCAGAACGCCCTGTTTGCCGCTGTTTTGCGGTTGCCCGGGTGTGCCCCGGCGTTACAGCAGCTGCGCTATGCTGAGGCTGCGCGTCATGCTCTGCCACGAGTGGTGGGCTACGGTCATGGTCAGTGGAAAGGGCAGGGCGAGCCGCCGCCCGATGGTCTTCAGGTTGCGGTTGATGTTGTGCAGGGCGCGGCAGTGCTGGAGCCACTGCTCGCGTGCGTCGCAGGCCGTGATGACGGGGAACAGGTACGGAGTGCCGGGCCGTGCGTGGCGTTCGGCTATTTCCTGCAACGCCGGTTCGTAGGCTATGGTTACTTCGTTGGCGGCGCCTTTGGGCGTGTATGTCAGTCGGTCGCCGTGTATGTTGCCGCGCGTCAGGCGAAATATGTCGCCGCAGGTCATGCCGTGCGTCAGCACGGAGAAGAGGAACATGTCGCGTGCGAAGCCTACGGCGGGGCGCGACTGGCCGAGGTCGAGCCCCGCTATGCGGCGTATGTCGTCGAGGGTGAGGCCGGGCTTGTCCTTCTTTGGCCGGTAGCTTGTGTCTATTCCGGCGAAGGGATTGCCGCCTGCGGCCAGTCCGTCGGCCGCGGCGCGCAGGTACACCCGTTTCAGGCTGCGCATGTAGAGGGCTATTGAGTTGCGCCCGAGAGCCTTGTCGGCGAGCCACGCGCGGTAGCTGCTTACGAGCTGCGGGGTGAGGTCGCCGATGGGAATGTCGCCCTTCCCGGTGAACGCGGCAAACCTTCCGATGTACGTGTCGAGCTTGTGCGCCGCGTCATAACGCCCCTTTTCACGCATTTCCGCCGTGATGCGCCGGGCGTAAGTAATGAAGCCTGCGCCTTGCGCGGTGTTGGTTTCGGGTGTGGTAATTGGCATCCCTCCCAATTCTTAACTCTTAATTTTTAATTCTTCACTCTTCACTCTTAATTCTTAACTCTACTCGTGCAGCCACACCGTGCGCAGGTAACGCCTCCATGCGGCAAGGTGAGGTGTCGAGTTGATTTCCGTGCATACGGCGGTGCACGTCCTTACAAGTTCGCTCACGGCCTCGTCGGCCTCGTCGGTGTCGGTCTCTATTGCCATGGCGTTCAGCGTTTGGCCGGCAATGTTGAGGCTTTTCACGGCTTTCACGCACGACGTCTCGTCGGTAAGTATATTATATAAGGTGGGGGCGAAGTTGCGGAACGAGTCAATCAACGTGCCGCTTTTGCGTCCGTTGTTTTCCCCTGTTGCCGCGCTGCTTACGGCCGTTCCGCTTACAAGACGCTCGTTGGCTTTGCCCGCCGTGAGGTAATATTCGCCGAGAAAGGCGTCCCAGTTGGCGAACACAGTGCACCGTCGGCCGTCCGGGTGAGGCATGATGCCCGTGTGTGCGAAGTATGTCGTCGTAACCGTCAGCTCCCGTCCCTTGCTTGGTTGGTAAGCCAGCTCGGTTATGCCGACCCGGCTTATCACTTCGGTGAAGCCCTTGTGCTCCAGTCGCGCTTCGTCTTTGCCGTCGCCGATGGGCACGCCCGGCGTGGGCGTAAGGAACGGGCGTATTGTCAGTTTGCCCCAGTTGCCCCGTACATACCCGGGAAAGTCGTGCTCGTAGCGCGCCAGGTTGAGTAGCAGTCCGGCGTCTTTCGTGTCAAGCCTGCCGAGCTTTTGGCTTAGCTCCGAGTGCCCGTTTTGCAGCAGATGGCGGCAAAGACCTGCCATGGTGGGCGTCTGTGCGAGGTAGTCGGTGACGGAGTATAGCACGCCGAGCGACTTTTCATCGTAGCCGCAGGCCTGGATGATGCCCAGCAACAGGTCGGCCGCCCTCTCCTTTTGCGTGGCTATGGCCTGTCGGTCGCCCTCGGCGTTGTGCAGCCTTACCACGCGCAGGCTCCATGCGTCGGGTATTGACACGGTTAACGGCCTGCCCGTGCCGGGCTGACAGATGTTGAACACTATTCTGCGCTCGCGCTTGAAGCGTGCCAAGTAGCCCTCGCAGCCCTTCAGCGGCCCGTCAACCACCTTCACGATTTCGTTCGGCTCGCCCGTCTTTGGGTTGAAGGCATAGTCGGTGAAGGGGCGTTCGAGTATTACTACGCGGTCGGCATAGTTCTCGTTGAAGTCCTTGAACGCGCGCATCTGGTCTTCGGGAATGGTCCACAGGGCGGCTTTCTGCTCTCCGTCCTGCCGTCGGCCGTACATCACGATGCCTTCGGGGTAGTGGCTGTCGATGAACTCCGCCAGCGCCTCTTGCGTGGAGTGTACGAACACGTAGCCTGCAAACAGGGGCTTGTCCTCCTGCCTGCCGCCGCCCGACACGCTTACCGTGGTGTGCGTCGGGCAGTACACTTCGAGTATGTTCTTCGCCTTTGCCTGGTACGCGGCCAGCATGTCGGCCAGCTTGCGTTCCTGATGCGGCAGTGTGCGGACGATGAACCAGCTGAAGTCTACCTTGTTCAGCTTGTCGTGATTGTATGGTGTCACGTTGCGGTGTGCCCCGGTGCAGGGCGTAGGGTACATGTCATGCTCCTCTTGTGTCAATCGCACAAGAGCTCTGTTGGTTGCCTTTTTTCAGGCGTAGCGGCGGCATTCCGGAAGAACCTCAGCAGCAAATATCCACCGTTGTTATGTGGCAAGGCGAACAAAGCGTTGCAGGCTTTACAGAAAATGTTTCCATACCACAAAAGTTGTTAGCTTATAATAATTTAAGTCTCTCTGCGGACGGCGGCATACGTGCCGTTTTATAGGTATGAAGCGGCCATCCGACTGCAAAGGTAAGAAAAAACGCCGATATGGAGCTTAATCATGAATAATAAATTGTTTAAAAAACATTTCCTGTGGCAAATATCACCACTATTTGTTTGACAAGTATCAAGTCGCCATCCGACTAACATGTTGGTATAAAGCATTTTACGGAACAATGGCCGCTTCATACCTATAAAACTGCCATTGTTTTGTATTCTGTTTCCCATTTTGTCATATTCTTTTTTCGGTTCATCCGCAGTTTGTTTGGATGAAATATTAAGCATATTAACTAATACACCTTGCTGTAATCCAGGCAGTCGGTATCTGTCATTGCCTTAACGGCGACTTTCAGTTCCGCGCTCCGACGCGGAATCCAGAAAACATCTGAGGCATCAAATGACGCAGGTTGCGTACACTGGATTCCGCGTCGGAGCGCGGAACTGAAAGTCGCCGTTAAGGCAATGACAGATACCGACTGCCTGGATTATATCAGGATGTAGCCATAAGCAAGAAGGATAAACGCAGGAATAAATGTTTTTATACCATCCAAACAAACTGCGGATGCCCCCTTTTTCGCGCCCGGTTGTAGCCTGACTGTGCCTGCATCCGTACTTCTTGCCGCGCATTGTGGCGCATTTGCGGCGCTTGACAAAGTGTAATGTAGTCACGGCTTTTGGCTTTCATTCTGCTTCGGGCTTTAACATTGAGAATGGCCTCGGCGCAAAATAATCGCATCTCGGTCGTAAAAAATGGCAAAAATCGTGTGCAATTGTAAGACGCTGACTGCCTGAATGTTATGTCGGCGGACATTAATGTGTGCATCTTTCAACGCTGTTTTAACATCTTTTTGACGGTGTTTACAGGCGGTAAATGCCGTATTTGTGGCGGCGAAGATGCTCTTTGGCAGTCGTTTTAACGGCCGGAAGCGTGCCAAAAGGCCGTGTTTTGCAATGCCAAAGGCCGTCTTTTGTGTTATGAAAGACGGCCTTTCGCACGAAAATCGGTGGCAAAACGGCCTGCGGACGGCTTCCGTTTTTCTATTTGGAGGCGTCATGCCGACATTTTCCGGATGACATTCTGCGATGCCGTTGCCGCCTAACGGTGACAAAACGACAACGCTTTGTGATGCAAGAACAAGACGGTTTTAACGTGAGTCCGATTTAACTGTATTTTTCGAAAGCAGCGAAAACATCCTTTGTAGGGACATAATTTATTATGTCCGAACGCCGCAAAGAGGCGTATTCGGCAAGCAGTACCAACAAGATACGTTTCTACGAAACGTGCGGACATAATAAATTATGTCCCTACAAAGGATGTATTCTTCTGTCGAACTCATGTGATTTTAAGCATAAACAACACATAAAAAAAGCGGCGTTGGCCGATTTTTAGTACCTTTGCACCGGTTGTATAAAACGTGACGACATGCACCAGAGGGACAACTTCACCTTCCTTACCTCCGCGCCCGTGCACAGGGTGATACTTACAATGGCCGTTCCCACCATTATAAGTATGCTTGTTACGAGCGTGTACAACATCGTTACTACTTTCTACGTGGGCCGCATCAGCACGCAGGCCACGGCCGCCGTGGGCGTGGCTTTCCCTATAATGTCGATTATCCAGGCCGTAGGCTTCACCTTCGGGCAGGGCTCCGGCAACTATATCTCGCGCGAGCTCGGGGCGCAACGCCATGACAACGCCTCGCGCATGGCTTCCACGGGCTTCTTCAGCGCGGTGTGCATGGGTGTCGTTCTTTGTGTTATAGGCTTGTTGTTGCTTGAACCGCTGGTGTTGTTGCTCGGCTCAACGCCTACGGTATTGCCTTACGCCAAGCGTTACTTGGCCTTCATCCTGCTGGCGATGCCGTTCATGTGCGGCGCGCTTTGCCTCAATAACCAGATGCGTTTTCAGGGAAACGCCGCCTACGCGATGTTCGGCATTTTGACGGGAGCAGTCATCAACGTGCTCCTTGCGCCCGTGCTTATTTTCCTGTGTGGCATGGGCATCACAGGCGCGGGCCTGTCTACGTTCGTGGGCGAGGTGTCGAGCATGTTCGTGCTGCTAATGATGACCCACAAGGGTGGCACCATACGCATACACCTGCGCAACTTCGCGCCACGGGCGTCGCTGTTCCGTGAAATCCTTGCAGGCGGCACTCCGTCGTTCACCCGTCAGGGAATGGCGAGCGTGGGCGTGGCTATGCTCAACGTGGCGGCGGGCCGTTTCGGTGATGCTGCGATAGCGGGCATGTCAATAGTGGGGCGCGTCACGTTCGTGGTCTTTGCCGCCGTGATAGGCCTCGGACAGGGTTTCCAGCCCCTGTGCGGCTTCTGCTACGGCGCGCGTCTTTATGAGCGTGTGCGTGAAGGGTATTGGTTCATCGTGCGTCTGGGCACGTCGTTCCTCGTCTGTGTGGCCGTGTTGGGCTTCGTTTGGTCGGCTGAAATAGTGGCGGTGTTCCGCCACGACCCGGCCGTAGTTGCCGTGGGCAGCGTGGCTTTGCGGTGGCAGCTGGTGACGTTGCCGCTCGGCGCGGTGGTGATGTACACCAACATGATGATGCAGACCATACGCAAGCCGTGGCAGGCCAACATCCTCGCTGCCTCGCGCAACGGCCTCTTCTTCATTCCCTTGATAATAATACTGCCCCATTTCCTCGGCCTTCTGGGTGTGGAAATGTGCCAGGCGTGCGCCGACATGCTGTCGTTCGTGCTGGCCGTGCCCATCGCCATGAGCGGATTTAAAGCGTTGAAATGAAGTGAAAAATGAAAAATGAAAAGTGAAAAATCCACGTGCTTTTAAGTGAAAAGTGAAAAACGAAAAGTGAAAAATCCAAATGCCGTCGATAAAATAAAAGCATTTGGATTTTTCACTTTTCGTTTTTCACTTTTCACTTAACCTTATTCGGTCATTCTTTTTTTAAGTTCCTCTTTGCGCAGTTGCAGCTTCCTAAGCTCTTCGGCTTTGGCTTCAATGGCTTTGTCGATGCCTTCTTGTTCGATGAACTCACGGAAGTGCTGCAGCTCTTTGTAAGGAACGCCAGTGTTAATGATGTCGATTACATCACTGATGAACTGTTTGTCATCGTCTGCAAGGTTCTCAACCTTCTCTTTCAATTCTTTTACCTTAATCATTGCTTTGTCTCCTTTCGGTTGTTTTTATTAACTATTAGGAGACATGCAAACAACGTGCCTGTATGCCATTTTGGCACAATGAATTAAGTGAAAAGTGAAAAACGAAAAGTGAAAAATCCAAATGTCTTGATACATTCAAAGGCAAATGGATTTTTCACTTTTCGTTTTTCACTTTTCACTTAATCTATTCTTTCTTCCAGAGTTTTGTCATGTCTTCGAGCGTCTTGCCCTTAGTCTCGGGCACAAGCCGCCATACGAATACCGCCGCGAGCACGCAGATAACGCCGTAGAGGCCGTAAGTGAACCAGTGGCCGAAGTTAGCGTCGGAGCCGAGCTGCATGTTGAACATGGGCACGAACGACGCACTTACAATCCAGTTGAATATCCATTGGAAGGCGACGGCTATCGCAACGGCTGCTCCGCGGATGGTGTTGGGGAAGATTTCGGAGATGAGCACCCAGCAAATCGGACCCCACGACATCATGAACGACGCGCTGTAGACCATGATGCTGAGCATCGTGACGAGCTCGAGACCGGCGTGCCCGAAGGTCAGAGCCACGCCGAACGCGCCAACGGCCATGCCCGTTGAGCCGGTGATGAGCAGCGGCTTGCGCCCCCACTTCTCCACGGTGAATATGGCGATGAGGGTGAACAGGATGTTGACTACGCCCATGATGATGGTCTGCATCATCGGGTTCTCCATGCCCATGTCGCCGAAGATGCGCGGCGCGTAGTAGAGAACGGCGTTGATGCCGACGGCCTGCTGGAACACGCTGAGCATTATTCCGACGAAGATTACGAGCACACCGTAGGTGAATACGCGCTCCGTCTTCTCTGTGATTGTGTTCTTTATTTCGTCGAGTATGGTGCGTCCGGCGGCGTCGCCGTTAATCTTTGAGAGCACGGCCAGGGCCTTGCTGTCCTGTCCGGCCATGACGAGATAGCGCGGCGTCTCGGGCACGAAGCATATGAGAATGGCAAAAAGTCCGGCGGGAACGGCCTCGCTACCGAACATGTAACGCCATCCGGTCGTGATTGTCCATGGGTCGCTGCCCGGCATTACGGCGCTCATGCCCTGTCCGATTGACTCGATTACGGGGTTGGTGTGGTCGCCAAGGATGAGGAAGTTCACCATGTATACCACCAGCTGACCGAAGATTATGGCAAACTGGTTCCACGAAACGAGCGTGCCGCGGATGTTCGACGGTGCCACCTCGGCTATGTACATGGGGCATATCGCCGACGCGAGGCCTACGCCTACGCCGCCGATTACGCGGTAGATGTTGAACGCTATGAGCAGCGGGAAGTCGGCATGTCCGTGCTCGAAGAACAGGAACTCCGGCTCCATTGAGCCTAAAGCCGAGATGAAGAACATGATGCCGGCGAAGATGAGCGACTTCTTTCGGCCCCAGTTCGATGCCAGATAGCCTGAAATTGCGCTGCCTATGATGCAGCCGATGAGCGCGCTGGCGCACGTGAAGCCGTGCCAGCCGTCAGTGTAGGTAAAGTCTTCCGCTCCGAGGAAGAACGCCTGGAGACCCTTCTCGGCTCCCGAGATTACGGCAGTGTCGTAACCGAACAACAGGCCGCCAAGCACGGCAACAAGCACGATTGAGAACAGGTAGGCCTTGCTGCCAGATTGATTTTGGTTCATGGTAAATGTGTTTTTAATTAATGATGTTTGTCAAAGTATAATTTTAAACATAACTTGATATTCGTCAATTTATTGTATTCGCGCGTATAAAAAATGTTATTTCTTGTGTAATCGTTTGAAAATCCGCGCAGCGTGCACCGTGTCACGCATTCCGCCGTTTGGCTTTCACATTGATTTCCGTTGACGCTCTGTAAGGCCGTCAGCCGTAAGCGGAAAGGCTTTTGTACAGAATAAGGCCGTTTTTCGTGTGCAAACGTAAGTGGTTTACATACAGGATTATACGCCGTTTGCCGTCAAAGTGTGCAGCTTTTTGCGGTACATGGTATTGTAAAAGGCCGTCTTTCGCCGTGCCAAAGACGGTCTTTCGCATTGCCAAAGGCCGCCTTCAAGGGTGTCGTTAGCCGTCTTTTGCGGTGCCGAATACAGTTGCTTATTTTAAACTTTATACCCGTTCGCGCCTTCAATGGCCGTTTTTGTGCCTTTCGTAGTCCGTCCGTGACCGCCTTGTTTTTCTATTTCAGCCAAACCACCGTACATTTTCGGAATGACATAATGCAACGTAACGGCCTGCCGGTAGCGGCAAAATGCCAAATGAGTAAAACCTGTTTTTATTTTAAAAACGTATGAAAAAGTTTTTAGCCAATTATACTTTTATTGTATATTTGCATTTGTTTTTACCATTAAACATCCTGATATCATGACACATTACCACCCATCGACGCTGCCCAACACGCGCATCGACGCAGCCGACCTGCTGCGTGCCGTGGCCGTGGGCGGCATAATCATGCTGCATTTCATCGAGCACCTGAACTTCTACAGCTTTCCTACGCTTACCAAGTTTGACGAGGCCGTGTGGGACGTTGCGTTCTTCGTGCTCTCCAACAAGATGTACGCCATATTCGCAATGCTGTTCGGACTGACGCTGTTCGTACAGCACGACAACCAGGCGCAGCGCGGTTTCGACTTCCGTCCGCGCTTCGCGTGGCGCATGGTGCTGCTGTTCGGCTTCGGTCTGCTCGACCTTTTGTTCTTCAACGGCGACATTCTTACGGTCTACGCCGTGTGCGGCCTGCTGGTGTTGCCGCTCGTGCGGGCGGGCAACCGCGTCGTTCTTGCCTTCGCCCTGCTGCTGGCCTTGCAGCCGGTGGAGCTGTTTTATTTCGTGGGCAGCCTCATAAACCCCGGCTTGCAGCCGCTCAACCTCGGCTCTAACGATTTGTTCGTCGCCATACTTCCTGCCCAAGAGGGCGGCAGCTGGTTCGACGTTGCCTGGGCCGGACTGCGCTACGGCCTGCCAGTAAACTTCACATGGGCTTTGGAGCACGGGCGTTTCACGCAGACGCTTTTCCTCTTACTGCTCGGCCTTTGGCTCGGGCGGCGGCGCATGTTCTATGACGAGGGGCGCAACGCGGCGGTGTGGCGGCGCACGTTAGTGTGGTCGTTGGTGGCCTTCGCCGTGCTCTGTCCGCTGCGCTATACCGTGCCGCAGCTCTTCGCTTCGGAGTGTGCGCAGGCTTCGCTTACCGTCATGCTCGACATGTGGAAGAACCTCGCGATGATGCTTTTCTATGTAAGCGGCATAACGCTGCTGTACCACCGCACCCGTGCGCGCCGCCTGCTGTCCGGCCTGTTGCCTTACGGCAAGATGAGCCTGAGCAACTATATCGGCCAGTCCGTAGTCGGCGGCTTCATCTTCTACCACTGGGGCTTGGGTCTTTACGCCGTCAGCGGCCATGCCATGAGCCTCGCTTTGGGCGTTGCCTTCATCCTGTTGCAATATACGTTCTGCCGCCTTTGGCTGCGCAGCCACAAGCGCGGGCCGCTCGAACAGCTGTGGCACAACGCCACGTGGGCAGGCGCACGCAGGCCGAAAAAGTGACATTCGCCTTAAAATAAATTGCTTATGGAAACTCCCGAAGTCGTACTTTGCGCTGCGCTTATCGCCGTCTCGCTGGCCGTATTGGCCGTGAGGCGCAGGCGGAAGAGGCCGTCAGGCTTTGCTGACACGGTACTCTCGCTTGTCTGCATCTTCGCTTCCTGCCTGCTTGTGGAGGGGCTTGGCGGTGTGCCTTGGCTCTACACGATGCTTGCCATATTCTCGCTTATGGCAATAATCGTCAGGCAATACCGCAAGAAAGGGTTGAGACTGCTCGACACAGTGTGCAGTGTGGTCTACATGGCCGCCGCCACACGGCTGTTCATGGGGCTGTTCTCCCTGTCGTGGCTGCCTGCCGTAGGCGTGGCCGCGGCGGCATTGGTTGTGGTGTTTCTGGTCTATTGCCTGTGCCTGGTTTGGTTTGTGAAATAGCCGTCGGATATTATATAAAATGTGAAAGGCGGACAATTATCCGCCTTTTTGTCATGTTATAAGGTGGATTTTTCGTAATTTTGCAGCCAATACACTTGTCATAGGCATGAAATTCAGCGACGTAATAGGTCAGGAAGAAGTAAAGCAGAGGCTGCGGCAGATGGTTGCAGAAGAGCGTGTGCCACACGCCCTGATGTTCTGCGGACCGCGGGGCAGCGGTAAGATGGCCTTGGCTCTGGCTTTCGCCTCCTACTTGTTGTGCCGTGACAGGCGCGACGGCGACTCGTGCGGAGCGTGCCCCCAGTGCGCCATGGCGGGCAAGTTTGCGCATCCAGACCTGCATTTCTCCTATCCAGTAATCCGCCCTTCGGGCACCGGCTCAGAGCATAAGATGTCGAGCGAGGACTTTGCCGCCGAGTGGCGCGGCCTGCTCATGCAAGGCTCTTACTTCACGTTGGAGCAGTGGCTGGCCGCCATGGGCGCGGCCAACCAGCAGGCGCAGATGGGCGTGGGGGAGAGCGATGCGCTCTCGCGTGCGCTTAGCCTGAAGTCAAGTCAGGGCGGATACAAGGTAGCAATACTGTGGTTGCCGGAGCGAATGAACGCCGAATGCGCCAACAAGATGCTCAAGCTGCTCGAAGAACCGCCGCAGGCTACGGTATTCATCCTTGTCTGCGAAGAGCCGGGGATGCTCATCGACACGATAAAGAGCCGCGCCCAGCGCATCGACGTGCGCCGCATTGCCGACGAAGACATAGAGCGCGCCCTCGTTGAACGCCGCGGAATTGATACTGACTCGGCGCACCGCATAGCGCGTGCGGCCGGAGGCAGCTGGCTCGGCGCGCTTGAAGAGCTTGATGCCGGGAGCGAGAAGAAGGAGTTTCTTGACATGTTCATCTCGCTGATGCGCCTCGCCTACATGCGCAAAATCAAGGATTTGCGCAAGTGGAGCGACACCGCCGCCGCCCTCGGACGCGAGCGTCAACGGCGCATGTTGGAGTATTTTCTCCGCCTGGTGCGCGAGAATTTTATGTACAATTTCCGCAATCCGCAGCTCTGTTACATGACGCGCGACGAGGAAAACTTTGCCCGCAACTTCTCGCCTTACGTCAACGAGGCCAACGTTTTGGAAATATCCGCCATGATGAACCGCGCCATACGTGACATCGGACAGAACGCAAACGCCAAGATTGTGTTCTTCGACATGGCTACAAACCTCATCGTCGCCCTGATAAGAAAACCGTAGGCTCACGCCTTCATACATATAAATAACATTCAATATGGACTTCAAGAACAGGAAATTCATGATATACAACGGCTGCGACCGCGGCCTTTGCATACGCGGTTGCGGACGGCAGGACCGCCAGCTCAACACGTATGACTGGCTGGCCGACGTGCCGGGCAACGCCAAGACGACAGACCTTGTCGAGGTGCAGTTCAAGAATACGCGCAAGGGTTATTACCACAACGTCAACAATCTCGACCTGCGCAAGGGCGACATAGTGGCCGTTGAGGCCAGTCCGGGCCACGACATAGGCGTGGTAACGCTGACGGGCAAGCTCGTGGAACTGCAAATACGCAAGGCCAACCTTAAGTCGGCGGACGACATAAAGCGCATATACCGCCTGGCGAAGCCCGTCGATATGGATAAATACCGTGAGGCGAAGAGCCGCGAACACGACACGATGATACGCAGCAGGCAAATAGCCAAGAGCCTGAATCTTGACATGAAAATCGGCGATGTGGAGTATCAGGGCGACGGAAACAAGGCCATCTTCTATTACATTGCCGACGAACGCGTGGACTTCCGACAGCTTATCAAGGTGTTGGCGGAGACGTTTCATGTGCGCATCGAGATGAAACAAATAGGCGCAAGGCAGGAAGCCGGGCGCATAGGAGGTACCGGGCCGTGCGGCCGCGAGCTGTGTTGCGCTACGTGGATGAAGAACTTTGTGTCGGTAAGTACCGGCGCGGCGCGCTATCAGGACATATCGCTGAACCCGCAGAAGCTGGCCGGAATGTGCGCCAAATTGAAGTGTTGCTTGAACTACGAGGTGGACAACTACATCGAGGCGAGCCGCAAGTTGCCGAGCAAGGAGGTAGTGTTGCAGACGCAGGACAACGACTATTACCTGTTCAAGAGCGACATACTAGCCGGCATCGTGACTTATTCTACTGACAAGAAGGTGCCTGCCAACCTCGAGACGATTACCGCCAAGCGTGCGCTTGAGGTCATAGAGATGAACAAGCAGGGCGAGAAGCCCCTGTCACTCCAGGCCGACGGCTCACCGAAGAAGCAGGAGCGCCCGGTAGACTTGCTTGAGAACGAGAGCCTGACACGCTTTGACAAGAACAAGAAAAAGCGCAAACCGAAGAACCGCAACGGGCGTCCCGCGCCGAAGGGGCGCGGCAAACAGGCTGACGTACAGGCCAAGAAGGGCGACGGCGGAGCACAGGCTGGCAAGGACGTGAAGGCTTGACGATGCTTAGGCGCACATTAAATATATTGTTTGTAACAGCTGCTGTTGCGCTGATGGTTGCCGCTTGTGGCGACGGGAGGGTGTTCGACAAGTTCGTTTCCACGCCTGTCGACGGGCTGGAAAAGAACGATACGGTGTCGTTCAGTGTGCCACCAGTCGCTTCGTCGGGCAGTTATCGTCAGGAAATAGGCTTGCGCATAACCGCCGATTATCCGTTTACAAGTATTAGCCTGGAGGTTAAACAGACCGTAGAACCCGGTCACAGGGTGAGCACTGACACGCTCGCTTGCCGCCTGTATGGCGACGACGGCAATCTGCTCGGCCACGGCGTAAGCATGTTTCAGTACGGTTTTGCGCTCCCTGACATCAACCTGCAAAAGGGCGATTCGCTGTATGTCAGAGTGCGGCATGTGATGAAGCGCGAAATACTGCCAGGCATAACCGACATCGGTTTCAGCTTGACGGCAGAGCAATAATACATTATTATAATAACGGAATGCGGCATACAGTGCCGCATTTTTTATTTAAGTGAAGGGCGGTTTGCCGCCTTATGAAAATAAAGTAATGGCGTAAAGTCATGACAAACATGACTTTACGCCATTACTTCTTGTGCCTGTTGGCGCGCTGCTCGCGGTATTTCGCCTTCTGCCGTGCGCTTCCGCTACCGTGCGCTCCTGTTATGTACTGCTTCTTTTTGGCCTTGGTCTTCACCTTGCCGCCGCCGTTGTCGGCCTTTTTCTTTGCCGGACGGAACACTATGCCGCCGCCAGCAATGATGTCGTCGATGTCTGCCACTTTGGAAAATTAAGAATTAAGAGTTAAGAATTAAGAAAGAATGATTTGTTGATTAAGAGTTAAGAATTATGAATTAAGAAAAGTATTACCGCGCGGTAAGTTCTTAAAGGTAATTTTCTTAACTCTTAATTCTTAACTCTTAACTTATTTAGTGGTGGAACAGCCTTACGCCGGTGAAGGCCATGGCTATGCCGTATTTGTCGCAGGTCTCGATTACGTTGTCGTCGCGCACCGAGCCGCCGGCCTGTGCTATGTACTCAACGCCGCTCTTGTGGGCGCGCTCTATGTTGTCGCCGAAGGGGAAGAAGGCGTCGCTGCCGAGGCTTACGCCTGAGAGTTTGGTAAGCCATTCCTTCTTTTCCTCCATCGTCAGCACCTCCGGCTTCTCCTTGAAGAACTGCTGCCATGTGCCCTCGCGCAGCACGTCGTCGTGCTCCTCGCTGATGTACACGTCAATGGTGTTGTCGCGGTCGGCGCGGCGTATGCCGTCAACGAAAGGCAAGTTCATCACCTTCGGGTGCTGGCGCAGCCACCAGATGTCGGCCTTGTTGCCTGCCAGACGGGTGCAGTGTATGCGGCTCTGCTGACCCGCGCCTATGCCTATTGCCTGTCCGTCCTTCACGTAGCATACCGAGTTGCTTTGCGTGTATTTAAGGGTGATGAGGCTGATGATGAGGTCGCGCTTGGCTTCAGGCGTGAACTCCTTGGCCTTTGTGGGTATGTTCTCGAAGAGGGCAGGGTCGTCCAAGCGTACTTCGTTGCGTCCCTGTTCGAACGTTATGCCGAACACCTGCTTGCGCTCGATGGGCGCAGGCACGTATGCAGGGTCTATTTTGATTACGTTGTACGTGCCCTTGCGCTTGTCTTTCAGTATGGCAAGAGCCTCGGGAGTATATCCGGGAGCGATTACTCCGTCGCTAACCTCGCGCTTCAAGAGCGTGGCCGTGGCCTCGTCGCACGTGTCGCTAAGGGCCACGAAGTCGCCGTAGCTGCTCATGCGGTCGGCTCCGCGTGCCCGGGCGTAGGCGCACGCCAGGGGCGACAGCTCTATCTTCACGTCGTCAACGAAGTAAATCTTCTTCAGCGTGTCGCTAAGCGGCAGGCCGACGGCCGCTCCTGCCGGTGACACATGCTTGAAGCTGGCTGCCGCGGGCAGGCCGGTGGCGGCCTTCAGCTCCTTTACGAGCTGCCAGCTGTTGAGCGCGTCGAGGAAGTTGATGTACCCCGGGCGGCCGTTAAGCACCTCTATGGGCAGTTCGCCCTCGTCCATGTAAATGCGCGAAGGCTTTTGGTTCGGATTGCATCCGTACTTCAATGCTAATTCTTTCATATCTTGTGGTTTAACGTTTCGCTGTGCAAAAATACTGCAAAATCGGCTTAATTCAAAACAAAAGCCTGATAAACAGGCTTTTGTACGTGTAAACAGCCGCTCCGTCAGGCGTTTTGTCACTCCTTGCCCTTGCCGTCCTTGCGTTCCGTCAATATGTAAATCATGTATCCGGCTAGCAACCCTATGCCAATGCCAGTGCCCGTATTGTCGGTCGCCGTGCCGAAGGCCGTGCCCAGCATCACGCCTACGGCCATCCAAAGTCCAAGCGATGAGCCGCCGCTTTTCCTGTCGTTCTCCTGTTCCATGTCAGTTGTCCGTGTTATGGTTAGCGGTGCGAATATACGGAAAAAACGGCATACGGCAAAGCCTTTGCGGCGTTCTTTCATGGCTTTTTAACATGTTCACCTAACTTGTTGACTGTCAATGCGTTTCCAAAAGGCCGTCTTTCGCATTGCAAAAGGCCGCCTTTTAGCGTGCAATTGACGGCCTTTTGCACCGCGATTTGCCGCCTTTTACTTTTTTACTGTTTTACCTTATTTACTTTTACATGCCGCTTTTCGCAAAACGTTTGAAAAATATCCGCCGTTTCCTTTGCCGTTTTCGGGAAAATGACTACCTTTGCACCGTCCGCCAGTCGGACATACATATTAGTTACAGTCGTGTAGGTTCGCCGCGCGCCTTGACGGGCGCAGGCGATTAAAAGGGAATCAGGTGAGAGTCCTGAACAGTCCCGCTGCTGTGAGTTCCTTTTTTAGGACGGCAAGCAACGACGCCACTGGACCGCGTGTCTGGGAAGGCGCTTGCCGCCGGGAACAAGTCAGAAGACCTGCCACACCGGCTTTTTACGTGCTCAACGGCTTTCGAGGAAAGGCTGCGGAGAAACTTTACGGTGTGCGCCACTGCGGCCATGCGCCATTCTGTTTCATCCTTACGCCCCGATGCGAGGCCTTGTTTTACGAGGAATGAAACAGGCAATGACATTACGACAAACAATAATTTCAGGCTTATTCTGCCTTGCCGCGCCCTGCGCTTACGGCCAGGAGGCGCAGGCTGACACGGTTGTTTCTTCGACGAAAACCATTGATGAGGTTACCGTTACGGCGCGGCGCGGCGCGTCGCGCGACCTCTTGCCCGTGCAGACTCTTACGGGGGAGCGGCTCGAAAGGATGTCGGCTCTCTCGGTGGCCGACGCCATACGCTATTTCTCGGGCGTGCAAATTAAGGACTACGGCGGCGTGGGCGGCCTGAAGACGGTCAACATACGCGGCATGGGCACGCAGCATGTGGGCGTGTTCTACGACGGCATTGAGCTGGGCAACGCGCAGAACGGACAGATAGACCTTGGCCGTTTCTCGCTCGACAACATGGAGGCCGTCTCCGTGTACAACGGCCAGCGCAGCGCAATCTTCCAACCGGCAAAGGACTTCGGCTCCGCCGCCACGGTGTATCTGCAAAGCCGCACGCCCGTGTTCGAGGGCGGACGTACGTTCAACCTGCGCGCAACCATGAAGGCAGGCTCGTTCGGACTGGCCAATCCGGCCGTTGTTTGGGAGCAGAAAATCAGTGAGAACGTCTCGTCGTCGGTCAGCGCAGAGTATATGTACACCAACGGGCGGTACCGTTACCGCTACCATACCCAGGGCGGATATGACACCACGGCGGTGCGCGCCAACGGCGACGTGAGTGCGTTTCGCGGCGAGGCAGGCCTCTTCGGGCGGCTCAATGGCGGCTCGTGGCGCGCCAAGGCTTACGTCTACCGCTCCGAGCGGGGACTGCCCGGGGCTGTGGTGCGTGGACGGTTGGAGCACGAAGACCGCCAGTGGGACACCAACGCGTTCGTCCAGGCGTCGCTGCGCAAACGCATGACAGGCCGCTACAGCCTCATGCTCAACGGCAAGTACGCCTACGACTACCTGCATTACCTCTCCGACCCGGCCCTCGACGAGAGCGCCATGTACGTGGACAACCGCTACCGCCAGCAAGAAGTCTACCTTTCTATTGCCAACCTCTACCGCTTCAGCAGCCACTGGAGCGCGTCCCTCTCGGCCGATTACCAGTGGAACAAGCTCTCGGCCGACCTCTATAACTTTGCTTATCCCGTGCGCCATACGGTGCTCGTTGCAGCTGCCGTTGCCGCCGAATACCGCAGTCTTAAGGCGCAGGCCGGCGTGCTCGGCACGTTCGTGGCCGACCGTGTGGCCGTAGACACCGCCAGGATGGACGGCAAGACGGAGCTTACCCCGATCCTCGTCGTGTCGTACAAGCCCTTCCGCCGCATAGACTTCAGCCTGCGCGGATTCTATAAAAACATATTCCGTATGCCCACGCTCAACGACCTTTACTATACCTTCATCGGCAATGTGAAGCTCCGCCCGGAGTACACCACGCAGTACGACATCGGTTTCACCTACGCCGCCGCGCCCCGCCGCTCGTGGCTCAAGCGCGTTGAGGTGCAGGCGGACGCATATTATAATAAGGTGAAAGACAAAATAATAGCCGTCCCCACGTCAAACCAGTTCCGTTGGACGATGGTCAACCTCGGCCGCGTTGACATCCTCGGCCTCGACGTTTCGGCGCAAGCCTCGTGGGCGTTTCCCTGCGGACTGCACCTCGATGCGCGGCTAAGCTACACCTACGAGCAGGCCGAAGACGTGACGAGCCGCGCCAACACGTACTACGGAGACCAGATACCTTACATCCCGTGGCATAGCGGCTCGGCCGTAATAAACGCCTCGTGGCGCGGCTTCGGGCTTGACTACAGCTTCATATACACCGGCGAACGCTACGACGCCACCGAGAACATACCGCAAAACCATGTGCCGGAGTGGTACACGAGCGACATCGCCCTGTCGTACAACTTCCGCATCGGAGGGGTGAAAACACGCCTTGCCGCCGAGGTGAACAACGTGTTCAACCAGCAGTTTGAGGTTGTAAAGTGCTATCCCATGCCGGGAACCAACTATAAGGTAATCGTTAAACTTGAAATATAATGCGTATCGTAATGAAACAGAAACATCTTTCCCTCATCCTCGCCGCAGTGCTCCTGGCCTCTTGCCGGGGCGACGACGAGGTGCTTGTACCGTCCACCTGGACGCAGGTTGCCGCCCCGGCGCAGCCTCGCTCGGTAACAGGCTTCTACCTGTTGAACGAGGGCAACATGGGCAGCAACAAGTGTACGCTCGACTTTTTCGACGCAACCACAGGCTATTACCGCAGCAACATTTACGCCGAAACCAACCCCGACGTAGTTCTCGAGCTTGGAGACGTGGGCAACGACATACAGACCTACGGCTCGAAACTGTACGCCGTAATCAACTGTTCCAACTTTGTCGAGGTGATGGACAAGCGCAACGCCATCCACATCGGCGAAATCAAAATACCCAACTGCCGGTACATCGTGTTCCATGAGGGCTACGCCTACGTGTCGTCTTACGCCGGACCGGTGCAGATTGACCCCAATGCGAGGCTCGGATACGTTGCCAAAGTTGATACGGCCACGCTCGAAGTGGTGGCCGAATGCACCGTAGGCTACCAGCCGGAAGAGATGGCCGTGGTGGGCAACAAGCTCTATGTGGCGAACTCCGGGGGGTATCGTGTACCCGATTATGACCGCACCGTGTCCGTAATCGACCTCGGCACGTTCACAGAAACGAAGAAAATCGACGTCGCGCCAAACCTCCACCGCGTCGAGGCCGACGGCCACGGACAGCTCTGGGTGTCGTCGCGCGGCGACTATTATGACATTAAGTCGGACCTGTATGTCATCGACACGAACACCGACGAGGTGGTGGACAAGCTCGGAGTTGCCGTCAGCGAGATGTGCATAGACGGCGACAACCTCTATGTCCTTGGCTCGGAGTACAGCTATACAGGCGGCCAGGAGTGGTCGGTTTCTTACGCTTTGATTGACACCGGGACGCGTACCGTCGTGAAAAACAACTTCATCACCGACGGCACGGAGCAGGAAATACAGCAGCCCTACGGCCTGGCCGTCAATCCGGAGACGAAGGAAATTTATGTGACCGACGCCAAGAGTTTCGTCGTGCGGGGTACTCTCTACTGCTTTACGCCCGACGGACGCAAGAAGTGGAGCGTCACTACGGGTGACATTCCGGCACACTTTGCCTTTTTGAAAAAGGACTGATAATTAAGAGTTAATAATTAAGAGTTAAGAAAAATAGTATCAGATGATGAGCAAGAAAAAGTTTTTTATCTATCCGTTGGCGGCCGTCGCCCTGTTAACGTTAGGTTCATGCAGTGACGACGAGGGCGGAGACGGCGGCCCGAAAGTGCCTCCCGTAACTGGGGACGGCATCGCAATAGTAGTGCCCGAGGGTGGTTTCAAGGCAGAGGCGTGCAGCCCTCTTACCATCAAAGCCACCGTTGCGGAGGGCAAGGAGTATGACATTACGTGGAGCTGGAACGGCGAAGTGGCCGCCACAGGCACGGAGATGGACTTCGTTGCGCCGCGTGCCGGGGTGTACGAGGTGACCATGCACGCCGTTGACGACGCGCAGAAGGACACCACCATCACCGTAAGCGTGACGGCAAGCGAGCCTGACGGAGGGCTAAGTCCGTACATAACGTCAATCAGCGACTACCGTCCCGCCCCGGGGCAGTTTGTCAACCAGATGCCCGAATATAGCGAAGGCGACACCCAAGAGGACATGAACGCCAAGGTGTTGGCCGCCATCGGCGACAACGCACGCGGCATGATAACCCTCGGAGGGTATGGAGGCTACGTGGTGTGCGGCTTCGACCACACCATAGCCAACGTGCCGGGAGAGGCCGACTTCAAGGTTCTGGGCAACGCGTTTTACAACAACGGCTCTTCCTCCGACGGCTCTTCGATGCCCGGCGGAAGCTGCGAGCCGGGCATAGTGATGGTGGCTTACGACTGGAACAGGAACGGCGTGGCCGACGATGACGAGTGGTACGAGCTTGCCGGGAGCGAATACGCGAAGCCGACAACCGTAAAAGGCTACGGGATAACTTACCAAAGGCCGGCCGACGGGGCACTTGCCGACATACCGTGGACTGACAATCAGGGCGGAAGCGGTACCATTGCACGCAACAATTTCCATCAGCAGGACTATTGGCCGATGTGGATTGAAGACGCCGAACTGACCTTCCAAGGCACGCTTCTGCCGCCAAACGCAGTCGACGAGAGCGGAACGGGCACGTATTGGGTGCTCTACGCCTATGAATGGGGCTACGCGGACAACCGCCTGAACACCGAAGACGAGTCGAACTTCGACATCGGCTGGGCTGTTGACGCTGACGGCAACAAGGTTTACCTGCCTGGAGTTGACTTCGTGAAAATATACACCGGCGTCAACCAGCAGTGCGGATGGATAGGTGAAACGTCCACGGAAGTAGTGGGAGTGAACGACTTACATTTATTAAATGAACAATGATAAAACGATAATCGCTTATGAAAAAACTTTTAGTATTAGCCGCCGCGTCAATGCTTGTGGCATCGGTACAGGCGCAAAAGACGCTTGACATAAAGTTTGCGGACAACACCCATCAAGAGATTTTGTTGCAAAACAATCCGCAAATGGTTAACGACGGCACACAATGGATAGTAACGGCTACAGGCTTTGAGGCTAAATACGCCTATCAGGATGTTGCCGAACTGACTATCCTCGACACACCTACGGGTATTGAAATGGTTGAGGGCAACGCCGAGTTCTCTTACCAGAACAAGGTGCTTACGGTATCGGCCGTGCCAGGAACAAAGGTCATCGTGGCAACAATAGGTGGCGCGGTGGTGAAGACTGTCACCGTTCCTGCCGGAGGTTCGGCTTCTGTCGATATGGCAACACTGCCCAAGGGAGCGTATATTGTGACTACAAATAAAAAATCATTCAAGGTGTTAAACTAATTAAAACATAAGATTATGAAGAAAATATTTACACTTTTGTTTGCGTCAGTTTGCGCTTTCGCAAGCGCACAGAACGTTGTTTCAGTGCAGATGAAGGACGGAACGGTGCATAACTACTCGCTTGACGAGTTCAGCAAAATCAGCTTCACCGACGGCGAGCCTACTGATTTTGAGGAGATGTACGGCAACAAGGACGATGCCGGTGTGTTCGTCCTGACCTTCGAGGACAAGGATTACAAAGGCTCGGACGATACAGGCAATTACTGGACAAGCCGCATAGACAACCCCCAGTACAACGGAGACATACTCTATGGAAAAGGTGAATCATGGTTCTGGGACGAGAACAACACAGGCATTATGTACGATGGCATCGGCGGAGACTACGGCTATGCGTCGGGCGGATACGCCGTGTCAAACTATTGGGGAGAAGATTTTAATGGCAAAGGGTTTGACAGTCAGCTTGAGATTGCAACCACCAAGAACCCCGGTCCGGGTGCGGATGGTTCGGATAACTTCCTTGTGATGTACTGCTGGCGTGGCGATATAGGTACGCCCGGTTACTGTAATGCCGACCGCCTGTATGTCTTTGACGGAAACGATGAAGTTGAGTTTGAACCGCAATATGTATATGCGACAAACACATCTTACGCCCTCAACTCGCTGCACAACGGCGACTCATTCGCCGCTCCGGCAACGGAGAACTCGTGGTTTAGGCTATACGCCGAGGGCGTTAAGGCTGACGGGGAAAAGGTGTACACGTATGTGGAGTTGTGTACCGGTACAGACATCAAGCAGGAATGGGTGAAGTTTGACCTTACTCCGCTTGGGAAAATCAAGGAACTCAACTTCTTCATGATGGGTTCTGAAGACCTCGGGGGTGCATATGGCCTCAATACGCCGGGCTATGCGGCCATTGACAATTTGGCGATAAAGAAGTAATGGGATGTATCCCGGTGACAGTCACCGTAGGCACGGACACCGGCATAAGCGATGTTAACGCGGCTGAAGGCGGCGCAACCGAGGTGGCGCGCTTCACCGTTGACGGCAAGAAGCTCGACCGTCCGCAGCCGGGCGTCAACATAGTGCGCATGAGCGACGGCACGGTAAGGAAGGTCGTAGTAGGCAGGTGACGACATAAGAAACAGTTTTATATCAATTCTTTTATATTGTGGCGCGGTTGGCAGTGATGCCGGCCGCGCCTGTCTTATGCCTCGTTCAGGGCTGCTTGCGCATAGCCTTTTGGCGCGTCTGTAACCCGTTGGCAATCAGCGCGTTTCCAATATGCCGTCTTTCGCATTGCAAAAGACGGCCTTTTAGCGTGCGATTCATGGCCTTTTGCAGCGCGAAATGCCGCATATTGGATTTCATCCGCAGCTCATGCGTGTTGTACGCAGCCGAATTTCACATGTCATGTGGCGTCAGGCCGTTAAATAATGAAAGACTTGTTTCTTAAAAGATGTAAAAGACTTGACTTGAAGTCTTTTTTCAGACTTTTTGCCGTAAAATGCTATATTCCAGTAAGTTCCATGTCTGAAAGCTCGCGATGGCACGCTTTTTGCTCTTCCCAAAAGATGTAAACAGGCTTTGATTTGCGGCATATTTTCGCTATCTTCGCAGTCAGAAATCAACTTGACCCCTTTCATACTATTTTACAGAAACCATCAAACATGAGACACCTCAAGATATTTGCCGTTGCGATGATGCTGTTCACAGCCGGGATTCCGGCGGCGGCCGATAACGACAAGACCGACAACGGAGAAGAACAGTACGAGGAAATAGACAACTTTGACTTCCTGTATGACAACGAGGCATACGGCGAAGACTTTGAATATTCGCAGATTGACGACATGCTCAACGAGGCTTTTTCGCATCTCGGCGCACGTTACCGCCGCGGCCACTCCGGCCCGAACGCGTTTGACTGCTCAGGCTTTACAAGCTATGTGTTCAGGAACATGGGCATAGAGCTTAACCGTTCGTCGCGCTCGCAGTACACGCAGGGCGAGGCGGTAGACAAGGACGAGCTGCGCACGGGCGACCTTGTGTTCTTCACCGGCTCCAACTCGCGCGGCCCTATCGGCCATGTGGGCATAGTGGTTGACGTTGACCATGTGGACGGAAGTTTCAATTTCATACACGCAAGCATCAAGGGTGTAAAGGTTAGTAACTCCAAAGAGAGGTATTACTTGCGCCGCTATGTAGGTGCGCGCCGCGTGATGCAATGACAATTAAATTAAAAGTTAAGAGTTAAGAATTAAGAAAATATGTTTCTGTTGCTAATTTTCTTAATTCTTAACTCTTAATTCTTAATTAGAATAAATGTTGCCATGCGTCCGCTTCCAGTAACTTTATTTATTGTAGCAATCCTCATTCTTACGGCCTGCGGAGCCGGTGGTTCTGACAGGAAAGCCGTTGCCGGTATGCCTGACACAGTCCGTACAGACACCGTGCAGGCGGCCGAACGCCCCGTAGAGGCGTTTACCGTGGCCCTGACCGGCGACATAATGATGGGCACTACATATCCAGACACTATGCTGCCTCCCGACAATGGCAGGGCGCTTTTCCGTGACGTGAAGGACATTTTGGCCTCGGCCGACCTTGCCTTAGGCAATCTTGAGGGCACGTTTTGTGACAGTGTGCCGCCGAGAAAACGCGAGACGGAGCACACTTACTTGTTCCGCACGCCGCCGGAGTTCGCCGCACGCCTCAAGGAAGCAGGCTACGATTACCTCAGTATGGCAAACAACCATACGTATGATTTCGGCTTGCGTGGCGTGCTTTCAACCGAAAGGGCGCTTGACAGGCTCGGGATAAAGTATTCAGGGATAAGGTGCAGGACTGCGTCCGCCGTGCTCGAGCGCGGCGGGGTGAGGTTTGGCCTGTGCGCTTTCGGTCACAACGGCTATACCATGCGCCATCAGGAGCTTGCCACGGTGCGTGAAGTGCTTGACAGCCTGCGTGCCATGGCCGACATCGTGGTGGTATCTTTCCACGGCGGAGGCGAGGGAAAGGCCTTCAGCCATCTGCCCGACAGCACGGAACGGTTCTTGGGCGAGGACCGCGGTTCGCTCCGCCGGTTCGCCCGTTTCTGCATAGACAACGGCGCGGACATAGTCTACGGCCACGGCCCCCATGTGGTGCGCTGCGTAGAGATGTATAAAGACAGGTTCATTGCGTACAGCCTTGGCAACTTCTGTACGCCTTACGCCATCAGCATTATGGGGCTTTCAGGCTATGCGCCGGTCATCGTTGTCAGGACTGACAGGCGCGGCCGGTTTCTTGACGGGCGCATACACCCGTTTATACAGCGCAAGGGGCTCGGCCCGAGGCGCGACACTACGGGCGTCGTTGTGCGGCAAATCAGGATGCTGACCGACACCGATGTCAACGGCGGAGGGCTCAGGATAAGCGATGACGGAGCTGTTGTGCCGGTGGAAAAGGAATGAATACAATATACAAAATAAGACGGGCCGGGATGCAAACAGCATCCCGGCCCGTCTTGTTTTGTTGCAAATAGGGCTTAGTCCTCTTTCTTTGTGATGACCTTTTTCTCTGCGATACGGGCCTTCTTACCTGTAAGTTTGCGGAGGTAATACAACTTGGCGCGGCGTACCTTACCGTGCTTGTTTACCTCGATGCTGTCGATGTTGGGTGAATCCATCGGGAAGATACGCTCTACTCCGACTGTTCCAGACATCTTACGGACGGTGAAGCGCTTTTTGTCTCCTTGGCCGCTAATCTTTATTACGACACCACGGTAGAGCTGGATACGCTCCTTTGAACCCTCGATGATTTTGTAAGCGACGGTGATTGTGTCACCAGATTTGAACTCGGGGAACTTCTTGCCGCTTGCAAATGCTTCTTCAGCAACTTTAATTAAATCCATTGTTGTTTGATAATTAAATTTGTTTCATCGTTCCGACGCAACATAACAAGGCAACACTTCTTCCTGTCAGCGATTACGCGGAAAGCGGTGCAAAGGTACGCTTTTTCCTCTTGTCGGCAAAGCTTAATCTTATTTTTTTACTTATTTCTTTGCCTTATTTGCGTTTTTGGCTAACTTTGCACGGCTTTTTAGATGATTTGTATGCGTAAAAAACTCATTTTCAGCGTATTTGTATTGTCGGCATTGGTGTGTGCGTCGTGCTCTTCCGGTTATCGGATTACGGGCTTCGAACGTTCCCGCATACTTGTGGACAGCACTTACGATACGGCTTCCGGCAAGGCCGTCGCCGACTTCATAGCTCCTTACAAGCGTCAGGTGGACAGCATAATGAGCCCCGTTGTCGGTGTGGCGGCGGAGTATCTGTATGCCGAAAGGCCGGAAAGCAACCTGACAAACCTGCTTGCCGACATTCTCGTATGGTGCGGAAAGGATTACGGCGAGCGTCCCGACTTTGCCGTTTACAACGTCGGCGGCATACGTTCGGCCATTGCCAAGGGCGAGGTTACTTACGGAGACGTGCTCGACGTGGCACCGTTTGAGAACAAAATCTGCTTTGTAACGTTGACAGGAGACAAAGTCTTGGAGCTGTTCGGACAGATTGCTTCGGTTGGAGGAGAGGCCGTAAGCCACGGCGTTGAGCTGGTAATAACGGCCGACGGACGGCTTAAGTCGGCCTTGCTCGACGGTAAACGTATCGTGGCAGATGCCAAGTACCGCATCGCAACGCTTGACTATGTGGCCCAGGGCAACGACAAGATGGAGGCGTTTAAGAGTTCGACGGAAGTCAATTCGCCGTCAAGCAAGGACAACAACGTGCGCTTCATCATTATGAAATACATGAAAGAGAAGATGGAGCAGGGCGAAAGCGTAAGCTCGAAGATTGAAGGACGAATAACAATAGAAGGCAGATGAAGCGTTTTTTCTTAACCATAATGTTGGCCGTTACGCTGCTTGTCGGAGTGCAGGCAAAAGGTAAGCGGCTTGTGATACTTCATACTAACGACACCCATAGTTGCATATTTCCGCTCAATCCGCACCTTGCCGACACAATGCTTGCAGGCCGCGGAGGCTTCATCAGGCGTGCGGAGATGGTGCGCCGGGAGCGCAGCAAGCATCCAGATATGCTGCTTTTTGACAGCGGCGACTTCTCCCAAGGCTCGCCTTATTATACCTTATATAAAGGAGACGTCGAGGTGGGGCTGATGAACTTGATGCGTTACGACGCTGCAACAATCGGCAACCACGAGTTCGACTTCGGCGTGGAGAACATGGCAAGGCTGTTCAAGAAGGCCGATTTCCCCATCGTCTGCGCCAACTACGACTTCACCGGGACGGCTCTCGAAGGCGTTGTAAAGCCGTATGTGGTGCTCAAACGCGGCGGATTGAGGATTGGAGTGTTCGGCCTTTCGCCGCAACTTGACGGGCTGGTCATGGCCAAGACATGCGCCGGAGTGAAGTACAACGACCCCGTGAAGGCCGCCAACGACGTGGCGAAGCTGCTGAAGGAGCGGGAAAAGTGTGACATCGTAGTCTGTCTCTCGCATCTCGGCTGGGACATAATCGGCATTGACGACACCGAACTTATGCGGCAGACGCGTAACATCGACATAGTGCTTGGAGGCCATTCGCATTCATATTTCAACGCGTTGGAATACGAGGAAAATATCGACGGCAAGCCTGTCCCCAACGACCAGAACGGCAAGCACGGCATATATGTAGGCAAAATAACGGTAGACTTCAGCCGTTGAGGCCGGCGGCGTTTTGCCCTTTATTATCCTGAAAGATAAAATATTCTTCCTTTTGCGCCGTTATTAAAGCGATGAGAAGACTGTTTTCCATACTCATATTGCTGTCAGTCGCCTTGTGTTCATACGCCCAAGGCGGCGCGGTGCAGAACCGCCCGTACACTGACCTGCGGCCGTTCCACTTCGGAGTAGTCGTAGGCACGCATTTTCAGGACATGGAGTTTAACAACATCGGGCCTCAGATGATAGCCGCGGAAGACGGCTCTCAGACGGAGAAACTTGTAACCTGCGACCAAGACCGATGGGACATGGGCTTCAACGTTGGCGTGCTCGGCGAACTGCGCCTTGGCACTTATTTCGCCTTCAGGATGGCTCCGACGATGTACTTCGGCAACCGTCACCTTACATTCCGCAACCATACGGACAAGCTTGAGAACGGAGAGCCAATCGTGCAGACGCAGGACATGAAGACGGTCTACATCGGCGTGCCGCTCGACTTGATTTTCAGCGCGCCGCGTTTGGACAACGCGCGCCCTTACATCATGGCCGGACTTAACCCCGTGATTAACCTTTCCGGCGGCGATAACGACTACGTAAAGCTGAAGCGTTACGACGTTTTCTTTGAAATAGGACTTGGATGTGACGTCTACCTGCCGTTCTTCAAGCTTCGCCCCGAACTCAAATTCTGTTACAGTTTGCTGAATAGTCTCGACACGAAGCACGCCGACCGCCTGCGCGACGAGAACATGAAGATGTACGCCCGGGCGGTGAACGAGGCGCGCAGCAAGATGATTGTGCTGTCGTTTTACTTCGAGTGATTGTTTGTTAAGGAGTAAAGGAGTAAGGAGGGGAGGAGTAAGTAGATTACATTTGGCTGTTAATGCCATACATGTTTGCTCTTTCCCTCCATACTCCTTATTCCTTCTCTCCTTACTCCTTTATTCCTTCTTTCCCTTTACTTCTTTACTCCTCCCCTCCTTACTCCTCTACTCCTACAAACAAATAACCGTTAAACAATCTAAAAACGAATACCCAAAAGTAGGTATTCGGGATAATTGTATTACCTTTGCGGTGTACAAATGTAGGTACAAAACATTATTAATTAAATAACTAAAACAGTATTATGGCTTACGTAATTGGTGACAACTGTATCGCTTGCGGTACTTGTATCGACGAATGTCCGGCAGGAGCTATCTCTGAGGGCGAGAAGTATTCAATCAACCCTGACATGTGCACAGAGTGCGGAACATGTGCAGACGTATGTCCGTCAGAGGCTATCAGCTTGGGCTAAGACATTTTATTTAGAATTACAACTTGGGCGGTTCGGGGCTTCCGGGCCGCTTTTTTCGTGCCGTTTGGCGGTGTATGCCGTCTTGAAACGAGGCAAACTGCCAAGTCAAAGGGCATCTTTCGTTCTGCGAAAGATGCCCTTTGGCATTGCCAAATGCCGTCTTTTGCAGGCTAAAAGGCGGCATTTTTGGATTGTAAGCAAACGCTTCCTGTCTGCTTACACTATGTGTGATAATGTGCTTTTGGCTGTAAATGTTATAAGCAAAAGTCAGCGTTTTGCTTTGAAAAAATTCTGCATCAGGCGGCGGCAGTCCTCTTCGAGTACGCCCGGCGTTACCGTCGCCTTGGGGTGGAGGGCGTCGGGGGCGAAGCGCGTGAAGCCCCGTTTCTCGTCGGCTGCGCCGTAGACAACGCGCCGTATTTGCGCCCAGCCGATGGCTCCGGCGCACATCACGCACGGCTCCACGGTCACGTACAGCGTGCAGTCGGCAAGGTATTTGCCACCCAACGCGTCGGCCGCCGCCGTGATGGCCTGCATCTCGGCGTGCGCAGTGACGTCGTTGAGCGTTTCGGTAAGGTTGTGGGCGCGCGCAATTATCCTGTCGCGGCAGGTTATTACCGCGCCGATGGGTATTTCGCCTGCCTCGCGCGCCGCTTCGGCTTCGGCCAAAGCCTTGCGCATAAACTGCTCGTCCTTTTTCTGCTGGGTGTCTTCCTGCAAGTTCTCCATATCTTAGTTTTTGCTGCAAAAGTAACCATTTTCGCCGCAAACGGTAGCCGTATGTTGCGGAAATGTTGTATTTTTGCCATTGGAAAGAAGTAAAAGAACAAGTAAGAACTATGGCCGAACACAACGACACGGGGCGGTGGGGCGAACAGAAGGCCGCCGAATATCTGGAGCGCAAGGGCTACCGCATACTTTGGCGCGACTGGCGCGACGGCCACCGCGACCTCGACATCGTGGCCGTTGATGCCGACCAGCTGGTAGTTGTGGAGGTTAAGACGCGCCGCAACGCCGACTACATGCAGCCCGAACTGGCCGTAGACGCGCGCAAGATGCGCAGTCTGGCCGTGGCGGCGGCCAAGTTTGTTCGGACGTATGGCATAGAGTTCCCCCTGCGTTTCGACATCGTTGCCGTCACGGGGATGCCCGGCTGTCAGTGCGAAATTAGCCACATAGAGGACGCTTTCACGCCAATGCAATACTGAAAAAATGGAAGACATCATAACGTTGAGGCTCGCCGAGACCGACTCTACCAACCGCTTCCTCCGCGAATACACGGGCGCGGAAGGCGCGCTGATGACCCTTGTCACCGCCGATTACCAGACGACGGGGCGCGGGCAGGGGGGCAACACATGGGAAAGCGCGCCGGGGCAGAACCTGCTTTTCAGTGTCAAGGTGCGCCCCCGGGGGCTTGAGGCCCGGCGGCAGTTCGTCATGCTTGAGGCCGGGGCACTGGCCGTGCGCGATGCTTTGTCGCATTACGCCGACGGCTTCACCGTGAAGTGGCCCAACGACGTGTACTGGCGCGACATGAAAATAAGCGGAACGCTCTCCGAATGCGCCATTGCCAAGGGCCTTGTTGGCGGCTGCATACTTGGCGTTGGCATCAATGTAAACCAGCGCGAGTTCACCGGCGGCGCGCCAAATCCCGTCTCTCTGTGCGGCATTATAGGGCGCGAGACCGACCGCGACGAGGTGCTTGGCCGTTTTGAAGACGGCTTCCGCCGCTATCTCGGCATGGTAGATGCTGGGCGTTACGCCGACATCCACGCACTCTACTGCGCCTCGCTCTACCGCCGCACGGGGCTTCACGCCTGGTGCGACGCCACGGGCTGTTTCACGGCAAGCATCCTCCGGGTAGAGCCTGACGGCCGCCTTGTGCTGCGGAAGGAGGACGGCGAGGAGCGGACTTATCTGTTTAAAGAGGTGGAACATGTGATAATTAAGAATTAAGAGTTAAGAATTAAGAAAATATGCTTTAATGGTAAAAACCAACAAAAGTGATTTTCTTAATTCTTAACTCTTAATTCTTAATTCAAAAATAAATATTTATGGCAAATTACAAACGTATCTTATTGAAGCTCAGCGGCGAGAGCCTGATGGGCAAACAGGGCTTCGGCATCGACCCGGAGCGTCTCAGCGACTATGCAAGTCAAATCAAAGAAGTGCACGAAATGGGCGTGCAAATAGGCATTGTCATCGGCGGCGGCAACATATTCCGCGGTCTTAGCGGCGCAGGCAAGGGCTTCGACCGCGTCAAGGGCGACCAGATGGGCATGTGCGCCACGGTCATCAACTCGCTCGCGCTTAGCTCCGCGCTCGGTGCAATAGGCGTGAAGAACAAGGTGCTCACGGCCATCCGTATGGAGCCTATTGGCGAGTTTTACTCTAAGTGGAAAGCTATCGAGGCGATGGAGGCAGGCTACGTGTGCATATTCAGTGCTGGCACGGGCTCGCCTTACTTTACTACTGACACGGGCTCGTCGCTCCGCGGCATTGAAATTGAGGCTGACGTGATGCTCAAGGGCACGCGCGTTGATGGCATATACACCGCCGACCCAGAGAAAGACCCCGACGCCGTGAAGTTCAGCGACATAACTTACGACGAGATTTACACGCGCGGACTGAAGGTGATGGACCTCACAGCAACCACCATGTGCAAGGAGAACAACCTGCCCATCTACGTGTTCAACATGGACGTTAAGGGTAATCTCAAGCGCGTGATGGACGGAGAACCCATCGGGACGCTGGTGCACAACTAAGGGAATTAAGAATTAAGAGTTAAGAATTAAGAAAACATGTCTTGTCGTTTGACATCGGTGTTTTTCTTAATTCTTAACTCTTAATTCTTAATTTTCCTAGCTCTTATCTCTTGGCTCGTAATCTATTGGAAATCAACAAGTTGCTGACAGACTTGTAATATGCCGTCTTTTGGCTTCCAAAAGACGGCATATTGCAAGCTAAAAGGCGGCCTTTCGCAATGCGAAAGGCCGC
>CAJJWN010000022.1 GCA_905196835.1 uncultured Prevotella sp. | reverse complement strand
CAAATCCTTATAGTATAGTTCGGCGGATTGCAAATCACGCCGAAACACAGAAACCGCCGAAACGCAGAAATAAACGAAACACAGAAGCAAACGAAACACGGATGCTACAGAAATACAGCAAACTTTGTTCCGGCGGATTGCAAATCACGCCGAAACACAGAAACCGCCGAAACACGGAAGCAAACGAAACGCAGAGAGGACGGCAAACGGCGCTGCAATATGCCATGTTTTACGCTGCAAAAGGCCGCATATTGCCGTGCAAAACATGGCCTTTCATAAGGCGAAAAGCCGCATATTGCAAAACATACAGATATAAAAAGCGAGGCCGTTGATTTTTCAATCTTTCAGTTACGGACGTTTATTCTTCAATCTTTCATCATAAGTGATAACTCGTTGTAAGTTAGAGTGTTAGCCGGTGAAAGATGGTATGCTGCATCCTTCACCGTCTTTCATCGGCTGATGAAGGATGGTGAAAGATGTCGGCTGGCATCTTTCACCATAGAACGTGCTGAAAGCCAGTGTGTTACCGCTTATGATGAAAGATTGAAAGATAATTTTCAAATTGCGCGAAGATGCAGGAGTGCGGCGGTCAGCCTTGGCCGCCGCCTGTGTACAGCTGGCCTTGGCGCGCCCCTGTGCGGCGCATGTGGTTGGCGAGCAGGTTGGCGAACTCATGGTTTTTCAGTCCCCATCGCGGTGCGACGAGCATGTCGGAGGGCGACTGGGAGGTGAAGCGGTCGAGCACGATGTCGGGGCGCAGGCGGCGTATGTATTCGGTAAGCAGGCCGATGTATTCATCGGGCGAATACAGGTGGAAGGGTTGCTCGGCGTATTCGCGGGCGAGGCGCGTGCCGCGGATTATTTGCAGCTGGTGTATTTTCAGCGTGTGTAGAGCCGTGGCTGATATTGTGTTGGCCTGCCGCAGGCTCTCCTCGCGGTCTTCTCCTGGCAGTCCGAGGATGACGTGGCCGCCGGTTACGATGCCTCGCGCGGCGGTGTCGGCTATGGCGCGGCGTGCGCAGTCGAAGGTGTGGCCGCGGTTGATGCCTTTTAGGGTAGCGTCGTTGGTGCTCTCAATGCCGTATTCCACGGAGACGAACGTCTGCCGTGCAAGCGTGGCGAGATAGTCGAGCAGGGTAGGGCTGACACAGTCGGGGCGCGTGCCGATGACGATTCCTACCACGCCGTCCGTGCTCAAAGCCTCCTCGTAGAGGAGTTTCAGCGTGTCGAGCGGCGCGTAAGTGTTGGTGAACGCCTGGAAGTAAGCCAGGTAACGCATGTCGGGGTATTTGCGTGCGAAGAAGCGTTTGCCCGTTTCAAGCTGTTCGCTTACTGACGCGTCCTTGTTGCAGTAAGACGGGTTGAACGTGTCGTTGTTGCAAAAGGTACATCCTCCACGGCTTATGCGGCCGTCGCGGTTGGGGCAGGTGAAGCCAGCGTCGACAGAAATTTTTTGTACCTTGAACGGAAAGCGCGAGCGCAGCCATGTGCCGTAGTCGTTGTATGGAAGCATTAAGAATTAAGAATTAAAAATGAAGAATGAAGAATGAAAAATGAATAATTAAAAATGAAAAATGAATAATGGATAATGAAAAATGGATAATTGTCCTGTTGATTATGTTGTGGCGTATGCCTGATTATTCATTATTCATTTTTTCATTATTCATTATTCATTATTATTTGTTGCTCATCTTCATTTCCATTAATATTAATTAAATCAGTTGCAGGTGCAAATGTAGTGTTTTTTAGTTATCTTTGCCCGAAAATTAACCAGAAAAAGAACGATGAGAAAGTTTTTTGTAATGTGTGCGGCGTTGTTCATGGCCGTAAGCAGTACGATGTCGCAGGATATGCTTTCAATAAAAGACATAGCAGCAGGCAAGTTTGCGGCGGAACGCCTTAGCGCGGTGACGCCGCTGAAAGACGGCGAGAGCTACGCCATGATAAGCAAAGACGGCAAGAAGGTTGAAAAGTATTCATACAAGACAGGCAAGCGCACGGGCGTGCTGTTTGATGTGAACAACACGGTAGGCGAGAGCGTCGACGGCTTCGACAACTACATAATGAGCCCCGACGAGACCAAGATGCTTATACAGACCAAGACGGAGAGGATTTACCGCCGCTCGTTCACGGCCACCTATTATATATATAACATAGCCGACCGCAGGCTCGAACGCCTATCGGATGGAGGGCCGCAGCAGTCGCCCGTATGGTCGCCCGACGGCCTGAAGGTGGCTTTCGTGAGGGAGAACAACATATACCTGATAAAGCTGCTTTACGGCAACTCGGAGAGCCAGGTGACGAAAGACGGCAAGCCGGGCGGCGTAATAAACGGCGTGCCCGACTGGGTGTACGAGGAAGAGTTTGCCTTCAACAGCGCGCTTACGTTCAACGCCGACGGCTCGATGCTGTGCTGGATAAGGTTTGACGAGAGCAAGGTGCCGATGTTCCAGCTCCAGATGTACAAGGGACTGGCGCCTGAAAAGAGCGAGTATGCCGAATATCCGGGCTGGTATTCGTACAAGTACCCCAAGGCCGGGGCAGACAATTCAAAGGTGGCGGTGATGAGCTTCGACACGCAGTCGCGCCAGACACGCACCATGCAAGTGCCGCTCGACGCCGACGGCTACATACCGAGGATAAAGGCGACGGCCGACGCCGGAAAGATAATAGTCTACACGATGAACCGCCACCAGGACAAACTGTGCCTGTACGCGGTAAATCCGCGCAGCACGGTGGCAAAACTGCTCATTGACGAGAGCGTGCCAAGGTATGTGAAGGAGGAAGTGCTGGACGGCATACAGGTGACCGCAAGCCATATATTGCTGCCGAGCGACAGGAACGGCAAGATGCAGCTTTACCTGTACAGCATGACAGGACAGCTGCAAGGCCAACTGACAAAGGGCGCAGGCGAAGTGACCGAGGTGTACGGTTACGACGAGCGCACGGGCGACGTATATTACCAGGCGGCAGGCAAGAATGCTATGAACCGCGAGGTGTATGTGACAGGCAAGAACGGCAAGACCGAATGCCTTACCCCGACGGAAGGATGGAACAGCGCAGTGTTCAGCACTGGCTACAAGTATTTCATCAACTCGTGGAGCGACCGCAACAATCCTTACGAATATACGGTTTGCACCAATGCAGGCAAGAAGATTGTAACGTTGCTCGACAACAAGGCGCTGAAAGGCAAATTGGCATCAAACAACCTGCCGGAAAAGGAGTTCTTTAGCTTCAAGACATCAGAGGGCGTTGAGCTTAACGGAGTGATGGTAAAGCCTGCCGGTTTTGATGCAAACAGGAAATATCCTGTGATAATGTGGCAATACAGCGGACCGGGAAGCCAGCAGGTAGTAAATTCATGGAACATCGGCTCGATGGGGCAGGGTGCTTTGTTTGACGAGTATCTTGCTCAGCAAGGCTTCATCCTTGTCTGCGTTGACGGACGCGGAACAGGCGGACGCGGCGCTGACTTCGAGAAGTGTACGTACATGAAGCTCGGCGACATGGAGTCGAAAGACCAGGTGGAGGCGGCCTTGTATCTTGCTTCATTGCCTTACGTTGATAAAGACAATATAGGTATATGGGGCTGGAGCTACGGCGGTTTCAACACGCTTATGAGCATGAGCGAAGGCCGCGGAGTGTTCAAGGCCGGAGTGGCTGTTGCTCCGCCGACAGACTGGCGTTATTACGACACGGTGTACACGGAAAGGTATATGCGCACGCCCAAAGAGAACCCGTCGGGCTATGACATCAACCCGATAAAGCGTGCAGGCCAGCTGCACGGAGCGTTGCTGCTCTGCCACGGCATTGCCGACGACAACGTGCATCCGCAAAACACGTTTGAATACGCAGAAGCGCTTGTGCAGGCGGACAAGGACTTCAAGATGAACGTCTACACGAACCGCAACCACAGCATTTATGGCGGCAATACGCGCAACCATCTGTTCAGGCAGATAGCGCAGTTCTTTATTGACAATTTGAAATAAGAAAGAATACAAATATACAATAAAACGGATATGAACAAATCAAAATCATTTTGCGCTTTGGTGCTCGGGCTTATGCTTGCACCAGTTTCGGCCGTTGCAGGAAATGTAACGGTAACAGTGTCAAACAATTCAGACGTGCAACGGCAGGAGCTTGTGGAAATCCCCGTAGGCGATGTTTACGCGCGTCTCGGAATAAAGGAAGGCGGAGCGTTCATAGTGAAGAATGCGCTCGGGCAGCAAGTGGCATACCAGATTACGTATGACGGCAAGTTGCTGATTGACGCAAGCGTGCGCCCCAACGGTACTGCTGATTTTACAATAATGCCCGGCACGCCGAAACCGATGAAGACGTATGTATGCGGAAGGCAATACCCGGAGCGTGTGGACGACATCGCATGGGAGAACGACCGCACGGCATACAGGGTGTATGGCCCGGCCTTGCAGCGTACTGGCGAAAAGGCTTATGGCGTTGATGTCTGGGTGAAGAACACTCCCGACCTTGAGGTGGAGAAACGATATGACACGGAACTGTCGAACCATGCTAAAATAGAGGAGCTTAAGAAGGCAGGGAAAGAGGAAGAGGCTCTTGAGATGCAGCAGGAAACGACATACCACTTCGACCACGGTTACGGCCTCGATTGCTACAAGGTCGGCCCTACGCTGGGCTGCGGTGCGCCGGCGTTGATGGACGGCGGCGAGATGGTGCTGCCTTATTGTTACAAGACTTATAAGATATTGGACAATGGTCCGTTGCGTTTTACGGTGCAACTGGAGTACAATCCTTTCACTATCGGCAGCGACAAGAATGTTGTTGAACACCGTATCATAAGCTGCGACAAAGGCAGCAACTTCAACAAGATGACTGTATGGTATGACGGTTTGACGGCACAGCGTGATTTGGCGGCAGGCATTGTAATCCACAGTGAAGACACAAAGAGCGTGCTTTATGGCAGCGATTACGTGCTTTATGCCGACCCGACGGACAATCCTACAAAGCAGAATTTTCAGATTTACGTAGGTGTGTTGTTCCCCAATGGCGTAAGTACGACCAAGGCGATGATGTACGACACTCCGTCAAACGGTAACTCCGGCCATGGGGTAGGGGTCGTTTCATATAAGCCTGGCATGAAATATACTTATTATTTCGGTTCGGCATGGAGCAAGAATGACGTGCGCACACTTAACGAATGGAAGTTACGCGCAGAAGAAACTCTTGGGGCTTTGCGTGCTCCGTTGAAAGTAACTGTTAAGTGATTTGACAAAGATTGTTTGTCTGATGAAATTCTGATATTATTGGAATGTAAGTCAGGCAAACAATTTTCTTTTGAATGAAAAACATACATGTAGAATAGTTGTTAAAATCTAATATGATGAAAAAGTTATTATTGGGAGACGAGGCAATTGCCCAGGCGGCCATAGATGCCGGTTTGAGCGGTGTGTACGCATATCCAGGAACACCGTCAACAGAGATAACCGAATACATCCAGAACTCGCCAATTGCCAAGGAACGCAATATCCATAGAAAATGGTCTGTCAACGAGAAAACGGCAATGGAGGAAGCCCTTGGCATGTCGTTCATGGGCAAGCGTGCGCTGGTGTGCATGAAGCATGTAGGACTGAATGTTTGTGCCGACCCCTTTGTAAATTCAGCAATGACTGGAACGAACGGCGGCATAATCGTACTTGTAGCCGACGACCCGTCGATGCACTCGTCGCAGAATGAGCAGGACAGCCGTTTTTATGCGAAGTTTGCCATGATACCATGCCTTGAACCGTCAAACCAGCAAGAAGCTTATGACATGGTACATTTCGCCTTTGATTATAGCGAGGCCATTCATTTGCCTATATTGATGCGTGTAACAACCAGAATGGCGCACAGCAGGGCTGTCGTGGAAATCAACGATGAACCAAAGATGCAAAATCCGCTGAACTATGATGCAATTTCAACAGACTGGGTGTTGTTGCCAGCGATGGCTCGCCGCCGTAACGATATTGTGACGTCGCAGCAGGCTAAGTTAGAACAAGACGCTGTTGAAAGCCGATATAACTGTTATATCGATGCATCGGACCATTCGCAAGGCATCATAGCAAGCGGCATCGGCATCAACTACCTGAATGAGTGTTATCCTGACGGATGCCCGTTCCCCGTATTGAAGATAAGCCATTACCCTTTGCCAAAGGAACTGATACGCAGGATGACGGAAGAATGCGACAGCGTGCTGGTTGTTGAAGAAGGACAACCATTTATCGAAGACGCGCTTACAGGTATCATGCCGGGCAATGCCGTAATCAAGGGAACGCTTACAGGCGATTTGCCACGTACAGGAGAACTTACTCCCGACATTCTGAAAAAGGCTTTAGGCTTGAACAGTTGCGAAGGGTATGTGAAGAGCGAGAATACCGTGCCGCGTCCACCTGCATTATGTCAAGGTTGTGGGCACAGGGACGTGTATGCTGCGCTGAATGATGTGCTTAAAGAATATCCTAACGCCCGTGTATTCGGCGACATTGGCTGCTATACGCTTGGCGCTTTGCCTCCATACCGCGCGTTGCATTCCACGGTTGATATGGGTGCCAGCATCACTATGGCGAAAGGTGCGGCCGATGCAGGACAATGGCCTGCCGTTGCTGTCATAGGTGATTCTACTTTTACGCATTCCGGCATGACTGGCCTGCTTGATGCAATCAATGAGAATGCCGACATAACGGTAATAATAAGCGACAATCTTACAACAGCAATGACAGGTGGGCAGGACTCTGCCGGAACTAACAAGCTTGAGGCAATTTGCCGTGGTTTGGGATTGAATGACGAACATCTGAAGACAGTTGTACCTCTGCCTAAGAATATGCCGGAGATAGAACAACTGCTTCGTGACGAGATAAATTACCATGGAGTGAGCGTGATAATACCGTGCCGTGAATGTATGCAGACATTGCAAAGACATTTAAGGGAAAAGAAACAGAAAGGAGGACTGGTAAAATGAAAACAGATATTATACTTTGTGGAGTAGGAGGCCAAGGCATTCTATCCATTGCGACTGTAATTGGCGAAGCTGCAATGCAGGAGGGACTGAATATCAAACAGGCCGAAGTACATGGAATGTCCCAACGTGGCGGCGATGTGCAAAGCAATTTGCGTATTTCATCTTCGCCAATACATAGCGACTTAATATCTTGCGGGCAGGCCGATGTTATAATCTCGATGGAGCCTATGGAGGCACTTAGATATTTGCCATATCTTAATAAGCAGAGAGGATGGATTATAACGTCAAGTGTTCCTTTCGTGAATATTCCAAATTATCCTGACGCTGAACTTATAAGGGAAGAGTATTCTAAGTTGAACAATGTCGTAATGATAGACATAGAGAAACTTGCAAAAGAGAATGGCGTTCCCCGTTCGGCAAATATGGTGTTGTTAGGTGCCGCTATCAAAGCTATTGGCATTGAGCGTTCTAAGATAGAGCAAGCAGTGCGTACCGTATTTGCGCGTAAAGGCGAAAGTGTGGTAGATGCGAATATAAAGGCTCTTGAAATTGGAATAAGCAACGGTATTAAATAATGGTGTATCGGAAAATCCATTGGCAATATGAACACACCAATAAGCAAAGAACTTATAGACAATGCCATTCGTGATTTTGGCATACAGGATTTTGAAAAGGCCACGATACGTGAGGTGAAGGCTGTTGCCGCTTATGCAGAGGATAAGTCTGGAGTAGAATTTATCAAGTTCGAGATGGGCATTCCCGGACTTCCAGCATCGCAAATAGGTGTAGACGCGCAGGTGAAGGCTTTGCGTGACGGCATCGCCCATTCATATCCTGACATACAAGGTAATCCAGAGCTGAAGAAGGAAGCGTCCCGTTTTGTCAAGGCTTTCATCGGTGTTGACGTCTCGGCAGATAGCTGTGTGCCCGTATGTGGAAGTATGCAAGGCACATTTGCTGCTTTCCTCACATGTTCTCAGGCCGACAAACGCAAAGATACTGTACTGTTTATCGACCCTGGATTCCCTGTTCAGAAGATGCAACTGCAAGTGCTTGGCATCAAGTATGAGACATTTGATGTCTACGACTACCGAGGAGACAAGCTTGGAGTAAAACTGGAAGAATACCTTAGTCGCGGCAATATCTGCGCCATAGTGTATAGTAATCCTAACAATCCGTCGTGGATATGTTTTGGTGAAGATGAACTGGAGACAATCGGAAAGCTTGCAACCAAGCATGATGCAATAGTGATGGAAGACCTTGCCTATTTCGCAATGGACTTCCGTAAACAGCTAAGTACGCCTTTCAGTCCGCCTTATCAGGCTACGGTTGCACGATATACGGACAACTACATGATGTTCATTAGCGGCAGCAAGGCTTTTAGCTATGCCGGTGAGCGCATAGGCGTGGTGTGTATATGTGACAAATTGTTTAAGCGCCATTATGCTGACCTTGGCGCCCGTTACGAAGGATTGACTTTCGGCCTTGTGTATTCTACGCGTATGCTTTACGCCTTATCGTCAGGTACAAGCCATAGTGCGCAATATGCTATGGCAGCTATGATGAAGGCCGCTTCTGACGGTGTTTATGATTTTCGTCATGATGTAGGCGTATATGGTGAACGCGCTCATAAGTTAAAGGCGGTGTTCTTGCGCCATGGCTTCCATATTGTCTACGATAAAGACCTTGACGAAGACATTGCCGATGGTTTTTATTTCACCATCGGTTACCCGGGAATGACAGGCGGACAGCTTGCCCTTGAACTGATGTATTACGGTGTCAGTGCGATATGTCTATCAACCACAGGCAGCAGCCAGCAGGGCTTGCGCATCTGTACTTCTTTTGTGGAAGACCGTCAGATTGACGAGCTTGACCGCAGGATGGCGGTGTTTAATGAAAACAATCCTGTAAAGTGAAGATTTGACAATAAGTGATTAAGCACAATAGAAAAAGAGAAAGCCGGAAACCATAACGTTTCCGGCTTTTTCTTTTTCCGTATTTTAATGGCTTATTCTTCAACAGCAGCCTGAGCCGCAGCCAAGCGTGCGATGGGCACGCGGAACGGTGAGCAGCTTACGTAGTTAAGGCCTACCTTGTGGCAGAACTTGACAGACGAAGGCTCGCCGCCGTGTTCGCCGCAGATGCCGCATGTAAGCTCGGGGCGTGTGGAGCGTCCTTTGTCTACGGCCATCTTGATAAGCTGTCCTACACCGTTCTGGTCGAGCACCTGGAATGGGTCTACGTTCAATATCTTCTTTTCCAGGTATACCGGCAGGAAGCTTGCAATGTCGTCGCGGCTGTAGCCGAATGTCATCTGCGTCAAGTCGTTTGTGCCGAAGCTAAAGTATTCTGCCTTTGCGGCTATATGGTCGGCCGTCAATGCCGCGCGTGGTATTTCTATCATCGTACCGACACGGAACGGAATTTCAACGCCTTCTTCTTCAAACAGTTGCTTTGCCGTTTGGCGAATGACCTTCTCCTGAACGTCGAACTCGTTTACGATACCGATGAGCGGAACCATGATTTCAGGACGCGGGTCAAAGCCTTCCTTCTTCAGCTGTATGGCTGCACCGAGGATGGCGCGTGTCTGCATTGCCGTGATTTCGGGATATGTGTTGCCAAGGCGGCAGCCACGGTGGCCGAGCATCGGGTTGTGCTCGCTCAGGCTGTTCACGCGCTGCTGTATCTTCTGTACGGTGATGCCCATCTCCTTAGCCATAACCTCTTGCTCTGCAAGGTCTTGCGGAACAAACTCGTGCAACGGCGGGTCGAGCAGGCGGATGTTGACTGGATAGCCGTCCATTGCCTTGAGTATGCCGTAGAAGTCTTGCTTCTGGTAAGGCAAAAGCTTGTCGAGAGCCTTTTCGCGGCCTTCCACCGTGTCTGCGAGTATCATCTCGCGCATTGCCTTGATTTTCTCGTTCTCGAAGAACATGTGCTCCGTACGGCAAAGGCCGATGCCTACAGCGCCGAAGTTGCGTGCCACCTTTGCGTCACGCGGAGTGTCGGCGTTGGTGCGTACAACGAGCTTCGTGTACTTGTCGCACAGCTTCATCAGGTCGGCAAAGTCGCCTGTTACCTCAGCCGGTTTCGTTTTCACTTCGCCGAGATAAATCTCGCCGGTAGAGCCGTTGATTGACAGATAGTCGCCTTCTTTAAGCACAACTCCGTCTATTTCAACTGTGCGGGCCTTGTAGTCTACGTTCAGTGCGCCTGCGCCAGACACGCAGCACTTACCCATACCGCGTGCAACGACCGCCGCGTGCGACGTCATGCCGCCGCGTGCCGTCACGATACCTTCGGCAGCAGCCATTCCGGCAAGGTCTTCAGGGCTTGTCTCTATGCGCACCATTACTACGCGGTGGCCTTCGGCGTGCATCTTGGCCGCATCGTCGGCGAAGAATACTATTTGTCCGCAGGCAGCTCCGGGCGATGCCGGCAGACCGCGTGTAAGCACTTTGGCACTTTTCAATGCGTCCTTGTCGAACACCGGGTGGAGCAGCTCGTCAAGCTTGTTCGGCTCGCAACGCTCCAATGCCGTCTTCTCGTCAATCTCGCCTTCGCGGAGCAAGTCCATGGCTATTTTCACCATGGCCGTACCCGTGCGCTTGCCGTTACGTGTCTGCAAGAACCAGAGTTTGCCTTCCTGTACGGTGAACTCCATGTCCTGCATGTCGTGGTAGTGGTGCTCCAGCTTTTCCTGCAATGCGTTGAGCTGGGCGTAAATCTCGGGCATCGCCTCTTCCATTGACGGGTATTTTGCGGCGCGCACCTCTTCAGATATGCCCTGTTGCTGCGCCCATTTGATAGAGCGTTCCTTGGTTATCTGCTGCGGCGTGCGTATTCCGGCCACAACGTCTTCGCCCTGTGCGTTGACAAGGTATTCACCGTTGAAGCTGTTTTCGCCCGTAGCGGCGTCACGGCTGAAGCATACGCCCGTGGCCGATGTCGGTCCCATGTTGCCGAATACCATCGCCATGACGGTTACGGCCGTACCCCATTCGGCAGGTATGCCTTCCATCTTGCGGTAGAGTATGGCGCGTTCGTTCATCCAGCTGTCAAACACGGCGCAGATGGCACCCCATAGCTGCTCCATCGGGTCGTTGGGGAAGTCCTTGCCCGTCTGGTTCTTGATAGCTTCCTTGAACAGCCTGACGAGCTGCTTCAGCTCGTCTACGGTCATCTCGTTGTCAAGCGTGATGCCGCGCACGGCCTTTACTTTCTGTATGATAGCCTCGAACGGGTCGATGTCTTCCTTGTTTACAGGCTTCATTCCAAGCACCACATCGCCGTACATCTGTACGAAGCGGCGGTAGCTGTCGTATGCAAAACGCTCGTTGCCGGTCTTCTTTGCCAAGCCTTCTACCACCTCGTCGTTAAGGCCGAGGTTGAGGATGGTGTCCATCATGCCGGGCATCGACGCGCGCGCTCCAGAACGGACGCTGACGAGCAGCGGGTTTGTCACGTCGCCGAACTTGCAGTTCATCAGCTCCTCCACATGGTGCACAGAAGCCACAACGTCGTCGTTAAGCAAGCCAACGACGGCATCCTTGCCCTTCTCGAAATATTCGTTGCATACGTCGGTGGTGATTGTGAAGCCCGGTGGAACAGGCACTCCTATGAGATTCATTTCGGCCAGGTTGGCACCTTTGCCACCCAAAAGGTTTCGCATGTCTGCTTTTCCTTCGGCCTTACCATTGCCGAAGGTGTAAACTCTTTTCTCTGTCATAAATTTAATGTATGGTTTTCACGTTAGGTTTTAGTTTCTTTTTTGTCTTATGCAAAGATACTTAAATTAAATTAAAATCCAAATTTTTTCATCGCTTTTTGCGGCAAAAGGTTCGTTATATATTGTTTGCCCTCTTTACATATTATAATCTTTAATGGTTTTAGACCTATCAAAATGTCATTCTGAAAATGTCAGTCAAAACTCTCGAAATAGAATTTTATCGTGCTCTGCAACTCTCTTTTTGACGCTGAAAACCGTCTTTTGTGACGCGAAACACGGCGTATTACATGTCAAAACGCCGTGTTTTGAAGGTGTAAATGCCGTCTTTGCATGTCGTATTAACGGTCTTTGCCGGTGATAAATACGGTCTTTGTCACCGATAAATACCGTCCAAAAAAAATGTTAAAACGATGTTTTTGTTGCACATAATAGCCATCGCAACCCGTATTGCTCTGTAACACAGGTAGTTGTGTTTGCACACGTTTTTAGGCGTTATTCCCGCCAAAAGTATTTTTATTTGAAAATATCGCGATTATAGGCGTTCAATTGAAATCATGATGTAAGCAGTATGCCCGTATCAGTGTCGTTATGTCAAAACGAAGGCTCTGCGCCGAAGGTGCTGCGCATATGTATTTGCGCTGAAAATAAGTTGCCTGAAATTTGCGCCGTGAAGCAAAAATACTTAACTTTGCGGAAGCGTGGGAGGCGCGCGCCAGGCGGGCGTTTTCCCTATCCATTGTTAACTTATTTATTACACATTTACCTTAACTCATCATTGCTATGGACAAGACTGTAGAGATGAACGCCAACGCCCTTGTGGCGCATTTCGGCAAACCGGCTTCGCAGTTGACTAAGGCCGACATCGTGGCTTTTATCCGCGAAAAAGGCATAAGGATGGTCGATTTCATGTATCCGGCCGAGGACGGCCGCGTGAAGACGCTCAACTTCATGCTTAACAATCTGGCTTACCTTGAGACAATACTTACTTACGGCGAGCGGGTTGACGGCTCGAGCCTTTTCCCGTCGTTCGTAGAGGCCGAGAGCAGCGACCTTTACGTGCTGCCGCGTTTCAGCACGGCGTTTGTCAGTCCGTTCTCCGAAACACCCACATTATGCCTGCTCTGCTCGTTTTTCGACAAAGACGGGCGACCCTTTGCCTGCTCCCCTGAGCTGACGTTACACCGAGCCGCCGCGGCATTCACTGCTTCTACCGGCATGACTTACGAGGCCATGGGCGAGCTGGAGTATTATGTAATAGCCGAAGACGACGGCATGTTCCCCGCCGTAGACCAGCGCGGCTACCACGAGTCTGGGCCGTTCGCCAAGTTGGGCGAGTTCCGCAAGAAGTGCATGGACTACATCGCGCAGACCGGCGGACAAATAAAGTACGGACATTCGGAGGTGGGCAACTTTACCGAAGACGGCAAGGTGTACGAGCAGAACGAAATAGAGTTCCTGCCATGTCCAGTAGAGAGCGCGGCCGACCAGTTGGTATTGGCCAAGTGGGTAATACGTAATCTCGCTTACGAGTACGGCCTTGACGTAACGTTCGCCCCGAAAATCACCGCGGGCAAGGCCGGTTCGGGCTTGCATATACACATGCGCATGATGAAGGACGGGCGCAACTGCATGACCTCCGGCGGCAAGCTCTCCGCCGAGGCGCGCCGCGCAATAGCCGGGATGATGGAGCTTGCACCGTCAATAACGGCATTCGGCAACAAGACTCCCGTGTCGTATTTCCGCCTCGTGCCGCATCAGGAAGCGCCCACGAGCGTGTGCTGGGGCGACTGCAACCGCTCCGTGCTCGTGCGTGTGCCGTTGGGATGGAACTTCAAAAGTGAAAAGGTAAAAGTGAAAAGTGAAAAATCCGATAGCGTTGAAAGTGCTGATTGGGGTAGGGCGGATGAGCTTTGCGGGCACGTATTGCCGTCGGACAGTTCGAAGCAGACCGTGGAGATGCGCTCGCCAGACGCTTCGGCCGACGTTTATCAGCTTATGGCCGGCTTGTGCGTGGCGTGCCGTTACGGCTTGGAGATGGACGAGGGCAAGGCTCTCGGCATAGCGGCAGACAAGTATGTGGGATTAGGAGAAAGCGGCAGCAATAACGACAAGTTCGAGCAGTTGCCCGATTGCTGCGCGGCATCAGCCGGTTGGCTTGAGCGGCATCGCGGCGTGTACGAGGCCGGCGGAGTGTTCTCGCCGCGTATGCTCGACGGCATAATAAGCAAGCTACGCGGCTTCGACGATGCCGGATTGCGTGCAAAGGCGGAGCAAGACGATAAGCTTATGGACGAGCTTGTACGCGCTTCGTTCCATTGCTGACAATGATGTAATGACTAAGAATACGTTAGTTCGGCATAACTTCTATTTCCCAAAATAGCGAAAACACCCTTTGTAGGGACATAATTCATTATGTCCGCACGTTCTGTAAGAACGTTTTTATTATACTGCGTTTGGACAATACGCCTCTCCGCGGCGTGCGGACATAATGAATTATGTCCCTACAAAGGATGTTTTCTTATACCGGACAGACGTTAAGAATGTATTGATGGGTTCGGCATAAAGTACAATCTTTATGCCGAACTTGTGTTAACTTGCAAGTTTGCTGTTCAATATAGCACAGATTCTCTTCGTGCTTAAGGTTAAGTTTTCAGCCGGAATGCTTTTTAATGCGTTGATTGTCTTGTAATTGAACGTCATCAACAGCTGCTCGATGTGGCTGCATCTGTCAAATTCTTTAATCATTTCGGCAGGTTTGTAGTTTACAGAAATCAGCTTCGTCATACTTAGTTTAGTCAAGCTGAAACTGTTTACGTTCTTGAACAAGATGATGTCATATTTGTTTTTCAGTGGTATGTAAATGCAAACGCAGTCGTCGCGTATGATTAAGGAAGGTATGCGCCTTAACCTTTTATATAATGTGGAACCGAGCATAAACAGGCCGCCAAGCCCGAAAAACAGGATGTTCAGCCAGCCGCCTATTATCTTTAAGGCTGTTCCTGCACTATCGTCTCTAAGGATGAATATGCCTCCAACGGCGAACATCAGGCATAGCAACGATATAAATAAATTTTTGGGCAACCTCTCGTATATCCTTATTTCTGTATCGTCGGTTATTGGCTTTTTGCGTGTTTGCATACGAATGTTTGTTTTAACGGCTAATTTTCTGCAAATATAATCCATAAATCCATTTTCACAAACATTTCAGATTTAAATCCGTTGATAGCCTGCCATATTCATTTTTTTGTATTACTTTTGTACCAAAATTCACACCTTTCTTATATATGAGTAGGAAAAAGAAACCGTTACCAGTATTGGAGAACGTAACCATAACAGACTATGCGGCGGAAGGCAAGGCTCTGGCGAGAGTTGACGACTTTGTGGTATTCGTGCCGTTTGCCGTTCCCGGCGATGTGGTAGACTTGCAGGTGCGCCGTAAGAAGCATAGCTATTGCGAGGCGGAAATCATAAGAATAGTGAAGCCAAGCGACATAAGGGTAAAGCCGCAGTGCGCCCATTTCGGTTTGTGCGGTGGTTGTAAGTGGCAGAGTGTGCCGTATGCAGAGCAATTGAAGATGAAGCAACGGCAGGTGCACGACCAGCTTACGCGCATAGGCAAGGTAGAGTTGCCTGACATTCTGCCTATCCTCGGCTCTGAAAAAACGTTCGGTTACCGCAACAAACTTGAGTTCGGATGCTCTGACAAACGCTGGCTGACAAAGGAGGAAGTTGCCGCAGAGACGGAATATACGCAGATGAACGCCATAGGTTTTCACATAACCGGGGCGTTCGACAAAATACTTCCGATAGAGAAGTGTTGGCTTATGGACGACCTGCACAACCGCATACGCAACGCCATCCGTGACTATGCTTATGCTACGGGCATGACATTCTTCAACCAAAGGAGCAAGCACGGGTTGCTGCGCGACATCGTAATACGCAATTCGGACACTGGCGAATGGATGGTGCTTGTACAGTTCCATTATGATGAAGATGGTGATGAAGAGCGTGCGAAAGCCTTGCTTCAGCATATTGCCGACGGCTTCCCGGAAATCAGTTCGTTGCTATACGTTGACAACCAAAAGTTTAACGATACGTTCAACGACCTTGACATACAGGTATTTAAGGGTAATGGTTACATATATGAAACCATGGACGGACTGAAATTCAAGGTTGGGCCAAAGAGCTTTTACCAGACAAACACAGACCAGGCGTTGCGCCTTTATTCAGTAGCGCGCGACTTTGCCGGACTTACCGGCGAAGAACTTGTGTATGACCTGTACACGGGTACCGGCACAATAGCCAACTTCGTAGCACGCAAGGCACGCAAGGTAATCGGTATAGAGTATGTGCCCGAGGCCATAGAGGACGCCAAGGTGAACTCTGAAATAAACGGTATCGACAACACTGAGTTTTATGCAGGCGACATGAAAGACATCCTTACCGAGGATTTCATTGCAGCAAATGGCCGCCCGGACGTAATCATTACCGACCCTCCACGCGCAGGAATGCACCCTGATGTGGTGCAGACCATAATACGTACCAGCGCGAAGCGCATTGTATATGTCAGTTGCAACCCTGCCACGCAGGCGCGTGACCTCGCTTTGTTAGACCAATATTATAAGGTGAAGGCGGTGCAACCGGTTGATATGTTTCCGCATACGCCGCATGTGGAGAACGTCGTATTGCTTGAAATAAGATGACAGGAAGTGAGCTTTTAACGCTCAATAATGAATTATGAAGCGTAAACTATGAATTATAAAATTACCGTTTTACTTTTTTACCTTTTTACTTTCATCTGCGTGTCAGCGCAGGAGAAGGCGAAGCTTTTTGACAAGCCGAAGTTCAGCGGCTATGCTATCGGCCAGTACCAATACAGCGGACAGCACGGAGCGGAAAGCAATTCGTTTAATGTAAGGATGATACGTTTGTCGCTTGACGGGCGCATACTTGGTGATTTCGCTTATAAGTTGCAGGGACAAATCAACGGCAACACTTCGACATTAGGCGATAGTCCGAGAATGGTTGACGTGTATATAGAGTGGCAGAAGTTGCCTTTCCTTAAAATAAAAGCAGGCCAGTTCAAGCGTCCTTTTACGTTTGAAAACCCTATGAATCCCATTGACCAGGGATTTATGGGGTATTCACAGAATGTCAGTAAGCTGGCTGGCTTCAACGACAGGACTGGCGAACATGCCTCAAATGGCCGCGATATTGGTGTACAGTTGCAAGGCGATTTGTTGAAAAATGCGTCAGGCCGCTATTTGTTTCATTACCAGATAGGCGTATTCAACGGCCAAGGCATCAATACAAAGGATGTTGACAACAGGAAAGACGTAATCGGCGGTGCATGGGTTATGCCGGTTGCAGGATTGCGCATAGGCGCGTTCGGTTGGGCTGGCTCGTATGCACGCAAAGGCGAAAACGGAGTGAAGAGCCTCGGAAAGTATCGCTATGCAATAAGCGGGGAGTATGTTTTTGATGACTGGACGCTGCGTTCCGAATACATACACTCGACGGGCTACGGCTTCAGCACGGTGTACAACCAAAGTTCCGACGCTAAGAAAGACGATGTTAACTATGCGTCAGGCAACAAGGCTGACGGCTTTTACGCCTTGGCGATTGCCCCGGTAATAAAAAAGAAACTGCATGTTAAGGCGCGTTACGACATGTATCGTCCGCAGGCGGAGTGGGGTACGAGCAAGACTTATTACGAGTTGGGCTTGGATTACATGTTTGTCAAGAACCTTCAAATAAATCTTGAATACGCATTTGTAAACGACCGCTCTCTTGCAAAGCATAATTACAGCATGATTGACACGCAGTTATCGTTCAGGTTTTAATTAAATCAAATATTATGAATATTCCGTTAGTATTTTGGCTTGTGCCGTTCGCATCGGTTTGCGCGTTGGCAATGGCGTGGTATTTCTTCAAGTACATGATGAAGGAAGATGAAGGAACCGACCGTATGAAGGAAATTGCCGGGTACGTGCGCATCGGTGCTATGGCTTATTTAAGGCAGCAGTACAAGGTCGTGACTTTGATATTCGTCATACTTTGTCTTGTTTTTGCGTTCATGTCGTATGTCCTCCATGTGCAGAACCCGTGGGTGCCTTTCGCCTTTCTTACAGGTGGAATATTCTCAGGACTGTGCGGTTTCTTCGGAATGAAGACTGCAACGTATGCTTCTGCACGCACAGCTAACGCCGTAAGCAAAAGCCTTGACCGCGGTTTGAAGATAGCATTCAGGAGCGGGGCGGTGATGGGACTTGTTGTCGTTGGTCTCGGGCTGCTTGACATTGCCGTATGGTTTGTCTTGCTTAGTGCCTTTTATGAAGGTGAGAATGCAGCCCTTGTAACCATTACAACGACAATGCTTACTTTCGGAATGGGGGCGTCTACGCAGGCATTGTTCGCCCGTGTAGGCGGTGGTATATATACAAAAGCTGCCGATGTTGGTGCAGACCTTGTGGGCAAAGTCGAAGCCAACATCCCGGAAGACGACCCGCGCAACCCTGCAACTATTGCGGATAACGTGGGCGACAATGTCGGTGACGTAGCCGGTATGGGTGCAGACCTGTATGAAAGCTATTGTGGCAGCATACTTAGTACCGCAGCTCTTGGTGCTACTGCTTTCGCATTGAACGGCGACATGCAGCTTAAGGCCGTCATAGCTCCGATGCTTATAGCAGCAGTAGGCATATTCCTTTCATTAGCCGGAATATTCATGGTGCGTACAAAGGAAGGTGCAACGATGAGGGATTTGCTCCATTCATTGAGCCTCGGCACAAACGTGTCGGCCTGCCTCATCGCCGTTGCTACATTTGTAATACTCTATCTGCTTGACATAGAGAACTGGGTTGGCGTTTCGTTCTCGGTAATTAGCGGCCTTGCGGCTGGTGTCATAATCGGGGCCGCGACGGAATATTACACCAGCCAGAGCTACAAGCCGACGAAGAGCATAGCCAAGTCGTCGGAGACGGGTTCGGCTACCGTAATAATAAAAGGTATCGGCACAGGCATGATTTCTACCATGGTACCCGTTGTTACCATATCCGTAGCCATTATTGCAAGCTATCTTTGCGCCAACGGATTTGACATGTCAATGAGTTCGGAGAGTATATCAAAAGGACTTTATGGCATTGGCATAGCTGCCGTAGGTATGCTTTCGACACTTGGGATAACACTTGCCACCGATGCTTACGGCCCGATTGCCGATAATGCTGGTGGTAATGCGGAGATGAGCGGCCTTGACCCGGAAGTGCGCAAGCGTACAGATGCGCTCGATGCGCTGGGCAATACTACCGCTGCTACAGGCAAAGGGTTTGCTATTGGCAGTGCGGCACTTACAGCGTTGGCACTTCTTGCTTCATATATTGAGGAAATAAAAATCAACATGTCACGGGCTGTTGCCGAGGGAAAGACGTTCATTGACAACGTAGGGAACATTTTTAACCCGGACAATGCCGGACTGCTTGACATGATTGACTTTTTCCAGGTAAACCTGATGAATCCTAATGTGCTTGTTGGTGTGTTTGTCGGCGCAATGGCTGCATTCATGTTCAGTGGCATAACGATGGGGGCGGTTGGCCGTGCCGCAGGCTCTATGGTCGAAGAGGTGAGGCGGCAGTTCCGCGAAATCAAGGGCATATTGGAAGGCAAGGCTACGCCAGACTATGACCGTTGCATAAAGATTTCCACCCGTTCGGCACTACGTGAGATGATACTGCCGTCGCTTTTGGCGATAGTGATACCCGTTGTTGTTGGAATGGTGCTTGGTGTTGCTGGAGTCTTGGGACTGCTTGTTGGTGGAATGTCAACAGGTTTTACGCTTGCGGTTTTCATGGCTAATTCTGGCGGAGCATGGGACAATGCGAAAAAGATGATAGAGGAAGGTAATTTCGGTGGCAAGGGGTCACCGTGTCATAAAGCGGCTATTGTGGGTGACACCGTGGGCGACCCGTTCAAGGACACGTCAGGCCCATCGCTTAATATATTGATAAAGCTGATGTCGATGGTAAGCATTGTTATGGCCGGACTGACCGTTGCGTTCATCTGACACTTGGCGTAAATATGTAAGAAAACGATAGACACATGTCTACATCAGCCGAGGCAAACAAGCGTATAGCCAAAAACACGTTCCTGCTTTATGTCAGGATGCTGTTCACCATGGCGGTGAGCCTTTATACGAGCCGTGTGGTGTTGAATGTCCTTGGTGTTGAAGATTATGGACTATACAATGTTGTCGGTGGTTTTGTTGCCATGTTCTCGTTTTTCAACGGAGCCATGGCGGCGGCTACGCAGCGTTACTTGAATTTTGAACTTGGTCGTGGCGACGCCTCCCGTCTGCATCTGGTCTTCTGTACAAGCGTAAACATCCATGCCATCATTTCTTTCCTTGTTCTGCTGCTTTCGGAGACGGTCGGCCTGTGGTTCGTATATACCTATCTTAATATACCGGCCGAAAGGTTTTCAGCTGCGCTGTGGGTGTATCAGGCCTCGGTGCTGTCTTCCGTGGTGATGGTGATGAGCATACCATACAATGCGGCGATAATAGCACATGAGCGTATGGGTGCTTTTGCTTATATCTCCGTCTTGGAAGTTGTGCTCAAGTTGCTGATTGTTTATCTGCTCGTTATTTACGACATAGACAAGTTGAAGCTTTACGCCGTGCTAATGCTGCTTGTACAGGTATTGATTTGCCTTATTTACGGCAGGTATGGGTATAAGCATTTTACCGAAACATGTTATCGCCCGATATGGGACAGCCGCCTTTTCAAGGAGATGACCGGCTTTGCCGGGTGGAGCTTGTTCGGCAATATAGCAGCCGTAGCGTTTACACAAGGACTGAACGTGCTGCTCAATATGTTTTTCGGTCCTGCCGTAAATGCGGCACGCGGAATAGCAGTGCAGGTGCAGAATGCCATCAAGGGTTTTTGCGTTAATTTCCAGACGGCCTTAAACCCACAGATAACCAAGTCGTATGCGGCAGGCGATATGGATTATATGTACGGCTTGGTATTCACCAGTTCCAAGTTTTCTTATTACCTGTTGTTGCTTTTGTCAATGCCTGTTATTTTAGAGACACAAGTTGTATTGCAGTGGTGGCTCGGTATAGTGCCTGAACACACGGTTGCGTTTGTACGCCTAATCCTCGTGATTTCAATGGTTGACAGTTTGGCAAATCCCCTTATACAGGCCGCTTCGGCAACCGGGCGGATACGTAAGTACCAATCGGTAGTTGGCACAATGCTTATAATGATATTGCCAATATCATACGTGGCATTGAAACTAAATTCTTCACCAGAGGGTGTTTTTGTCGTCCAACTCATAGTGTTCTGTGTTGCCTTGTTTGCAAGGCTATGGATGCTGCGTTCGCTCATAGGCCTGTCATTGAGGGCTTATTGCCGTAAGGCGGTGTTGCCAATGGCAAGTGTTACGGTGGCATCAGCCGTTGTGCCTTTGACCGTTTATCTTTTAATGCAACCTTCGTTATTGCGTTTTTTGCTTGTATGCGCAGTTTCGTTGGTGGCGGTTGCGGCTACGGTTTATTGCCTTGGTCTTACAAGCAATGAACGTGTATTTATTCGTGAAAGATTGAAAATCTTGAAAAACAAGTTTAGGAAATGATACATATCATAGACAAACACGATTGTTGCGGATGTTCAGCATGTGTCCAGAAGTGCCCGAAGCAGTGCATTTCCATGCGAGAGGATGACGAGGGCTTTTTATATCCGCATGTGGACGAGGCTGAATGTATAGGGTGTGGACTGTGTGAGGCGGTATGTCCGTTGCTTAACGTCGGCGAACCGATGGATGCAAACAAAGTCCTTGCCGCTAAGAACCGTGACGACGGCGAGCGCATGGCAAGTTCTTCGGGCGGAGTGTTCATCGCCTTGGCAAAGGATGTTATTAGGCGGGGTGGAGTTGTGTTTGGTGCCGTGTTTGACGAACGGTGGGAAGTGAAGCATACTTATGCCGAGACGCTTGACGGTGTCAGGCGTATGATGGGCAGCAAGTATGTTCAGAGCCGTGTAGAAAGCAGTTTCCGTGACGCGGAAAAGTTTTTGAGAGCCGGGCGTGAAGTGATGTTTGTCGGTACGCCATGCCAGATTGCGGGGTTGCGCGGATACCTTCGTAAAGATTATGACGGACTGCTGGCGGTTGAGTTGCTATGCCACGGCGCGCCAAGTCCTGGCGTTTGGCGCAAATATCTTGGTGAGGCATTGTCGCCTTCCGCCCGAAGGGCGGCTGGGAAAAATACAGTTTTGTCTTCGTCTCTAAAATTTGTGCCTGTGATAACAGGTATAGACTTTAGAGACAAGCAACCGTACGGCTGGGAAAAATACAGTTTTGTTGTCCGTGGAGAGGCCGCCTTTGAGGCGGACAAAAATACAGTTTTGTTGTTCGATATGTTCTTTGACAATCCATTTATGCGCGGTTTCCTCAAAAACATTTACCTTCGTCCGTCATGTTACAGGTGTAAGTGCAAGCAAGGACGGAGCAAAAGCGACTTGACTTTGGGCGATTTCTGGGGAGTAGGTAAGGTGATGCCTGGCTTCGCAGACACTAAGGGCGTAAGCCTTGTGCTTGTGAATACGGAGAAGGGCGATGCCGCTTTTGCTGCCTTGAATATGGAAACGAGACCGGTAGGCCTGTCTTTGGCAGCGCCATACAACGGTGGCTTTAATTCGGAAATACGCGAGACTAAGCGACGCAAGGAGTTTTTCGACATGCTTTCGTCTGGTAAGAGCTTTCTTGAAGTCTTGCCGAAAGTGACCGGAAAACCATATTACAAAAAGATATACCATGCTTTGAGGCGCACCTTGAGAAAGGTTTTACTCGGGAGGTAGGCATTATGAATACATCGGTTCAGGAGGTTGCGCTGTAAGCTCAATGCCGGTCAGACGACAGACTAATACGTAATTGCAGTATCAATAATTATGTCCAGTATTTGAATATACGGCAAACCGCACTCCCAAATGCCGTCTTTGGCAAGCTTAAAGACGGCATTTGGGAATGTCAAAGACGGTCTTTAATAAAGCCCTTGATTGTCAGCTACTTATACGGGAGAATGAAAAATTGCGTCGTTAGCTTGCCAGTATAAGGAAAAACATGTAATTTTGCATTTACATTAATAGTTTGTATTATGGAAAAAAACATCAAGATAGCCGTAGCCGGTACGGGCTACGTGGGGCTGAGCATCGCCACGCTTTTAAGCCAGCACCACCATGTTACGGCCGTAGACGTGATACCTGAAAAGGTGGAACTTATCAACCAACGCAAATCACCGATACAAGACGACTACATTGAGAAGTATCTGGCTGAAAAACAGCTTGACCTTACCGCTACGCTCGACGGCGCGCAGGCTTACAGCGACGCCGACTTCGTGGTAATAGCGGCGCCAACGAATTATGACCCGGTGAAGAATTATTTTGACACAAGCCATGTGGAAGAGGTGATAGAGCTCGTAAAGAGCGTAAATCCTGATGCCATAATGGTGATTAAGAGTACCATTCCCGTAGGTTACACGGAAATGATACGAAAGAAGATGAATACGGACAACGTTATATTCTCGCCTGAATTCCTGCGTGAGAGCAAGGCTCTTTACGACAATCTTTACCCGAGCCGCATCATCGTTGGCCGTCCCGAAGGCGACATGCGCCTTGACAAGGCTGCACGTGAATTTGCCGCGTTGTTGCAGGAAGGTGCGATAAAAGAAAACGTTGATACTCTGTTCATGGGGCTGACCGAAGCAGAAGCCGTGAAGCTGTTTGCCAACACGTATCTTGCCTTGCGCGTATCTTATTTTAATGAGCTTGATACATACGCTGAAATGAAAGGACTTGACACGCAGGCCATAATCAACGGCGTATGTCTTGACCCGCGCATAGGTACACATTATAATAATCCGTCGTTCGGATATGGCGGCTATTGCCTGCCAAAGGACACCAAGCAGCTCCTTGCAAATTATGCGGATGTGCCGGAGAACCTTATTCAAGCCATCGTAGAAAGCAACCGCACGCGCAAGGATTTCATAGCCGACCGCGTACTGCACAAGGCCGGATATTACGACTATTACAACCGTGGCGACTTCAATCCTTCGGAAGAGAGGCGGTGCGTCATAGGAGTTTACCGCTTGACGATGAAGTCGAACAGCGACAACTTCCGCCAGTCGAGCATCCAAGGGGTAATGAAGCGCATTAAGGCTAAGGGTGCTGAAGTAATCATTTACGAGCCTACGCTGGAAGACGGCAGCACCTTCTTCGGCAGCGTTGTAGTCAATAATCTTGACGATTTCAAGCAGCAGAGCCAGGCCATCATCGCTAACCGTTATGACGCCTGCCTTGATGACGTGAAAGACAAGGTATATACCAGGGATATTTTTAAAAGAGACTGAGAAGTTAAGAGTTAAGAATTAAGAGTTAAGAAAAATACTTTTGTCCTTAATTGGCAAGACATATTTTCTTAACTCTTAATTTTTAACTCTTAATTCTGTTAGTGTGTGTCCCGATACCAGTTTGTCTGTGTCTTTACATTTGCAATGCTCCGGTTTATCGACGGGTCGGAGATTGTAATGCCAGAAAATGTGTTTATGGGGTATTCTTTGTATTCGTACATTGCCGTGTAGTATGTTTCTGTATTTGCTTTGTATGGAACCAACCTGTTAAGTTGCTCGTTGAAGGCATAAAGGAGTGTTTGGTCGGAACAAAGATGCGATACATAGTCGCCAAGGTCAAAGAATATAGTGTTTTCAAAACCGTCAAGGTCTTGTATGTCAGTTATATCACATGATAAATTGGCGTAAACATCATTGATTTGCTTTATAATATAAGCCATTTTTTCAACTTCACGACAGTCTGTCACACCGATTGTGCCGCAAGGATGAGGACTGAAGTTGGAATAGTGGTTGTAGAATTTATCTACGACATTTTTGAATTTGTTGTTCAATAGGTCGATGCCTATTTCATCATACGGCATACCGTCAATCATTATTTCACATGTTGACGCTATCAGATAATCGGTAACGTTTCTCAAATCATAAGCAGTCTCAATGTTAGACATGTAGCAGTCGTCGAACAAGATATATTTCATTTTCACCCCTGTATCAGCAATTCCTTCCGCCAGCGTCAGTATGTCTGTTTGATATGTTGGGTCATCGCCGACACCACTGCCGAAAAAGCGAGTTGGGTAAGCATTTGTGGACTGAACGCTTTTCGCGGCAATACGAGTCCCGACATCTGTTCCAGCCGGTACCCATCCCATGCCATGACATCCTATGGCTAATGCGTAAGTGGAAGCCGGTGCAGCGGCTATCGCATCGCTTATTATTTGTGATATTCCTTCAGGAGTAGTATAGTCGCATGATGCAAAATCATACGTTTTCAATGTTTCCCGTCGACATTTTCCGTCGTAATAATAAATGCGGTACATTTGTGATTGTTGCCCATTTTCAGCTATAAAAACGATTAACTGATTACCGTCAAGTCCATGATTGCGCTCAATGGCTGCCTCAAATGCAGATATGTTCTTTTCAAAATAGTAATGTATAGTATTGTCGGCCCACGGCATATACATTATGACCGTCTGTTTTGCCTTGTCAGGATAAGGCGGCAATTCTCCATCATCGCTACATGACGTGAACGCTGTAGCCATGACAAATGCAATTAAAATAAAAGCGTAATGGACTGAAAATCTAAACGGTTTCATGGGTAAATGTATAAAAGTGAAAATAAAAAGCCGCACCAAAAGAGTGTGTGCGTCTTGGTGCGGCTTCTAAATATACTTATTTCTTGTTTTTCAATTCAGCCAAGGATAGCCGCAAAGCTGCAATTTTCTCTTCAGAATCGCTTTGCTTTTTCCTTTCCAATGCGACTACGGCTTCAGGTGCATTGGCAACAAACTTTTCGTTGGCAAGCTTTTTCTTTATTCCTGCAAGGAAGCCTTCAAGGTGTTTCAATTGAGCCTCCTGCTTCTCTATTTCGGCGGCGACGTCGATAAGGTTACCCACAGGTACGGCATATTCGTCAGTTCCTACCATGAACTGCACCGTGTCGGCGGCTTTCCCGTCTACAATGCTTATGCTGCTTAGATTAGCCATTTTAAGCGTAATGTCGTTGTAAGCAGAATATTTATTGTTGTTTATTGCTTGCAATTCAAGTTGCTCCTTCGGCGATATGTTCTTTTGGTTTCGTATTGTCCTGATGTTGCCGATTATCAGTTTTACGCATTCTATGTCATCAGCCAGTTGTTTATCCGTATCTGTCGGAGAAGAGATGGACAATCGGTCAAGCATGATGCTTTCACCGTCCTTGCGGTCGTATATGTGCTGCCACAATTCTTCCGTGATGAAAGGCATAAACGGATGCAGCATTTTCAGCAGGTCGTTGAAGAAACTTAATGTCATGTCGTATGTCTTACGGTCGAGAGGTGAACCGTAAGCCGGCTTAACCATTTCAAGATACCAGCTTGAGAACTCGTCCCAGAACAAACGGTATACAACCATAAGTGCCTCCGATATGCGGTATTTCTTAAACAAGTCGTCAAGTTCGGCGTTCGTCATCTTGAGTTTTGCCTCAAACCAGTTTACCGCTATTTTACTTGCATTCGGCTGTTCTGTGTCTGCCACATCCCAACCTTTAATAAGGCGAAAGGCGTTCCATATCTTGTTGTTGAAATTACGGCCTTGTTCGCACAGGCTTTCATCAAATAGGATGTCGTTGCCAGCCGGTGCGGACAACATCATGCCCATGCGCACACCGTCGGCTCCGAATTTCTCAATAAGTTCTATTGGGTCGGGACTGTTGCCGAGGCTCTTGCTCATCTTGCGTCCGAGCTTGTCGCGCACAATACCTGTGAAATAAACATTTTTGAAAGGCATTGTACCGCGATATTCATAACCGGCCATAATCATGCGGGCCACCCAAAAGAAGATGATGTCAGGGCCTGTAACAAGGTCGGAAGTAGGATAATAATATTTGATGTCCTCGTTCTCCGGGTTGTTTATTCCATCAAAAACGGAAATCGGCCAAAGCCATGATGAGAACCACGTATCGAGACAATCGTCGTCTTGGCGTAAGTCTGATATTGTAAGATTATTGTTGCCGCTTTTTTCTTTAGCCAAATCAAGTGCTTTTTCGGGCGTTTCCGCGACTACATAGCCGCCGTTACCAGGCAGATAATATGCAGGGATACGGTGCCCCCACCACAACTGGCGGCTTATACACCAGTCTTTTATGTTTTCAAGCCAATGGCGGTATGTGTTTTTGTACTTTGACGGATAAAACTTTATATCGTCGTTCATGACTGGAGCAAGGGCAAGGTCTGCAAAATGTTGCATCTTCAAGAACCATTGTGTAGACAGCTTAGGTTCGATGGGGACGTTTGTCCTTTCAGAGAAACCCACTTTATTTGTATAGTCTTCGACCTTTTCCATCAGACCTGCGTCTTTTAAGTCTTGCCCAATCTTTTTGCGCACGTCCATACGGTCCATTCCGACATACAAGCCTGCGGCTTCAGATATTGTGCCGTCATCGTTGAAAATGTCAATAGTTTCAAGATTGTGTTTTAATCCGAGAGCATGGTCGTTGATGTCATGTGCCGGTGTGACTTTCAGACAACCGGTACCGAACTCAATGTCAACATAGCTGTCTTCTATCACCGGTATCTGGCGGTTTACAAGCGGTACGATTACATGTTTGCCCTTGAGCCATGTGTTCTTGGGGTCGTCCGGATTAATGCACATGGCCGTATCACCCATGATCGTTTCAGGACGCGTTGTGGCTACAACCGCATATTTTCCCGGCTCTTCCACCACCATGTAACGGAGATAGTACAGCTTGCTGTGCTCTTCCTTATAAATTACTTCTTCATCGCTTAGTGCAGTTTTGGCTTTTGGGTCCCAATTCACCATGCGCACACCCCGATAAATCAGTCCCTTATTATAAAGGTCGCAGAATACTTTGATAACACCTTCGGAACGCTTTTCGTCCATCGTAAAGGCGGTTCTGTCCCAATCGCAACTTGCACCGAGCCTTCTCAACTGTTTTAATATGATACCCCCATGCTCATGTGTCCAATCCCATGCGTGCTTGAGAAACTCGTCACGCGTAAGGTCTGTTTTCTTTATGCCTTGTTGGGCTAATTTGTTGACGACTTTTGCTTCCGTGGCAATTGACGCATGGTCTGTGCCTGGAACCCAACAAGCGTTTTTGCCTTCCATTCGGGCACGTCTTACCAAAATGTCTTGGATTGTGTTGTTCAGCATGTGTCCCATATGCAGCACGCCTGTTACATTGGGTGGAGGTATGACTATGGTGTATGGAGCACGTCCGTCGGGCTTACTACTGAACAGCTTTTTGTCAAGCCAATATTGATACCATTTCGACTCGACTTCTTTCGGGTCGTATTTGCTTGCTAATTCCATTTTTGTATATGAGTTTTATTTTAATCAACAAAAAACGATGCAAATTTACTAAATATTCGTGGAAAATATCTACATTTGCATAGTTAAAATGTAGTTTATGCATACAAGGGAAGAGAAATTAGAGGCATTTGGCCGACTTATAGATGTACTTGACAATCTGCGTGTGAAATGTCCATGGGACAGGAAACAGACTAATGAAAGCCTTAGGCCCAATACAATAGAAGAAACATTTGAGTTGTGTGACGCGTTAATGAAAGGCGATACGAAGAATGTTTGTAAAGAATTGGGCGATGTGTTGCTTCATGTTTGCTTTTATGCGTTAATCGGTAGCGAGACCGGAGATTTTGACATAGCTGATGTTTGTAACAAAGAAGCAGATAAACTGATATTCAGACATCCTCATGTTTACGGTAAAGTGAAAGCTGACACGGCGGCACAAGTGACCGAGAATTGGGAACAAATAAAGCTAAAAGAAAAAGACGGAAATAAGAGGGTGCTTTCCGGTGTGCCTGACGCATTGCCGTCATTGATAAAAGCTTACAGAATACAGGATAAGGCAAGGAATGTAGGATTTGACTGGGAAGATAGGGGAGATGTCTGGAAGAAGGTGAGAGAAGAACTTGACGAACTTGAGGAGGAATTGCGTAAAGAGGACAAAGAAAAATCGACCGAAGAGTTAGGCGATTTCTTGTTTAGTGTAATTAATGCTGCGCGTCTTTATCATCTGAATCCTGACAATGCTTTGGAACGCACAAATCAGAAATTCATAAATCGTTTTAATTATATAGAAGACCATTCTATAAAAGCAGGCAAGCCTTTGACCGAGATGACGTTGGGAGAAATGGATGAATTATGGAATGAAGCGAAGCAAAATGAAAATATTAAATAAATAGGATATGAAGATGAAAACATTTAAAAGTTTAATCTTATTCATGTGCGCAATGATTATTGCTGGGTGCAACGATAAGAAAAAGAGTGTTTCAGTGATAAAAATTGCAGGAGACAGCACCGTTGTCGATACAACTGTTTATGGAAAGTGTGGAGAAGGTACAGCCATGCATACTTTGGAACTTGTCACAGACAAAGGTGATACCATTGTATATACGCTTGAAGGACTTGATACTTGTGCAAATGTGCAGGGCGGACTTTTTGTTGGAGACCGTATTGCCGTTATCGGTGAGCGTGTTGAAGGGCTAAATGAAGAAATGTTTGCTAAAAAAGTAATTAATCTCACGTCATTGCAGGGTGTTTGGAGCAGTCTTGACAAAAAATTTGAAATAGTTGAAGGTGGAACGGTTATTAGTAATACCGGAGAGCCCAAGCCTTATACAGAATGGAAAATCTTAAACGGCAAACTGATTCTTACACCTGACACGTTTGATGTATATGCACTTGGTCCTGATTCCTTATATTTGGAAAACAATAATGGCATTTATGGGTATAAGCGAATGCTAAAACAAAGTGCAAAGGCAAGGAATACAAGAACGGTTCAATAACAACTGTTTCTATGCAACCATTTAAGATTCGCATTCTTGGATGTGGCAGCGCTCTTCCAACATTAAGGCATTGTGCGTCCTCTCAGATAATCGAAATAAGAGATAAGTTTTTCATGGTTGACTGTGGGGAAAGTACGCAAATCCAATTAAGGAAAGCGAGGATACATTTTAATAAGGTTGTTGCAGTTTTTATCAGTCACTTGCATGGTGACCATTGTTTTGGATTGATAGGATTGATTTCGACGTTTGGAATGCTTGGACGCACAGCTCCGTTACATGTATATGCTCCGGAAGATTTAGAGTCAATATTGAAACTGCAAATGGATTTTTTCTGCAAAGGCTTGGAATATGAAGTGTGTTTCCACGGTGTAGATACAACGTTGCCATATATTGTTTATGAGGACGGTAGTATTGCTGTAACATCAATTCCTTTGAACCATCGTATTGCCTGCTGTGGGTATATGTTTACTGAAAAGCCCACGTTGCCACATATCCGTAGGGATATGATGGACTTTTATGGCATCCCGGAATGTTATAGAAACAATATAAAACAAGGGGCAGATTGGACAACGCCCGATGGAAATGTCATTCCTAATACGTATCTTACGCTGCCAGCAGACAAACCGCGTTCTTACGCATATTGTTCAGATACAAGATATATTCCGGATCTTTACCAGATGTTAAATGCCGTTGACTTACTTTATCATGAGGCCACTTACTGTGATGAAGATGAAAACAGGGCATCATTATATTATCACAGTACGGCTCGCCAAGCGGCAACGGTTGCTTTGAAGGCACAAGTGAAGAAGCTTGTTCTTGGGCATTTTTCTGCGCGTTATGATGATGAAAACGTGTTACTTGAAGAAGCCCGTTCCGTGTTCCCAAATTCTTTTTTGGCCAATGAAATGGAAGTTTTTGATGTGTAAAGTTGAAAAACATTTGTAAAATTTTGATTTGTAATAAAATTAGTGTATCTTTGCCATGATAAAATGTACATTTATGGCAAGAAAGTTACTCATAATACCATTTGTTGTGGCTTTATTGTTTTCCATCCCTGCATATAGCCACACAACTGCTGCGATAGAAATTATTGATATAGATAATCAGGAAATAACTATTTCTGTCAAGGCTTCCACCATACATGTTACTGGGGCTGACGGTGAGACCATGCATGTTTATAATGTTGCAGGCGTGCGTGTTGCGAGCATCAAGGTGGAAGGTATGGACCGGCATTATGATTTGAACTTACCCAAAGGGTGCTATATTGTAAAAGTGGGTAGGGTGACGAGGAAAATATCAATAAAGTAATTTTCTTTTCATATTTTGTCAAGAGTAATCGTAATTCTGCTACTTGCTTTTTTCACATGTTGTTCTTGCCAAGAAAAAGCAAGTAATCCAAATAAAGAACTCACCATCAGCGCTTTTATAGGGTTAAGCGAGGACAAATATCGCGTAGACCCGCATAAAATACGCAGATACATAACTGATTTGTGTGAGAAGGACGAAACCACATGGTCTGTGGATAGGCAAACCCGTGGATATTATTTGGAAGGTAATCCGTTTATATGGATTAACCGTTTGGGGGTATATAGCCGTGCCGACACCCTTGTATCATCATTGATACTGGCCGGGCGGTATGGGTTGGGAAGCAAAATGCTTAGGACCTCAATGATAGAGGATGATATCAGGCGTATACATGATTTGGATATTGATGACGGTGAAAACAATATTAACGCCGTAATGGCTCGTTTGGAATACAATCTTACAAGAGCTTATTTCCGTTATTCAACATGTCTGCGTTTCGGCATAGTCAATCCTGACCATTTATATAATACCTATGAAAAATATGATGTGGACTCTGTTACGACAAGGTTCAGACAACTTTCCGAACTGCGTGCGGAACGTCCTCATGACAACTTTTACGCTTACGCCGTCAATAAGGCATTTAATGACAGCATAAGCAATTTTATTGCGGAAATACAGCCTCGTAACGATTTGTATCTCAAACTGCTTGAACGTTTGAACGGCAATTGTCTTTCAAAGGATGAAAAGTTGAAAATACTTTGTAATATAGAGCGTTGCAGATGGCGTTTGAAGATTTTATCAGGAAAGTCGTCATTTGACAAGTATGTTGAAGTAAATGTTCCGTCGTTTTCATTGCGTGCAGTCAATAAGGGGAAGGTGTTGCCGATGCGTGTTGGATGTGGAACTTTGAAAAACAAGACTCCGCTTTTGACAGGAATGATAACGCGCATGGATGTTAATCCTCAATGGATTGTTCCTAAAAGCATTTCTAAAGGATTTATACACAATTTTGAGTACATGCACAAGATGGGCATGTTTGTGTATGATAAAAAACTTGGCAAACTTCCGCCCGAACAGGCTTCCTATGAAAAGGTAATGAATGGCGGGCAATATATCATCCAAGCCGGCGGTCCTAAAAATTCTTTGGGACGTATTATATTCAGGTTTGACAATAATTTCTCCGTATTCCTGCACGATACGTCTTCTCCTTGGGTGTTCCAACGTGAAAGAAGGACCGTCAGCCATGGTTGTGTAAGGGTGGAAAAGCCATATGAGTTGGCATTGTTCTTGCTTGACGACGTGGATGAAAAAACGGAGGACAGACTGAAATATTCAATGACAGTTCAACTTGTCAATGACGACGATTCATTGGCGAGAAGGAAAATTGATAAGAAGAGGCTTGTCAATTCATTGTATGTCAAGCCTTCCGTCCCCTTATTCATCACATATTATACGATTTACTATGGAAATGACGGCCGACTTGTCGATTACAATGATGTTTACGGATATGACGAGGCATTAGCTGAAAAGCTGGGACCGTATGTAGAATAGTATGACTGAAAACGAGGAACATATCTGCAGGCTGCTTGCATCTGACACTACCAAACATAAGGCTTTCGAGATGATTGTAAAGTCTTATAGTGAGTGCTTGTACTGGAAAATAAGGTATATTGTGCTCACGCATGAGGATGCAGACGATGCGTTGCAGAATACGTTTCTGAAGGCTTGGAACAACATCGGCTCTTTTCACGGCAAATCAAAATTGTCAACATGGCTGTACAGCATAGCGATAAATGAGGCTCTTGACAATTTGAGGAAAAGCAAAAATTCATTGAAGGTAGGTGCGCCTGACAATGTTTCAGTTGCGGGGAAACTTATGGCCGATGAATATTTTGACGGTGATGAAGCACAAGCTTTGTTGATGCAAGCTGTCGCAACGTTGCCTGATGTGCAGCGTACGGTGTTCAATCTGAGGTATTTTGATAATATGAAGTATAGTGAGATAAGCTCCATCCTTAAAACGTCAGAAGGTGCATTGAAAGCCTCATACCACATTGCCGTTAAAAAAATTTCTGAATATTTCCATTTGCATGAGTGATTTTGCAGACATCAATTAAACTTTCTGTCAAGCCAAACGTCATAAGTGTAAATGAAAAAAGCAATGATAGAAGAACTTTTGCTTGAACAAAAATTTGGCAAACGGCGTCCATTCAAGGTTCCCGACGGCTATTTTGACCGGTTTGAGGGTGATATGAATGGCAGGCTGCGTTGTCTGCCTGTTATGAACAAACACACTGTCAAGCGTCGTGTCCGCCCATTTGCATGGGTCGCTTGTGCTGTGGCTGTTGTAGTTTTTGGCGTTTTTTGTTTCAGTGGCATAGGCAGTATAGGCATTGAAACTGCTGATACAGATTTTGGCATTGCCGTTTCGTCGCCAAGTACAGACTATGTCATAGAGGAAATGTCCGATTATGCCATGCTTGACAACGACGACTATTATTCTTTTATCGCTGATGAATAATATGAACATGAGACGTTTTTTTCTTATCTTATCATTAGTGCTTGTTGCTTCAGTTATGAATGCACAAAACAGGGGCCAGGGCTTTACGCCGGAACGTTTCCAAGCGGAACTTGAACAATATATAACTCGCAAAGCCTGCCTTACCCAGCAAGAAGCTTCACGCTTTTTCCCTGTTTACCGGGAAATGCGGCGCAAGCAACGCTCTGTACACAAGGAAATGAAAAGCCTGAAACGTATAAAGCCGGTGACAGATGCCGACTGTAAGAAGAACATCAAGATGCGTGACGAATTTGAAATCGAGATTAAGGAGATACAAAAGTCATATCATAACAAATTCATGCAGATACTTCCTGCGAAAAAGGTGTATGATGTGCTAAATGCCGAAGACCGGTTTCACAGGCAGATATTCAAACGGGCTGCGGGAAAGAACCGTAGGAAGAAACAATAGCCGCATATCGGCAGTACGGTTGTTTTTATTCCGGTAATTTAGATGCAGATTTCAACCAATAGGCAAAAGGCCGCATTTTACATTCCAAAATGCGGCCTTTTATCGTGTGATTAGCCGTCATTTGCTAGGCGAAAGACGGCCTTTCAGAACAGTGTAAAATTCATTTTACAGACATAAAGGTTTCATGTTATAATTAAAATTCGTACTTTTGCACGCTTGATGTTTCAATCGTTTGAATTAGAATAAGGATTTATGGACTCAAGACTGAAGGGCATTTTGTGTGGAATAGGGGCGGCTGTCAGTTACGGCATGAATCCTCTTGGAGCATTGCCGCTATATGCTGATGGTATAAATACAAACACTGTATTGTTCTACCGCTACGGTTTGGCGGTTATATTCTTGGCCTTGTTTATGTTGGCTAATCGTAAGTCTTTTACCATAACATTGAGGGAAACGGTTGTCTTAGTCCCCTTGGGAGTATTGTTTGTCCTATCGTCACTGACTCTTTTCGCCAGTTTTCATTATATGGATGCCGGTGTTGCGAGTACCTTGTTGTTTGTCTATCCGGTCATGGTTGCCGTTATGATGGCTCTGTTTTTCAAGGAACGCATTACGGCCGTAACGGTTTTTTCCATATTGCTTTCTCTTACAGGCATAGTATTGCTTTACCGCGGAGGTGATGGAGAGGTCCTGAACACCACAGGCGTGTTGCTTGTCCTGCTGTCGTCGCTTACATACGCTGTGTACATAGTTATAGTCAACAAGTCTTCGTTGCGTATGTCGTCAGTGAAACTTACGTTTTATGTGCTTTTGGTCGGCGTATTGTTCATATTGGGATATTCGTTTTTTGGTGGCGAAGAAGCCGAAATACAAATTCTGACTACTCCAAGCATGTGGTTACACGCTTCGATACTGGCCGTATTTCCCACTGTCGTATCGCTCTTGCTTATGGTGATTGCCGTTCACGAGATAGGTTCAACACCAACGGCCGTGATAGGTGCTCTTGAGCCGTTAACTGCTGTTGTATTGGGCGTTACACTGTTTGGTGAAGAGTTTACTTCACGTTTGGCCATAGGCATAATGCTTATCCTTTCCGCTGTAATTTTAATCGTACTTGGCAATTCAGTTTCAATCAACCGTATAACGATGGTAATAGGCCGTTTCGGGCATGTACTGTTGAAGCATTGGCGGTGGAAATGAAGTCTTTAATGTATGCCTGAACGCAAGATAATACATATTGACATGGATGCTTTTTTCGCGTCAGTTGAGCAGCGAGACAAGCCGGAACTGCGCGGCAAACCTGTGGCTGTCGGCTTTGACGGACCTCGAGGCGTAGTGTCTACGGCGAGTTATGAGGCGCGAAAGTTTGGTGTGCATTCTGCCATGGCGATGTCTAAGGCCAAGCGGCTTTGTCCGCAGCTGATAGTCGTTTCGTCAGACCACAGGCATTACAAGGAAGTATCGTTGCAGGTGCATGAGATATTTATGCGTTACACAGACACGATAGAGCCTCTTTCAATAGACGAGGCTTTCCTTGATGTTACATGTTGTGACAGTGGCCTTTCTGCTGAAGATATTGCCAGGGAAATACGTAAAAGCATACGCGAAGAACTTGGTCTGACGGCATCGGCAGGTGTTTCATATAATAAGTTTTTGGCGAAAATAGCATCTGATTATAACAAGCCTGATGGTATGTTTTCTATCTCGAAAGAGCAGGCTGACAGTTTTATTGCGGCATTACCAATAGAAAAGTTTTGGGGAGTAGGCCCGAAAACGGCTCAAACGATGCATCGGATGGGAATATTCAACGGTATGCAGTTACGCCAATGCTCGCTGGGGCACTTGACGGAAGTATTTGGAAAAGCCGGTGAAATATATTATAACTTCGCACGTGGAGAAGACAACCGAGTGGTTGAGCCGGTAAGGCAACGGAAGTCAGTAGGTTGCGAACAGACTTTTCTTGAAGATATCAACAAGAAGTCTGCCATAATCATTGAGCTTTATCATATGGTGAACGAACTTGTACGCAGATTGGATAAGAGCCGCTTTTATGGCTGCACGCTTACGTTGAAAGTTAAGTTTCATGACTTTACACAAATAACGAGAAGCCTTACGTGCGAAAAACAGCTTAAAGACAAATGCGATATACTGCCTATGGCAAAACGGCTTATGTCTCAAGTTGGTTACAATTCCAAACCGATAAGGCTTATTGGACTGTCAGTTTCAAATCCGCTTGACATTCAAAAGCGTAGTGAGTGGGTTGAAGGTGAACTTGACTTTAAAGATTAGCGCTATTTTAATTACGATGGTTTGCATTTATAGAATATGTTTAGTAATTTTGCAACAAATTTAAAACAAATCGAGTAAACTTATAAGATGAAACAGACAAAGATTGTAGCTTCGATAAGTGACAGGAGATGTGACGTTGATTTCATCCGCCAGTTGTTTGACGCAGGAGTGAACGTTGTGAGAATGAACACGGCACATGCTTCTCCAGATGGCATCAGGATGATAATAAGGAATACGCGTGCAGTAAGTAAGCATATTGGAATACTGATAGATACGAAAGGACCGGAAGTGCGTACCACCGGTAATGATGCTCCGATAGAGTACAAGACTGGTGATGTAGTAAAGATTTTCGGACGTCCGGAGATGAAAACCGAACATGACATTCTTAACCTGTCTTACGAAAACTTTGCCAACGACGTACATGTTGGTGACGACATCCTGTTTGACGATGGAGCAATCGACATGAAGGTTATCGGCATCAACGGGCCGGCTGTCGTAGCGCAGGTGCAAAACGACGGAGTGTTAGGCTCTCGTAAAAGTGTCAACGTTCCTGGTGTTCATATAGACCTGCCGGCATTGACAGAGAAGGACAAGAGCAACATTCTGCTTGCAATCGAAGAAGACATTGACTTCATTGCCCATTCGTTCGTGCGTAGTAAGGAAGACGTTTTAGCCGTCCAAAAGATTTTGGATGAACACGGGAGCGATATAAAGATAATTTCGAAGATTGAAAATCAGGAAGGTGTTGACAACATCGATGAAATCATAGAGGCATCATACGGCATCATGATAGCGCGAGGCGACCTCGGAATAGAGGTCCCGATAGAGAAAATTCCTGGTATTCAGCGTATGATTATACGCAAATGCCGCCTTGCGAAGAAGCCGGTCATCGTGGCGACACAGATGCTTCACACTATGATAAGCAACCCGAGGCCGACACGTGCGGAGGTTACAGACATTGCAAATGCGATATATTACCGGACAGATGCGCTTATGTTGAGCGGTGAAACGGCAAGCGGCAAGTATCCGGTTGAAGCCGTCAAGACGATGGCTTCAATCGCTGAACAAGCCGAACAGGACAAAATGTATGAGCACGACTTCGACTTCCATATAAGTGATAATTGCGATGTAACGGAGTTTTTGGCGCGAAACGCCATTGAAGCGACCGAATTGCTTGGAGTGAAAGGTATCATTACTGACAGCAAGACAGGACGCACGGCCAGAAACTTGGCGGCGTTCCGTGGTCCGAACCCTGTGCTTGCAATATGTTATAAGGAGAAAGTGCAACGTTGGCTTGCCTTGAGTTATGGTGTCATACCCGTAGCGCAACACGAACAAATAGGGCCGCAGCAACAATTCCTTGCCGCATTGCGTATGTTACGCCAGAAAGGTTACATCTGCATGGATGACAAAATAGCTTATCTAAGTGGAAGCTTCGGCAAGGGAGGAGGCACTACTTTCCTTGAAATAAACAAGGTGTGCGATGTATTCAACCGTACATATGAATTTCATCTGCCGAATACCTATAGATAAAACGGTAAGTCATTAAATAAAAATGCCGCATCATTCGATGCGGCATTTTTTATCTTCACAGCCTTTATTTTACAGGTATCTTTTCAACACGGCGTTGATGACGGCCACCTTCAAAAGATGTCTTGAAGAATATGTCGAGTATTTTCTCCGCAGTCTTGTTGTCAATGAAGCGTCCAGGCAGGACTATAACATTGGCGTCATTGTGCTGGCGGATTAGCTCGCTAATTTCAGGACACCATACGAGACCAGCCCTTACACCCTGATGCTTGTTAAGTGTTATGGCCATGCCTTCACCGCTTCCGCAGATGCCTATACCCGGATAGACCTCTCCACTCTCAATTCCTTCGGCCAAGGCGTGCCCAAAGTCGGGATAGTCACAACTCATGTCGCTGTACGTGCCGTAATCTTTATACGGATAACCGTGCTCTTCAAGATACTGCACTACAAACTTCTTTAGCGGAAAGCCTGCGTGGTCGCAAGCTATTCCGACGGTTTTAATGTCCATGGCTTAATCCTCCATAAATGCTTTAACTTGTTTGTATACGTTCTCGGCGGTATATCCGAGCTTCTCGTCCAAAACCTTGTAAGGTGCCGAGAAACCGAAGCTCTGCATTCCGAATACCTTTCCGTTTGCGCCTACAAGTCCTTCAAGCGTCACGGGCAGACCTGCGGTCATACCGAAAATCTTTGCGCCTGTTGGCAGTATGCTTTCCTGATACTCTTTGCTTTGGCTGCGGAAAAGGCCTTCGCTCGGTACGCTTACGATGCGTATTTTTATTCCGTCCTTACGCAAAAGCTCTGCTCCGGCAACAAGAGTTGACACTTCTGAACCGTCAGCAAGCAATATCACGTCAAACTTTTCGTCAGACCCTGCCACGATGTAAGCACCCTTGCGCGCCTGCTCATAATCGTTTCCGGCCGGCAATTTTGCAATGTTTTGGCGCGAGAAGACGAGGGCGGTAGGCGTTTCGGTGTTCTCCATTGCCATTGCCCAGCATACCGTAGTCTCGTCAGCATCGGCAGGACGGAACACGCGTACGCTGTCCTTTCCATGATGGTTCTTGAGCTTTTCCATCAGTCGGATTTGTGCTTCCTGCTCTACGGGTTCGTGTGTAGGACCGTCTTCGCCCACGCGGAACGCGTCATGAGTCCATATGAACTTGATTGGCACTTCCATCAATGCGGCCATACGTACGGCAGGCTTCATGTAGTCGGAGAATACGAAGAACGTGCCGCAAGCCGGGATGACGCCGCCGTGCAGATACATTCCGATACACATGCAGGCCATTGTAAGCTCGCTCACTCCTGCCTGGAAGAATGCTCCGGTGAAGTCGTCTTTCGTCAAAGAGGTCGTCTTTTTCAGGAAGCCGTCAGTCTTGTCGCTGTTTGAAAGGTCGGCTGATGCGCATATCATGTTTGGCACCTGTTCTGCCAGTACACCGAGGCAGGCGGCCGAAGCGGCGCGTGTTGCAGAGCCTTCCTTCTGTACAAGCACGCTCCAGTCTACCTTGGGAGCGTTGCCGCTAAACCATTCCTTCATCTGTGCGGCTTTTTCCGGATTGGCTTTTGCCCATTTCTCTTCCTCTGCGCGACGTTCAGCCACAATCTTCTTCAATTCCTCGGCACGCTTTGCATAAAGTTCTTTTACTTCGGGGAATATCTGGAACGGGTTTTCAGGGTCGCCTCCGAGATTCTTTATGGTGTTCACGTATGCGTTGCCGCCAAGCGGAGCACCGTGTGTCTTGATGCTGTGCTCATAGCTTGTGCCGTCATCCTTGAGCGCGCCTTTGCCCATTACGGTCTTGCCGATGATGAGGGTGGGGCGGTGCTCTTCCTTCTGCGCAGCGGTCAAGGCGGCGCGTATCTCGTCGGCATCGTTACCGTTAATCTTGATGACGTTCCATCCCCAAGCCTTGTATTTGGCCTCTGTGTCCTCGTCCATTACGGCGTTGCACTCCGTGGAGAGCTGTATGTCGTTGGAGTCATAGAACATTATGAGGTTGTTTAGGCCGAGTATGCCGGCTATGCGCCCGGTGCCTTGTGAAATCTCTTCCTCCACGCCTCCGTCTGAAATGTAGGCATAGATTTTGTGCTGCATTACTTCCTTGCCGAGGCGCGCTTCAAGGAATTTCTCTGCCACGGCTGCTCCTGCCGCGAACGTATGGCCTTGTCCCAGCGGACCAGACGTGTTCTCTATACCTCTTTCTATATCGCGCTCGGGATGACCCGGAGTAGGTGAGCCCCACTGGCGGAACTCTGCCAACTCGTCAAGTGTAAACTTGCCTTGCAGGCAAAGCGCGCTGTAAAGCATGGGCGACATGTGTCCCGGGTCGAGATAGAAGCGGTCACGGCCAGTCCACGACGGGTTTTCGGGGTCATAGACTAAGAATTCAGAGAAAAGCACATTGATGAAATCAGCACCACCCATGGCGCCGCCGGGGTGTCCCGAGTTAGCTTTTTCAACCATTGACGCAGCCAGTATGCGGATGTTGTCGGCTGCTTTGTTCATTAAAGTTTTGTCGTTCATTGATATAAATAGTATTAAACGTTAGTGTACAGGTTATCATCTGTCCGGTATTCTGCCGGAATTTGCTTGTCAGGTACAAAGATAAAGAATTTTGTGTTAAATACAAAAGAAATGGCGCTTTAAAACGTCCAAAAGTTCAAATGCTTTGACATGGCATTAAATTCTGTTTCATTTCTGTTTTTAAAAGTTTCATCATGGTGGATTTTTAATATGCCATGCCGGATATTGTGCATTGCCGTATGTCATCAGCAGCATGTTAAGTACAGTTTTAAAAGTGTATTTTTCCATGGCATTTCGTCATAAACAGGATGCTGACATGTTGTCAGTCAGTGCATCGTTGCGCGTGTTTTCGTAACATATTGATAGTCAGCAGATTGAGCATATACGGCTGATGTGTTGGTAGAAGGCGGTCTTTAACAACGCCAAAGGCCGTCTTTCGCAACATGAAAGACGGCCTTTGACATTACGTTTAGCCATGTTTTAGCCTGCAGCTATTGGCTTGTGACAACCTGTCAGGCTAATATTGACGGCCTATCGGTCAATTAAACAATTCTTTTTCGGTGAACTCTCCAAGTTTCAGATAGTTCTTGTAAAGCTCGGCATAAGCCTTTACCTTGTCGGGATTTGGCTTGTATTCTTTCGAGAAGCCGCTGTTCATGTTGGCTATTGCGTCTTCAACCTTGCCGTATACTCCGGCCGCCGTAGCCGCGAACATGGCTGCTCCGAGGGCGCAGGCCTGGTCGGTGTTGCATACCTTGATTGGCTTGTTGATTACATCGCACATGGTCTGCATCACGAACGGCGACTTCAACGCTATGCCGCCGATGCCGATAACATTGTCAATTACTACGCCTTCGTTCTCGAATCGGTCAACTATAGCCTTTGTGCCATACGCCGTAGCCTCTACCAATGCGCGGAACACTTGCGGCGCTGTAGACCCGAGCGTGAAGCCTGCAACCGTGCCTTTAAGCAGCTGGTTGGCGTCAGGCGTACGGCGGCCGTTAATCCAGTCGGTCGCTATCATAGTGCTTTCGCTTACGGGTATCTTCTCGGCTTCTTCCGTAAGGCGGACTATGATTTTGTCGCACGTGTCTTCAACCATCTTGTCAACCTCTTCTTTGGGCAGCTTGTCGCCTACGACCTGGGGCAGGATGTTGCGCACGGGGAATTCAAGTATGCGCCTGAACATCGCGTACACGTCGCCAAAGCTTGACTGGCCGGCCTCAAGGCCTACCATGCCGGGGATTACGCTGCCGTCTACCTGGCCGCATATGCCTTTGATACACTTGTCGCCAATTTCCTCGTATGACGCTACCATGACGTCGCATGTGGATGTTCCTATTACACGTACCAGTGTGTGCGGCGTAACGCCTGCGCCTACGGCACCCATGTGGCAGTCGTAAGCGCCACCGGCAACGACCACGTTCTCGCTCAAACCGAGCCTGTCGGCCCATTCCTTGCAGAGGTGGCCTACGGGTTTGTCTGCCGTCTCCGTTTCAGTGAAGAGCCTGTCGCGGAAGCCTGCCAGTTTTGGGTCAATGGACGTAAGAAACTCCTCGGGCGGCAGTCCGTTCCAGTCTTTGTGCCACATTGCCTTGTGGCCGCAGGCGCAGCGGCTGCGCACGATGTCCTTGGCCGATGTCACTCCGGTAAGCACAGCCGGCAACCATTCGCAATATTCCACTATGGAATACGCCTTCTTCGCCACTTCCGGGTCTTCGCGGAGTATGTGCAGTGCCTTAGCCCAATACCATTCGGCCGAGTATATGCCGCCTTCGTATTTGATGTAGTTTACATCTGACTTTGCGCAAGCGGCGTTAATCTCTTCAGCTTCCTTGATAGCCGTGTGGTCTTTCCACAGGACGAACATTGCGTTAGGGTTCTCTGCAAATTCGGGAAGCATAGCCAGTGGAGTGCCGCTCTCGTCGGTAAAGGCGGGAGTTGAGCCGGTAGTGTCGAACGCTATGCCTACAACATTCTCGGCAATGTCCTTTGCGCATTGTCCCAAAGCGTCGGTAACGGTGGCTTCCAGCACTTCAAGGTAGTCCTTCGGGTGCTGACGCCATTGGTTTGTCATGGGGTTGCAATACAATCCCTTCTTCCATCTGGGATAATACTTTACGCTTGTAGCGAGTATTTCTCCCGTCCCGGCATTGACGACAAGGGCGCGTGCCGAGTCGCTGCCGTAGTCAAGTCCGATTACATATTTATTCATAAACATATCTGTTTTAGTTAAGAGTTAAGAATTAAGAGTTAAGAAAATATGCCTTGATGGATAAAATTATAAAAAGTAATTTTCTTAATTCTTAATTCCTAACTCTTAACTCTTAATTCTTAACTCTTAATTCTTAACTCTTAATTCTTAACTCTTAATTCTTAATCAGTTCAACGCCTTGTTGAGCATGTAGTAAACGTCGTTGAAGCGAAGCTCCTTGCGGAATTCGTCAACCTTGGTGTCTTCATTGATGAACACACACTCGATGCCTGCGATTTCGGCATAGTCCTGCCAGTATTCATCGGTAAGGTCGTAAGAGAAGCAGCTGTGGTGAGTTCCGCCGGCGTAAATCCAGCAGCCTGCGCCGACCTCGAAGTTTGGTTGAGGTATCCACAGGGCTGATGCTACGGGCAGCTTGGGCAGCGGTTTCGGCTCGATACACTTCACGTCGTTTACAATCATGCGGAAGCGGTTGCCCATGTCTACCACGGTTGCGGTAACGCCTGTGCCGACCTTAGAGGTGAATACGAGGCGTGCCGTCTCGCTCTTCCTTATGCCTATGCCGAGGAAATGTACCTCCAAGCGGGGCTTTGAAGCTGCTATAAGCGGACATACCTCGAGCATGTGCGACTGCAATATTGCGCTTTGCTCGCCGTTGAAGTTGAGCGTGTAGTCCTCAAGGAATGAGCATCCGTTCTCCATGCCCTGCGTCATTACCCATACGGTACGGTAAAGCGCGGCCGACTTCCAGTCGCCTTCCGCTCCGAAACCGTAGCCTTCGGCCATAAGACGTTGTGACGCCAGACCCGGGATTTGGTCGAAGCCCATGCCGCTGTGCTCTACGTCAACGTCGCCGAGGTCGTCAAAGTTGGTTGTGAAGCCCTTTGCGCCCTTGTCTTTCAGGATTGCGCGCAGTGCAAGTTCGGCTTTTGCCGAGTTCCACACCTTCTTGTATGCCACAGTAGACTTGTCTTCAAGTTCTGCGTCATGGTCGTATTTCTTGAAGTATGTGTCAACCAAAGCGTCAACATCGGCGTCTTTTACATTCTTAAAATATTCAAGTACTTCGCTGAACGGGCAGTAGTCTACGTGGTAACCCAGCACCTGCTCGGCGGCCACCTTGTCGCCGTCGGTTACGGCAACGTTGTTCATTTGGTCGCCGAAGCGTAGTATGAGCATGTCCTGTGAGTCTGCCCATGCAGCGCAGACGCGCTCCCATACGGCGATGTGGTCTTGTGTCTTGGCGTCTTTCCAGTAGCCAACCACGAGCTTGCGGCGCAGGCGCATACGTGCTATTATGTGGCCGAACTCGCGGTCGCCGTGCGCGCTTTGATTCAGGTTCATGAAGTCCATGTCGATAGAATCCCATGGAATTTCCTCGTTGAACTGTGTATGCAGGTGGAGTAGGGGCTTGTGCAGTATCTGCAATCCGTGTATCCACATCTTTGCAGGAGAGAAGGTGTGCATCCACGTTATCACGCCTACACATTTCTTCTCGTTATTTGCGGCGGCGAAGAGGTCGGCCACTTCCTTGCTGCTGTTTGCCGTTCCCTTATACACCACCTTGATAGGCAGGCGTCCTGAGTTGTTAAGTCCTTCAACCATTATTTTCGAGTGACCGTCTACCTGTACAACTGCGTCACCTCCGTAAAGAAGCTGTGCTCCAGTGATGAACCACACTTCAAGATTTTCAAATGCTTTAACCATAGTATTGTTTTTTTATTGTTAGTGTTTGTTTGCTTGTTTTATTTGTTTCTCTTTTTCTGTCCGTAGTAAGCGTTAGGCCCGTGCTTGCGGTTGAAGTGCTTTTCAACGAGCAGTGGATTCATTGTAGTCTCGGGGTTGACGCATAATGATACGAACGCCATCTTTGCCACTTGCTCCATCACTACGGCGTTGTACACGGCGTTGTCAGGGTCTTTCCCCCATGAGAACGGCCCGTGGTTTTTGACAAGTACGCCCGGGGTGTGTACGTAGTTCAGTCCCTTAAAACGCTCTATTATCACCGTGCCTGTCTCTTTCTCATATTCCGCCATTTGGTCTGCGGTCATGTCAGCAGTGCATGGAATGTCGTCATGGAAGTAGTCGGCGTGGGTTGTTCCTATATTGGGTATGTCCTTGCCGGCCTGCGCCCATGCCGTTGCGTATGTGGAGTGGGTATGCACTACACCGCCTATTTCAGGGAACGCCTTGTACAGTTCGAGGTGAGTCGGTGTGTCAGACGACGGGTTAAGGTCGCCTTCGACGGTCTTTCCTGTTGCCAGGTCTACAACTACCATGTCGGATGCCTTCATCGTGTCGTAGCTTACTCCCGAGGGTTTGATTACTACGAGGCCTTTCTCGCGGTCAATGCCGGAGACGTTGCCCCATGTGAATATCACCAGATTGTGTTTTACCAAGTCCATGTTGGCCTTGAACACTCTTTCTTTAAGTTCTTCCAGCATAATCTTATAGTTTGAATATCGGGTCTTCCATGTACGCGTCTTTGTTGAAACGGTAGAGTGCCGCGCCGCGTTTTGACGACAGCTTGTCTATCTTGTCAGTCTTTTCTATGTACTCGATGGTCTTTATCCTTTTCCTGAAATTGCGCTTGTCTACCGGCTCTCCGAGTATTGCCTCGTAGACATGTTGCAGCTGTGTTAGTGTAAACATGTCGGGCAACAGGTTGAAGCTTAGTGGCTCAGTCGATATTCTGCGGCGCAGCAGGGCTATGGCTTTCTTGACCATATCATTGTGGTCGGAATATAGTTTGGGCATGTTTTTTAGGCTTACCCATTCTACTTGGTGCGCCTCGAGCAGCCTTTTGTCATAGTCCTTTACGTTGATTAGTGCGCAGTATGCCACGGATATAACCCTTTCGCCAGGGTCGCGGTCTACCGCGCCAAACGCTCCGACCTGTTTCATATATAGGTCTTTCAATCCGGTAAGTTCGTATAATACCCTGTTTGCAGCGTCGTCAAGGCTTTCGTCTTCATCCACGAAGCCACCGTAAAGAGACCATTCGCCCCTTCCGGGGTCCATGGCTCTCTTGCCGAGTAGTAATTTCAGCTCCTTGTCTTCAAATCCGAAGATAATGCAATCTACGGAGACAAAGACCTTGGAATGCTCGCTATAATAGTTTGTCATATTCGCATTAATGTTTTATTTACCAGAAGTATGTGTAGAATGCGGCGCACAGGGCTACCACGCCAAGCGTTGCCACAATGTCCCACTTGTTCCAGCTCTTCAGGATAGATGCCTTGTATTCTTTTGTAAACGTTATGGCTTCAATCTGTGCTGCGCTTGGTTTGGGTGTAAACATCGATACGACAATCATCATCGCAATGATGAATACGAGCAGCCATACTTCGAATATAAGCCAGTTGGTCTGCCAGAACCATGCCGTATAATCCCAGAACGCACCGTCCATTGTGGCCTTTCCAGAATTGGTGATTACATTGGTAAGCAGGCGCAACATGCCGATGAGGAAACCGCCTATAAGTCCCCATTCGCCGGCCTTTGGCGTTATTCGCTTTGAGAATATGCCAAGCGTGAACACGGCAACCATGGCCGGAGCTATGAGCGACTGTATGTCTTGCAGGTAAGAGTAAAGGTTGCCCATGTTCATCATTATAGGCATCCATGCAAGTCCGAGTAGCACCACAACCACCGTTGCCACGCGGCCTACGAATACGTAGTGGCTTTCGCTCATGCCTTTCTTCATCGGCTTGTAGAAGTCTTCGGTGAATAGCGTTGCGCAACTGTTGAAGAACGCTGCCAGTGAAGCCACGAGGGCACAGATGAAACCTACTGTAACAAGTCCTTTTACGCCGGCGGGCAGGATGTTCTTCACCATCATGGCGAAGGCTCCGTCAGTGTCGTGCGTGTTGGTTATGTCCATTATGATGCCGCTACCTGTTTTCTGCGAAAGGGCGAATGCCACCATGCCGGGGATGAGGAACATGAACACCGGCAACAGCTTGAAGTAGCCTGCGGCTATCGTACCGCGGCGTGCGCGGCGCATCACGGTGGCGTTGTCCTCACCTTTTGTCTGCCCAAGCACACGCTGTACGATGTGTTGGTCGGTACACCAGTACCAGAAACCGATGATTGACGCGCCGAGGAATACCACGTAACCCGGGAACTGCGGATACATCGGGTCGGCCGGGTCAGTGTGGAACATGTGCGTGGTGCCGAAACCGTCGTGCGCGGCGTTGCATACTGCCATCATCTGCGTCCAGCCCTCGGCAATTCTGCCGTTGCCCAACATGCTAAGTCCGAGGAAGAGCACGAGGAACGAGCCTATAATAAGAATAGGTGTCTGTATGGCCGAGAGGGTCATCACGCCCTTCATACCGCCGAACACGGTAAATACGGCCGTTATTGCGATAAGCCCTATTGCGCCATACCAGAACGGCAGGCCGAGCAGGTACTCGAAGAATATGCCGCCGGTAAACGCCGTAACCGATACCTTTGTCAGCACGTAGGCTATCAGCGTGATGATTGAAAGCCACGAGCCTGTGCGCTGTGTGTAGCGGAATTTGAGGAAGTCGGGCATGGTGATGATTTTGCCCAGCTTGTTGTTGAGCAGCTGGTAGAAGGGCACGAAGAGCCATCCCAGTATAAGTATCATCCAGCCCTGCATCTCCCAGTGTGCCATGCCAACACCGTCTTTTGCGCCGGTGCCGGCAAGTCCTACGAGGTGCTCAGAGCCTATGTTTGCGGCGAAAATGGCCGCGCCTATGACATACCACGGCTCGCCTTTGCCGAAGAGATAGTCCTGGCTGTCGGCTCCCTTCATTCTTTTTTTGTCTTTCTCTATGGCGCGGTACACCGCCCATATTATCGCTACTACGCCTATTGCGAGTACGGCCCAGTCGAGCCAAACAAATTCATTTGTATTCCAATTCATGATATTAAGTTGTAAAAATCATTCTCAACATTCTCACTTTCTCACCGAAAACTTGTATGCAACGTGGCTGTAATACTTTTCGCCAGGCTTCAGGTAGGCCGACGGCCAATCCTTCTTGTTGGGCGAGTCGGGGTATTTCTGGCTCTCGAGGCATACCGACACGTGCTTGGGATATTTCACTCCGTGCTTGCACTCAACGCCCGTGCCCTGGAAGTTGCCCGTATATACCTGCACTCCCGGCTCGTTGGTGTACATTTCGAGCATGATGCCCGTCTTTGGAGAGTAGAGCGACGCGGCAACCACCGTGTCGTCGCCCTTGCCGTCCTTGTACGTGTTCAGGCACCAGTTGTGGTCGTAGCCCGAGGCATACTTTATCTGGGCGAACGTGGTGTCGTTTATCGTGGTGTTGATGGCGCGCGGCTGGCGGAAGTCCATCGGAGTGCCTTCCACTGGCAGTATCTCGCCTGTTGTCATGTAGGTTGAGTCTGTCGGCGTGTACGCGTCGGCGTTGACGTAGAGCACCATGTCCATCGCTTCTTTCGACGGGTCGCCGTTCAGGTTGAAGTAGCTGTGGTTAGTCATGTTCACCACGGTCTCCTTGTCGGTAGCCGCCTCGAATGTTATGTCGAGCGTATTGTCGGCCGTGAGCCTGTATGTGGTGGTGGCTTTCACCGTGCCGGGGAAGCCGTTGTCGCCGTCGGGCGACGTTATCGTCAGCTGTAGCGTGGAGTCGTTGGCCTGCACCACGTCATACACCTGGTACATCCAGCCCGACGGACCTCCGTGCAGGCAGTGACCGAAGTTGTTGCGCGGCAACTGGTACGCCTGTCCTCCTACGGTCAGGCGGCCGTCCTTTATGCGGTTGGCGTAGCGGCCTACTGACGAGCCGTAGTCGCTCGGACTGTTCACCGTGTCGGCATATTGCGCTATGTTGTCATAGCCCAGCACCACGTCGGTCGGCTTGCCGTCCTTGTCGGGAACGACGAGCGACACTACGCGTCCTCCGAAGTTGGTTATGCACGCCTCCATGCCTGCGGCGTTTTTCAGCGTGTACAGCTTTACTGCCTTTTGATTGATTACTGTGTCGAATGCCGCCGGGGTCAAGCCAGAGGCTGTAAGGCCTGATGCCGCGTCCGCGCCGGTGCACGACGTTGACGACACGGCTGCCAAAGCCGCCATGCCCATACCTGCGATAAGTGCTAATGTGCCCTTCATCATGATGTTATGTGTTTGAGTATTAGTTAATAGAAGTATTAGTTGTTGGGTGTAAAAGTACAATATTATTCGTTATGTTGCGCCTTTGCCGCCCGTGATTTATGCTATTAAAATGTTTTTTTACAAGTTTTAGCGGTTTTAAAAGGCTTGTGCGTATTTGTCAGAAAGTAAGGATAATGCGGAGAAAGCGGTCAGTGTGTCAAAACGAAAATGTACGGGAAAATATCCAAACCAGGTTGCTTATGGTGCCGAGAAGTGCCCACGGCATAGCGTTTTACGGCCTTTTTGCCACAGAAAGAGGGCATATTGTAGTGTAAAAGGCCGTCTTTTCAGTGGGTAAGAGCCGTTCTTACATATGGTAAAGGCCGTCCTTACCGGGCGTAGATACGGCCTTTACCACCGGTAAATACCGTCCAAAAGCTGTTAAAAGGCCGTTTTTATTGCACATCGCAGCGGCAATAAGGCTTAACATGCAGTATGTCAGGCGGTTACGTTTGCACACTTTCCCACATGGTTTTTCCGCCAAAATCATTGTAATTTTCAAAAAGTGGCCTTCTGCAACGTCAACGAAAATCAATGTGTAAGCGCAACTGCCTTTTTTATTGCATTGTGTAATTAATGTGAATTCGGTATAAGAAATAACCCATCAAATAAGGGTACAGCTACTAACCAACCGATTGAAGTAGGATGATTGCCGCAGATTTCTTACGCCGAACTCATGTTTTATGGGTAAAATGGGAGTGTGTAGTGAGGGAAGGCATGGGGTTTGTTACAAAACCCGCCGATTAGTTACACAGTATTTACATTATTTCTTTGTAAATAACAGTATATTGCTTATTTTTGCAAGCAAAGCGTAACCGATTGACAACAAGACGTTTCGTAACGCATCCGTTTTTCTTTTAAATGGTAAATGATTAGTTAAAACAGAGTAACTAATCGGCGGGATTAATTACACTGTTTATCACATAGTATTAAAGTATAAAACATATCTTTATGAAAAGACCTGCAACCGCCGTGGCCCTGGCCACGATATCAGTCCTTATGCTGGCTGCCACGCCATGCAAGGGCGCCACTCCGACAACGCCGCCCGATGACGGCGACGGCATAGGCATGGGGCTTTACGTCCGCGCCAACCTGTTGCGCTGGGCCACGCTCACGCCCGATGTAGGCATAGAGGTACGCGCCGACCGCTCTTGGGGACTGCTCGTCAACGGCTCGTGGACGTCGTGGAGCCGTAACAACGCCGACCGTCGCTACGCCCTCTGGGAGGTTGCTCCCGAGTTTCGCTGGTACCTCGGCCGCAGCAAGCGCGGCTATGTCGGGGTAATGTACAAGTTTGGCTCGTTCAACTACAAGCTCTCCGCTACTGGCAAGCAGGGCGACCTGACCGGCGGCGGACTGACGGGCGGCTACCTGTTGCGTCTAAACCGCTCGCTCTCGCTCGACCTGTCGCTCGGTGTCGGCTGCCTGCACGCCGATTACGAGAAGTACACCGTGGCTGACGGTGTGCGCGTGCGCCAAGGCTCGGAGTGCAAAAACTGGTGGGGACTAATATCCGCAGGGGTCACCCTCGCATGGAACTTGTAGTTTCTGTATTCACCCAAATCCATTAAAATGTCTTTATAATGAAAACGTACAAACTCCACATTATTATATTGTCCGCAGCCTTGTCGCTGCTTTCCGCCTGTGTCAAAGACGAGCTTCACGACACGCCGCACCCTTCGCACGGAGCAATCTCCGTCACCGCCGACTGGACTGACCTGGGCGAGGGCGTGGACATCCCCGCGGAGTGGACAGTGACAATGGGTGACTATACAGGCACGGAGACTGGTGCGACACACTCACCGGACTATCTTTTCAAGCCAGGCGGCTATACCCTTGCGGCCTACAACATACCCGAGGGCATCACGATAAGCGGCACGACGGCTGCTGTGAACGCTGCGGACGGCGGCTTCATCGTGAACACCCCCGGCTGGCTCTTCTCTTCCGTGCAGGAGGTGGCGATAGAAGCCGATACCGACTACGAGCTGACCGCCGTGATGCATCAGCAGGTGCGTAAGCTTACCCTCATGATCGAGCCGACGGGCGACGCGGCAGAGCGTATCGAGAGCATCGTGGGCACGCTGAGCGGAGCGGCAGGGACGCTGGACTTCGCCACGGGTACCTACGGCACACCTTCGGAGGTGGAGCTGCACTTCACGAAGATAACGGATGGTGACGATGCGGGCAAGTGGACGGCCACCGTGCGGCTGCTCGGCATCGCGGGCAACCTCCAAAGGCTCACCGCCACGTTGACCTACACGGACGGCAACCCACAGCCTACCGCCCTTGAGAGCGACCTCACGACAGCCCTTGACAGCTTCAACGACGGCAAGACCGAGCCTTTGACCCTCGGCGGCACAATAGCCGAGACCCCGGGCGAGGCGGGCTTCACCGGTGA
>CAJJWN010000021.1 GCA_905196835.1 uncultured Prevotella sp. | reverse complement strand
TGCGCGACGTGTAGGTCGCGCTGAAATACACCAAGTGTACAGTCTTTATCTTCATAAGTCTTTGATGTTTATAAAATATGCGGTCAAATCTTGTCGTCAGTGCAAATATAATAATAAAAACCGTTACTGAGAAAAGGCTGGGCGCGGAAACGGCAATTATGGCTTATAAGGCTCATCAGGCACATTCGGCCCATAAGGCCAATGAGCCGAATAGGCCGGATGCGCCGTCCGCGTAACTCCCTGATAATCAACGCCCTTGTAAAAGGCCGTCTTTTAACGTGTAAAAGGCGGCCTTTTGCGCTGCAATTGACGGCCTTTTGCATTGCGATTTGCCGCATATCGGAAAACGGGTGGAAGCCGCCTGTCGGGGCTTTTGCTTTTTTATGAGTAAAAAAACGCTGCAAGCCGCGCGTGTTCGGATAATTTTCCGTATTTTTGCAAAACCTTAAACAAGGCGTTTGCAAACTCGAACTTACAAAACACATATATACTTATAAACTACAAAACTATGGATTTAGTACAACAAATCATCGCGCGCGCGAAGAGCGACAAGCAGCGCATCGTGCTCCCCGAAGCCACCGAGGAGCGCACGCTGAAGGCGGCCGACATGGCTCTGGCCGACGACATTGCGGACATTATCCTCATAGGCAACCCGGCTGAAATCAACCGCCTGGCAGGCGAGTGGGGCCTGACGCACATCGGCAAGGCCACCATCGTTGACCCGGAGAACAACCCCAAGAGCGAGGAGTATGCCGCCCTGCTGGCCGAACTGCGCAAGAAGAAGGGCATGACCATCGAGCAAGCCCGCGAACTTGTGAAGAACCCGCTCTACCTGGGCTGCATGATTATCAAGACGGGAGGCGCCGACGGACAGATTTCAGGCGCGCTAAGCACCACCGCCGACACGCTGCGCCCGGCTCTGCAAATCATCAAGTGCGAGCCTGGAATAACGTGCGTCAGCGGCGCGATGCTGCTCATCTCGAAGCAGAAACAGTATGGCGAGGACGGCATCCTGGTAGTAGGCGACGTGGCAGTGACGCCTGTTCCCGACGCCGGACAGCTGGCACAAATCGCCGTATGCACGGCCGAGACGGCGCGCTCGGTGGCCGGTTTCGCCGACCCGCGCGTGGCAATGCTAAGCTTCTCGACCAAGGGCAGCGCGCAGCATGAGGTGGTTGACAAGGTGGTAGAGGCCACCAAGCTGGCCAAGGAGCTTGACCCCAACCTCAAGATAGACGGCGAACTGCAGGCCGACGCAGCCCTCGTGCCCTCCGTAGGAGCGAAGAAGGCGCCCGGAAGCGACATCGCCGGACACGCCAACGTGCTCGTATTCCCCTGCCTCGAAGTGGGCAACATATCCTACAAGCTCGTACAACGCCTCGGCGACGCCGAAGCCCTGGGCCCCATCCTGCAAGGCATCGCACGCCCGGTTAACGACCTTAGCCGCGGCTGCTCAGTCGATGACGTGTACAAGATGATAGCCATCACCGCATGTCAGGCTATGGACGCTAAGAACAAATAGCTATAATACAAGCCCCTCCCCGCCCCTCCCGAGGGGAGGGAGCTTGACATGCCTTGCCCGTTCCCGCTGCAAATGCCGGCCAAGGCGCATCAGGCTCATTCGGCTTATTCGGCTTATCTATAATCAATTAACTAAAAAATACTATAAGAACAATGAAAATACTTGTCCTGAACTGCGGCAGCTCGTCCATCAAGTACGCACTTTACAACATGGACGACAAGTCTGTCATGACATCGGGCGGCGCCGAGCGCGTCGGCCTCGAGGGGGCATTCGTCAAGGTGAAGATGCCCGACGGCACCAAGAAACAAATAATGCACGACATCCCCGAGCACACGGAGGGCGTGAAGTTCATCTTCTCCCTGCTCACCGACCCCGAAATCGGAGTAATCAAAAGCCTTGATGAAATCGACGCCGTAGGGCACCGAATGGTGCACGGAGGTGAGAAGTTTAACAAGAGCGTGGTAATCAACGACGAGGTGCTCAAGACCTTCAAGGAGTGCATCGACCTCGCGCCGCTGCACAACCCGGCCAACCTCAAGGGCGTGGAAGCCGTCAGCGAGCTGATGCCCGGCCTGCCGCAGGTAGGTGTTTTCGACACTGCGTTCCACCAGACGATGCCCGCCCAATCTTATCTTTACGCCATTCCGTACGACCTGTACAAGCAATACGGCGTGCGCCGCTACGGCTTCCACGGCACGAGTCACCGCTACGTGTCGCAGCGTGTGTGCGACTTCCTCGGCGTAAAGTATGAAGACAAGAAGATAATAACCTGCCACATAGGCAACGGAGGCAGCATAGCAGCCGTTGAGAACGGCCGTTGCGTAGACACGTCGATGGGTCTCACGCCGCTGGAAGGCCTGATGATGGGCACCCGCAGCGGCGACATCGACGCCGGAGCGGTGACCTTCCTCCAGAAGAAACTCAGCTTGGACGCGGACGGAATGTCTGACCTGCTCAACAAGAAGAGCGGCATACTGGGCGTGACTGGCATCTCTTCAGACATGCGCGAGATAGAAGACGCCATAGAGCACGGCAACGAACGCGCCAAGATGGGCCTCGACATGTACAACTACCGCATACGCAAGTACATCGGAGCTTACGCCGCGGCCATGGGTGGATGCGACATCATAGTGTTCACCGCAGGCGTTGGCGAGAACCAGTACAGCACCCGTGAGGCTGCCTGCGAGGGCCTGGAGTACATGGGAGTGAAGCTCGACGTGGAGAAGAACAAGACCATCCGCGGCGAGGAAGCCGTCATCTCTACGCCAGACTCGAAGGTTACCGTATGCGTAATCCCGACCGACGAGGAGCTGATGATTGCCACCGACACAATGAACCTGCTGTAAAGTAAAGGTGTGAAGGTGAGAAAGTGAGAAGGTGAGAAAGCGCAGACGCGTTCGTTGTATATTATAAAACGCTTGCGCTTTCTCACCTTCTCACTTTCTCACCTTCCTACCTTTATAATTGTTTTCTCACCTTCTCACTTTCTAACCTTCACACCTTTACCCTACAGTCTGCTTTCTCCCTCGACGTATTCTTCGAGGAAAAGGTGCTCGCCGTCGAACACAACGTAGGTGAACTGCCATATCCAGTCGCCTATAATCATCATCCGCGTCTTGCGCGAAAGCATGAGGTCAAGCTCTATGTGGCGGTGTCCGTAGATGAAGTAGTCTATGTCCGGGTGGGTCTTCATGTACTGCTTGGTGTAGTTCACGAGGGCTTCCTTGTCCTCGCCCTGGTACGGAGGCTCCTTGCCGTCCTTGCGTTTCAGGCGGCTGTGCCTTGCCCACGCCATGCCGAACCACACGCCCCAGCGCGGATGCAGGGCGCTGAAGAGACGCTGGCACACGCGGTTGTGGAACAGGCGTCGTATGAAGTTGAACTTCGGGTCGTGGTCGCCGAGGCCGTCGCCGTGGGCGAGATAGAAGATTTTACCATATATTTCAGTAGTCACGGGCTTGGTATGCAGCACCACGCCGCACTCCTCGCGCAGGTAGCTGTACGCCCAAATGTCGTGGTTGCCGGTGAAGAAGTGCACCTCAACGCCCATGTCAGTCAGCTCGGACAGCTTGCCGAGGAAGCGCGTGTAGCCCTTCGGCACGACGTAGCGGTACTCGTACCAGAAGTCGAACATGTCGCCGAGCAGGTACACCGCGGCGGCTTTCGTCTTTATGTCGTCGAGGAAACGCACAAGGCGTCGCTCCTGCGTGCGTGCGTGGTCGATGGCCCACGAGCCGAGGTGGGCGTCGGACAGTATGTAGATGTTCTTGCGCATAGGCGATGATTAAGTGTTTCTGTTTCTTGCGTCTCAATCCAACCCCAGCTCGAGCCTTGCCTCCTCGCTGAGCATACTCTGGTCCCAGGCAGGCTCGAAGACGAGGTTTACCGTGGCGGCCTTCACGCCGTCGAGCGCGTCCACCTTCTGCCTTACGTCCTCGAGGATGAAGTCTGCCGCGGGGCATGTTGGCGCGGTGAAGGTCATGTCGATGTCAACGGTGGCGTCGTCCTTCACGTCTATCTTGTAAATCAGCCCGAGGTCGTATATGTTTACGGGTATTTCGGGGTCGTAGACGGTCTTCAGCACGTCAACAATCCGCTCTTCAATGGCGGTCTTTTCTTCCTGTGTCATTGTCTTTCGGGTGTTTGTCATTAGCAAAGATAATGAATTTCGGGGGCGCGGCAAAATATATTCCGCATTTTTTACGGTGGCATATGAAACGCCCTGCGGCAAGGGGTTGAACGACGGTTGGCAGCCTATTTGCAACTCGTTGATTATCAACGGCTTTCCGAAAGGCCGTCTTTCGCGCTGCAAAAGTGGCCTTTCGGCCTGCGAAAGACGGTCTTTTAGAACGCGAAAGGTGGCCTTTGACATTGCCAAAGGCCACCTTTCGCAAAACAACTTGCGCAAGGCCGTGCCGCGTCAGAGCTGCCCGGCCTCGACCATGAGCACCACGCGCTCGGTAAGGCGGTCGGTCTTCTCGGGGTCGTACTTCTTCATCAGGCTCGCGCCGAACGCCCAGGCGAAGGCCTGGTAGAAGCCTGCGCGCACGGGACTGATGAACGCCCGTATCAAATCATACGCCGAAGAGTTGCACTCGCGGTAGACAAGCTTGATGAGGAGTTTGCCCTGCGAGTACGACAGTTTCTTCATCCTCGGCGTGTATCGGCGCTTGATGTCGGCCTCTACGCGCTTCATGTGCTCGTCGCGCGCACGCTTGTCGGGCAGCGTCTGTAGGTATTCATAGGTCTCAATGATGATTTTGTTCACCTCCTTTGCTATCGGCAGAACCTTCTTCACGTTGTACACCAGCCGGTTGTAGGCCGCGCGCCGCTTGGCGTTCTTGAACGTTGGCTGCGGATATACGTACACGTTGTTCAGCTCGACGTACTGTATGCTGTCGCCGTCAACGAGCACTTTGCCCACCTTTATGTTGGGTACGAAGGTCGGACTGTCCATGTCCACCTCCCTGTCTTCGGGCTTCACGCCGTCAGCCTCGCCGCCCTTCTGCGCGCAGGCGGCGGCAGGCAGCAGCACGGCGAGCACGGATATGATGAATGATTTTAGCCTTGTCATGGTTGCAAAGGTAAGCACAAATATCGAAGTTGCTGGCTTCCAATGAGTTAAAGAAATTATAAATATGAAGATTTTAAAGAATTTATGGAAGTTAAAGAAGTTATAGCCATTACCCGTTTCAGGTGCAACCGACAAAGCATTTGGCCATAACTTCTCTAACTTCTATAAATTCTTTAACTTCCCAAAACTACCGGCAGACCTTCCGCCCTACCCACATCAGCGCGAAATAGAAGGCCACGCCCGTAACCCATCCTGCCAAAACGTCGATGGCGTAGTGGGCCTGTATGTACACGGTAGACAGGCACAGCAGCACGTACAGCGGCAGAAGGATGTAGAAGAAGCGGCGGTTGCCCGTGCGCCAGGCCAGCAGCATCAGCACCGTACTTATGCCTACGTGGCTCGAAGGGAACGCCGCCGTAGGACGCTCGCCGGCCGCCTTGGCGCTCTCAACCATCTGGTAGAACACGCCGTCGCTGTATCCCGGCGTGGCGAGACAGTCCTGTATGTAGTTGAAATGGTCCTTAACGTCGGGGAATATGCCCTGCTCTATGTTGCCAATACCCACCGCCTCGTAATAGAACGTAGGCCCCGTGACCGGCAGGACAATATAAATAAGGTAATATATGAAGAACGACGCAAGCACCACGAACGCCGCACGCTCGTATTCCTTGTACCTGCAAATGAAGTAATACACCACCACTACTACAATCATCGGGTAGTAAGCGGCGTAGCCCATGCTCATAAGCTCGCTCACGACGGGCCACGGCATAGCCTTGCAGAACAGCAAGGCAGGCTGGCAACCGAACAAATCCTGCTCCCATTGGGCGAACACATGGTCGAGGTTGGGCAACATACGGTTGATTTCGTAAGTGTCGGGATACCACCATCCGAGCAACGCCAGCTGCACCGTTATGCGCAGGAAGAGCGTCAGGCGGCACGGCATCATGCGGTAGACGGCCCACATTCCGGCCGTCATTGCCGCTATGCGGACACGCCCCCAAATCATTTCGTTGGGGTTCTCGGCCTTCGTATATGTGAAGAAAACTATCAGCAAGGTGAGCGCCAGATAGCCGAGCATGACCCATTCCATAGCCAACAGACCCTTCTTAGGGTTCTTGTCCAGGGCGAAAAGCTGCTTTATGAATTTCAGCATTGTATGTTTCGGTTATACGGTTGTACGGTTTTGGGGTTGTGAGGTTATACGGTTGTACGGTTTTGGGGTTGTGAGGTTATACGGTTTTACGGTTTTATGGCGTTGGTTTGCATACCGTATGACCGCATAACCTTACAACCGTATAACCTCATAACCTTACAACCGCATGACCGCACAGCCTTAAATCCACTTGTTTTCCTTGTACCACTCGACGGCTTCACGCACTCCTTCGGCCAGTCCGTAGCGCGGACTGAAGCCGAGCTCGGCCACGGCCGGACGGATGTCGCACCGCCAGTTGCGCTGCCGCATGATTTTATACTTGTCGTTGTTGAGCGCGGTCAACCGGCCGGTAAGCCGCCCTACGCCCTCTCCTGCGGCGGTGATTACGCGCAGAAGCCACAGCGGAGCCTTTATGCGGAGCAGCCAGGGGTTGCCCAGTTCGCGGCATATGAGGTCGCTGAATGCGCGCGACGAATACACACGGCCGTCGCTAAGAAGGTATCGCGAGCCTATGTTGCCACGCTCGAGGGCGAGGAACACGGCCCCGACAAGGTCTTTTACGTATATGAAAGTGAGGTCTTGCGGACGCAGGCCTGCGGCGAAGTCAACATGCCGCTTTATGCTCTCGGCCATCATGAAGTAGTCTTTCTCGCGCGGGCCGTACACTCCCGTCGGCCTCAACACTATGAAGGGGAAGCCCTGCATACCGTCGAGCGCGCGCTCGGCCTCGAGCTTGCTGCGCCCGTAAGCCGTGTCGGGGCGCGGCGTGTCGGCTGCGGTCATGTCGGTGTACGGTGCCGTTTCGCGTACAGGACCAAGCACGCTGAGGCTGCTTATGAACACAAAGCGCTTCAGCCCCGGGCAAGTGGCGGCCACGGCGGCGGCCAGGTTCTTTGTGCCTTGGGTGTTTATGCGGAAGAAGTCGGCTGCGTCGAGGCACTTGGTTGCGCCCGCCGCGTGGACTACATAGTCGAAACCGATGTCCGCGAGCCTGCCGCGCAGGCCGTCGGGGTCGTCTAAGTCAAGCTCGATGAAGCGTATGCGGCTGTCCTGCAAGTAGCGTCTCGAACTGCCCTTGCGCACCGCCGCCCACGTCTCAAAGCCGCGCTTTAACGCCTCCTCGACAACAAAGCTGCCGATGAAGCCGCTCGCTCCCGTAACCAGGATTTTCTTCATAACGTTCTGAACATCAGTAAAACGGGCGCAAAGTTAAGTAAAATATTCGACATTTGCCGACATTGTAAAGATTAATGGGTTTTTGTTTCAATTTTATTACAACGCCTGCCAAACGGCGGCCTGCAACATGCCATGCGCCGACACAAAACAGGCCGCCTTGCAAAAGGCCGCCTTTCGCCGTGCAAAAGGTGGCCTTTTAGCGTGTAAAAGACGGCCTTTTGCAAGGCGAAAGACGGCCTTTTGGAAAACGTTATAAAGCAAGGCTGACAGTAAAGCCATACGCGCCGCCGTCAAACGGCACCGCCCACGGCGTGCAGCTTACGTCCACACGGCTCTTCCTTTTCAACGCTTCGCGGCACGGATTGCCTGCAAACAGGCCTATAACCTCGTTAACCGGGTCGATTAGGAATGCCACTATGTTGCCCCATGTGCGCGACCCCCACAGGCGGTAGCCGTCGCTTACTATCTTGCGCTTGAGCTTATAGAACACCTCTCCCAGTATCACGCCCGACAAAGGGGTGAGGATTAAGTCCTGTATGGACGGCTTTTCCATGAACGCTTCTATGCCGTACTCCCAGAAAATCGTAGATATTGCAGTACAGTAGAGGAACGAGCCGAGCCTGTTGAAGCCTATGCTGCGCGCTCCCATGTAGTAGACGGCACCGGCGTAGGGGTGGAGTATGTAGTTGAATATAAAACTGTCGCCGTCCCACACGGGGCCGCGGCTTACGTGGTAGCTCCATCTTTTCCAGAAGGGAATTGACGTTATGCGCTCCTTGTTCCACGCCGTAGCGTTCTCGGGCAGCAGCTGCAGCACGCCGAGCGTAGCCACTCCGCCCGCGAAGAGCACGCCCGTGTGCAGCCACATGCGCCCCCAGTCGGGGCGGCTTAGCGTCTGCGAGTAAGGCAGTTCGTATATGTTCACCTTGGCGTTTGCCGCGGAGGCCGCGCTGTCAGGCGCAGATACATGCTCCTCTATGCTGTCGTTAACGGCCAGGGAGTCGCGTCCGGCATATTCAGCGGCGGTAATCGTGTTGCAGGTCAATATAAGCAAAACCTTCGCCAAGGTGCGTACAAGCTTTGTCATAAGCGTTTCTGTCGATATGGTTTGTCGCAACAAAGTTAGCAAAAACGTCGTGAACGCCTGCCGAAATGGTATGTAATAAAGATTTAGAAAACCTAAAATATGTGCAAAGTTTTCCCGTTTTGACCTATTGTTTGCCTGTTTTTACACAAAAAAAGCAAACTGAAAGGTGAGAGGGTGAGAAAGTGAGAAGGTGAGAAAGAAACGCCGTTACATCTACTCATACGGTCAGTTCTTTCTCACCTTCTCACTTTCTCACCCTCTCACCTTTACTTCACGTACTCCGCGAAGTCGGTCATGCGCATGTCGCCCTTGCGCGCCAGCGTGTCGTGCATGGCGAAGGCGGCGGTCAGGCAGTGGCGCGTGTGGCCGCCGGTGGCTATATTCAGGTAGTCGCGCAGCAGCTGACGGTAGTCCGGGTGGGCGCAGTTCTCGATGATGAGGCGCGCCCGTTCGGCCGGTGACTTGCCTCGGAGGTCGGCCACGCCCTGCTCGGTCACGATTACGTTGACGTCGTGCTCAGAGCTGTCCTGATGGCTTACGAAGGGCACTATTGAGCTGATAAGGCCGCCCTTGGCCGTAGACGGGCAGGTGAAGATGCTGATGTAGGCGTTGCGCTCGAAGTCGCCCGAGCCGCCGATGCCGTTCATCATCTTGGTGCCCGATATGTGTGTGGAGTTGGCGTTGCCGTAGATGTCAACCTCGATGGCGGTGTTTATGGCGATTACTCCCAAGCGGCGGATTACCTCGGGAGAGTTGGATATCTCGCTGGGGCGCAGCGTCAGGTGCTCTTTAAAGTACGAGATGTTGTCGTAAATCTGACGGAGGCAGTCGTTGGAGACGGTCAGCGAGCACGAGGAGGCGTCCTTCACGCGGCCCTCAAGCATCATGCCGACCACGCTGTCTTGAAGAACCTCGGTGTAGACGTTGAAGTCGGGCACGCTCTTCTCGTGCCCCAGGGCGCCGAGAATGGCGTTGGCCGTGCTGCCCACGCCGCTTTGCAGGGGCAGGAACGACGACGGGATGACACCGCGCTTCATGTCGGCGAGCAGGAACTGTGCCACGTTGTGCCCGATTTGGTCGGTCACAGGGTCGGACGCCTTGAAGGCGCGCGCCTCGTCGGCGATGTCGCATTCAACCACGCCTACTATTTTCTTGGCGTCTATTTCGACGTAAGGCTTGCCTATGCGGTCGCTCACACGCGTGATTGGTATGGGCTGGCGCAGGGGCGGGTCAAGCGGTTCGTAGACGTCGTGCAGCAGCTTCGCGTCCTTGCTGTGGAATGAGTTGAGCTCCAGTATCACGTGCTTTGCCAGGCGCGCCACGGTCGGACTGATGCCGCCTGCGGCCGTAAGGTAGGCGCGGCAGGTGTCGGCGCCCTCGTCTATGTCGCACACTTCGAGTATGGCCCAGTCCACCTGGCCCATGAAGCCGTAGCGCAACTCCTGCGCCATCTGGCTCAGGTGAATGTCGTTGTAGGCTATCTCGCCCGCGTTGACGTGGCGGCGGAAGTCGGGGTTGGTGGTGTAAGGCGCGCGGTATTTTATCGCCTGCGCATTCGAGAGGTCGCCGTCGGCGCTCTGGCCTGTGGACGCTCCGGTGAACAAGCCTATCTTGAACTCGCGCCCGGCGGCGTGCTCTGCCTCGGCGCGCTTGGCCAGTTCGTGAGTGACAGCCTTCGCCGTACCGGCCGGAGTGAAGCCGCTAAGGCCTATGTTCTGGCCGTTCTGTATCAATGCGGCAGCCTCGGCCGCCGTCATGCGTTTGTATGCCATAATGGGTTTTATTTAGGTTTAAGTTTTCAGAAACTACATAAATCGGATGCAAATATAGCAATTTTTCGGCAATCACGGCACCGTTTTTCGCGAAAACCGTAACCCGTTGACTGCCAGCACGTTGCAAACGGCTCTGCAAAAGGCCGTCTTTTAGCGTGCAAAAGGTGGCCTTTTAGCGTGCGAAAGACGGCCTTTTGCAAGGCGAAAGACGGCAAACGGGAAAACCGTTTTTTGCAAAATAATCATAACAAACAGCCGGTATGTGCGATTATTTTCGTATCTTCGCAAAGGATGAGGGTGTGTAGAAATTGCAAGCCATCGCCCTTGTAGGGACATAATTCATTATGTCCACACGTTTCGGTAGAAACGTATTTAACTGGCATTCAAGGTATTAAACGCTCTTTTAGAGCGTACGGACATAATGAATTATGTCCCTACAAGGGTTGTAAACCCATTTTGACACATCCACCCAAACACATCAGAAGAACGAAAAACAACCATAACTTATGAAAGAAAAGAAGAACAAGAAGAGGCTTACCAAGAACAAGCTGGCGGAGATGTTGCAAGACCTGTTCATGCGTAATCCCGACAAGCAGCTAAGCTTCAAGCAGATATTCAAGGAGCTGCGGCTCAACACGCATCCGGCGAAGATGCTGGCCGTTGACGCGATGGACGACATGGCGTGGGACGACTTCCTCGTCAAGACAAGCGAAAACTCGTACAAGCTCAACCTGAAAGGACAGGTGCAGGAGGGCAAGTTCATACGAAAATCGAACGGAAAGAACAGCTTTGTGCCCGACGACGGCACGCAACCGGTGTTCGTAGCGGAGCGAAACTCGAAGTCGGCGCTCACCGGCGACCGCGTGCGCGTAACCTTCCTGGCGCGCCGCCAGAAGCACATCAAGGAGGCCGTGGTGACCGAAATACTGGAGCGCGCACGCGACCAGTTCGTTGGCCGGCTCAAGGTGGAGCGCGACTTCGCCTTCCTCGTGCCCGACGGCAACGTCTTCGCCAACAACATCATCATACCCAAAAACCGCCTGAAGGGCGGCAAGGACGGCGAAAAGGCCGTGGTCAAGGTGACCCGCTGGCCCGACGATGACAACAGGAACATCGTGGGCGAGGTGATTGACGTGCTCGGACAGCAGGGCGACAACGACGTCGAGATGCACTCAATCCTCGCCCAATACGGCCTGCCGTACAAGTACCCGAAGCGCGTGGAGGAAGCAGCCGAGAAGATACCGGCCGAAATCACCGAGCAGGATTACCGCGAACGCGAGGACTTCCGCGATGTCGTCACCTTCACCATAGACCCGCGCGACGCCAAAGACTTTGACGACGCGCTCTCCATCCGGCAGCTGGGCAAGGGGCTATGGGAGGTCGGCGTACACATAGCCGACGTGTCACACTACGTCACCGAAGGCTCAATCATCGACAAGGAGGCGCAGAAACGCGCCACGAGCGTGTACCTCGTAGACCGCACGATACCGATGCTGCCCGAGCGGCTGTGCAACTTCATCTGCTCTCTTCGCCCCGACGAGGAGAAGCTAACGTACAGTGCCGTGTTCGACATCGACGCCGACGGCGAGGTGAAATCATGGAGGCTGGTGCACGCCGTGATAAAGAGCAACCGCCGCTTCGCCTACGAAGAGGTGCAGCAGATACTCGAAGACAACGGCGTTGTGGACGGAACGGGGCAGCCTGCGCCAGCCCCCGGCCCCGGCGGTTACCGCGGCGAGTACGCCACGGAGCTTGTAACGCTCGACAGCATAGCCAAGAAGCTGCGCGCCGCAAGGTTCAAGAACGGCTCCGTTAAGTTCGACCGTGAGGAGATGCGCTTCGAGGTTGACGAAAAAGGCAAGCCCATACGCTGCTACTTCAAGAAGTCGAAAGACGCCAACAAGCTAATCGAGGAGTTCATGCTGCTGGCTAACCGCTACGTGGCCGAGAGCGTGGGCAAGGTGAAAAAGGGGCAGAAGGCCAAGACACTGCCCTACCGAATACACGACCAACCCGACCCGACGAAGCTGGAAACGCTGCGTGAGTTTGCCGTGAAATTCGGCTACAAGCTGAAGACCGCGGGCACAAAGGGCGAAATAACGCGCAGCCTCAACAAGCTGATGGACGACTGCCAGGGCCGCCGCGAGCAGAACCTTATAGAGATGGTTGCGCTCCGCGCCATGATGAAAGCCAAGTACAGCGTACACAACATAGGGCACTACGGACTGGCCTTCGACTACTACACCCACTTCACCAGCCCCATACGCCGCTACCCCGACACCATGGTGCACCGCCTGCTGACGCGCTACCAGAACGGCGGACGCAGCGCGAACAAGGAGTATTACGAAGAGTTGTGCGAGCACGCGAGCGACATGGAGCAGATAGCCGCACAGGCCGAGCGCGATTCAATCAAGTATAAGATGGTGGAATTCATGGCCGACAAAATAGGCAACGAGTACGACGCCCACATCAGCGGCATAACTTCCTACGGCATATACTGCGAAATCGACGAGAACCATTGCGAGGGAATGGTGCCCATGCACGACCTCGACGACGACTACTACGACTTCGACGAGCGCAACTACTGCCTCGTAGGACGCCGCCATCACCACAAATATCAGCTGGGAGACCCCGTCCGCATAGTAGTGGCAAAGGCCAACATAGAGAAGAAACAGCTCGACTTCTCGCTGGCGGAAGACTGATTTTCAATTCATAATGCACAATTCATAATGCATAATCGGGCTGACGCCAGAATGCCAGTTTCATATTCTAACACACAAGCCATAATAAGAACACATCCCTTGTAGGGACATAATTCATTATGTCCGCACGCCGCGAAGAGGCGTATTATCAAAGCGCAGTAAATGAAAAACGTTCTTTCAGAACGTGCGGACATAATGAATTATGTCCCTACAAAGGGTGTGTATTCTTATCAGACAATATTGACTAAAATGTAAAATGCCGTCTTTCATCGTGTGAAAGACGGCATTTTAGAATGTAAAAGACGGCCTTTCGCAATGCAAAAGGCCGTCTTTTACAAAGCGCTTGATAACATTCTGAATATCAATACATTACGTTTAGCGTTAAAAGCCGGCCTATTCCAGCACCACGACGCGGCTCTGCATGTCGGCGAAACCGAACACGTCGAGGCCCACTTTCATAAGATAATCGCCCGTAAACGTCTTGCCCTCGGCCTTCAACGACGGCTTCGCACCGGGCATGAGGTTGGTCTCCCTTACGGTATAGGTCTTGTCCGGGTCGAGCCCTTGCAGCCTTACGCGGTGCAGCTTCTCCTGATAACGGGGATGAATGTCATAGGCGAAGAGCACGGCACGCTGCCTGTCCTCCGACACATAGCTTACGGCCATGTGGTTGCCCTCGTATGGCGACACGAGGCGATACTGCCCGCCGTCCATTATCACGGGGCTAAGCTCTTTCCAGTTAGCCACCGCGCGGCGGCAGAACTCCAGTTCGTCAGCCGTAAGGCGGTGCAGGCCGATGTCGAAACCGAGCTTGCACATCGAGGCGACGTCGGTACGGAACTTCACCGAAGCCGTCTTGTCCCAGTTCGTCACGTGTGCGCACATGGCCTTGGCCGGGAACACCTGCGAGAAGCCCCACTGTATGTAAAGCCGCTCCACGGGGTCGGTGTTGTCGCTGGGCCAGAACTCCGTAAAGTATTTCAACGCCTCATAGTCGCACCGCGCGCCGCCGCCCGAGCAGAGCATCATCGGCACCTCGGGGTACTTCTCCGCCACACGGCGCATCACGCTGTACACTCCGCGCACGTGGTCGATGTACATACGGCCCTGGTTTTCTTTCAGGTAAGGCGAATAGATGTTGGTTATGGGGCTGTTGCAGTCCCACTTGAAGTAGGCGATGCCGGGGTTTTCGGTCAGCAGACGGTCCACAACGCCGAACACATAGTCCTGCACTTCGGGGTTGCTAAGGTCGAGAACAAGCTGGTTGCGGTAGTAGTACACGTCGCGGTTGGGCAGGTGTATGGCCCAGTCGGGATGCTTCTCGTAAAGCTCACTCTTAGGATTTACCATTTCAGGCTCTATCCAAAGGCCGAACTTCACGCCCACTTCGTCGGCCGCCTTGACAAGGGCGGCCAGTCCGCCGGGCAGCTTCGAGGCGTTGGCCTGCCAGTCGCCAAGGCCCTGGCGGTCGTTGTTGCGCGGATGCTTGTTGCCGAACCATCCGTCGTCGAGCAGGAACATGTCAACGCCCAAGTCCTTTGCCTCCTTCATGAGGGCGGCGAGCTTGGCCTCGTCGAAGCGGAAGCCGGTGTTCTCCCAGTTGTTGAGCAGGGTGAGGCGCGACCCCAGTCCGTCCTTAAGCTGGTACTTGCGCGCCCACGAATGCAGGTTGCGGCTGGCCTGCCCCGCGCCGTCCTGGCTAAGCGTGAAGATGAATTCGGGCGTAGTGAACACCTCGCCGCGCTTCAGCTTGTAGGCCGACGCATAGGGGTTTATGGCCGGGATGACGCGCAGGTTGCCCACGTTGTCAACCTCGAAGGTCATGCTGAAGTTGCCCGTCCAGCCTATTGTGCCGGTCAGCACGCGGCCTGCCGCCTCCTTGGCGGGGCCGTCGAGGCCGAGCTGGAAGAAGGGTTGCATCAGCATTGCGGCGCGGCTGCCGAGCTTGGTGTCGAGCACTTTCTTGCCGGGCAGCAGGCGTTGCGTCGTCATCTGCGCCTCCCTGGCCCAGTCGCTGCTGAACTCGGTGAGGTAATACGCCGGCTCGTTGAAGTAGAGCATGGTCGAGGCGTAGCGGTCGAGGGTGACGCTTCCGCGCTCGTCATGGCTTATTTCGCTCCACGTCTTGATTACGTTCTCGGCGGCGTAGGCCACGTAGTGCAGCGTAACAGAGAGCGGATAGCGGTCGTCGCGCAGGCGTATGTCGGTCTGCGTGCCGCCGCTGACGGCTTTCGTTTCAGATGATTGGTAATATAAATAGGTAGTAGGATTGCCGTCGGCGTGGGTCACCGCGAGGGCAGGCTCGAAGTAATCTTCTCCTCCCGAACCGCTGTACACCTCCCATCCGCGCGTCGTCACAGAGCCGTCAGAGCCTGCATGGACGCTCCATTCGAGGCTATTCAAATCGCTTTCATGCTTCAGCCGCTCGCCGAAATACACCTGGTAGAGCCGCCCGTTGGGCGCAACTTGCAGCACGAGGTCGGTCTCGTCGGTGGAAATGCGTATGTTCTTGGGCGACTCCGCGGCACTCGCCGGGGCGCAGACGGCCGCAGCCGCGATGATGGTTGACAGTATTACATGCTTCATAAAAAGGATGGTTTAGGCATTGTTTAATGTTAGTTTTCACGCCGAAATGCAACCCGTTGATTTCCAGTACGTTACAAGACGGCTTGCAAAAGGCGGCCTTTTGCGTCCTCAAAGATAACCTTTTACAACGTAAAAGACGGCATTTTGCGTGACAAAATGCCGTCTTTTGCAAATCAACGCCGCATACCCCTCAACACGGGCGGCGGCTACACCTTTTACCATTAACTAATACTACCTGTTTATCTTTGAGTCAATTCCTTTGGCAACTCGGGCATCGCGCCGCTCTGCGTGCACACATACGCCGACACCTTGACGGCCAGCTTGTGCGCGTCGGCTACCGACATGCCCTTGAGTATGGCCGAACAGAACGCTCCTGTGAACGAGTCGCCCGCGCCAACGGTGTCGGCCACCTCGACGAGCGGTGTCTCCTGGAACGACACGTTGCCCGGAGTGAACACGTAGCTGCCGTTGGTTCCGCAGGTCAGCACGAGCATGTCGAGGTTGCACTTGCCGAGCAGCAGCCAGCATTTGTCGCGCATGTCAAGACCCGGATAGCCGAACATGCGGCCTATGGCGACAAGCTCCTCGTCGTTGATTTTCAGTATGTTGCAGCGGTAAAGCGACTCGGCAATGATTTCCTTGGTGTAGAAATTCTGCCTAAGGTTTATGTCGAAAATACGCAACCGGCCGTCGCCCGTGGGCATGGTGTCGAGGAACTTATAAATGGTTTCGCGCGAAACGACGTTCCTCTGTGCCAGCGAGCCGAAGCATACGGCGCGGCAGTTGCGCGCCAAGTCTTCAATTTCGGGTGTGAATGGGATGTTGTCCCAGGCCACGTTCTCGCGTATGTCATACGTCGGAATGCCGTCCTCGTCGAGCGTAACCTGCACCGTTCCCGTGGGGTAAGGCACTTGCGCCATGATGTAGTCAAGCCCCTTTTCATTGAGCGCGGCCAGCGTCTCCTCACCCAGTTTGTCGTTGCCCACCGCGCTTACGGCCATCGAGTTGAAGCCGAACTGCTTTACATGGTATGCGAAGTTGGCGGGTGCGCCGCCCAGTTTCTTGCCTTCGGGCAGCACGTCCCATAACGCCTCGCCCAGTCCTACGATTATGTCTGTGTTCATATTTTTAAGGTTTTACGGTTTTGAGGTTATGAGGTTTTACGGTTGTCAAGGTACAACGGTCTTACAAATTACACCGTACAACCCAATAACCGCACAACCTCATAACCGAAATTCAATGTTTCACATTCTTTATATAACTGAAAAGATAGATTACGCCGACGGTCATCACAGCCACGGCTCCTGCCTGTCCGGCTGCGTCGGAGGCAAAGCCCATGAGCAGGGGGAACACCGTTCCGCCGAAAAGTCCCATTATCATGAGGCCCGAAACCTCGTTCTGCTTCTCGGGTTCGGACAGCAACGCCTGCGAATATACCAGCGAGAAGATGTTTGAGTTGCCGTAACCCACAAGGGCGATAGCCGTGTAGAGCACCGCCTGCGACGTGCCGAAGAACATCCCTACCATGCTCAACGCCATCATCACGACGCTGATTACGAAGAACGTTCGGTTGTTCATGACGCGCAGGAAGAACGAGCCGGTAAGGCAGCCCACCGTCCTGAAGATGAAGTAAAGGCTCGTGGCGAAGGCCGCCTCGTTGAGAGTCATGCCCAGACGCTCCATCAACAGCTTCGGCGCAGTGGTGTTAGTACCAACGTCGATGCCGACATGGCACATGATGCCGAGGAACGACAGCAGCACAATAGGCTTGCCGAGCAGGCGCAGACAGTCGCCGAAGCTCGACGCCTTGCCCTCCGCCTTCTCCTCATGTATTGGCGTAACGAAGAGCAAAAGGGCTGAAAGCACGCCCACGACGAAGTAAACAAGAAAGAGCACTTTCCACCCGAAGCCGAACGAAGGCATGGCCGCCGTTGCGCCCCACATGGCTATGTACGGCGCGAGGAACGACGCAATGGCCTTTATGAACTGGCCGAAGGTGAGCGTACTGGCAAGGTTGCCGCCCTGAATTACGGTAGATATGAGCGGATTGAGCGACGTCTGCATCAGCGCGTTGCCTATGCCGAGCAGGCAGAAGGACACCAGCATCACGCCGAAACTGTCGCCGAAGAGCGGCAAAAGCAGTGAAACTATGGTGACGACGAGCGACAGCAGCACCGTGTTCTTGCGCCCGATGCGGTTCATCAGCATTCCCGTTGGCACGGAGAAGATGAGGAACCAGAAGAAGACCATCGACGGAAAGACGTTAGCCACGGAGTCGCTTAGCCCGAGGTCGGCCTTCACGTAGTTGGAAGCAATGCCCACAAGGTCGACGAAACCCATTGCGAAGAAGCAAAGCATGACGGGCACCAGCTTCATATAAGGGGAAGCCCCCTCCCGTCCTCCACGTGGGGAGGTGTGTAAAGTTTCCATAAGATATTGTTTAATTGTTGATTGTTAATTGATTATTGCATGGCATAGCGGCATCAGCCCTCCGCCCCTCGGGGAGGCCGGGAGGGGGCTCCTATTCTATAAACATTCATCTTTTTCACGGTGAACGAGCCGCGAACGGACTCGAACTTCATCTTGTTGTAAGGCTCGGAGGGGAACACAATGTTGGTCATAACGAACTTTCCGCCGTCACCAAAGGCCTCGATACTGGAGCGGTCGACGAAAAGGCGCAGCGTGAAGTCGTCCCCACCAGACACAGGTGCCGCCGTCATGGCCGGGAAGTCGCGGCTGAACGCGGTCTCGCCGCTGTTGCTTCTATCCATGACAAACTGCCGCATGGCCGTGTCGTAGTACATAAGGACGCTCTCGCCCTTACCGTTGAGCAGGGTGAAGGCTATTTTCTGCGCGCCGTTGTTCTTGATTTCCATCTCTATTTCGTAAGCACCGGTGTTGCCGTCGAGCAAGTTCTCGATGCTGTAAGAGTCGCTTACGTTGAACTTCTTGATGCTCTTCACGTCATTGCGGGCGGCCTCTATCTCCTTGGAAGGCGCGCTCTTGAGCAGCAGGTCGCCGTCCTGACGGTACAGGGTGAGGTCTCGCGCTATGGTGTTGGCCGAGCGGTACTGCTTCGTAGGCACTACGGCGGCGTACTGCCAGTTGCTCATCCAGCCAAGGGCCACGCAGCGTCCGTCGGGCGCGTTGTGGAAAGTCACGGTGGCGTAGTGGTCCTTGCCGTAGTCCATCCACTTGGTCTTGGTGGGATATTGGTTGGTGAACTTCCTGCCGTCGAACGTCCCCACGAAGTATTGCGTGGCGCTTCCGCCGAACGGTCCGCCGGGGTTAAGGTTGCAGACGAGCACCCAACGCTTCTCCTTTGTGCCCTCGACGGGCAGCTCGACGAGGTCGGGACACTCCCAGACGCCGCCGTGCGCGCCCTGCTTCAGGCCGAAGTCGCTCTCGTGCTTCCATTCTTTGAGATTCTTTGACGAGAAGATTTGCATCTGCTGACCTACCGCGAGCATCATCACCCAGTGCTTGCCGGGGGCGTACCAAAACACCTTCGGGTCGCGGAAGTCGCGCTCGGTGGAGGTCAGTATGGGGTTGCCGGCGTACTTGGTGAAGGTCTTTCCGCCGTCGATGCTGTACGCAATGCTCTGCATCTGGGCGTCGCCCCAAGGCGTAGGCTTGGCCGACGTGTAGAAAGCCACTATCGCACCGGGGCCGAAGCCGGCGGTGTTGTCAGTGTCAACTACGGCCGAACCGCTGAACACCGTGCCCCAGGCGTCGGGCAGCAGGGCGTCGCCCTCGTACTGCCAGTGCACCAGGTCGGTAGACGTAGAGTGCCCCCAGTGCATGTTACCCCACGTAGAGCCGTAGGGGTTGTGCTGGAAATACAGGTGCCACACGCCGTCCTTGTAGAACATTCCGTTAGGGTCGTTCATCCATCCGTAGGCCGGAGTGTGGTGGTACAGCGGACGGTGCTTCTCCCTGTTCGCCATGTCGAACGTGTCGGAGAGCTTCAGTTCCTTCCAGCAGAGCGAGCCTTGGGGCATACCCTGCACGTCAACCTTGACGTCGCGGCCGATAAAGGCCGAGAGGTCGAGCGGCACATAGTAGTCCACACGCTCGCGCGCCAGGCGCACGTTCATCACCGTAGTTACAGGCATGTTGGCCTCGACGACGCACAGCTTGGCCTCGGGCGCGTCGTCCTGTACGGGCAGCAACAGGCAGCGCGGCGCCTCGCTGACGGACAGGATGTTCTGTTCGTTGGCAAGATGGAGCACCTTCAGCTGCGGCGCGGCCTGCAACAAGGCCGGCGCGAGAGCCGCCGCAAATGTAAGAAAAATGTTCTTCAGTCTCATGGTTATCTGCTTTTTTATGTTCTATATCATACCGTTTCCGCGCCGTCCGGCAGCCGCCGTGCAACTGCCTGGCTGTCAATGGCTTGCCAATATGCCGTCTTTTGCAGTGCAAAAGGTGGCCTTTCGGCGTGCAAAAGACGGCCTTTCACAGCCCGAAAGGCCGTCTCTTGCAAACCAGCATGGCTGGCATTACCTTACAACATACTTCTTTCCGGCCACGATGTACACGCCCTTTGCCAGTCCGTCGAGTGCGGTGGCAGCCTCGGCCGTGCGCACCTTCACGCCGCCGATGGTGTAGACGTCTACCATTTGGCCGCCGTCGGCCTCAACGCCGGTGATGCCCGTGCTGGTGCCGAGGCTCAAAGCGGTGGCTCCGGGAACGTCCCAGTATGCGCCGAAGGCGGTAACCTGTGCGTCGTCGGCACCCTTACTGAACGTGCCGTCGCCGCCGATGAGCCACATGCCGGCGGCACTCTGCGGAGCGTAAACGCCCTTGAACTCGCCTGAAGCTGGTGCGGCGGTAGTGGCCTTGAACGTCCTTTCGCCGAACACAAGGCTCTCCTTTGTCTCGGCAACGCTGGCTATCATCGGGGTGTTGGCCGTCACCGTCTCCGCGTCGGCCAGCACAACGGTCTTCTCCGCGCCGTCGCCGCTAACGCCGGTGCATGTCGAAAGGGCCTCGGCCCCAAGCTCTGCGGCTGTAACGTCGAAGGGAAGCACGAGGGCGTTGTAGCCCGCCGCGAGCGGCTTCTCCACCGTTACACTCTTCGCCGTGAAGTCGGTGGGGATGCTGAACGTATAATCCTGCGAAAGGACAACCTTCTCCGCCGTGCCGTTTATGGCCACGTTGTCACCGTTGACAGTCTCGTCAGCATAGACGATGATGTTCCTGTTAACACCGAGGAAGGCGTTATAAGCGTCTTGCAACACGGCTTCCGTCATGTCGATGGACGTAACAGAAGGAGATATTTTGTCTTTAAGTGCAGCGAAATCATCGTAAACAACATCCCATTTTCCTAAATCAGGATACGAACACTTGCACTCTTTCATCCATAAACCATTCAACTTTATGTTTCCTGTGAGAGAGCTATTATCAACTTCGGAAAGAGGCGTATCGCCCACAAGTGTTGCCGGTTCGATGACTATGTTGTCAACGTACACGGTCGGGTCATCAGGTACACTACCTCCATTTTGCGCAGTAATGGAGATAATTCCAGGTTTATCAAACTCACCAAACTGGCTAAAATCAAACACCAACTTTTGCCATGCTCCATTATCTGTATACCAAGTTGCGACTTTATTAATATATTGTGTTCCTTCCCAAGGGTCTGAAAGTTCTACCACGACATTCTCATTCCCTCTTTTATTTATCATCAGCGACACACGTTTACTGCCGTTCATGGTTGGCTTCATATACTCCCTTAACGGAATTCTAATCCTGTCTCCGGCTTTTGCAATGGTGAACTTGATGCACTTTTCAGAAGTGTTTATACCGCTTTTGTCGGGATTTTGCACAACATCAGGATTACAGTCAGTCCATAGTGTACCGTTAACATTGTCGCCGTCCCACAGCACTGTCTGTGCGAAGCCCGTGTAAGCAAAGAACGAAAGGGCAAGTAAAAAAATTTTTTTCATAGGTCGTTTTGTTTTGTTTAAATGTAAAGTTTTATTCAAAATACATGTGTTTTCTGGGCGTTTTGCCGCCCGTGCGTAACTGCCTGGCGGTCAGGCGGTTTGCAATATGCCGCCTTTCAGCCTGCAAAAGGCGGCCTTTTAGAGGGTGAAAGACGGCCTTTCGCAGGCCCAAAGGCCGTCTCTTAGATTTCCGTTTGCCGCGTTTAGTAGTAGCGCACGTCAACGTCGCTCACCTCGATGGTGCCGCCGTAGGAGTTGATTGACCAGCAGTTCTTCTGGTTTCCGTATATGCGGTTGGTGTAAGCCACGTTGTCGTTGATGTAGACTACGCACACGGAGTTGTCAGTATAGACGGTTACGCGGTAGGTGTTGTCCGCCGGGGCGTTGAACAGGTAGCCGTCAATTCCGGCGATGAAGCCCTTGCCTTCGGGGCCTTCTTCCTCGAAGTTGATTTTGCGGCGGCCGCTGCCCTCGGGGTTGACTATGATTGAATAGTATTTCTCAGAGTCGGTTCCGCGGCAGAGGGAGATGCCGAACTTGTCGTCCTGCGTGGCCGTCTTGACGGTGAACGATATGCGGTTGTGGGTGTTCAGGCGCGTGAAGAGCGTGTAGGCGTCGCCCGTAAGGGTGTACGTTCCGTTGCTTTCTGCCACGCCCTCGTCGCTTTTCGCCATCACTTCTGCCTCACCTTGCTTGGTATATTTCGCGTCGACGCCGTCAACCGCGCCGAGGGTGAGCGTGCCGTCATCGTGCTGTATGAGCTTGTGGGCTACCAAGTTGCCCGCCCATTCGGGCTCGTTGGGGTCAGCGCCGACCTCTGTATTGTCGTTGCCTTTGCGCGTGGGGCACCATCCCCAGATGTAACGGTTGGTGCCGTCGGATGCCGTCTTGCCTGCATAGAAGGCGCGCGAGTCGAGGAATCCCTCGTGGTCGTCGGGCCATTTGCCTGCGTCGCCAGCCGTCGTAGCCTTCAGTTCGTCGAGCGTGCGGCCCTTGAAATACTGCACTTTGCGTATGGCCGCGTGCTTCTCGGAGTAAACCAGATACCACCAGTCGCCCATCTTGAACACGTCGGGGCACTCGTAGAACCTGTCCCACATCATCGTCATGAACACGCCTGCATGGCTCCATGTCTTCAAATCTTCGGATGTGAACTCAGCAAGCACGCCCTTCGAGTTCTGTTTGGTTGACACGAGCATGTGCCACTTGCCGTCGTCGCCCTTGAATACGAACGGGTCGCGGAAGTCGTTGACGGCATATCCGTAGTCGTCTCCACGCAGACGGAAGGCGCGGTCCTTAGTCCACGTCTCGAAGTCGGCCGAAGTGGCGTACATAACCACCTCGCGGCTGCTGGTATGTCCGGTGTAGAAGGTGTAGTAAAGCTTGTCGGCCTCGTTGTAAACGGTGCTGCCCGTACCTATGGCCGCGTCGGGCTCGGCCGCCGTTCCGGTGGGGATTACCTCGCCGAGCGAAGTATAGTTGGCCGCGTCCTTTGTGCTTACGCCGTATATCGGGTGGTAAGTGTCGGCAGGATTGGGGCGGTAGTCTTGCAGGTAAAGCACCTTGAAGTCCCCTGCCACGGGGTCGTAGAAGGGCATAGGGTCGCCCACATAGCCTACGTAAGGCTTGTAATACGTGTCCGCCTTGTTCTCGTCGGTCGGCGCGAAGTAGTTGGTCGTGCCGCTCCAGTCGCGCTGCGTGAGCACGGGGTCGTCATCGTCAGAGCAGCCACAGAATGCAGTCATCATGGCCGCCAGCGCCAAAGAATATATCATGGTCTTCATAATTTTTTCAATGTTAGTGACAAGCCCCACTCCAACTCCCCCGAGGGGGAGGGGAAAAATCGGCATGGGTTAATATTCAATTGCTATTAGTTAATTTGAATTACACCTGCCGCAAGCGGATTGGAGGCCTCCCCTCGGGGATGTTTGGAGGGGGCTTGGTTGCTTGTCTGTTTATTTACTTGTCTGCTGTAAGATAATTGATTGCGTTGAGAGTGAGCGTAGCCACGTTGCCGTGATACTGGTCGTTGGTGGTGTCAACGTCGTAAGAATACCAGTCGTATGCTCCCGAGCCGATGCAGAGGATGTGGCCTCCGGCTGCGTTCTCCGGGTACTCCCATACTACCACCGCGCCGTCGCCGCCATAGCCGAGGTCGATGCCGCCGTGCAGCGTGCGCCAGTCGTCAAGCGTGGGATAGCCTCCCCAGTCGCTTCCTATGTGCCACTGGCAAGTGCTGTTGGTTATGCGGTAGCCAGTGTCGCAGGTGTAAATGCCCTGCTTGCCGTCAATGGTTGTCACGAGTCCGCTGTATATCGGGTGGTCCTCATGCCCGTCAACGAAGAAGCTCCACGGGCCGGTAGTGATTTCACCATCCTCCTCTACCTGTCCCCAACAGTTGTTCGGGTTGTTCCCGTCGAGGGTTGCGCCGAGCTTGGCGGCGTAATATGTGGCGAAGCGTGAGAGCAGGAGGCAGCCACCGTTGTCATAGAACTCCTTTACGGCAGGCACGGCCTGCAATGCTTCGGGAGCCGCGTTGTCAAACTTCTCCATGTTGTCAATGCCGCCGTCGATGTGCAGGTGCCACCACATTACTTTACATTCGCTAAGGTCTACGTTGCCTGTGCGCACGTCCTCGAACGAAACGTACTGGGCGTTTGCCACGTTGAGCAGCATCCAGTCGGCTGCGGCGCGCTCCTCAAGACCGAGTCCGTCGATGGTGGCTGGCAGGCCGATGTAGACCGCGCTGGGCGCGTCAGACTTGACGACGGTCACTGTATATACCGCCGTAGCGGTGTTGTATGTTACCGTAAACTCTACCGGCTCGGTGAAATCGACCACCTGACCTGACGCCGGGGTTACCGTAGCGCCCTCTGAAGTGACAATCTCCGTGGTCATGGCGGTTACGTCTGCCGTAGTGGGCACACGCACGGTGATGGTGCGGTTCTGCTCGTTGATAACGCCGATGTAGCCGTTCGCCTTGAACGATGTTATGCGTGCGGCGTCGTGTACTACGCTTACCGTATAGTCAAAGTAAGCGTCTCCGTTGACAACCGTTATGCTCTGTGGCAGCGAGAAATCGGCCACGTCGCCAACATTCATCGACGTTACCGCGCCCTCTGACGCCGTGATGGCAGTCACTTCCATGGCGCGTGCATCGTAAATCTCGGGCACTCCCACCTTGACCGTCTTGGCGGTGTTGTCGATTATGCCCTCATATCCGTCCAATGCAAAGGACGTAAGCCATGTGTCTCCGTCAAGGCGGAGGTCTGACGTGTTGTCGTCATCACAGCCAGCAACGGCCAACACCGTCACAACTGCAAACAACATGGCCGCAAATTGCTTTATATTCAGTTTCATGTTATATGTCTTTTTATTTGGTTAAAATGTCACCATCCACCGCAATTCTGCGTGTAATGGCCGTTGCTTGCACTGATTTGGGCGAACGGTATGGGCAGGTACTCGTGCTTGTTCTTGGTGAACGACGCGCCCTGGTATATCGTGCAGTTGTCCGCCTCCTCGGCATAATACTTGTCAATGACTTCCTTTGCCTCGCCCCAGCGTACCAGGTCGAAGAACCTGTCGCTCTCCATCGCCAGCTCGAGACGACGCTCGAACTTGACTATTTTCAGCGCCTCGTCATGGCCGTAAGAGCCCGTATAGGGCTGGATGTTGAACGTGCAGCCGTACTTGGCGGGGTAGTCGGCTATCATGCCGGTGCTCTGCTTGGCGCGGTTGCGCACCTCATTGACAATGCTTATGGCCTCGTCAATGCGTCCGTCGTTAAGCTGTACGAGCGCCTCGGCACGCATAAGGAGCACGTCGGCGTAGCGAAGCACGATGTGGTTCATCGGGCTTCCCCACCACGCACCTTTTATAAGATACTCGCTGTCGGGGTCAACATTGTGCTTAAGCGTCACGTAATAGCCGTACAAACCGTTGCCGCGGCTCCATGTAGAAGACTTGTCCATGATGTAGTTCGGGTTGAACTCATACGGGAAACCCGGCATTCCGACGGTCAGGAAGAGGCGCGGGTCGGCGGTTTCGGTGGCCGCGTCATAGTCGTCATCATTGAAAGTGTCGAAATACGGATGGCCGTCGGCATCGGTGCGGAACGCGTTTACGAGGTTCTGGCTCGGCTTGTAGAAGTCGCATCCACCGTCGGTCACGCCGGGAATGTTGGGCACGATGAGGCCGAAAGACCAGTTGCAGTTGCCGTTCGTGGTGCCGTCGTTCATCGAATACTGCATCGCCCAAAGCGACTCCGGCCCGTTCTCGTACTGCGGTTCGGGACGGAAGTTGTTGTGGAAGTCGGCCTCCAGGGCGTAGCCTCCGGCCTGGTAGATGGCTTTCTCTGTGTACTGCACTACTTTCTTCAAGTCATCCGCATTAATGCCTGTCACCTCGTTGTTGTCAGGATTGTCCTGATGGTAAGCCTTGTAGAGGTAAGTCTTGGCCAGATAGGCTGCCGCCGACGCCTTGGTAGGACGTCCCTTGTCGGCCTGTGTGTCAGGAAGGTTGTCGTAAGCGAACTGGAAGTCGTTGGCTATCTGCTGCCATCCCTCGTCGTTCGAGTACGTAGTGTTCGACAGGTTGTTGTATTCCTCGGGCGAAAGGTTTTCGTCATTGGCGAAGACTATGTTCTTATAAAGCTGCTTGAGGAGGAAATGACCGTGTCCGCGGAGGAACTTCATCTCGGCGATACGCTGCTGCTTGAGCGGATAAGAGTTTTCGTCAAGCTGGTTGAGCTGCTGCAACGCCGCATTGACACGTGATATGCAGTTGTACAGACGCTGCCACATGTCGTTGATGTTCCATGCCGTCGTCATGACGCCTTGCGATATTTCGAGGTTGTGGAAGACGTCGCCGTCACTCGTTCCGTTGCCTCCCTTGTAGGCATCGTCCGAGCGGACGTCGTAGTTCCACATCGAGAAGGACGAGTTGATGTCCTCGGCCGAAATCCATCCGGCGTAAGCCGAGATGACAAGATTGTCCACATATTCGGGGTTTTTCAGCTGTTCGTTGTCAATGGTACCCTGCGGCACCTGCTCCTCGAGGAAGTCCGAGCAGCCCGTGCAGAGAAGTGCAAGCCCCAAAGCGGTTGTATATAACAGTTTTTTCATTGTTTCCTTGTTTTATGGTTAGCGTGTATTTTAGAAGCTTACATTAATACCGAAGGTGATGTTCAGCGGTATAGGATAGCCGAAGTTGGGGTTTTCGGGGTCTACGCCGGTAAAGTCCTTGCTCTTGATGGTCCATAAGTTCTGCGCGCTTAGGTAGAAACGCAGACGCTCCATCTTGAGTTTCTTGGCGAACTCTTTGGGCACGTTGTAGCCCAACTGGAGGTTACGCAGCTTGAGGAACGAGCCGTTTTCAACGAAATATGAAGACACACGCTTCTCATTGTTGACATCGCTGAGCGACAACGCCGGTATGCTTGAGTTGGGGTTCTGCGGCGTCCAGGCGTCAAGCACACGCGCTCCCTTGTTTAGGTTGCCTATGTTCAGGCCGCTCCAAAGGTCGGTTTCTTTCTTCAGGTCGCTGATTATATCGACGCCCTGCACACCCTGCCAGAACATCGTGAGGTCGAAGTTCTTGTATTCAAGGTAAATGTTAAGGCCGTAGCTGAAGTCGGGTACGGGGTCATAAATCCACGTCTGGTCGGCTTCGTTGATAACGCCGTTGCCGTCAAGGTCGCGCCAGCGTATGCGTCCTGGCGCCGCACCTTCCTGCGTTGCGTGGTTGTCAACCTCTTCCTGCGACTTGAATATGCCGTCGGCAACATATCCTACCTGCGCTCCGTTGGGGTGTCCTATGACGCTCTTCACGCCGTTTCCACCGAAGGTTCCGTTCGCTGCGACGGTGGCGGGCAGCGCGGTAATCTTGTTGCGGTAAGCCGAGATGTTGGCGGCGATGTCGTATTTCAGGCCGAACGAAGTCTGGTTGCGGTAGCCGAGGTTAAGCTCGAAGCCGTGGTTCTCCATCTCTCCGGCGTTAATCCACTGCGAACTGCCCTCGCCCATGGCTGCGATGCCGGCCATCTGCACGAGTATGTCGGTGGTCTTCTTCCAATAGTAGTCGAACGAGCCGTAAAGGGTCTGACGGAACATGGAGAAGTCAAAACCTATGTTTGTCTGTGTGGTAGTCTCCCATTTGATGTCGTCGTTGCCGATTTGGTTGCGCTTGAAGCCCGACTGAAGTATGCTTCCGCCGTTGGTTCCGGCTATGTCGTAAGACGTTCCGTAGCTCTGTCCGCCCGACTCGGTCACTCCGTAATTGGGCACATAGATGGTGTAGCGGGCGATGTTGGATATTTCCTGGTTACCGGTCTGTCCCCAAGAGGCGCGCAGCTTGAGGTCGTCGAGCCACGTCAGGTTCTTCATAAACTTCTCGCGGCTGATGCGCCATCCGAGCGAAACTGACGGGAAGGTGGCGTAACGGTTGTTCTTTCCGAAGCGCGACGAGCCGTCGTGGCGCACGGTAAGCGAGAAGAGGTACTTGTCATCGTAAGTATAATTGAGCTTGCCGAAGAACGACACGAGCGAATATCCTTCTCCCGAGCCGTATGCCTGGGCAGAGCCTACGCCGGCGTCGGGCCACATGAAGTCGGTGTTGAGTATGGTAAAGTCTTCCTTGTAGCCCGAGAACCACTCGTCGTCCTCGCGGTTAAGCTCTATACCGGCCATCACGTCGCCGCGGTGCTTGCCTATCTCAAGGTTGTAGGTAGCCACGGCGTTCCACATCCATTTTGTCCAATGCTCCTGCTTGGCCTCAACGGCGTTCTTGTCGTTGGCCACGTTGCCCTCGGTTATGGGGTACGTGAAGATGCGCTGTTTCTTCTGCGCGTAGTCGAGACCGAAGGTAGAACGTATGTTGAAACCCTTGAAAAGGCTGAGGTTTATGTAAGCGTCGCCGAACATGCGCCAGTACGTATAGCGGTTGTCAGCGTTGCGCTCGAGGCGTGCCACGGGGTTTTCCCTGTCGGGATAGCCGCCCACCGGACCTGCGAACTCGCCGTTGATGTCATACACGGGGAGCGAGGGGTTGAACTGGAGGGCGTTCTCCAAGAAGCCGCCGGGTGCCTGCACTTCCGACGTGCGGTTGAGAGTAAAGTGCTCGCCTACGGTCAGCACGTTGTCGATGAGCTTGTACTCCGAGTTCATGCGCGCCGAGAAGCGGTTGAAGTCGGAGTGCTTTATGATGCCGAGGTTCTTGTAATAGCCCAGCGAGAAGTACGACGAGCCTTTTTCCGAGCCGTTGCTTACGGCTACGTTATAGTTCTGCACGATGCCGGTGCGCGTTGTCTCGTCCACCCAGTCGGTGTCTGCCGAGGGTACGGTGTTGCCCGAGTCGAGGAAGCGTTGCATCGAGATGCCGTTCAGCTTGGGGTAGCCGTTGGCGTCATAGCCCCAGTCGTAGCGGTAGCCCAGCGGGTTGGTGTTGGGGTCCTGGCCGTCGTTCACGTATGCCTGCCACATGGCCTGGCCGAACTCCTTGGCGTTGAGCACGTCAAGCTTGTTGGCGTACATCGACACGGAGAGCGACGCGTCAACGTCTATTTTCAGCTGTCCGGCCTTGCCTTTCTTAGTGGTTATGATGATGACGCCGTTCGCCGCGCGCGAACCATATATTGAAGCGGAGGCCGCGTCCTTCAAAACCTGTATCGACTCGATGTCGTTTCCGTTAAGCTCGTGCATCCCGGCCTTGGTCGGCACGCCGTCGATGATGTACAGCGGGTCGTTGTTGTTGAGCGTGCCCACACCGCGTATGCGGATTGTCGCGGAGCCGCTTGGGTTACCGTCGGCGGTGATGTTCATGCCCGGCACGCGCCCCTGGAGAGCCTTCATGGGGTTGTTCTCGTTGAGGTCGGCGATGTCGTCCATGTTGACTACCGACACGGCGCCGGTCAAGTCGGCCTTGCGCTGCGTGGTATAACCGGTGACGACAAGCTCTTCCATCATCTTGTTGTCCTCAACCATTACGATGTCGAGCTGCGGCGCGGGCTTCACGGTTACGGTCTTGTAGCCGATGTAGCTCACCGTCAGCTGCTTGTCGCCCGATGTTTTCAGGCTGAATTTGCCGTCAAAGTCGGTGATGGTCGCGTTCTTCGTGCCCTCCTCGGCCACGGTCGCGCCGATTACGGGCTCGCCGGCCTCGTCTTTCACCGTGCCGCTGACGTCAACCTGCTGGGCGAACGCCAACGCACCTGAAGCGAGGAACACTGCGCTTAGCAGCATTCTTTTAATGTGTTTTACCATAATGTTTTGTTTTTTTGGTTAGTAAACAATATTTTCGTTTCCTTCACCGCAAATTTATAGCCTTGCGGAATACGCGCGTTGCAATATCATTTCAACGCGTGTAAAAAATCGTTCATGCAACATTTTTGATACATTTTGAACGATTTTTCACACCGCCCGGCGGCCTATTATGTACCCTTACATATGCCGTTGACTGCCAGGCAGTTACCCGCAGGCTTGCAAAAGGCCGTCTTTCGCGTTGCAAAAAGCGGCAAATGACACACTAAAAGGCCGTCTTTCTGTTTCTGAAAGACGGCCTTTTAGAAAACCGCTGTAAATCTCTTTCTTCAGAACTCGATGTAAGGGCGCAGCCGCTCGATGGCTTCTTTGGGGAAGTCGCGGTACAGGGCGAGGTCGTCGAGGCTGCGTATGGGGCCGTGCAGGCGGCGGTGGTCTATGATGGTTTTCGCCCGGTAGAAGCCGATGTAGGGGTGGCGGCGCAGTTGGTTGAGCGTAAGGCGGTTGATGTTGAGCCGCTTGCAGGCCGACGGGTCGGCGGTGAAGTAGGGCAGGGCGGCCTGCGGAAAGCCCTCTATTTCAAGCAGTTGGGTTGTAGAATAGAAGCCGCCGAGCTGTTGCCTGTACCTCGTTATTCGTCCGGCGAAGCCGCTGCCAATGCCCGGCACGCGCTTCAGCAGGGCGGTGTCGGCGGTGTTGAGGCTTACGGTTTGCCCCGGGCCCAGCTTCAAGGGGTATCTTACGGTGTCGCGCGCGGTGGCGTCTTGTTTCGGTTGGGAGTAGACTTCGCTGGCCGGGCGGTAGTCGTCGGATATGCTGATGTACGGCTCCAAGCGGCGGTATTGCCCTGCGGTGAGGCCGTAGAGGCGTGCGAAGTCGGTCTTATGGCGGTACACCCCGCCCTTGGCGCGGTATCGGTAGATGCTCCTTACCTGCCATGGCGCGAGGCCGAGGCGCAGCAGCTGGGTGCTGTCCGCCGTGTTCGGGTCGAACGTAAACAGCTCCGCCTTGCGCCCTTCGGTATAATAATATGTGGTTGTTTTATTCCCTTCGCCTTCCCGTTCCTGGCCTTCCGCCGCCGTGGCGGTGCTGTCGGCCAGGGCGTCGGGTGCTTCGCCGCCGCTCGTTCCGGCATAATGTATCACGGCCACGGCCGCAACTATGACGACCAGCACGGCCAAGAGGGCGCGCCGGTCGTTGCGTTGCAGGTAGAAAAAGGAGTTCATTTGTGTACGGTTGTGCGGTTTTACGTTTTCGGGTTTTACGGTTATTGGGTTATAAGGTCTTACGGTTGTAGGGTTTTACGGTTGTGCGGTTTGAGTTTAAAGGGTATTGTCTTTAACTCCTTTAACTTCTATAACTTCTTTTACTTCAGATGGATTTAGATTAGTCCGAACTGGTGCAGGAATATAAGAAGGATGCAGACCGGGCACACGTACTTGATGCAGAACAGGTAGGTATGGAACAGTTTGCCGCGCAGCGTGCCCCAGTTGGTGAACTCGTCGCGCACCATCTTGTGCGGCAGATACCAGCCAACGAAGAGGCATGTGAGGAAACCGCCGAGCGGAAGCATGATTTGTCCCGTGGCAAAGTCGAAGAAGTCGAACAGCGAGCGGTCGCCTATTTTCAGGAAATCCCACTTCCCGAGCGACAGCGAACACACCGCTCCGATGGCCGAGCATGTGACCGTTACCACCCAAGCCGCACGCTTGCGGGTGGTGTGCATCTCCTCATGCACGAAGGCGGTGCTCACCTCGTGCAGCGAAATCAGCGACGTCAGGGCGGCCAAGGCGAGCAGGGCGTAGAAGGCGATGGCCACCACGTAGCCTACCACGGGTACGGAGGCGAAGGCCTGCTGGAACACGTTGGGCAGGGTGATGAACACGAGTGAGGGTCCCGAGTCGGGGTTGATGCCTACGGAAAAGGCCGCCGGGAATATCATGAGTCCGGCCAGGATGGCAACCGAAGTGTCAAGGACTCCGATTTGTACGGCCGACTTCATCAGGTTGGTCTGTCGGCTGAAGTAAGACGCGTAGGTGCAAAGGCATCCCATGCCGATGCTCAACGAATAGAACGATTGCCCCAGTGCGCCGAGCAGCACGTCGCCGCTGACCTTGCCGAAGTCGGGCTTGAAGAGGAACGCTATGCCCTTCATAGCCCCCGGAAGCATACATGCCGACACAACGACGATGAGCAACAGCACGAACAGTGCCGGCATCATGAGCTTTGACGCCTTTTCGATGCCGCCGCGCACGCCGTGTACGATGACATAATGGGTTATGAGTATTATTGCCACCGTCCACAATACGGGCTTGAACGGGTCTTGTTCGAACGTGTTGAAATAGTCGGCAAAGAACTCCGGCGAGCCCTTCAGCTGTCCCAATGCGGACGCTATGATGTACTGGAGGCACCATCCCGCCACCACGGCGTAGTAGCTCGTGATGAGCACTCCGGTAAATACACCGAAGTAACCGATGGCCGCCCACGGCGTGCCTCCTGACAGGCTGTGGTACGCCCGGGCTGTATTGGACGCTGCGTGGCGGCCTATTATGAACTCGCTCACCATGCACGGTATGCCGAACAGCAGCACGCAGCCTATGTAAATGATGATGAACGCCGCACCGCCGTACTCGCCCGTCATGTAAGGAAACCGCCACACGTTGCCCAAGCCTACGGCTGAACCGGCCGTGGCGAGGATTACTCCGAGCTTGCTTCCGAAGCTCGCCCTCTCTATTTTTGCCATGATTGTTTGTTAGGTTGTGACCGTCAGCCACGGCTATGGCGGCACCGTGTGGAACGTTTGGCCGTATTCCGTGGCGTGATAGTTGTTTTGATTTTTACTTGTCTGTCAGTTGCAAATGTATAAAGAATATCTTAATTTTGCAGCAAAATATAAGTAAAAATGAGAATAAGAAGTCATTTGATAAGGCAATATCCCGTTTCCTGCCTGTTTATAGCCGTTATTTGGGTGCTCTGTTTCTGCACTCCGCCGCATACTCCGCTTGACAATGTGGCGTTAATCGACAAGTGGACGCACATCGTAATGTATGCAGGCACGTGCCTGACGATATGGATTGAGTATCTAAGGTCGCACAAGGCGGTGTGCTGGAGGCGGCTGTTCGTCTGGGCGTGGCTTGCTCCTGTGCTGATGAGCGGCCTCATAGAGGTGTTGCAGGCTACGTGCACCGGCGGCCGCCGCAGCGGCGACTGGCTCGACTTTGCGGCAAATGCCGTAGGCGCGACGCTTGCCGCCGTCATCGGAATTCTTGTGGCACGTCGTCGCGCCAGAGGCTGAACGGTGTTTTCATCAGTTGCGAGTTGTAGAAGCGGCGGTCGCCTGTCACCTCGTCGGCGATGAATTCCGGCTTGTCGAATGGCTCGTCCTCGCTTTGCAACTCGACTTCCGCTACGACCAGTCCGTCGTTTTCTCCATAGAACTCGTCCACTTCAAAGACGTGCCGTCCGCACCTTACCAAGTAGCGGGTCTTGTCGATTAGTCCAGGCAGACACAGCTTTATAAGGTGTTGGGCCTCGTCGAGCGTTATCTCCTTTTCAAACTCGTAGCGCGTGGTTCCCGTCGTGTCAGACGGCCCTTTGATGGTAAGGAAGCCGCGCCCGTCGCGGATGCGCACCCTTACGGTGCGCCCGCGCTCGGTGCAGATGTAGCCCTGCGTTATGCGGCTGCTGGCGTATGCCTGCTCCTTATACGGCCGTCCGGCCTTGTGTACAAGGAACTTGCGCTCTATTTCAAGACCGCTCATGCCGTCTTAGTACATCGCCGCTATTACAAGGAATACCACTGCGAGCACTATAAGTGCCGCGAATATCCATGCGATTACTTTCTTTGCCTGCTTCTCCTGCTGTGCCTCGCGCTGTGCGTGGCGTACTTTGCTTTTCTGACTCATAGTTATTATGTATTTAAGTTAAGGTCTTTTGTCCTTCGTTGAGGTCACTCCTCCTCGTTGACGGGGAACTCCATGAGGTATGCTTTGATGAAACCGTCAATCTTGCCGTCCATCACTCCGTCCACGTCAGTTGTCTGATAGTTGGTGCGGTGGTCCTTTACGCGGCGGTCGTCGAAGACGTAACTGCGTATCTGGCTGCCCCATTCAATCTTCTTCTTGCCTGCTTCTATCTTGGCCTGGGCCTCGAGCCGCTTCTTCATCGCCCGGTCATACAGCTGCGACTTGAGCAGTCGCATGGCGTTGTTTCGGTTCTCCAGCTGCTTTCGGCTCTCGGTGTTCTCGATAAGTATTTCCTCCTCTTCGCCCGTGTCTGGGTCTACATATTGGTAACGGAGGCGCACTCCCGTCTCCACCTTGTTGACGTTCTGACCGCCGGCTCCGCCCGAACGGAAGAGGTCCCAGCTGACTTTCGACGGGTCAACGTACACCTCTATTGTGTCGTCAACCAACGGACTGACGAACACACTGGCAAAACTCGTCATGCGTTTGCCCTGCGCATTGAACGGCGAAACGCGCACAAGGCGGTGTACTCCGTTCTCGCTCTTGAGGTAGCCGTAGGCATATTCGCCGCCTTCTATCTCCATGGTGACGCTCTTTATGCCGGCTTCGTCGCCCTCCTGGATGTTGCTTATAGTCACCTTGTGACCGTGAGCTTCGGCCCAGCGCATATACATTCGCATGAGCATCTGCGCCCAGTCCTGGCTCTCCGTGCCGCCTGCGCCGCTGTTAATCTTCATCACGCAGTCCATGGGGTCTTCCTTCTGGCGCAGCATATTCTTGAGTTCAAGGTCTTCTATGGCGTGGATTGCCTTGGCGTAGTCCTCGTCAACCTCCTCTTCCGTCACCATCTGGTCGTGGTAGAAGTCGAAAGCCAGCTGCAGTTCGTCGGCCAGCGTGCGCACCTCTTTATATCCGTCAACCCATCGGCGGATGCCTTTCACCTTCTTCATCTGCTCCTGTGCGGCCTTGGGGTCGTCCCAGAAGTCGGGCGCCTGGGTGCGCAGTTCTTCCTCTTCAAGTTCTATTTTCTTCTTGTCTATGTCAAGATAGCGGTGCAGCGCGTCGGCGCGCTCCATCACATCTTTCAGTTGTTCGGCTGTTATCATTTGTTTTACGGTTATACGGTTGTCGGGTTTTACGGTTATGCGGTTTGGTCTTTAGGGATAGGCCCGATGGGGCTGATGAGCCGGATTGGCCTGATGCGCCTGGTTTGCAACCCCTTGAAGCTAATCAAGCTCCCTCCCTTGGGGAGGGCAGGGGTGGGTGTCAGGTTGCTTCTATGTAGGCGTCCGTCTCTTCCTCATACATCTTTTCTATTTCCTTCGCATAGTTCTTGGCCAGCACCTTGCGCCTTATTTTCAGCGTGTTGGTAAGCTCTCCGCGCTCCATTGTAAAGTGGTCGGGCAGCAGGGTGAAGCGTTTTATTTTCTCGTAGCTGGCCAGTTGCTGTTGCAGTGTCTCTATACGCTCGGCCATCATGGCGTGTATTCCGGGGTCGGCGCACAGCTCTTCGCGCGAGGTGAAGGCTATGCCGTGCCCTTGGGCGTACTCTTCGAGCAGGGCGTAGTCGGGTATTATGAGGGCGGAGACGAACTTCCGCTGGTCGGCTATGACGGCGATTTGGTCTATGTACTTGTCTACAATAAGCTTCGACTCTATCATCTGCGGCGCGATGTACTTGCCGTTCGATGTCTTGAACAAATCCTTTATCCTGTCTTTCAGGAATAGTTCACCGCCCCGGATATAGCCGGAGTCGCCCGTGTGGAAGTACCCTTCCTCGTCGAACGCCTGCTTGTTAAGCTCCTCGCGGTGGTAGTAGCCCTTGGTGATGGTGGGGCCTTTGAGCAGTATTTCGTCGTTTTCGCCGAACTTTATGTCAAGTCCGTCGATTGGGCGGCCCACCGAACCCACGGTGAAAGGCCTCCCCTTGTGGTCGGCCGACACGGTGGCGAGGCTCTCGGTCAGCCCGTAGCCCACTATCATGTTGATGCCGATGGAGTGTACAAACTCCTCGATTTCGGGCGAAACGGTGGCGCCTGCCGTGGGGAATATGTTTGGACGGTCGAGCCCCAGCTCGTTCCTTACGATTTTGAAGAGCGTGCGGTGCATCAGGGCATACTTCATCCTGAGCCGCAGCGGCGGCCGCTTGCCCCGTGCAAGGTATTCTATGTTGTGCTTGCGGCCTATGGCCCAAGCCCTGCGCAGCAGCTTCTGCTGCGTTGGCGTGGCGCGGTCGATGCGGTCGATTACCTCGGCGTACACCTTCTCCCAGAACCTCGGCACGGCCGACATGCACGTGGGCCGCGTCTCGCGCATGGACTGCTGTATCTCTTTCGGGTTGGTATTTACCACGATTTCCGCCCCTGCGCCGATGCTGAGGAACAGCCATGCGCGCTCGAAGATGTGCGTCATGGGCAGGAAGTCCATAACCCTGTCAGCCTCGCCCACGGGTATGAACCTGGCGTTTACCTCCAGCGCGGCGTGGTATTGGCCGTAAGTCAGCATCACGCCTTTGCTGTCGCCGGTGGTGCCGCTGGTGTAGAGTATGTTGCAGAGGTCACCGTCGTTGGCCTCCTTGTACAGCTTCTCCACCTCCGACTGGCGCGGACTGTTGTCGCCGAGGGCCAGGAAGTCGTCGAAGTAAATCGAGCTTTTGTCAGACGGATTGATGTCAACGCGCCTGTCGTAGACGATGATGCGCTCCAGCGAAGGGCAGTGGGCGAACACGCGCCGGGCCTTGTCATACTGCTCCTGCTCGCCCACGAAGAGCACGCGCACTTGCGCGTCGCCAATCATGTACTGTATTTGCTGCTCGCTGCTCGTGGCGTAGAAGGGTACGGTCACCGCCCTTATGCCGAACGCGCCGAAGTCGGTGTAAAGGTACTCTACGCAGTTCTGCGAGAACACCCCCACGTTCTCCTGCACCCGGATGCCGATGTTGAGCATCGCGTTTGACACGTGGCGCACCTTGCGGGCGAAGTCGCGCCATGAGGCCGACTTCCACTTAGAGCCGCCGAAGTCGCGGTAGATTAGCGCGCGGCGGTTTCCGTACTTCTCGGCCTGCTTCTGTATGAGCACTGACAGGTGGCAATTGGTATGCATACGGCGGTAGTTTTTAATGGTTGGCCCGTTGCCTTATGCAAAAATAACATAAAAAGCGGAAAGCGCAAAACAATGTGTGACATATTTTGCCGCCACGCCTTCCGCCGCTTTTCGCCGTGAGTTTTCATGCCGTTTGTAACATGCTGATAATCAGTTGATTACCGTTTCCGTTGTAAAAGGCCGTCTTTCGGCCTGCAAAAGGCGGTCTTTTACAATGCGAAAGACGGCCTTTCGCAGCGCGAAAAGCCGTCTTTTGCAAGACCGCTGGCCGTCGGCCGGTGTCCGGTTTATTCTTTAAGGGTCACTTTGCCGTTGTCATCTACGGTGTAGTTCAGCTCGTAGAACACGATTGACGTCTTCCCGGCGTTCGACACTGTCTCCTTGCCTTCCTCCACGACGTTGAGCACCAGCTCCATCGGAACTTTGTTGTAAGTGTTCATCGAGAAGCAGTCTACCGACTTGTACGTGTACCCCTTCGGTATGAGCGCCTTCGCATCCTCGATTATCTTGGTGTACTTTGCCGCGTCGAACTTGTCGAGGTCGAGCGCGGGATATTCCTTCGGGTCGTCATACTTGTCGCCCTTGGCGAAGCTGGTGTCGTCAAGGTCGCCGGCTTTCCAGCCGAGCTGGGCGATGAAAGTCTGCTGCCACGCCTTGCCGTCCTTGTCAATCATGTAGAAGCGTATTGACGAAACTTTGCCCGTAAGCTCGTCCTGGCCGATGCCTTCGCTCCAGTCTACCGATACGATTTTCCACTTCGAGGCGTCAAACTGCGACTTGGCCAGCTCCTTTGCCTTCTCTAAAACCTCCGGAGAATCCGTCTTCGTGCCGCCGAGTTTGGACACTACGTCGCCGCACGACGTCATAACCAAGGCCGCAAGGGCCAGCAAAATAATTTTTGATTTCTTGAACATAATGTTTTGATTTTATTAAGGTTGAACATAGAGTTTACACTTCCTGATGTCCCAAAAGGGAACAGCCGCTGCCGGAAAAGCGTTACAAATATATGGCTTTTATATTTACCCCTCCCGAAAAATTAACATTATATAAGAGAAATAGTGCGTTTTTAAGATAAAAATATCAGTCCCGGCCCTTGCTTTGGGGGATGGCCGGGGTGGGCGTTTAACTGTTTTTTATATCTATGTATGGCGAAAATAGGATGCGGCTCGGCAAAGGCAAACTTGAAAAACTGCGTTTTTCGTTTGCTTTTGCGCTCGCCTTTCACTATCTTTGCCCCATGATTATGAAACGGAACGATTACCTTGACGATGCCGTCGGCCTGCTCCGGCGGCTCATAGCCACGCCTTCGGTGAGCCGTGACGAGGCCGCCGCCGTCTCAATAGTGGAGGAGGAGCTGCGCCGCTGCGGCTTCGAGCCGCTGCGCGAGGCCAACAACGTGTGGGCCGTAAGCCGTCATTATGGAGAAGGGAAGCCTACTTTGCTGCTCAATGCCCACATCGACACCGTTAAGCCCGTGGCCTCGTGGACGCGCGACCCGTTCTCGCCCGACATCGTGGACGGCCGTCTTTACGGTCTTGGCAGCAACGACTGCGGCGGCGGACTGGTAGCTCTCATGCAGGCCTTCCGCCACCTCTCGCAGGCCGCGCAGCCGTACAACCTTGTTTATCTGGCATCGGCCGAAGAGGAGGTTTCGGGGCAAAACGGCATCAGCCGCGCCCTGCCCCTTCTGCCCGGAATTGACATAGCAATCGTAGGTGAGCCTACGGGTATGCAACCAGCGGTGGCCGAAAAGGGGCTGATGGTTGTCGATGCAGTGGCCCGCGGGCGGTCGGGGCACGCTGCGAGGGGCGAGGGTGTCAACGCCATATACGCCGCGCTGGACGACATCCAGTGGCTGCGCTCGTACCGGTTTGAGTGTGTCAGCCCGCTGCTCGGCCCTACGCTGGCTACCGTAACCATAATAAATGCAGGCACGCAGCACAACGTTGTGCCCGACGAGTGCCGCTTCACCATTGACATTAGGACAAATGAATATTATCGGAATGAGGACGTTTTCGAGTTTCTTCAGGCTAAGATGAAGAGCGAACTGCGCGCCCGCTCCTTCCGCCTGTCGTCTTCCTGCATAGCCATGGACAACCCCGTGGTGCGCCGCTGCGTCGGTATGGGCATGACGCCGTTCGGCTCGCCAACGCTCTCCGACCAGGCCCTGATGCCCTTCCCGTCGCTGAAGCTCGGGCCGGGGCAGTCGGCCCGCTCTCATTCCGCCGACGAATATATCTGCATAAAGGAGATTGACGAGGCAATAAAGACTTATATCAATTTGCTTGACGGAAAAGATATATTGTAAGAAAAAGGAGTAAACGGGAGTTAGGCGCTTCGCGCCGGAGTTATCGGGAGTTAACGGACAAATGCGTAATTGACATCAACAAGGCTATTGTCCGTTAACTCCAGGCGGCTTTTAAAGCCGTCTAACTCCTTTTAATTCCCGTTTACTCCTTTGTGGAAGATGTTTATTTCACCTCCCACGTGTCGTTCGTTTCAAGCAGTTCGGCGAAGTTGTGATACTTCTTCTTTCCCTTCACCTCCTCTATTTGTTCGTGTACGGCGGCCTCGTAGGTCGGAGCCTCCACGTCGCGGATGACACCCAAGGCCACGGGGAAGCCGTGCTCGTTGTCCATCATGGCGAGTTTCAGTTGCAGGGTATTGTCTTGGCAGTGTGCGTCGTGCACCAAGATGTCGTCCAATGTCACGCCGTTCTCGCCGATTTTCACAACCTTCAGGCCGAAGCCTTCCTGCATCAGGCCGTACTCGTTGTTCTCTCCGAACACCAAAGGCTGGCCGTGGCGCACGTAGATGGCGTTCTTCGCGCGGCCTTCCTTCTTGTATATGGAGTCGTAACAGCCGTTGTTGAAGATGACGCAGTTCTGCAAAATCTCGCATACCGAAGCACCCTTGTGGTAGTATGCGGCCTTCAGGATGTCAACCGTTCCTTCTGCGTCTGTGGCTACGGCGCGTGCAAAGAAGTGCCCCCTTGCGCCGAAACACAGTTCGGCAGGCAGGAAGGGGTCTTCCACCGTGCCGTAAGGCGACGACTTGCTGACGAAGCCGCGCGGGCTGGTAGGCGAATACTGACCTTTTGTCAGGCCGTATATGCGATTGTTGAGCAGTATCATGTTGATGTCGATGTTGCGCCTCATGGCGTGTATGAAGTGGTTTCCGCCTATGGCGAGGCCGTCACCGTCGCCGCTGATTTGCCATATGGTGAGGTCCGGGTTGGCAACTTTCGCGCCCGTGGCTATTGCCGCGGCGCGTCCGTGTATGGTCTGCATGGCGTACGTGCTGACGTAATACGGCAGTCGGCTTGAGCATCCTATGCCTGAAATCACGGCTGTCTGATACGGCGGAACGCCTATTTCCGCCATCGCCTTGTGGAGCGAAGCCAGGAAGAAATGGTCTCCGCAACCGGGACACCAACGCGGTTGTCCCTTCTTATAGTTGGCAGGCGTATAAGCCCCCCCTGCGTTCCCCCCGAGGGGGGAGGTTGAATATGTGTTGTGCTCCATGTTATTTCAAGTTTTCTTTTATTTGTTGTAATACGTTTGTTGTATTTTGCATGACTTCCGCATTGCTGAACCTTATCACCTTGAAGCCTTGGCTTTCGAGCCATGCAGTCCGCTCTGCGTCGCTTGCCTGTTGGCCTGGCAGGCTATGGTAGCCGCCGTCTATCTCGACAATCAGTCTTGTTTCAATGCAGACAAAATCGACGATGAAGCAGCCGATGACGTGCTGGCGCTTGAAGTTCCGCCCCAAGCGGCCTCCTTTCACCATAAGCCAAAGCAGGCTTTCCGCTTCTGTGGGGTTGCTTCTGTTGTACCTTGCAAGCTCTTTCAGGTGTCCGTACAAGCTCCCGTCAGCCGTGCGGTATGGATAGTCTTTCATGCAAAGGTTGGGCCGCCGGCCGTCACCTCCCCTCGGGGAGGCGGGAGGGGGCTGTGATTATTTTAGTGAACGCCTTTACAAGTTCTTCCACTACGAAGGGCTGGCCCTTAACTTGGTTGAACTGGTAGGGGGCGAAGTCGTCAATCTTCATGCGCAGGTAACCGGCGAACTGGCCGAGGTTCTGCTCGGCTACGACCACCTTTTTATATTTGGTAAGCACGGCGGCGGTGTTCTTCGGCAGTGGGTTGATGTAGCTGAAGTGTGCCAACGCCACCTTGTGTCCTGCCTCGCGCATCTCCGTCATGGCCGAGTACAGATGACCGAAGGTGCCGCCGAAGCCTACGATTAGCAGGTCGGCGTCGTCGGCGTCGCCAAGTACCTCGAGGTCGGGCACGGGGATTTTGAACACTTTTAGCGCGCGCAGGCGGCACATCTTGTCGTGGTTCTCCGGGTCGGTGGATATGGCTCCGGTATTGCCGTCCTTCTCGAGGCCGCCCAGTATGTGCTCGTAGCCCTCCTGCCCGGGTATCGCCCAATAGCGTGCGCCGGTCTCCGGGTCGCGCTGGTACGGCGTATAGTGTCCTTTCTGCTCGGGAGTGACGTAGTGCGGATGAATTTCAGGCAGCTCGTCGATGCTCGGCAGCTTCCACGCGGCCGAGCCGTTGGCTACGAAGGCGTCGGTAAGCAGGACTACGGGGGTAAGGTGTTCCACTGCAATCTTTGCCGCGGCGTACACTGCGTCGAAGCAGTTGGTGGGGCTGGTGGCGGCTATTACGGGCATGGGCGACTCGCCGTTGCGGCCGAAGAGGGCTTGCAGCAGGTCGGTCTGCTCGCTCTTTGTGGGCAGTCCGGTTGACGGGCCGCCGCGCTGCACGTCGATGACGACGAGCGGCAGCTCGTCGATTACGGCGAGGTTCATGGCCTCCGACTTGAGGCAGATGCCCGGTCCTGAGGTGGATGTGGCGGCCAGCGCGCCTGCGAACGATGCCCCTATGGCGCTGGCGCAGCCCGAAATCTCGTCCTCGCACTGCACCGTCACCACTCCGAGCGACTTGTGCTTGGCCAACTCGTGCAGTATGTCGGTGGCGGGGGTGATGGGGTATGAGCCGAGGTATAGCTTCAGTCCGGCCTTCTCGGCGGCTGCTATGAGACCGTATGCGGTGGCCTTGTTGCCGGTGATGTCCATGTAGCGGCCCTTCACCTTGTTCTTGGATTCGATGCGGTATGTGGCCGGCACGCTGGCGTGGACGTTGTGTCCGTAGTCGTAACCGGCGTTTACCACCTTGATGTTGGCTTCGGCAACGGCCGGTTTCTTGTCGAACTTCTCGCGCAGGAACGCCTCCACGAAGCTTATGTCGCGGTTGAACAGCCAGCATACTATGCCGAGTGCGAACATGTTGCGGCATTTCAGCACGGCTTTGTTGTCCATTCCGCTGTCGGCGAGGCAGTCCTTCACCATCTGTGTGATGGGGCAGGCTACGACGCGGTCGGTGTCGATGCCCATCTCGCCGAGGTAGTCTTGTGTCTTGAACTGCGCCTTCTCAAGGTCTTTCGGACCGAAACTGTCGGTGTCGATGATGATTGTGGCCTGCGGCTTGGCGTAGCGGTACTGTGTCTTCAGCGCCGCGGCGTTCATAGCCACGAGTACGTCGCACTTGTCGCCGGGCGTGTAGGCGCGGCCGCTGGCGATGTGAACCTGGAACCCGGAGACGCCCGTGAGCGAGCCTTGCGGCGCGCGGATGTCCGCCGGATAGTCCGGGAACGTGGAGATACCGTTACCTATCGTAGCCGACACGGTGGAGAATATGTTGCCGGCGAGCTGCATTCCGTCGCCGGAGTCTCCAGAGAAGCGCACTACGACATCGTCCAATTGCTTTACTTCCAATTCTTCTGCCATAGTCAAGAGTTGTTTGCTTTAGCTTGTTTGTGCTTACATTTTGTAACCAGCCGGTGCCGCCTGGCGGCCGTAAGGCTTGATTTCTATCATTTTGCAAAGTTCGGAAAGATTATTGAATTATCAAAATGTTTTGCTGATAAAAATTCTTTTTCATGTCACAAAATAGCGTATTTCAACTTTATTCGGTTGCAATTGTATATTTATTTGCCTGTAATTGTGACATAAAGAAAGTTATTTAACAACTTATTTGCGCTCTTTCCGTAAAATGTAAGCTGTTGGTTGCACGCCGGAATGGCGGGAGTCCGTGCGGAAGATGTATGGCTGAAAGTGGGGAATACGTCGCCCGTCATGGCTCTCTGGCGATGCCGGAAGCCCTTGTCCGGCTTGCGACGGGGGGTTGCTTGGTAACCTCTTGATTGTCAGGCACTTGCAAACCGTGTTGCAAAAGGCCGTCTTTTAGCCTGCGAAAGACGGCCTTTGGGAAGGCGAAAGGCGGCCTTTGGGAAGGCGAAAGACGGCCTTTGGGAAGGCGAAAGGCGGCCTTTGGGAAGGCGAAAGACGGCCTTTGGGAAGGCGAAAGGCGGCCTTTTGGTTTTCAAGAAGGGATGATGGGGACGGCAGGGAGTTGTCGGAGGCCTGGGAAGGGGCGGCGGATTATTCGCTTGCCCCTTTCCGTTTCGCCCTTATGATTTCGGTCATTAAATTGTCGGAGCATAGGAAAAATATCACCCAAAGTTGCAGTAAGATAAAAAAAATGATTACTTTTGCGGAATAATAAGGTATAAGGCCAATGGAGCAGAAACTAAGGATAATCATCAGCGGAGGCGGCACCGGCGGGCACATCTTCCCGGCCGTGTCGATAGCCAACGCCATACGGGCAAAGCATCCCGATGCCGACATCCTCTTCGTGGGCGCGCTCGGCCGCATGGAAATGCAGCGCGTGCCAGATGCCGGGTACGAGATTGTGGGGCTGCCCATCTGCGGCTTCGACCGCAAGAACATGTTTAAGAACTTCGCCGTGCTCTACAAAATATGGAAAAGTCAGCGCATGGCCAAGCAAATCATACGCCGCTTCAAGCCCATGGCGGCCGTGGGAGTGGGCGGCTACGCCAGCGGCCCGATGTTGAACGAGTGCGCCAAGCACGGCATACCATGCCTGATACAGGAGCAGAACTCGTATGCCGGGGTCACCAACAAGCTGCTCGCCAAGAAGGTTGACTGCATATGCGTGGCCTACGACGGCATGGAGCGCTTCTTCCCGGCGGAGAAAATCGTCAAGACGGGCAACCCCGTGCGGCAGGCTTTGCTCGACACGAAGATGACAAGGGCCGAGGCCCTGCGCTCGTTCGGCCTTGACGAAGGCAAGAAGACCGTGCTCATAGTGGGCGGAAGCCTCGGCGCAAGGACGGTGAACGAGAGCGTAATGCAGCACCTGGACGACATAAAGGCCTCCGGCGTGCAGTTCATCTGGCAGACGGGCAAATACTACAACGCCTCAATCAACGAGCGCCTGGCGGGCCGCACCGACCTGCCCATGCTCCATGTGACCGACTTCATCGGCGACATGGGCGCGGCATACCGAGCCGCCGACCTGGTAATCAGCCGCGCCGGGGCCAGCAGCATTTCAGAGTTCTGCCTCATAGGCAAGCCCGTTATACTCGTGCCCTCGCCCAATGTGGCCGAAGACCACCAGACGAAGAACGCCATGGCGCTGGTCGATAAGGACGCAGCCCTCTACGTGAAGGATGCCGACGCCCCCGCCGAAGTTGTAGCCTTAGCCATCAAGACGGTGAAAGACGACGCGCGGCTGGCCGCCCTCGCCGCAAACATAAAGAAGCTCGCACTGCCCGACTCGGCCGACATCATAGCCGACAAGGTGGTGGAGCTGGCAATGAAAGGTGAGACGTTGAAAAGGTGAGAAGGTGAGATTGGCCGCAAGGATGCAAGGCATTTGCCTTTAACTTCTAAAAAACTACAATGGAACTGAACGACATTAAAGCAGTATATTTCATAGGCGCGGGCGGCATAGGCATGAGTGCCATAGCCCGCTACTTCCTTCACAGGGGCGTGGTGGTGGCCGGTTACGACAAGACTCCTTCCGCCCTGACTTCCCAACTCGAGCGCGAGGGGATGTTGATACACTATGACGAGAACGTGGACGAAATACCCCACGCCTGCCGCAACCGCGAGTCTACGCTCGTGGTGTACACCCCGGCCATACCCGAAAGCCACAAGGAGCTGGCGCGTTTCCGCGCCGACGGCTTCGACGTGGAGAAGAGGGCCCAGGTGCTCGGTATGCTTACGCGCGCCCATAAGGGCCTGTGCGTGGCCGGGACGCACGGCAAGACCACAACGTCGGCCATGTGCGCGCACATCATGCACCAAAGCCACGTGGACTGCAACGCCTTCCTCGGCGGCATAACCAAAAACTACTCGTCAAACTACATACTTAGCAAGGAGAGCGACTTCGTGGTAATCGAGGCCGACGAGTTCGACCGCTCGTTCCACTGGCTGCGCCCGTGGATGAGCGTAATAACATCTGCCGACCCCGACCATCTCGACATCTACGGCACGAAAGAGGCCTACCTCGAGAGCTTTGCGCACTATACGGAGCTCATCCAGCCCGGCGGCGCGCTCATAATACACACCGGCTTGGAGGTGCAGCCGCGCGTGCAGGAAGGCGTGAGGACGTACACTTACAGCCGCGACGGCGGCGACTTCCACGCCGAGAACGTCGTAATCGAGAACGGGGAAATAACGTTCGACTTCGTGTCGCCCATAGAGCGGGTCAACGGCATATGCCTCGGCCAGCCTGTGCCAATCAACATCGACAACGGCATAGCCGCTATGGCGATGGCCCAGCTCAATGGATGCACGGCCGAAGAGCTGAAGTATGGCATGAGGACTTACAAGGGAGTAGACCGCCGCTTCGACTTCAAAATCAAGACAGACCGCATAGTCTTCCTGAGCGACTACGCCCACCATCCCAAGGAAATACGCCAAAGCGCCATGAGCATACGCGAGCTTTACAAGGACAGGAGGATAACGGCAATATTCCAGCCCCACCTGTACAGCCGCACGCGCGACTTCTACAAAGACTTCGCCGAGAGCCTTAGCCTGCTCGACGAGGTGGTGCTCTGCGACATATATCCCGCCCGCGAAGAGCCTATCCCGGGCGTGACGTCGAAGCTGATTTACGACAACCTCGCCCCCGGAGTGAAGAAAACGATGATACACAAGGAAGACGTGCTGTCGTATGTAAAGGGCAACGACTTCGAGGTACTTGTCGTCCTCGGAGCCGGCGACCTTGACAACTATGTGCCGCAAATAGAGAAAATACTCCTGGAAAAATACAGATAAATGAAGCTCCGCCTGAAAAAACTCCTTACCTTTGCACTCTGCGGCGTGCTTGCCGTCTACGTGGTGCTTGCCATGACGTCCTTCAACAACCCGAAGGAGGCGTACCCCGTATGCACCAAAGTGCAGATAAACATTGAGGACGAGAGCACCAACGGCTTTCTCAGTGCGGCTGAAATAAAGCGCATACTGGAGCGCAGCAGGCTGTATCCGTTCAAGAAGCGCATGGCTGACGTCAACCCGCGCGACATCGAGGACAAGCTCAAGGACAGCCCGTTTGTCAAGACCGCGCAGTGTTACAAGACCAAGGACGGATGCGTGAACATAAGCCTGACGCAGAGCCTGCCCATCGTCCGCGTGAAGAACGCGGCTGGAGAGGACTATTATCTGGACGACCACGGCGGCATAATGCCCAACTCCAACTATACGTCGGACCTCATAATAGCCACCGGGCATATAACAAAGTGGTACTCGCAAAGGTATCTTGCCAATCTCGCCATAGAGATAATGAAGGACGAGTTCTGGCGCAACCAGATAGTGCAAATCAACATCCTGCCCGACTTGGGCGTGGAGCTGGTGCCCCGTGTGGGCGACCACATCGTTTATTTGGGATGCTTGCCCCAGACGAAATACGCCAACCAGCGCAAGGCTTTGATAGCCGACTTCGTGGGGAAGAAGCTCGACAGGCTCAAGAAGTTCTACAAATACGGTCTGAGCCAGGCCGGTTGGAACAAGTATTCGTACATCGACCTTGAGTTTGACAACCAGATAATATGTAAAAAGAAGAAACAGAAGAGCATATAAAATAGGAAAACATAATATACAAGCGTATGGCAGCAAAGGATTTTATCGTAGCAATTGAGCTTGGCTCATCCAAGGTGACAGGCATCGCCGGAAAGAAAAACCTCGACGGAAGCATATCCGTGCTTGCCGTGGTAAAGGAGGATTCGTCTTCTTTTATCCGCAAAGGAATTGTTTACAACTTGAACCAAACGGTGCAGTGCATCGCCAACATAGTGAAAAAACTCTCGGCTACGTTGAAGTCGGAGATTTCAAAAGTGTACGTCGGAGTAGGCGGACAGTCTATCCAAAGCGTAAGGAACGTCATCGTGAAAGACCTTCCCGCCGATACAATCGTGTCGCAGGAGATGGTCAACGAACTGATGGACACCAACCGGAACATGTCTTATCCCGACCAGGAAATACTCGACGCGGCCACCCAGGAATACAAGGTGGACAACCAGTTGCAGCTCGACCCCGTCGGAATACAGTGCAGCCGGCTCGAAGGCAACTTCATGAACATACTGTGGAGGAAGGCTTTTTACAGCAAGCTTAACAAGTGTTTCAGCACCGCCGAGGTGGCAATCGCCGAAATGTATCTCGCTCCGCTTGCGCTGGCCGACAGCGTATTGACCGACGCGGAGAAGCGTTCGGGCTGCGTGTTGGTTGACCTTGGCGCCGACACTACTACCGTTTCCGTGTATTACAAGAACATACTGCGCCACTTGTCGGTAATCCCTCTCGGCGGAAACAACATAACAAAGGACATCGCCTCGTTGCAGATGGACGAGGCTACGGCCGAGAAGATGAAGCTGAAATACGGCTGTGCTTACACTGACAACAATGACATCGACAACACGCTGATGCTCCCCATCGACGCTGAACGCAGCGTGGAGAGCCGCAAGTTCATAGATATTGTGGAAGGAAGGTTGCAGGAAATAATAGAGAACGTATGGTACCAGGTGCCCTCTGAATACGCCGACCGTCTGCTGGGTGGCATCATTCTGACCGGTGGAGGGTCGAATATGAAGGACATAGAAAAGGCGTTCCGCAATCATACTCACATCGACAAAATCCGTGTGGCGAAGTTTGTTACGCAGACGATAACGTCGAACAATCCCGCCATAACCGCCCACAACGGCACCATGAACACCGTGCTCGGCATACTGGCGAAGGGCGACATGAACTGCGCAGGCGAGGAAACTCCCGAGCACGGCGACCTTTTTGACGCGGAAAAGACGGCCAAGCCTGCCACTAAAACAGCCGACCTGCACCAGACTCCGCGCAGTGCAAGCGAGATGGGGCCGGGCGTTGTTCCTACGGCTGCCGAGAAAGCGGCCATCGAGGAGCAGCGTCGCAAGGCGGCTGAAGAGCTTGCCAAGAAGGAGGCAGAGGAAGCCGCGCGCCTTGAAGAAGAGCAGGCCAACGAGAACAAGAGCATGAAGAAGCGCTTTGACAAGGTAAAATCGTTCCTCAAAGGGCTTGTGGCCGAGGAGTGACAAGGCGCGGACGGCAAGGCCGGAGGTATGAAGTAATATGATAACTAACCATGATTTAACGGATATTTAGATATGACTGAAAGACGTAGTATCGTCGATTACGGCGAACCGGAGAAGAAGAAAAGCATAATAAAGGTCATCGGCGTGGGTGGCGGCGGAGGCAACGCTGTCAACCACATGTACCGAGAGGGCATACACGACGTGTCGTTCGTGCTGTGCAACACTGACAACCAGGCGCTTAGCGACTCGCCTGTGCCGGTGCATCTGCAGCTTGGCAAGGAAGGACTTGGTGCCGGAAACAAACCCGAAAAGGCGCGTGAGGCGGCCGAGGAGAGCATCGAGGACATAAGGAAGATGCTCAACGACGGCACCAAGATGGTGTTCATCACGGCCGGAATGGGCGGCGGTACAGGTACGGGAGCCGCCCCGGTGATAGCCCGGGAGTCAAAGGCTATGGGCATACTTACCGTCGGCATCGTGACAATACCTTTCCGTTTTGAGGGTGAGAAGAAGATAGACCAGGCTCTTGACGGCGTTGAAGAGATGGCAAAGCACGTAGACGCGCTGCTCGTAATCAACAACGAGCGCCTTCGCGAGATATATCCGGAGCTGTCAATCCTCGACGCTTTCGGCAAGGCTGACGACACTTTGAGCGTCGCGGCGAAGAGTATATCGGAGATAATAACGGTACACGGACTTATGAACCTTGACTTCAAGGACGTGCAGACCGTGCTGAAAGACGGCGGAGTAGCCATCATGAGCACCGGCTACGGCGAGGGGGAAGGACGTGTGAAGAAGGCCATCGACGACGCTCTAAACTCGCCTTTGCTCAACGACAACGACATTTTCAACTCGAAGAAAATCCTTCTCAACATATCGTTCAGCGGCGAGAAAGGCAACAGCAAGGGCAGCCTGATGATGGAAGAGATGAACGACGTGAACGATTTTATAGCCAAGTTTGACACTAAGTTCGAGTTCAAATGGGGCCTCGCCCTCGACCCGGAGCTTGGCGAGAAAATCAAAGTCACAATCCTTGCCACGGGCTTCGGCATAGAGGACGTGGACGGAATGAACAACCACATCAAGAAACATACGCAGGAAGAGAGCGAGCGCCGCGCCGAGGAAGAGGAGAAGGCGGCCGAGCGCAGGGCGCGCCGCGAGCGCATATACGGCGGCGACGGCAAGACGTCGAAGTACAAACGCCGTCCCCACATATACCTGTTCCGCCAGGAAGACCTTGACAATGACGACGTAATCTCGTCCGTTGAGTCTACGCCTACGTACAAACGTACGCGCCAGGAGCTTGAGGAAATCAAGAACCAGGCCATCGGCAACGTCAAGAAAGCCGAGGTGGAAGACAACAGTAAGGTGCAAGGCACAATCAAGTTTGCGTAAAAGCAGCCCCCTCCCTACCTCCCCGAGGGGAGGAGACGCTGGCAACATACATTTTAGCTAACTAAGCTCCTCCCCACGGGGGAGGTCGGGAGGGGCTTTAATCCAACTGTTATGGCATTATTCGAACAAGTCAGCAACGACATCAAGGAGGCCATGAAGGCCCGCGACAAGGTGCGTCTCGAGACCTTGCGCAACATAAAGAAAGTATTTCTCGAGGCAAAGACGGCACCCGGAGCGAACGACACTCTCGAGGACGCCGACGCCCTGAAGCTGCTCTCAAAGCTGGCCAAGCAGGGCAAGGAGTCGGCAGCCACGTTCACGGCGCAGGGCCGTCAAGACCTTGCCGACGCCGAACTGGCGCAGGTGGCGGTCATCGAAGAATACCTGCCCAAGCCCCTTACAGAGGCTGAAATAGAGGCCGCCGTAAAGGAAATTATAGCCCAGACCGGTGCAACGGGCATGAAAGACATGGGCCGCGTCATGGGAACGGCCACCAAGCAGATGGCAGGCCGCGCCGACGGAGGCGCAATATCGGCCATCGTGAAGCGTCTGTTGGCATGACATGAAGCAGGCTTTTGATATGTGAAAGGCCGTCTTCCCGGTTGGGGAAGACGGCCTTTTCAGTATCGTTGAATGCCGTAAGGCAGTGCCGGTCTGTGTCAGCGCAGGCTCACTTTCATGCTGCTTTGCCCTGCCTTCACTATCACCACGCCCGTAGCCTGCCCCGCGTCGAGGCTTACCGTGCCGGCAGCCACGGCCGCGCCGGTGTTGAGCAGCGTGCCGTCAACGGCGTACAGCTCCACCCGCTCGCCGTCTTCCAGTCCGCTTACGGTTACCGTCTGCCCGTCGTTCGTCACCATTACGCCGCGCTGCTCCGGGGCGAATGTCAGGCCGGTAGCTGTCTCCGCCTGGTCGATGAAGAAGATTGTGGCATACGCCATGTCGCTGTTCTTGTAGCCGCTGGCCGACGCATACACCTTCACTTCATACGCTGCGTCAAGTTCAACTACGCCGTCCTTCAAGTAAGCCTCGGTCTTAACGTCGTTGTCTGCGATTGTATAGTGATACTCTGCGCCGTCGGTCGCGCTGCTGAACGTCAGCTTCTTGCCCTCGAAAGCGATTGTCGGAGTGGCGCATGGCTCTGCGTCTTCCGCCTCTTCGTCCATCTCTTCTATAAATTTAAACGTGTTCCAAGGACTTGTCTGGCGGTACATGTCAGCCGTGCCCTTTGGAACTCGCAGGATGGCTTCGGAGAAAATGCCGTCGAAAGCATCATCGGTTACGTGAATATCGTCCAAGTTGTCCCAAGGACAAATAACCTCGGCGAGGCTTGAACAGTAATTAAAACAATGTGATATGTCAGTATTTCTGTAGCCAATATCTTTTAGACTTTTGGGAAAAGTTATAGAAGCTAAGTTTTTACAGCTTACAAAACAAGATGTACCTAATGTCTCAACGCTTTCAGGTAGAACAATGGAGCGCAGGCTCGATTGTGCGAAACAAGCAAAGGGTATTTCTGTTATGCCTGCTGGTAAAACAACATCTGTAAGCCCATCACAGTTCTGAAAACAATAGTTTCCTAATGTTGTTATATTATTGGGTAATTTAATAGTTGTCAATAAATCGCATCCGGAAAAGCATAAAGGACCTAACGATGTCACGGTTTGTGGTAGAAAGTCTAATGAAGTTAAAGCACCACAACTTTCAAAACATGCTTCTCCAAGTGATGTAACATCGCCTTTTAGTTTTACATAGTATAGGCTTCCACATCTTTGGAAGCACCTGTTGCCAAGAGTTGTTATGCCTTCAGGCAGTTCTATGCCTATAATTTGCGTTTCTGCAAATGCGTCATTGGCAATGCCTGTTACTTTATATGTAACCGAGTTATAAAACAGTTCATCAGGAATAACAATGCTTCCGTCCAAAGTTTTAGATTGAACAGCCACCGTAGCTTCATAATTGTAGAGGTAATAGTTGATGCCGTCAATTGTTACGTTTTCCTGCGCTGCGGCCGAGAGTGCGCCCATGCAGCAGGTGATGAGGGTAAATAAAAGCTTTTTCATGATTTTGTGTCTTTTAGTTTGCCCTGCAAACTCCCGAGGCAGGATGATGTCGGTTGGCTTGAGATACTAAAAAAGAGCGTGGGAGTTTCTACTTCTCGCCTATCCCACGCTCAGGCCTTCGCAATGCCTCCCCAGAGGATAGGCAACCGCAGTCAGCCCACGCCGTGAGATATTACACTTGTCTTTCCGCAGCCGTTGGTTGCGGAAAGGGTATAATACACCCAACGTGGACGTTCCCGTTGCCGTTTCTTCTCCAGGTCAAGTTTGCGAAGTTTGAGCGTAGAAGACAACGTCCGTAAACGTCCTTTCTCAGTAAATGACCCGCACGCCCACGCAGGGCTGACTGTAGGTCATTGCAAAAATAGCGGTATTTTGCGACACTGCAAAACAATTTGGGCGTTTTGTTGCCTTGTGGACGGTGAAATGTTGCGGGGCGGGCGGTCTGCGGATAAAATATGAAAGGCGGTTCGTCCGCAGTTCAGGTGTATTGGCATTCGTGGTAATAGGGCCTTGAAGAGGTATGTCCGCTGTGCGGAAATTAACAATGAACAATGAAAAATTAAACCT
>CAJJWN010000020.1 GCA_905196835.1 uncultured Prevotella sp. | reverse complement strand
ATAGGAAACCGTTCTTCTGCTTCAATCCGCTTAGAAACGGTTTTCAGCCCTCTTCCCAACTTCCGTGATTTTCCCCTAACTACTTAATTCACAGATTATATTGCATTAATCTACTGAAATCCTTCGGTTATTCCACAGATTTTTGAATATCTTCGCATCTAAGGTTTGTAACGAATAGCTTAATTTGATGAGTTAACACCTTTGGAGTTATTAAAGTAACGATATTCACAACTCTTATCTTACGCATAAGTTTTAACCTAAATCAATTCAATTAACATGTAAAACAACACTTAAATGAAAATGGAAGAAAACAAATTACATTTAAACGGGCAAAGTATTCACGAATTTTCAAACAGACAAGATAAACAAGTTAAGTTTGGAAAGGTGACCGTCGTAGGAGACACCCAGGTTGTTGTTAGGACTGATGACGGTGACAAGGGTATAATACAAAAGTATAATATGTCAAAACAGTTTGTAGAGAATCCGTCATGCTTGTTTTATTTAGGCCAGCGTGTAAAAGTAGAAGTATCGGGACAAGATGGCAAAGGATTTTATATACTGAGTACAAAGAATTTTCAAGACTTTAGTGTATATAAACGAGGAGAAAATGTGGAAATAAGGCTTACTAAAACTACGGAAAAAGGTGTGCAGTTTGTCACTAACGACGAGAACCTGGCACAGGGTTTCATATATAATAACCAAATAGACTGGCAGGTAGAAAATGTGGAATATGAAAAAAAGAAACTTGCCAGAATGAAAATGGATGATCCATCACGTATAAAGCCTGCAAGGATAATCCGCGAAATCCACAGTGAAAAAGGCAGATACTCAAATTTGATTTGCAGCCTGAAAGAGAGAAAACCAAATCCATGGAAAGAAATACGCCCTGGTATGTGTATGAAAGGCAGCATTTCCTGCGGCAACATCGGGGATTTCACTGTAGAGCTTGAAAATGGACTATTGGCAAAATGCACAGATGCCAACCCATTTGAGTTTAACAAAGGGCTAATGTTTGCGATTCAATCCATGGACGAAAACAAAGGCAGCATCACAGTAAGCAATGACTTGTTGCATGAAAGCTACAAGTTGGAACAATCCGTCAAAAAATACTTCTCCTCCACTCCAACCGGCAAGAAGCCAAGCCATAGCCACCGCCAGCCGAACAAGAGACAACTAATATTGTCAGGCAATGATGGATATAAATCACTCCTGCTCCTTCCACAACATATAGTATATGGAGGCGAGGCCATAGCCATGCCTTTCGCTCTGGATTTCATGCAATATTTTATCGATAAACCGCAAAGAATAATAAATTATAAAAAATATAAGGTAATACGCGCATTTGATTGCGGCAGACGTGCACTTATATCCATTGACATGGCCGACTACCCAGACCTTTATCATTGTTTCAGAATAGACTATCAGCCAGGAATTGACTTTAAGGCAAGGCGTTTATGTTCCACGCCACACTATGAGATAATGGCTACGCCAGGCATGATAGGCTTTACAGACGATTTAAGCTGCGAAAAGGGAAGTAACGATATAATAAATATCACAGTGGACGGTCACGACAAATCACTGCACATGTCCCATGTCTACATACACAAAGAAGTGGATGTTGCAAAAACACAGGACGAACCTGTTAGTATAAGCCAAATTTTAAGCCCTGAAGACGAGCAGGTCGTAAACGAGAATGAATTGAACGTAATAAAAGAACTGCTTGGTTATGCTCCATACCTTAAGAAAGATGCTATAAATCGATGCCTTACTGACATCTATGCTGTGGACATAGACAAAATTTTTCAATTGAAGTTATTTCAGGAAAGCAATCGTAACAACCTACATCAGGATTTTTATTTAGCGTACAAGAAAGATAAAAAGGGTAAGCAATATCTCCTCATATACAACGAGGCAGACTTCGTGCTCAACCTTTCTTTCGAAGGCAATAAATTTAATATAAAGTCTTTCTCTGACGATAAAAGGTCGGGATGGTCACAAGGGCTACTTAATCAGTACAAAAATATTCATCCTTTGGTACTGCAAGGTGAGAAGCTCCATTTAGTTAGCCGATACAACATTCCGCAAAGCTACGACGCCACCTCAGCGTGTAAGGCAATAGCACTACAGCAGGAAGTGGTCACAAGTATCCTGCCTGGAATAAAGAAAAGGTTTAAAGAGCGTAAGAAAAATTACGGCAAAGATTATGTCATCATGTCCAAATACCTTTCTTATCAGCAGAAAATGGAAAAAGAAAGATTAAGCGACATTTGCATACAAGTCCCTCCTGGATTAGCCCGTTACGGTTCAAATTACGAAACCGACAATAAAAATGCGGGGCTCAAGATAAACAGGACATTCTGCGAAGAGTTCCTGGGCAAATTAAATGAAGACGAAAATAAAGTACCCGTCTATGTCAAAATCATAGGGGAAGAGAAACCCATAGCGTGCTTTCTTGAAGACAGCTTATATGAAAACTGTTGCATATTGTCTTTCAACAACCTGCATCTCAATCTTGGCGACTACATTAACAAGGGGTTTAATATCACATACAGAGCTAACGTCAGGCATCTATCGTTACAAAAAGACGAGATAAAAAAATTTGTGAAAGAAGACAAGTTACTCTCAAAACTAAATGAAGGAAAGCTCTGCCCACCTGAAATTGACATGAACCAACCGTTTGCCTTCAAAGATGCCAAGTTCTACAATGTTGAGCCAGGCAACAACCAACCGATTGCCATACGCAAGGCCTTGGCCTGCAAAGACATATTTCTTATACAGGGGCCTCCGGGAACAGGAAAGACATCTGTGATAGTTGAAATAGTGCGTCAACTTGCTGAACGTGGAGAGCGTGTACTTGTATGCAGTCAAGCCCATTCAGCCGTAAGGAACGTATATGAGCGGCTATTATGCACTGAATTGTCTGACGATATAGGGTTCATTGACGAACCGGAAACCATGCACGGAATGTCGCCACAAGGACACGAGCAGTTTCTTAAAAACAATATGCTGCTGCTCAAGAGGCTGCCAAGGCAACGAAACAGCGATGCCGAAACAATATGCCATCAGACCGACGGAAGCGATTATGCCGACAGTGAACGTGCCGACTTCATGAAGCAGCACGACCATATCATTAAATACCATGACCCGACGCTCAAAGGCAAATACATAGGCGCAATAAAAATAATTGATGAATTCAGGGAAGAATTGCATGAGCAAGCTGACAACAGTTTATTTTATGCTACTGGCCATTTGCGCAGCCTGAAGGTTGTGATGGGTACGTGCATCGGAGTCGGTATGTATAGAAGCATACAGCAAAGCGGGATGTTGTTCGACACTGTAATAATAGATGAGGCCGGAAAAGCCAACTATGGAGAAACTATAGTGCCAATGAGACTCGGAAAGAAATATATCTTGGTGGGCGACCAACGGCAGTTGCCGCCATATATGGACAGGGAAGAGGTGGAAAAATTCCTTGCCAATGAATATCCAGACTGTACTGAAGCCCAAAGCAAAGAAATAGAAATAGAAGAGGCACTAAGCTCATCGTTATTTGAAGACTTCCTTGACAACGATAATTTCTGCAAAGAAAAAAGTAGTGTGCTACTAAACTATCAATACCGAATGAATCCTGACATTGGGAACTATATCTCGACACTTTTTTACGGCGGAGAACTTAACAACGGCACAGGTACGCAAAATCTAAAATGCGAAATAGAAGGCTACCCCTATACGGTAACTTTTTACGATACACAAAACAAGAAAAAGCCTTATGAAAGCAGCTCAGGTTATAAAATCTACAATCAATGCGAGATAGATATCATTTGTAATGAAATAGTCCCGAAAATTGAGAACAAGCTGATAGAAGACAAAAGCCTTACTGTAGGTATCGTTACGCCATACAGAGAACAAGCGCGCCTGTTAATGGAAAGACTCTCACGGTCAACCATAGTGAAAGGAAACAATAGCGGTGTATTTACCATTGATAGCATACAGGGTCGCGAATTCGACATCGTGGTTCTGTCGTTCGTACGCTCTTTTCCAATGGACGGCGAGCCTTATAAAAAAGTAGGCTTTCTTGACGACATACGCCGCCTTAACGTGGCATTGAGCCGTGCCAGGAAGAAACTAATCTTGGTTGGTAACATAAAGACACTGACATGCCCTGAGGCTCATAGGAAAATCTCCACAAATGATGAAATGCTTCAGCCTGAGGAAGTGTTCAAACGTATGTCTGAGAACAGCAAAAGGTCTGGAAATTTCGACATGATAGCCAAACTCAGAAATCTGGAAAAGGAAGGCAAGATAAAAAAAGGAGATGTACTAAGTGACTGTGAAATAGCCACCTATATTAATAGAAATGAGGTGAAATACACATTCAAGACAACTGTTGACAGCATTGAATTGCAATTTCCAATTAATGGGACTTATGACGTAGAATATGCAAACAGTAACGGCCAGACACGCAGTGTGATGTTCGCCGGTTACGATAAAGACAGGCCAAAGTGGTTTCCATTCATTGAAGCGCGGATAAAGGATTTCGACACACGCACGATAACGCTGATGCTCCGTGACGGTACGGAAACAAAGCTTATGCGCCCTAATTTCCACTTCTTAGACACTATACTGAACGAACGCACCTGCGAACTGGAAGACGTATGGCTGCCTTTCAACATTGGCAAAGAAAATTTAGCAAGGTTAAACAGTGATGTATTGAGAACTATCAATGCAGAGCTGAAAGAAGGTGATTATGTATTGTGTCAAGTGGTAGGCGAAGATGAAAAATCGTATTCAGTGTACAGAAAAGGTACATTAGGCAAAATTATGAAGCCAATACGCACAGTGCTTTCAGTGGGTAGAACTTACGGATGTCGCGTTGGAAAAATATTCGACAATGAAGACAACAACAAAATGCCAATAGTGATTTACAAATTAGAAAAATTTTAGTCTATGGATTTAGAACAAGCAAAAACAATAGCCGAAAGCCAGGGATACGACTTATTAGGGTTTCATACCATTCCCGTACCAGTGTATAAGGTTATTGTATCTTATGATAGTTATGATAACGACCCGTTTTTTCCTCTGCAAAAAGCATTGTTGAGGATTATAGATGAAATCGGTTCGAATGTTGACGATAAGTTCGCAGCCGCATTGTTAGGCGTGGATGAGCAGCTTATGAAACAGACACGAAAAAAGTTAGAGGACAATCACTTTATCATTCCTGACCCTATCACCGGCGAAAAGAAACTAACTGACGATGCACGTCGCAAATACCTGGATTACGGAGCAAGGCCAACTGTTAATATAACCGGCTCGTTTTTTGTAGACGGAAAATCGCTCGACTTCCTCCCTGACAATGCCGCCAAACAAAGGCTATATGCCCATAAAATATATGATGAAGAAGATGTGAGTACCCACAAGCCAATCATATTCGCCGAACATCCTATTGAAACACAAAAGATAGAAAACAAGCTCAACAACAATAAAGTAAGCCTCGAGTACCTTAACCTCGACAAGGATGGACGGAATTTCAAGGTTACTGAAATTGAACGACTTATGCTTGCGAATGTTTACCTGCTGTATTTCCACGCCAAAGACAGTACTATAAAAAAACAGGCATACATAGACGACAAGGTATTCAAAACACCTGCCACTGGCAACGTGGATACATATACATTCCGCCTGAAGCAAGATGACAAAGGCCATTGCCGGGTAGCCCGCAATCTTGGCTACAATGCCAACGATGAAACCAAAGACAGATATATCGACGAACCTGCAGACAAGGATGTACGGTGGGAAGATGTCGTCAAGGAAGCATACGGAATAAAGACACCGTACACCCCACAGATAGAATACGACCAGGAAGCAGGACTGTATTTTCTAAAGGTAACACGCGAAATGGTGGATGCCTCAAACAACCCACGCAAAATCATTAACGACTGCAGCAAGATGCGTCCATGCTTAAATTTGCAATTACCACAAGGAGAGTCAGGAATTTTACTGTTCGACATAATTCCTGAAATGGGATATTACTTGAACTTGGCACAAGCACTACAAGACATTGGGAACTTAGACAAGGAAAACTTGGATGCAAGTGAACTTGTAAAGAAGTTGGCAGGTATTTCGCCTCAATGGCGCAACGACCTACTCTCCATGGGGTACGAACAAGAATTAGAAAAAATAGACTTCAAACGTTTCATACATTCACTTTAACCAACAACAATGGAAGGATACTATTTTAACACGGATGCGGACCAGGAACTTAGTCAATGCATCGTAAACATAATCAATGAGGCAAAGACATATATAAAAACAGGTAACTTATGGTTCCGTGATGTAAACACGATAAATGCACTTAAATCTGCGGCAAGGCGTGGGGTTGCAGTTTTTGTATTGTCAAACATCCAAGGTTCCGAATCAAGGAAAGACAATGCCGGCTTCGACAACAACCAGAATGACCCCCATCTTGCAAACCTAAGCGAACTGGCTGAATGCGGAATACACGTGAAATGCATCAACGAGTTGCACGCAAAGTTTCTCATAGCCGACGGTACCACGGGGCTTATAATGAGTGTCAACTACACTTATGACTCGCTCTATGGAAACCCGGAAAACGGTGTAAGAATAGAAAAATCCGAACTAGCCGAACTGGAACGCGTGTTTGACACCATATATACTTATGCAGACATACAACTAAAGCGTGATGAAAAAGGGTACAATTATGATATCACAAAAAAACTTTTACCGCCAAAAATTTTTGATAACATCGGCAGTAACAGCAGACTGCTTATGACATTTGCCTGCGCTCGGACGAAAAAAGAAAAAAAGGAAACAAACTTCAAGAATTGTAATGTACACACATTGTATCGTGCAATAGTCGATGCCATAAATAATGCTCAACGCTATGTCACCATCCTATCGTATTCTTATGCAGGGATAAATCAAATGCCAGAACTCAGCAATGCGCTTATAGATGCAGCGACACGTGGCGTCAAGATAAAACTATTGTACAGAAATGACGACAAGTCTAACAGAGTAAGCAAATGGGAGGAAAATCTCGATAACTTGATAAGAAATCTTAAAGGTTCAGCCATAAGAATTGGTATAGAAAAAAACCATGCAAAATGTGTACTGACAGAAAAGGAAGGTCTAATGTTTACGGCAAACATAAATGCCGACATGGGAATGAAGGCCAACTTCGAGCTTGGCGTGAGGCTTACCGAGAACCAACGCTTACAGGCGGTGGAGAAAATCAAAGAATTACAGTTTTCCATCAGAAAGACAAAAGCCATTTCTCACAATTGAGAATAATAATTGTCATCAAAATAAATTTACGTAAAAAGAAAGGATGATTATGAGCATAAGATTAAATAAAATTCTGCGCGAACTAAATATCGGGTTACAAACAGCGATAATGTTTCTGAAGGAAAAAGGTTGGAATGACATCGATAACGATGCAGGACCAAAGACAAAAATATCTGAAGAACAATATATGGCGCTTAAAAAAGAGTTTGGTTCTGAAGAATATCACTTTGTTGAATCAAAAAATAATATATCCTCGAGGGAGTATGACAGTAGAATTGACATGTCATGTGACAATAAAGAAGCCAATAACATGAATAATACAAATTCAACAGAAATAAATTTTGATGAAAACGTAGCCGAGTGGTTACAATTACGTAAGACAGGGCGCACAAAGGAAGCCCGTGACTATTACTGCGATCATCTGTTTGAGCAAGTGATAGAACGCTTTATCTATAAAGAACGGGCAAATATTGAGATAGAAACAGATGATGCCGTGCTTATTTCGCTTTTGGGCTACTCGCCTGAGCCTATAATCCTGGCCGAACGACTACTTACCCCAAAATGCCATGTGATATTGCACGATAAGAATTTGCGTGACAATAGGGACAATGCACGTTTTCTAAATAATCCCAATTTTAGGTACGAAAACCGTTCAATAATTGAAATCTCGGAAGAAACATTTGGGTGCATTTACGAAACGCTGAAGGAACAAATAGCCATTAATCCGGCCAGAAACTATATAATAAACATAACAGGTGGGAAAAAGTCTATGGCGGCATCGGCCGGTATTTTCGGACGCGACTTTGGGTGCAACGTTATCTATATTGATTATGACGATAACAGTTATGACCCTGACATCCGCGTTCCATTGCCAGGGCACGAACTCCTGAACGTGGTATACTCGCCATTGCGTGATTTGCCAGAACTGTTTCACCTTCCACGATAAAACAAAATTTAAATTACAAGATAATGGCAAGAAAAACAATTTTTACAGGCAATACATATTGTGCCTGTTTCGCAAGAGAGATATACAGACGAATGAAAAGCAGAGAAGAGTTTAGTTATGAAGACATCTTGCTCTCTGTTTGTGGAAAAGACGCGCTTTACAAAGGCAATGTTGAAAACAATATTAGTAGCAACCCATTTTACGACTCACTAAAAAAAGCGTTTCATAATGTAACAAAAGCAATAGAAGAAAAGGTTGATTGTGAGTGCATTGTAAAAAAAGGCACAAACAGGAACAGGACTTACAGCTACTGCGGCAAGGACAAAGATCCACTCTCAGACCTTGTCAATGCAGAAATTATTCAGAACATTAATGATTACATTGAGTTCTGCCAAGACTCTGCAGGTTTCATACCAATTGAATGGCTGAAATATTTTTTAAAAGGTACCATAGATTTAGAAAAAATAAAGTTTAAAATGAATAGCGGTGAACAAGCTGTATATTCATCAAGTCTTGGGCGCGCATTATATAACATAGAACTTCTACCAGAAATCCATAAATATATAAAAAACAAAAAAGTTCTGGAAATAGAATATGCAGGTAACAAACCACCGTTTAACAATCATGAAACCCTCGTGTTCCATCCTCAGCTTATAAGGGAATACAACGGCCGTTGGCAGATATATGGTCATGTGGACGGAAAGATGCCGTACCATGGCTATAAGATTGCTCTTGACAGGATAATGGGAAAACCCAAGGAAATTAAAGACAATGCCCCAGCCTATGTAGCGACCCCGCCACACTTCTATGATGAATACTTCAAATATGTGATAGGGGCGACACACCAGCAAGGAGCTGAACCGGTGGAGGTACGCATACGTACACATTCAGAATATATGCACTGGCTTGTAAAATCGAAACCGTTTCATAAAACACAACATGAAATAGTGCCATTTGGCCTGCATGAAGACGGCCGACAATATGGCGACTTCACCGTAAAGATAGAAATAAACAACGAGTTTATTGGCGTTATCCTTCAATTAGGGGACGGGCTGGAAATAGTAGCTCCCGAAGGGGTACGCAAGACATTCGCGGAGCGTATAAGAAAAATGGCGGAAATGTACTCAGACATACGCTAAAACCACATAATAAAACAGGTATATATGGCAGGAATCATACAAAACAAATGGTTCCTGCCATTTTGCACCAGTCGCATGAAGAATTTGCTTTTTTGCACAAATAAATCACATTATCTTTGCAACAGAAGAAAACAATACATTATGAAAAAGATTAAAATAATCTCAGAAAGGAGAAAAGATGCCGAAGCAAAGGCACGAAGGATGGTCGCGATGGCGTGGAAGCAGAAAAATGGAACACTACGTTACCGTACGGCTGCTGCAAAGGAGTTATGTGGACAGGCAATAGTCGAGTTAAAGCAAGAACTGTTTGATGGCATCCTGCTTCGACTTAAAGAGCCTAACAGCAATAAAAGCGTCGCTGTACAGAAACGACTCTTAAGACGAATAGTGGAGAAACGGATGGCACAAACTATCCATCACGCGATGAGGCATGAACGAGGTTATATATCAGCCAAACAGATTAGTAAGTATTCAAATAGGTGCATGGAAATATTCCGTGACAACTGTAATTGTAATATAAACTTTAAAATAAATAGACTATGAAAAAAACAAGGAAACAAACTGTTACTTCTGCAGGAACAGTTGGAGTAGGAACAGCTATTGGAGTCGGTGGTCAAACTGCAGCAATGGGTATAGCAACAACATTTGGAACTGCATCTACCGGAACTGCTATTTCGACTTTGTCTGGCGCGGCAGCCACCAATGCCGCCACGGCATGGTTAGGTGGAGGTGCCCTAGTTGCTGGAGGTGGTGGAATGGCCGCCGGAAGTGTGGTTTTGAGCGCTATTCCCATCGTAGGATGGGGCTTGGCTGCCGCCGGAGCCGGATATGGGATTTATAGATATTGTAAAAATAGAAAACAAAAAAATAAATTTTAAGACTATGTATCCATTAATTTTTATAGGCGGTAAGATCCTAATCAGTGCGACCGCCAAAGAGTTAGCAATACTTTCAGGAACGTACCTTGTAAGTAAGTGTATTAAAAAAAGTAAGGACAAAAAGAATAAAGATAAATAATTATGGACAAAATTGTAGAAAAAATCGTATCAATCGGAGTTCCCGGAATCATGCTGTTGGTTGCCATATCAATGACGGGACTGTCTGGAGCAGCTGCAATAACGGCAGCACTTGCACTTCTTGGGCCAGGAGGAATGATTGGTTGAATCGTAACGCTTTTGGTCGCGGGAGCCATCGTGTCCGCACTTTCAGAGTATGGATTTGATGCACTATTCAGAGCTGTCATCAAGAAGATGTACCAGAAAGGAGAAACGAAGGAGTCCATAAAGTCCAAAATCATGAATGGGCCGTGGTCAAAGAAATTGAAGGCGAAGGCTATTTCCGAACTTGAAAGTTTATAGCCATAGTTTGCATTTGTTCTCCACTTTCAACTGATAGCCGCCATACAGGATATTGCCTGATAATGGCGGCTAACTGTTTATAAATTTAACAGATGTTTGTCCATCGGCAGGATTAAATACGTACAGAATTAATTTCACAATGGGTATATTTTTTATTTGTTGAACTGATTTGTGTTAATTTCTTTTCTCAACAAAAATTCTTCGTATGTCACGGCCTTGCACTTTGCTTCCTGCCACGTGCGTTCGCGCACGGCTTGTTCGTTTTGCTCGAAAGCCCCTGCACGCTCTTTGAGAAAATCACGCAGTCCACGGATTATGACGGAAGGCGTGAAATAACTGTAAAACTGGCCGTACCTGCCTGCGCTGAAACGATAGAAGAACAGCAGGAGTTCGTCTGTTTTCAGGTAATAAAACTCGGTAGCGATTATCTTTGCTGTCTTCGCAAGCTGATGTCTGTCAGCCTGTCCCTTCAGTCCTTCAAAGTCGCCAAGCTCATAAAGTTGGGGAACGAGCCACGCCTCGGCTGCCGTTTCACCATAACAGGCGTTCAGTTGCGATAAAGTCGGTGAGCTGCCGAAGTGGCATTTATCGGGATTGTTGCATACTTCCATTTGGCAGTCAGGACTGTTGGCAAGCATGAAGTCCTTGATTGTAGGGAACAAGCGTCTAAGCTCGTCATGCTTTTTCCTTGCCGTCGGCATCGCACTTGGCGATAAGCTCTTCCGTGAGGCTTGTCGCATCGTTCCTTGCGCATTCTCTCTCTTTGGATATTGTATCGGCGTTCCATTTATATTTTCCATAAGTAGTTGGCATTATCTGTTCTGTTTCCCATGTGCGGCCGGCAAGGAAATTGCAGAAGTTCTTGCGGTATTTCGGGTCGGGACGTGCCGCGACGTATCGAGGTACATAGTCAAGTATTGCTTCACGTTCCTCGTCAGACAATTCGTTCCATTGCTTTTCAAGCTGTGCTTTATTGCCTATCGGCTTGCCGTACATTGCCCATACATGGTCAAAGGAACTGTCGATTTGGGATGTTTTGTCGTGTTCGGGCTGACTGGTTATATCTTCTTGAACAATTATTTTCTGGTCTTCAAGAGTATTATTAATTAATTTTTCTTCTTTAAAATTACTATTATAATTATCTTCGTTTGGGATGCATCCGCTTGCGGCGGCAACCGTCCTGTTCCGTTGGGATGCGTTTGTATGCGATGGCAAGCGACCGCCTTCAGCGGCTTTCGGCTTGTTCCCATTCATCGTGGCATACCGTTTCCTTGCGTTAATGGCGTTTTTCTCGCATTTTTCCTGATACGCTTCAATGCTTTTGTCTATCTGCGACCTGAACATACTGAACACGGCCGTCAATGCTTTGTCGTTCCACTTCGGTACAGTTCCGCATGAGGCGTAATCGAACAGAGCCTTAAACAACCGTCCGGCCATAGCGTCATCAAGGCAACTTACGGCCTCCGCATTGCTGATGCTGACGGCGAAACTCTTAATCTTTCTGTCCATACGCATTGCCATTCAACAAATCCAAGACATCAGAATATTTGTACATCACCCTGCGCTGCCCTACTTTCTTTGAACGTAAGATGCCTGCCTTGTTCCATCGCCACAACGTGCTAAGGTCAACGTGCAACAACCGTGCGGCCTCGTCCCGTGTTATAAATCTTTCCGTATCAGGCAATGTTGCGTTACGTTTTTCGCTGTTAAGAGCGTCGGAGTTTTTCTGTGCGATGTTGCCATTTACGGCCTTGCTGATTAGCTCGTCAAGGTCGGCCTTCGTAATAATGACCAATTGAGTTCCAAAAGGTGCTTTTTCGTCTTCCATTTTACCATGTTTTGTTTTGTAATACGTCATCTTTCATAAATATCCTTTTGACCGGCGTTGTTTCCGCCTTGCAGAAGGGGTTTTCATTGTAAAGCCGTCAATGCAAAGATATTTATTCCAATGTTATAAAATCGACGGTAAAATCCACAAATACAGGGCTTTGCAATAAAGTAACATGAAGTTCTACCGTGTTCTATGGAAAGTTCAATGGCGTTCCATAAAGTTCAGTATTGTTCAAAAACAAAATTGCCTCCAATGGCATAAACCAAAGGAGGCAGTTCAAATATGAAAATCGTAAAGAGGTTATTTTTTCTTGCTTGCCATGATTTTCTTCATAAGCAGTTTCATCGTTCTTATTTCCGTCAGCTTCTTGTCGTCCAGTTCTTCCTTTACCAAATTGCTTTTCTGCACGCTGTAATTGTTCTTGCTGCCGACAACATCCTCGCCGAACATCCTTACCGCTTCGGTATAGGACGGAATAGAAATCAGCCAGTTCATGTTTGTGTCGGCACCGCAATAAAAGGCAAGGACAACATTCTTGCCGCCTTTGTTTTCCTTGAACAGTTCCTCGTATGTTTCAAACACAGGCTCGTCAACATACGCTTTATTTACGTACTGCTTGATGAAGTAGGCTTTCATCGCGTTGTGTTGGTCTGTATGTTCTTCATTTTGTGTTTCATGTTCGTGTTGGATTGACTGAATGCTGCTTGTTTTTAATGAATTATCCTGTACCGAAACTACATTCTTACGCAACCGTCTTGATATTTTATCCACGGGGATGAAATCGCATAACAATCTTATGAGGGAAAACACCATGACGACGGCTGATAATACGACAACGAACCAAAGCCAGAACTTTGCTTCGGGAGAGATACGATAACCTGACAACAGCATGGCTACCCCAACGGCCAAAATCGGGATAGATACTCCCAAACCGGAGTATATGAAAACCTTGAAACTTCTGTCATTTAATTTCATTGCTGTCTTTTGCTTGTGTTTTACGAGCTTGAAAATCACGGAATTTTGCGGAAAATCTACGGTTTTTTTACTGAAAGTACCACGACCACAGATGCTCGTAATTGTCAGATAATCAACACTTTATATCTCGAACTTGCGGAATTTTTGCGGAAAATCCACGGAAAACTTGCGGAATTTCATGGAATTATTCAGCCAGCTTCCATAGACGTTCCTTGTTAAACTCAATCTTGCCGTTTTCCTTTAATTTCTTCAAGAGGTAGTCAACCTTGTTTCTCTTTTGCCTTTCTGTCAAGACATCCGACAACTTGCTGAACAGCAATCCGTTAATGTCTTTCCGCGAAGCCTTGCCGAATTTCTTTAAATATTCAAGGACGAGCTTCATAAAATATTCATCGTCAAAACTTCTGTTCTTTATATATTGCCCTTTAAGGTTCGCGTCTTTGGTCTTTGACACCACCTTATGGGCAAGATAGAAGTTCGGTTTGCGCCCTTCAATAAACTTGTGTTTCCTCAAGTAAGCGGCTTGCTCATCGGTTATGGTTTTCTTCTTTTGCACCTTGTCAAGCAGCATGATGTCGTCAAGATGCAGTTCGGGATTATCAGTCAAGATGCGTGCAAAGTTCTCGTCAATCACTTTTCCTATTATTGTTACCCGTACTTTACCGTCTGATAAGTCATATTCGGGCATCGGGAACAGCCTTACGCGCTGGTTCACAAACATCTTCTTTATGCCTCCGCCCTCTGTTTCAATCATGTTCAGGTTGCGCATCGCCTCCACAAGGAAACGGTTTCGGTAAACAGATTCGGGGCAATCTTTCGTCACAACGTTCTCGACACTTTCTGGCAAGAACGTTCCATAATTTTGGAATATGATGTGGTCGTCCTCATACTCCACGACTTCTATTCTCGCGCATTTCGTGTAATCTTGATGGGCTATTGCATTGTTCAGCGGCTCGCGAATATTGAACATGTCATAGCGCAACATTTCGTCAGGGAAAAGAGAGTCAGGGCGTACAAGCCTGTATTTGACGTTTCTCACCTTGTTGTAAAGCCTGTCCACGCTTAGGAGCAGCGGCATTGGCAATATCTCGTAATCCTTATTTTGTGTCGAACCAGCTTCACGCAACGACCAACGGATGCAGGCGACGTAAGGACTAAGCAAATGTTCGCTCTCTTCTTTGCCCAACAACACCAATGCCGCACGTGTAATCTTTCCGTTAATCGTTATTTTTGCTTTATCCAAGAATTTCGCGTCATCCCATACTGAGATTTCTGCCTTGCGGAAAGGATTTCTTTTTACATACTCCTTACGTGCTTTTTCTATTGCCTCAGGGTCAAGGTCGTCAATAGTCGCTCCATCAACAACGGTGACACTCCAATCATCGGTGATAATAAGTTCGGACAAGATGGTTTGCAACCTGTTATCTGTCATCTCAACCAACGAATCACCAATGCGTTGCCAAGCCTTGTTGTGGGCGTAGACCGGAAGTCTTGGCTTATGCTTTGGTATCGTTACAATCCAAACAATCTCGCCAGTATCTTCGGCTTTCAGTTCGTCAATATTCAAGTCTTCAGACGGAAGGTTTCTGCATTGACGAACAATAGTCGACTTTGCAGATTCTATTGTGTAAGTTCCAAATTCTTTAATACCAATAACATCAAAGGTCTTATCTTGTATTCCAATTACTACCGCACCGCCGTTCATGTTGGAAATGGCGGACACATACGACACCACATCATCGCTTTCATGTCCGCAAAGACTGTTCTTGAGATTTTTGTATTCTTTCCAATCACATCCTTCATTTTCACGAGGGTATTGGATTCGTATGTATTCGGAAATTTCCTGTTTGGTCATAATCGGTATTTATAATTGACTTTCAACGTACAAAGATATAAAATGTAATTCGTTTATCACTTAGTTTGCCCTAACATTTTCTTCAGCAACGCCTTCATCTGTTCCGGCGACATACGGTCTATGTCTATATTATCTCCTTCTTCGTGAACATTCAGTAATTTGGAATTGTACTTAAATCTTGTTTCAAGAGGATACATATCCTGATAACCGCTTGTTACATTATTTCCCTGTGAATGTCCCATACTTTCAGATATGTACAATTCCTCCACTCCGAGATGCTTCAGGTTGGTGGCAAAGGAATGCCGCGCCCACGTTCCCGACGGTTCTTTGTCCCATTTCAACACATCCTTACAGATGCGGATAACCCTGTCTTTGATATTGGAGTTTTCTTGAACCGTCAACTTACGTCTAATCAACTCATCTTCCTCACCGTGGAATATTTGAGGGAAAACGTATGCACCTCTTTTCGGCTTGGCTGCGATTTCATTTAAAATAACTTGAAGAGGTTTTATTATAGGAACAATGACAACCGACATACCGTTGCTTCTTGCCGATGTTTTCTTTCGCATAAACTCAAACGCCCTGCCCCCTTCGGCAAAATAAGTGCGGTTATACGTCAAGCGTCCTGCATCCGCAAGATTGAAACCGTTGCACAGGTATTGTGCGAGAAAAAGACCTAACGAGTTATGCGTACGTGCCTTATAGTCCTTGTCCCAAGCTTCGGGATAACGCTTTTCTACAAACACATTGAAAAGTTGTGTCATTTCGTCTATCGTAAGATATGACTGCTGCCTACGTTTTCCGCGAGGAATTGAAACAAGGTCGTTGTCTTTGTTAGAGAACGGATATTTGTCAGCTGAAAGATAACCTTGTTTTATACACTCGTTCCAAACAACTCGGCAAGCCCTGAGATACATTCCGCGCGTTGCATCGGCAATCTTTCCCGTTAACACGCCGTTCTCGTTTATTCCGTTCTTCATGCCGTCGCTCCATTTTGCAACTACGTCCTTGTCAACTTTGAAACCCTCAATATTACCAATAATCTTAATGAACGAATTTAATGCCCATTGGTAATTTTCCGCAGTTCCAATCCGTCCCTCTTTCCTGCGTTTCTCAATAATGCCTTCCCACATCCCGATGAACGACAAAGTATGTTCCTTCTTGTATTCTGCGCCTGATAGCATTGTTTTAATCAAGTCAAGGTTCAATTCATGCGACTTGCTTAATCTTAAAACCTTGTCACGATAGCTTTCAAGAATCTTCTGCCATTCCTTAAATTCATCCATGAACGAACTTCGTGAACTGGTGACGCTGCATACGTTGTTGAAATGCTTTTCAGTTTGGAAAGGCATATCGGTCAACTTATAATAATACCGTTTTCTGTTTATCGTAAAACAGACAGCCATCGGATATTCATCCGTTTCCTTATTAGTGCGCTTGTCAAGCACAAGGGTGATTGAACAAGCACCAACACGATTACAGTTAATTGAAGTTTTATAAGTCTTCATCGTCTTTTACTTTAAATCTATTTTGCGAACACCAAGAAAATGATTTTGCGAACACCGTGCGAACACCATGCGAACACCAAAGCACGTTTAATGGGATTTCTTAAAATTTCATATTTTCATCGCAAAGATAGTAAATGATTGATAATCAAGCAAATAAAGACACAAATAAAATCTTATAAAACTTCTTAAAATCATATATTAACAGACTCATAATCTGGAGGTCCCAGGTTCAAGCCCTGGATGGCCCACGTTTAAACAAGAAAGCAGTTACGAACATCGTAACTGCTTTCTTGTTTTATGGCATAAAGGCGGCCGGTTGGCCGCCTTTTGTGCTGTATGGTGTGGTGTGTCACATCCTCGTTGCCGTGTACGTCTGGCCCGGACGGGTGTCTATGTCATATTCGTAGACGGTTTTCAGTATGGGCCATTCGGGGCTTTCCAGCTCGGGGGAGACGAGCGGACGCTTCACCTCAGACGGCGCGTAGAGCGCGTTGGGGCAGGCTCCCTCGGCCTTGCGCAGGCCTTCGCCCTTGAGCGGAACGTACGAGCGGAGACGCAGCACGCCGCCTATGCGCGACGTTATTGTGGCCCGGCTCACCTGGCATCCGTCCCATTTCATGTCAACGACGAAGCCGCCGCGCGCCACGAGCCCCCTGACTTCGCCCTCGTTCCATGCCGACGGCAGTGCCGGCAGCAGGTGTACCGCGCCGTCGTGGCTCTGCAACAGCATCTCGGCCACGCCCGCCGTATAGCCGAAGTTGCCGTCAATCTGGAAGGGCGGGTGCGCGTCGAAGAGGTTGGGGTACGTCCTTCCGTTCTGGTGTTGGCTCTGTACTTTGTCAGACGGGAGCAGCTTCAGCATGTTGCATATTATTTTATAGGCGTGGTCGCCGTCGAGCATACGCGCCCAGAAGTTCACCTTCCAGCCGATGCTCCAGCCCGTAGCCTCGTCTCCGCGTTGAAGGAGCGTGTTCCTTGCGGCCTGGAATAGCGCGGGGTTAAGGTACGGCGACACCTGGTTGGAGGGGTAAAGGCCGTACAGGTGGGATATGTGGCGGTGCTGGTTATGCGGGTCGTCAGCGTCTTGCAGCCACTCCTGCAACTGATTGTAGCGGCCTATTTGCATGGGCGGCAGGCGGTCGAGCATGGCCTTGAGGCGGCCTTGGTACGCCTCGTCGATGCCCAGCGTCTGCGCGGCCAGCAGCGTGCTGTTGAGCGCGTCGAAGGCTATTTGGTTGTCCATGGTGCAGCCTGCGGTGACCATCGTGCCCGTTCCCTTGGGCCCTTGTTCGGGCGACATCGACGGACAGCTTACCATCCATCCGTACTTGGGGTGCTCGGTGAGGAACGTAAGGAAGAAGTCGGCCGTGCCTTTGAGCACCGGATAGTAGCGGCGGAGGAAGTCTTGGTCGCCGGTAAACAAGTAGTGCTGCCACAAGTGCTGTGCAAGCCACGCCCCGCCGTTGGGCCATACGTAGCTTGCGCCGTCCACCGGGCCTGCTATTCGCCACAAGTCAGTGTTGTGGTGGGCCGTCCAGCCGTCCGCGCCGTAGTAAGTCTTGGCCGTCTTCGCGCCCGTCACGGCCAGGTCTTCAAGCATGTTGAAGAGCGGCTGGTGCGTCTCCGTTAGGTTGGTTACCTCCGCCGGCCAGTAGTTCATCTCGGTGTTGATGTTTATTGTGTACTTGCTGTCCCAGGGAGCGTCGCGCTTGTCGTTCCATTTTCCCTGCAATGTGGTGGGCTGTCCGCCGGGTTGCGAGCCGCAGATGAGCAGGTAACGGCCATACTGGAACATGAGCGCGGCCAGTGACGGGTCGCCGCCCTGATTGAAGTCACGCACGCGCTGCCACGTCTCTTCCTCCGACTTGGCGGTCTGGGGCAGGTTGAGGCTCACGCGGCCAAACTGCTCCTGGTACTTGGCCGTGTGCCGCGCAAGGGCATCCTCGTAGCCGTGCTCCATGGCGGCGGCGAGCAGTCGGCGCGCCTTTTTCAGCGAGTTGCCCGAGGTGTCGCGGTAGTTTACGTAGTTGGTGGCCGCCGCGAGGTATATGGTAGCCTCTGTTGCGCCGGTCACGGAGAGCCATGTGCCGTCGCCCTTTGTCGTTCCGTCGGTCACCACCCGTGCCAGGCAGTTGGCGTGCAGGGCGGCGGGCACGCCCTCGTGAGCCTCGCCTTCGGCGCGCATCGACAGCTCCTTGCCCTTGGCTTTGGCCTTGTGCTCGAGCGGACTGTCCATCGTAGCCTTGAAGGCCAGCGCCCCGGGCTTAGATGCTTCGACGTGTACTATGATTACGTTGTCGGCCAATGATGCCAGCACGGTGCGCTTGTAGCGCGTGCCGCCGACGGTGTACGATGTCGTGGCCGTGGCCGTGCCGAGGTCGAGCTCGCGGCGGTATTCGGCTGCGTCGGCGTGCCCGGGGAAGTCAAGTCGCAGGTTTCCGGCAGGGAGGAACACCATGCCGTGCTTTCCCGTCATGAATGTTTTTGACATCAGCTGCTCGGCCTCTTTCTCGCGTCCGGCGAAAATCAGGCGGCGCACTTCGGGCAGCGAGGCCAGTGCCTCGGGGTTGTCGTTGTCGTAAGGCGAGCCGCTCCACAGCGTCTCCTCGTTGAACTGGATGGTCTCCCGTTCGGTTCCGCCGTACACCATGGCCCCCATGCGCGAGTTGCCTACGGGCAAAGCCTCGGTCCATTCGGCAGCCGGACGGGCGTACCACAGCTTCAGGTCGTCGGCCATGCAGCACAATGCGGCCATGCAGGCGGCGAGCGATAATAGCAGTTTTTTCATCTTTGGGTAAGTGTTTTTTAGGTTATAGCGTTTTGGTAAACAGCGTTTTCATGCGCATGTTGCGGGCGGAGAGCCGTAAAATGCAGTGCAAAATTAACACAAAATGCTGAAAAACGGCGATAGTTTACGCTTAATTTCCTGTTAAAATCACGATGTGTCACATTTTAAGCGCATTTTGTTACGGTTCTAAAAGGCCGTCTTTCGGCTTGTAAAAGGCGGCCTTTTAGCGTGCAATCGACGGCCTTTCGCAACGCCGTTTGCCGTCTTTTGCGTTTAATGTTTTCAACATTTTCATGCCGTTTGCTTAAAAATTAGTATTTTTACGCTACCTTTGTGCCTATAATTTAACCAAAAGTATCATCACATGAACCATACCGATGGTCGAAGAAACATAACCGACGCGCTGGCCGAAGGCCGCATACTCGTGCTTGACGGAGCCATGGGCACCATGCTGCAACGCCTCGGCCTGGGCGAGGACGACTTCCGCCGAGGCGCATTCTCGGGGCACGGGCGCGAGCTGAAGGGCGACAACGAGTGCCTTAACCTTACCCGGCCTGACGCCGTAAGGCAGATACACGAGCAGTACATAGCCGCCGGGGCTGACATAATAGAGGCCAACACGTTCGGCGCAAACAGCGTGGCGCAGGCCGAATACGGCCTTGGCGGCATGGCCGCTGCAATGGCCCGTGAGGGCGCGCGCATAGCCCGCGAGGCGGCCGACGAGGCCTTTCGCCGCACGGGGCGGCAGGTGTATGTGGCCGGAAGCATGGGGCCTACGTCGAAGTCGCTCTCGCTTTCGCCCAGCATGGACGACCCTGCGGCGCGCGCCGTGTCGTTCGACGAGATGGCCGAGGCTTACTCCGAACAAATCAAGGGCCTCATCGAGGGCGGCGCGGACGTGCTTCTCTTGGAGACATGTTTCGACGCGCTCAACGCCAAAGCCGCCATATACGCCCTCGAAAGGTTGCTTGACGACAAGGTTCTCATGTCGAATAAAAGCGTCGCCGACAGGCTTGCGCCCGACGGAAGCTTCCCTCTTATCATATCGGCTACGGTGAGCGACCGCAGCGGACGCACCCTTACGGGGCAGACTTTGGAGGCCTTTTACACGTCGGTAAGCCATTATCCGCTCGCCGCATTCGGCCTTAACTGCTCGTTGGGAGCCGACGAGATGCGTCCGCTTGTCAAGGAGGTGGCGGCCTTCGCGCGCTGTCCCGTGAGCTGTCATCCCAACGCCGGACTGCCCGACGGCCTCGGAGGCTACGCCGAAACGCCGGAGGAAATGGCGCAGGCCATGGCACGCATGGCCGCCGACGGCCTGCTCAACATAGCTGGGGGATGCTGCGGCACGACGCCGGAGCACATCCGCGCCATTGCCGAAGCCGTACGTCCGCTTGCCGCCAGACCGCTGCCCACTGCGCAGACGGAGGGCTACGGACTGGCTCCGCTTGCCGTAAGCGGACTTGAGACGGTGCACATCGACCTCAAGACGCGCAACTTCACCAACGTGGGCGAGCGCACCAACGTGGCCGGTTCGCGCAAGTTCGCACGGCTCATTGCCGCAGGCGACTACGCCGAGGGCCTGCGCATAGCCGCCGGACAAATCGAGGGCGGCGCAGACATCATCGACATCAACATGGACGACGCCATGCTCGACAGCACCAAGGAGATGCAGACCTTCGTCCGGCACGTATCGGGCGACCCTGCCGTGGCGCGCGCCGCGCTGATGATTGACTCGTCCCACTGGGACACAATCCTTGCCGGACTGAAGAACGCACAGGGCAAGTCAATCGTCAACTCAATAAGCCTGAAGGAGGGCGAGGCCGCCTTCATAGCCAAGGCCAAGGAGCTCCGCCGCTTCGGCGCGGCGATGGTGGTCATGGCGTTTGACGAGAAGGGGCAGGCCACAACATACGAAAGGAAGATAGAAATATGTTCGCGCGCGTACCATTTACTTACCAGGCAGGCCGGCATACAGCCGCACGACATCATCTTCGATGTCAACGTGCTGGCCGTAGGTACTGGCATCCGCGAGCACGCCTGGTACGCCGTAGACTTCATAAAGGCCGTCAGCTGGATTAAGGACAACCTGCCCGGGGCGCTCACTTCGGGCGGAGTCTCCAACCTGTCGTTCGCCTTCCGCGGCAACAACGCCGTGCGCGAGGCCATGCACTCGGCCTTTCTCTACCACGCAATAAGGGCCGGACTTGACATGGCAATAGTCAACCCCTCGATGCTTCAGATATATGACGGCATTGAACCAGCCCTGCTTCGCTGCGTCGAGGACGTGATTTTCGACTCCGACGAGGGCGCAACCGAGCGGCTTATAGCCAAGGCCGCCGAAATAGCCGAGGCCAAGGCGCAGGCGGCTGACGCCCAAACGGACGGCGTAAAGCCTGCACCCGACACCCCGGCAACGCCCGAAGAGCGGTTGGCCGAGGCTCTTGTGAAGGGCAAGACGGACACTCTCGAAAAAGACCTGACGGCCTGCATGGCCGCGTATGGCCGCGCCGTGAGCATAATAGAAGGGCCGCTGATGGACGGGATGAAGCGTGTAGGCCGCCTCTTCAGCGACGGACGGATGTTCCTGCCGCAGGTGGTTAAGTCGGCAAAGGTGATGAAGCAGGCCGTAGACATACTCCAACCGTACATGGAGAGCGCGCCCGGCGGAGACGGAACCGCCTCCAAGCCCCGGGTGGTAATAGCCACGGTGAAGGGCGACGTGCACGACATAGGCAAGAACATAACGGCCATCGTCTTGGGCTGCAACGGCTTCGCGGTGACCGACCTCGGCGTGATGGTGGGCAAGGAGACCATCATCGACGCCGCCGTAAGCAAGAAGGCGGACATCATCGGGGTAAGCGGACTAATCACGCCGTCGCTCTACCAGATGGAGGAACTGTGCCGGGAGCTGGCCGCGAGGGGGCTGCACATACCTTTATTTATAGGCGGAGCCACCACGTCGGCACTGCACACGGCCGTCAAACTGGCCCCGCTGTACGCCCATGTGTACCATGGCGCGGACGCGTCGGCCACCGCCGTCATGGCGAAACGCTACATGGCAGACCGCGACGGCTTCGAGCGTGAGGAGCACGGGGCGCAGCAACGCCTGCGCACTCTTTACGAAGAGAGTGGTAAAAAGGCTGACACGGCAAGTCCGGATGCAACCGAAAGTATGTCCGCAGGCCATGTCTTCGCCCCCGAAAGATACCTGCAAGGGGTAACATTGAAGGACGTTGAGGCCACGGAAGTGCCCATAGAGGCCGTCACTCCGTACTTCGACTGGCGCATGTTCCTGTCGTTCTGGGACATAAAGGCAGGCAAGACCGACGCAAGCGAGCCTGCCGTGGCCGCCCTGAAGCATGATGCCGAGACGCTAATCAGCCGCCTCTCGAAGAGCCACGGATGCCGCATCGTGGCGGCGTTGCAGTGGTATGACGCTTATTCCGATGCCGATACAATCATAATCAACACCGGGCAGCATCGCGTGTCGTTGCCAATGATGCGCCAGGAGAGGCCATGCAAGTTGGCCGATGGCCGTGAGGCGCGCCTCGCATTGTCTGACTTTGTGCCGCCTTCGGCCTACGGTTTCACCTCTCCGGCGGGCTTCTTCGCCATAAGCGTAAGCCGGGCGGATGGCGCGGAGCAGCAAGCCGGAGCGGCCGGGGCCGACTATGACGCGCTACTTGAACAGAGCGTGATGAATACCTTGGCCGAAGCGGCGTCGGCATGGCTTGACGAAAGGATAAGGACTGACAACGCTTTGGCCGACGGATGGCGGCTCGTAAAGCCTGCGGCGGGCTACGCCAGTAGCCCAGACCACACGCTGAAGCGCGACATACTGCGGCTAATACCCTGCGCCGACAGGCTCGGAATAACCCTGACCGACAGCTGCGCCATGCGCCCCGAGGCGTCAATCTGCGGCATGGCGTTCGTCCACAAGGACGCCGCTTACCCCGACATACGCCGCGTGTCGCGCCATACCGTAGCCGACTATGCCGCCCGCCGTGGCATGACCGGCGAGGAGGCGCGCCGCTTCCTGGGGCATCTGGAGGAGTGATTTGTCAACAAGGAGTTAGAGGGAGTTAACAGGAGTTAGACTCCCTACGGTCGCCGGAGTTAACGGACATTACCCTGCAATACTATTGTCCGTTAACTCCGGGCGGCTGACAAGCCGCCTAACTCCTGTTAACTCCCTCTAACTCCCGTCATAAAAAAACAAAAATCAATAAGAAAAATGAAAATCAGCGAAATACTTGCCAAGGGCGGACAGGCCTTCCCCTCGCTCGAAATCGTGCCGCCGCTGAAGGGCTTGACCAAGGCGGAGCTAATCGAGTCAATCCGCCCCTTCATGGAGTTCAGTCCGAAATACATCAACGTTACCTGCCACCGTGACGAATACGAGTACCGCCAGAAGGCGGACGGCACGTACTCGCGCCACCTCGTGCGCAACCGCATCAGCGAAGTGGCGGTATGCGGAGCCATAATGTCGGAGTTCAATGTTGAGACCGTGCCCCACATAATCTGCGGCGGAGCGTCGGCCGAAGAAATCGACAGCGAGCTGCACAACCTGCGCTTCATGGGCATAAGCAACGTCATGGCGCTGCGCGGCGACTCGATAGTGGGCGAAAAGAGGTTCACCCCCGTGCCCGGCGGCTACCGCTACGCCAGCGAGCTGGTGGCGGCCATCAGGCGGTTTGACGACTTCTTCTCCATAGGCGTGGGCGGCTATCCTGAAAAGCACTTCGAGGCTCCGAACATTGAGACCGACATTGCCAACCTCAAGAAAAAGGTCGAGGCAGGAGCCGACTACGTAATAACGCAGATGTTCTTCGACAACAACGTGTACTACAACTTCGTCAGCCGATGCCGCGCCGCAGGCATAACCGTGCCCATAATACCGGGACTGAAGCCCCTCTCCACCGTAAGGCAGCTGACGATGCTGCCCGAGGCGTTCTCGCTCGACATACCCTTCGAGCTGTCGGAAGCCATGCTCCGCGCGGGCGACGACAAGGAGAAGGCCTATCTGACGGGCATGGAATGGTGCACCATGCAGTGCAAGGATTTGCTCGCACACGACGTGCCGGTAGTCCACTTCTACACCATGGGCCGCGCGCGCAACATCGTCGAAATCTTGAAAAACTGCTTCTGACGCGGCCAGGCGCGGCCTGCCGCTAAGTGCCTCGCTGTCAATGCGTTGCCAATATGCCGCCTTTCGCTTTGCGAAAGACCGTCTTTTACAATACAAAAGGCCACCTTTCAGCGTGTAAAAGGTGGCCTTTTGCGGGTCATCCGCAAATCTGTTGTGGTTCGTCCGCAAATCTTTCGGGGTTTATTCACAGACTGGCTTGCAGCAGGATGTGAATGTTTAATGCCCTTATATGCCATACGCATAGTTGTTTGGAAAGCCCCTGGTGTTTACAAATGCTATCTTCATCTTATACGCGTCGTGGTTGATTAAATCGTGTAAATTAAGTCTTCATAGTGCATATTTTATCGAAATATGCACTGTATAGAATACATATTTTGCCGAAATATGTATTCTATACAAATATTTTTGTTATTTTTGCGCTATAAAACGTACATGCGTATGGAAAAGAAAGTCATTCAGGAAATAATCTTACAGCAGCAAGACTTCATCAGGAAAATAAAGTTGCAGAGGCGCGACATCAGTATTGACACCTCCGGGAATTATGTTTTTGTAGGCATACGCCGCGCCGGAAAGACGTATATGCTTTACCAGTATATCCAGCAAATGCTAAGCGAAGGCCGCGACATACGCGAGATTTTGTTCGTGAATTTTGAAGACGAGCGCATCGCCGACATGCGTAAAGAAGAGTTGCACACTGTTATTGACGCTTACCGTGAGCTGTTTTCCCATGAACCGGTAGTATTCCTTGACGAGATACAGAATATCGACGGATGGGAGCATTTTGCCCGGCGGCTTGCCGACGAAGGACGCCGCGTGTTCATAACGGGCAGCAACGCCCACATGCTAAGCCGCGAAATTGCCTCCACGCTTGGCGGAAGATTTATCATAAAAGAGGTTTGGCCGTTCTCATTTTCGGAATACCTGCAATACAAAGGGTTGGAGCTGGACCGGCATTGGTGGCTTTCGCCGCAAAAGGCCGACGTGGTGCGCCTGCTCGGAGATTACTTTTATTATGGCGGACTGGCCGAGTCGTTTAACTATTCAGACAAACGTCTGTGGTTGTCTTCGCTATACCAGAAGGTGCTTTACTCTGACATCGTGATAAGGAAAGGCATACGCAACGAGCGCAGCATGACGCTGCTGATACGCAAGCTGGCCGACAGCGTGATGCAGCCTACCGCCGTGAAGCGGCTGCAGAACATACTGCAAGGCGACGGGACGAAAATCAGCCGCGTCACGATATCTGCCTATCTGTCTTACTTGAAAGAGGCGTTTCTATGTTTTTCAATATCAAATTTTACAGACGCTTTGCCGCAGCGCGAAGTCATGCAGAAGCATTACTTCTACGACAACGGCATACTCAACCTTTTCCTGATAAGCCCCGAGAGCAAACTGCTCGAAAACCTTGTGGCCGTCTGCCTGCTGCGCAAGTACGGCGACGGACTGTTTTATTACAACCGCAACGTAGAGGTAGACTTCTACGTACCGTCAGAGCAGCTTGGCATACAAGTATCTTACAGCATGACCGACCCGGAGACACGTAGCCGGGAGGCGTCAGCCCTGGTCAAGCTCAACGCATTCAGACCGCTGAAGCGCCTGCTCATAATAACTTATAATGAAGAAAACAACATTGTGGCAGACGGACTTACAATCGAAGTCATACCCGTATGGAAATGGATGCTCGAGCCTTGACACGCCGTGCTATATTCCCAATTTCTAACTCATTGACAATCAGCCTCTTTGTGAAAGGCGGCCTTTTACAAGCCGAAAGACGGCCTTTTGCGCGGTAAAATGCCGTCTTTCGCACTGCGTTTTGCGGCATATTTTGCCGGTTTATGTTCTGTATGAATTTATTTTCGTTTTGTTTGAGACAAGTTCTTGGTGTATATTTCTGCCACTTGGTCGGCGATTTTCTCCCAATCATATTTGCGCATGTCGTAATTAATGTGCTCCAATGGCCGCTCGATGACGGCTTTAAGTTTACCGGCGAGCGCGTCGATGTCGCCCACGTGGAAATAGTCTTCCTTGTCAAGGCCAACCTCGAGATTGGCCGGTATGTCGCTGACAATGACCTTCACGCCGTAGCTCATGGCCTCGAGCAGGGCTATCGGCAGTCCCTCGTGGCTTGACGGCAGGCAGTAACAGCGGCAATTCGTCAGCAGGGAATGCAGTTTGCGCCCCTTTACGAAGCCTGTCAGCACTACGCCGTTCATGCGTGCCGTCTCTTTCAACAGGCGTGAATAGCCGTCCTCAAAGTCGGTGTCGCCGGCCAGCACAAGCTTTATTTCATCTGCGGAGTTTTTACTTTTTAATTGTTCATTTTTAATTCTGGCGTACGCCTCAACCAAGTGGTGCAGGTTCTTTTCAGGCACGAAGCGGCACATGCCGAGAATGTACTTGCCTTTCTCGATGCCCAACTCCTCAAAATATTCAGGATAGTCGCACGCTTCCGGTTGCGACACGCCGTTGTAAATGAGGTGTATACGCTCCGTCCTTCCGTATTTGCGCTTGACAAGATTGCGGATTACGTCGGAAATAACAATCACGTCATCGGCGAACATGCAGCCGAAACGCTCGCCAAGTTTGAGGACGGTTTTCGCCGCCATTCCCCATTTTTCCCTGTCGTAATCAGGCCCGTGATGGGTGAAGACGACTTTCATTCCAAGCATTTTGGCATACGGCACGAGCAGTGCAGGCCCTATGGCGTGTATGTGGATGACGTCAGCCCCGAGCCGCTTGGCCTTGTTTATAGCCCTGAAAGTATGGATTATGGCCTCGAACGATTTTCTTTTCGGGCAGTCAATGTCTACAAGTTTTACTCCGTTCCATTCTGTCAGCCCGTCGCTGACGTAGTTCTTGCGCCTGACGACTGTCACTTCAAATCCGCGCTGCGCCAGCTTCGGGAACAGCTCCTCGCAGTGGGTCTCGACGCCGCCCATCACGTTTGGTATGCCGCGTGTACCGGTTACGACTATCTTCATAAGGAGTTGATATTAAGGGAAAATTTGTTATTTTTGCATCGATTTCTTCTGTCGTGCACGATGAAAAGGCTCACAATCATAAAAGAAACGTTGCAATACGCAGGTGTTGTCGCCATATCCTGCCTCTCGGCGTTGTGGCTTTTCGTTATTGGGAAAGGTAGGAAAAGGTGACATTTCAGAGCTTATGCCACAACACCTATAAACGTCTTTGCAAGTGGCTTATAATCAATGGGTTTCTAAAAGGCCGTATTTTGCATTGTAAAACACGGCATATTGGCGTGCAATATGCGGCCTTTTGCATTGTGATTTGCCGCATATTGCAGACAGGATGCTTAGTTGTTTGGAAACCGACGGACAAAACGGTCAAGATAAACGGTTGTTTATCGTCCTAAAAAACTTTTATAGAACGACATCAGCCGCGGGTAATAACTTTCGGGGCTGAGCTTGTCATGCGCGAAGCGCAATGTTCCCTCGCTAAGGGCAACGTATTCATTCGCGGTCAGCGCGTCGGCTTTTGCCACCGTCGTTTTCAGCTTGTCGGCATTTCCACTTTCAAACTGATAGCCCGTTACTCCGTCCACTACGATTTCAGGTATGCCGCCTATGCGCGCGCCGATAACCGGAGTTCCTGCTGAATAAGCCTCGATAATAGTCATAGGGTTGTTCTCGTACCATTCTGAAGGAACGATGATGAAATACGCGTTGCTTACCAAGTCAGTCAGTTCATGCCCCTGCTTATATCCCAAGAACTCGACATTGCCCATGCCGTTATCGTAGGCGAATGTTTTAAGTTCTGTTTCTTCAGGTCCAGTCCCTGCAATCTTCAGCCGGCATTGTGGCAGGTCCTTAAATGCTTCAAGCAAAGTTCTGACACCCTTTTCGTATGAAAGACGTCCGAAAAACAGGTAGTACCTGTCTCCCGGCATTGTTTTCGGTACGTCTGAAATGGACGTTGAGAAATTATATAACGTCATGTTCCACTTCGACTTAAGCGCAGGCATGTATTTTTCCTGAATGTCTTTTGCAAAGTTGCTTACATATATGAAGCCGTCTATATACCTTGCAGGGTTGAAGAAAGCGTTGCGGAAATACTGTTCGGCGGCCATCACCGCGCTCATAAGCTTGCTGCCCTTGCAGCACGTATGGGTAAAACATCGGTAGAAATGCCGCCCCCGGCACTCCTCGCATATCCTCCCCCGGCCGTCACGGAAGGTGTAGGCCGGGCATACGATGCGGTAGTCATGCACGGTAAGTAGCACCGGGATGCCGTGTCTTCTCAATACCGGAAGTATCGAAGGTGTTATCTGCCCCCACATAAGGTGTATGTGGGCAATGTCAGGTCGTTCGTCGAGAAGCAGCCGTTCCATTTTCCTTGCCGCCTCGAAATGGTAAAAATAGTTTACCAGATTTCTCACGTTTCTGAATGCTCCACGCCTTGTCCCTTTTGACTCGGGGAAGTACCCGCTGAACTGCGAAGGCTTGTTCTCCGGCCATTTCAGCGTGAAATAAACAACGTCGTGCCCGTGCTTCTCAAGCATCCGCCCCGTGTTGAAGCACACGGTCTCCGCTCCGCCCTTGTTGTAATTGTAGACATCGATGAGAAGGATTTTCATATTACGATTTCAAATGTCAACTTAATAAGGACTTTTTTCTTAAAATCAACCATGTATTTTTGTAAATGGAACAAGTGTGTAACAGGCTGAAGGAGGCTTTAATGCAATGTGCCTTCAATCAGTTTCCCATAAAAAGTTTTCTTGCCATTCACTTCTTTTGGGAAATTTTGCTTCCATGTGAGTTTGTACAATGCAGTGTCTTTATTGATTTTTCCCCATACATCTTCGTTGTATGGATGGCCAAGGACTTTAAACAATTCATCACAATAAGGATTATTGGGCTGTATTTGCTTGAACGCTTCGGCAATTTCGGAGTTATGCCTTTGGGCAAGAACAATTGCATAATCAGTAAGAAGATAATCGATTAATTTGTCATTTACTTTCCAATACTCATATAAAAAATCAAGTATTACTTTGAAAATCCACCTGTTATCATAGCTACATCCTAAGGAATAATTTGCAAAATAGCCACAAGCAACAGAACAACGCAGGTAATCAGGACGTTTGATTGACCATAAAGGCAAGTTTGTCAATATGTCAAAGTGTTTTTTTGTACAGAAAAAAGTAGAGTCAATCCAGATGCCTCCGTATTTGGAAAGTATTGCCATGCGCAGAAGGTCGGAATAAATTGTTCTGGAAATAATATTCCTGCGCCGTTTCTCTTCCACCCATAGGGGAAATGATATATAATCTTTGTAATTATCCTCTGTTACACAAATTACTTCATGCTCACCCGCATTACGTTTAATCGACTTTACACACGCTTTAACTATTTCAGGGGCGTTGTCAAGGCCTTGCCACCAGCAAATCCATATCTTGTTACGCAACTTCGGATTACAGTCGGGCATATTCGTTGGCCTATGATAATTGCCCCAATACCCTTTGAACTGGTCTTCAAGATAATCAAGCATTATTTTGTGCTTTCTCATCAATCGTCTTTTAACGCTTTCTGGCTCTTTGAAACCGTTGCGGTTCATTATCTGGATGTCTATTTTTGCTCTGAACGTAATCAGTGCCGCTTTCCACGAAACAACTTTTGCCACGTCAAATGTAGCCTTCAACTCTTCAAGGCTTCTATAAATGATACGTCTAATATTGTTATGTTTCCGTTTCATAAAATTTTCATTTTTGACTTTCTGTATAAAATCATTCTATATAAAATTTTACAATAGTCATTTTAATAATAACTATTCAGCGGATATTTGACTTTTAATAACTGACAATCTGTATTGATTAAAGAGCGACAATAACAAAAATAAATCAAGATAACTAACTCGCTGGATATTTGATTTATTTGTCATCTGAATAATTACTTTTAATAACCATTTCACTAAAAATTTAATATGAATGCTTAATTTAAGCTTGATGTTTATTCTTTATTTTGTTATAGTATTTTATAAATAAGTTTTTCGGTGTATCCGAAGAAATTAGACCGCAAATGATATTGTAATATACAATCATTTTATATTTTGCTTTTTTTTTGAAACTGAAACTGTATATTATTCCCCAAATCACAATTCTTATTAATGAGCGAGATATAATACAAAATTCAAGAATACTTTTTTTAAGAGAAGAACCTTCTGAATAAAACATTACACTTCCCTTAAACTGTGCAGGATCTGTTGCAGTCTGCGTGATTGACCATGTACCGCCTTGTATATGATATTGAATGATATCTGTTACAACCATGCATTTATATCCTTTTTTTCGTAGTAATGTTGAAACAGCAATGTCCTCAGGACAAAAGAAATAATATTCATTAAAAAATCCAATCTGCATAAAAATTGAAGTGTTAATAAGAAATGCAGCTCCCAATATATTATATGTTTCTAATGTTCCTGTTTTATTATTATATTGTGAATTAGCGCAATGTCCTATTCCCAAAATACTTATTAAGTACTTCCAGTACGTTGCATTTTTCCTTCCGCAATATTGTGGACGTCCGTCAGGATATTTAATATTTGGGCTGACAATTGCTACGTTTTCAGGCATCTTGTTAAATGTAGATACAAGGTTGTCAATGACAGGCGAGTCCATGAAAGTATCATCATTCAGTACATAGCAGTATCTACCTCGTGCCTGCCTCAACGCGAGGTTGTTGTTTTCGGAAAAGCCGCGTATCTCGTTGCTTTCGATGAACGTCACCCAGGGATAGTCTCGTCTGGCCTTCTCAAGGTTTTCTTTCGAGAAGAGGTAGGCCACGACGAGCGTCTCGTAAGACACCGAGGTGTACTTTCGTATGCTGTCGAGGCAGGGGTAGAGGTTCTTGAGATTGTTCATGCAGACAATCACTATTGAAACTTCAATCATAAATCGTATTTGTTAGAGTTTGTGTTTTCTGAATGCGGTTGGTTTGTGCGCGGCATGGCGGAGCATGTGCGTTCCCGCCTTTGACAGAATGCAACCTATGTGAGGCGGTTTGCTTTCACCATGCGTTTCCCTTTAACATTGTGAGCGGCCCCGGCGTGGATTTTTTGCCGGTGAGCCGTAAATACGGCAGTAATCCGTGTGCAATTGTAACGTGCTGGTTGGCTGTGCGATATGCCGGTTGCCGGTAAAGTGTGCAATGATATATGCCATCTTAGCGTCTTTCCAATGCTTATGATTGTTGCCAAAAGCCGTGTCCGCCGGTGCTTTCAGCGGCGAACGGGCAGGCAAAAGGCCGTGTCCGGCTGTCTGATTGACGGCCTTTTATACCCTGAAAGGCCGTGTTTGGGATTTCAAGTGGTGCTTTTTTGCCGTGCAAACAATGGAAATGTGTTTTGTAAAATCCTGTTTCGCATAATTTTGCTGACATTTTACGATTGACGTTATGCAAGGTTAAGGTATTGGAAACGTGTCAAAACGTAACGGTGTAATATGGTCGCCGGTGGCCTCAATCAAACAGCCATGTCTCGTAAGGCACTACGATGTTGCCCGTTGCCAGCGGTGACGACATGAAGATGAGCTGGCTTACGGTCTTGTAGATGTAGTATGCGAAGAACACGGTGTAGAACGGCACGGTGAGCTTCTTGCCAAGCCTCGACGTGAGGTATGGTATGGCGATGATTGCCATGAGCGAGAATGGCAGGATTAGGCGCGCCCACATCAGGTTGTCGCTGAACACATTGTTGAGGACAACCGACATCAGGAAGAACTTTACGTGCCAGCATTTCAGGTCGTCCTCCTTTGAGAACCAGCACAGGAACAGCCCCCACAGCGTGAACGGCAGGATGTCCATGTTGAACAGCCCCTTCTGCTCTATCATGCCGAACGATACGTCGGCATAGAGGGAATAGTCCCTCGACGTGAGTCCACCTGCTATGGATAGGGCGAAATCCAACAGTTTGTTGATGTCTATAACTCTCGACGCCGCCATGACATACGTTGCGGCTATAAGTATCATCCACCACTTCTTGCGGATGTCGAACTTCCAAATAACGAAGACAAACGGCAGCGTAAACAGCGTCGAACCGTGTATAAGCACGGCCAGCACGTACAGCAGTAAGCATGTCTTCAGCCTCGCCTTTCCGTATTTGAAGAACAGATAGGCGGCTATGAAGAAGAACGTCAGGGCGCAGGCTTGGCGCACCATGCTCATGTATAGGAATAAGTTGATTGACGACGTGCCCACAAGGCAGAACAGCAACAGGCCGAAATTGATGTTGCCGCACAGCTTGTAGATGAGGAAGAACAGGCCGAAGCACATCACGAAGCTGCTCGTGAGCAGGAAATACTCTGTCGAGCCGTTGAAAATGTGGAGGAACCTGCCTATGTATGAGAACCCCAAGTCGGTAGGCGCACCGAGCAGATAGAAGTTAGGGTCATGGAAGAAGCCGACGTAGGCAGGAGTGTCCGTGCCCACATTCTCCGCCCTAAGGCCGATGAAGAGGAAAACTGTTACAAGCCCCAGGATGCCGATGCGCTTCTTCTTGCGAGGGTCGTGCTGTCGGCTTTCGATGACGAAAAGCAAAAATATGGTTATGTATAGGTAGATGAAAGGGTACATCGCGTTGTTATAAAAGTGATTTATATATTGACAGTATCTTTTCGCCGTAAACTTCTTCGGTGAAGTTGTTTTTCACAAAATCATGGGCGTTGGCGATTATTTTTTTGTTGTCATTCGATACGACCATGCTTAATTTTGCAATGGCTTCGTCTATTGACGAGAATAAAAAACCATTGTAGCCGTCACTTATCAGTTCCTTTGTTCCTCCGGAATTGTACCCCAGGACTGGACATCCGTAAAACATCGCCTCGACGGTAACCCTTCCCAACGCCTCGTTTTCCGAACACATCAACAAGGCCGCCGCTTTCTTGACATATGTCTTGACATCGTTCCTGTAACCTAAGAACTCTACGGCGTCGGCAATACCGTTTTTCCCGGCCTTTTGTTTCAAGTGGCCTTTGTAGCCATCGTCCACCGTGCCCAAATAATACAGCTTGTATCTTGGGTGCTCTTTGTGAAAACCTGTGAAGATGTCCAAAGCCTTTTCCGCACCTTTATTCGGTATCACACGGCCGCAAAACAAAATTGTCTCCGATTTCTCGGTGGCAAGGCAAATGTCTTCCGACTTCCTGACAGCATTGTAAACAATGTGGCAACCGGGTCTTTGGCTGACGCCAAAGTGTTCCGCTACGGCATTTGTTATGGCTATCACAGCATCGGAGTCGTGTATCATTGCCAATAACTTCTCCCAGCCTGTGAACGGAGTGAAGCCGAAGTCAAGGTCTTGGAATTCCCGCAAGTGCCAAACATGCTTTAAGCCGCATCTCCTTGCAAGCATGTATCCGATGGTGACGACACCCGAATTGGAATGTACCAATTGTATGTTTTCTTCCTCGACTATCTTGCGCAAGCGCCTGATTGCCATGCTGTTGAAATATGCGTCTACGATTTCCCTTGGAATATATTTCAAAAATTTAAATCTGGTTTGCAGAATATTTAGCTTGAATGGCACGATATATGGCGAAAAGCCCAATTCCTGCAAATAATCATACGCTTTCCCTTTCCGTGGTAGTATGATTGTAGGTTTAACCTCTCCTTTTACAGAATTGAGCATGTTTGCCAATGAAAGTGTCGACCCCAACACTTCTTCACTCTCATGGCTTATGTACAAAACGTTTATCATTTCCGTGCGTTAAATGTGTTTGATGATTTTGGCAGGATTGCCGACAACTACGCAATTGGCAGGAACGTCTTTTACGACAACGCATCCTGCACCAACAGTTACATTGTCCCCGATACTGATGTTTCCTATGACAATCGAACCTGCGCAAATCTTCACATTGTCTCCTATGGCCGGCAAATTTCTACTATGGGATTTGTTCGTGCCAATAGTTACATTATGCCAAATCTGGCAATTGCGCCCGATTGATTTTGCATTGATGCGTGTTGAATGGCCATGCTGTATTACTAATCCGGTTTTGATGTTTAAACTGTCGAAATACAATGCGTATTGTCTGCGGGCAATCCAACTGACAATCCTGCTCCAACCTCCTATTCTGTAATAGAGCAAACTTCTGTATTCAGAAAGGTTCAGCAAGTCAATGAACAGGCTAAGATTTTTATCCCTGTCAGGAAATATTACATCATACCATCTGTCTCTTTCAATATCCAACTCCTTTTTATGCTTGAATATATTGTAAAAAAGAATTAATGGCGCAAATCTGATAATGGAAAGGCGTCTAATTGCCAGCTTTATTGTTTTTTTCATTTTAATATATTACTCAACAACTATTTTCTTGCTATCTTTTTCTTGATTGTGTTTATGCGGCTCCTTATTCTCAAATAGTCTTTGCATTTTAAGAGAATGTTGTTGGAAAATACAGCCTTTATTATGAATAATCTTATTTTCGCTTTTAATTTTATATATTTAAGTTTGTCCCAATTCATGTCGGCAAATAAACGCCTTAGCTTTTTAATGTCATTTTTGGACATGAGCTTTGAGTAAGCTAATACGTCAAATACATGCCCATTGTAAATCACCCCATGTTTAAGGTAATTTAAGTTTTTGTCTTGAAGCATGTTTTCTACATATCCGATATTGTCCCATAACTGTTGTATTCTTAGCTGTGGCTGGAATTTGATTTGCCCCATGGCGGAAGTATTACGCATATAATGCAAATATGTTCCAGTCTGAACGTATTTATAGCTTTTGACTTTTGTTATAAAACTTAGGAAAAAGAGGAAGTCTTCACCTATCTTGACATTTACGTCAAAGTGGCAATTTTGAGTGATGCTTCTCCTTATTATTTTGTTCCATAAGGCATTGTTACGCTTATTTACATATGCACGGAAAAAGTCTTCTTGCGAGTTTATAAAATCGTTGGTTACTTGGATGTGTTGAATTATGTTGTTTTTTTCGTCGTAAACGATAAAACTTTTTTCAATTACATCTGCTTTACAGAGTTCCGGCAAAGATAAATACTCTTTATCAACAGCATCATCGGGGTCTATGAATGCTAACCATTCACCGCTTGCATTATCCAATCCTATGTTTCTTGCAGAGCTGACACCTCCGTTCTCTTTATGAAAAACCTTGATGCGGTTGTCTTTTTTCGCGTATTCGTCGCAAATCATTCCCGATTTGTCCGTGCTTCCGTCATCAATCAAAATGAGTTCAAAATTTGTCGATGTCTGTGCAAGGATGCTGTCTATGCAGCGTGGTAAGTATTTTTCCACGTTATAGACGGGAACGATGATAGAAACCTCTGGATTATTCATTTTCGTATTTTTGAAATAAATGTTGACAACTTGCTCTTGGCGAATGCACGTTCTTCATGAGTGCAACCGGCAAGATAGATAGTGGATATGACGCTTATTACTGAGGCTGAACATATTATAAGGAATGTCCAAATTGACGGATTGGTAGCCAAATAAAAAGCCAGTGGAGCAACGGGTGCTATTATTACGACCTTCAATATTGGAATTATTACTTCGTTGCAATACTCTGCAACATGCATGCCGACCATTGGCAAAACTATGCGCATGCGTGCATATTGGGTGCATGCCTCGACTACTATGTGCACACCGAACACATATTCGGGCGGAACGTCAAAAAACTTCAACATCAAATAGGCAATTGGTACAATACATAACAGCATCGTGCCTTCAATGGCTTGGAAGCGTTTGATTTTCCCTGTGGCGTGTACTGATACGACTAATGGGTTAGCCAAAGCTACAAGCATGCTTGATGTCAAGATTAGGCGTAGGAAACTTACGGCATGTTCTGGAACATTGCCAAGCCACCAACGCAGTACCAACGGAGCTTCAAGCATCAACGGCATGGATATGAAAAGCAGCATGAAGAATGAAAACTTCGAGCTTATTTTCAATAAATTGCGCATGTGTGGCAGGTCGTTTTGTGCATAACTTTTCGTAAGTTGAGGGTTCAAAGCCATTTGGAAGTTGCTGCAAAAGTTTTGCACAACACTTTGTACTTGCACTGCTATGCCCCGTGCGGCGTTGACCGCAGGCCCGAAAAACACGTTGAGCAGTATGTTGACGCCTTGAGTATAGCCGATTACAGCAAGATTGCCGTTCATTGTCCAAACGGCAAAACTGAATATCTCCTTGAACAGTTTACCGTTAAGTGTGCATTTTGCGCGTGTTTCTTTAAAATGGCGAGTGCAGTAAATGCCATATATAACGCGGTCGAACACCTGTATAAAGAACAACAATATGGCGTACACTTTCAACTTGTCATATGGTATTATAAGCAAAATATAGACAATCAGCAATTTCAATACAGCGTCTACAATACCCATATAAGCAAATGCTTTCATCCTTTCATGTGCTATAATCGCCGCATTGTAGGGTACACTGACAACGCTCAACATGGATGTTAGTATTGAGAATTGATAAACCCACAATGCTGCTGCTTGTCTCTCTGTGGGTATTTGCAATTTTTCCAGTACGAACCATAGCCCGATAGTTTCGCCGAACAAAAGGATAACACCGGCAAGGATGAAATGTATTGACATGATGTTGCCGAATGTCTGTTTTGTTGTTGCCATGTCACCTTTACCTATACCGTAAGTGATATAACGTGAGGAGGCTGCACCCATGGAACTTGTCAGGAAGCCAAGCATTGTGATTACTCCGCCCACCACGTTGTAGACACCGTAGTCGGTAATGCCAAGCGTGTTGAGCACTACGCGGCTTGTATAGAGGCTCACTGCCATCATGAACAGCATCCTGGCATACAGCAGCAGCGTGTTCTTGGCTATGCGCTTGTTGTTTGACGACGTGCCAGCCATTGTTTCTTGCATGAATGTGTTGTGCCTATTCGTGCAGCCACACCGTCCGTAGGTACCTGCGCCAGAGGGCGAGGCGCGGGGTTGAGTTGATTTCGGTGCAGATGGCGGTGCAGGTTGAGGCCAGTATGTCGGCGGCCTGCGCCGTGTCGGCGGAGGTTATGGCGAGGGCGTTGATGGCGGCGGGGCCGACATGGAGGGCGCGGACGGCCCTGACGGGCGACGCGCCGGTGAGTACGCGGTATAGGGTGGGGGCGTAGTTGCGGAACGAGTCGGCCGGGCGCGGCGTGCCGGGGGTGGCCTGCGGCGCGGCGGGGTGGCCGACTCTGCCGAGGCCGAGCAGGCGGGCATTGGCGCGGCCTGCGGTCATGAAGTATTCGGAGAGGAACGTGTCCCAGTTGGTGAAGAGCGTGCGGCGGCCCTGGGCGTCGGCCTCGGTCACGCCGATGTGCGCGTAGTAAGTCGTGGTGATGCGCTCCTGGCGGCGCAGGCTGGGGCGGTACGCCTGTTCGGTTATGCCGACGCGGCGTATTATTTCGGTGAAGCCTGCGTGGGCGATGGTGGTCTCGTCGCAGCCATCGGGCATGTCGGGGCCGGGCGTCGGGGTGAGGAACGGGCGCAGCGATAGTTTCGGCCACCGTTCACGGGTGTAGCCCGGGGCGTCGTGCTCGTGGCGTGCGAGGTTGAGCAGCAGGGCCGCCTCCTTGGCGTTTAGCGCGGCTATGCGGCGGCTCAGGGCGTCGTGGCCTTGGCGCGAGAGCGTCTGCCGAAGGTCGGCCAGCAGCGGTTTGTCGGCCAGCAGACCGGCTATCTTGTGCAGCATGGGCGGCGCGTCGTCGCCGTAGCCGCAGGCTTGCAGCATTCCGGCGAGCAGGTCGGCGGCGCGCTCTTCTGCCGTGCCGAGCGTCTGGCGGTCGGCTTCGGCGTTGTGCAGGCGGATTACGTGGAATGTGCTTACGTCTGGCACGGCAACGGTGATGTAGCGTCCCGGCTCGGGAGTCTTCATGTTGAACACTATGCGGCGTTCCCGGCGGAAGCGCACCATGTAGCCTTCTTGTCCGCGCAACGGGCCGTCGAGCACCTTCACCATGTCGTTTGGCTCGCCCGTCTTGGGGTTGAAGGCGTAGTCGGAGTAGGGCCGTTCCAGCACCACGGCCAGCTGGCCGTAGCTCTCGTTGAAATCCTTGAAGAGTTGCATCTGCGCTTCGGGCACGGTAAGGTAGGGCGTCTTGCCGCCGTCTTCGCGCCGCCGGGCGTAGAGTATGGCGCCTCCGGGGTATCGGCTGCGCATGAAGGCGGTGACGGCCTGCTCCGTTGCCAGCACGAACACGTAGCCCGCCATGAGCGGCCTGTGCCCGGCTGTGCCGCCGCCGACGGCCTGTGGCGCGGCCTGCACGGGACAGTACACTTCGAGCAGGTTTTTCGCCTCGGCCTGGTATTCTTTCAGCAAGGCGGCAAGGCGTGCTTCCTGGCGCGGCTGCGAGCGCAGGACGTACCATCGCAGGTCGGCCCCGCCGGTGCTGCCGGGCGCGTAGAGAGTGTCTTGTCGGGCTTCTGTGGGCATTGCAGGAGTGCGTTTTTGCATGACATGTTTTCCCCTCATGTCAACCGCATGAGGGCAATGTCGGCCTTTGCCGTGATGTGGCGGCGGTATTCCGGAAGAACCTCAGCAGCGAATACCCTCCGTCGTTATGTGGCAGTACGCGAGAGGCTGCGCGGGCCCCGCTTGATAGTTTGTCATACCACAATGTTGTTTTTACTGGCCATGTGCGCCGTGTCTGTAACTGCCTGGCGGTCAGGCGGTTTGCAAAAGACGGCCTTTTACCTTGCGAAAGGCCGTCTTTTGCACGCCGAAAGGCGGTCTTTTGCAGCGTCGTTTGCCGTCTTTTGCGCAGCCGTATGTCAAGCGATGTTTTTTTAATCGTTTATTGTGTTGGCTGCAAACTTACGGTGTCGGCATGGCGTTGTATGTCAATAACGCTCAAAACGGCCGTTTAATGCATGTTACATGATATGAAACAGCCATTTCGCGGCAAAGATAGTGCAAAATTTCGATTAAGCGAAATAAAAGGAAAATACTTTTACTTTTATGAGCGTAAGAAATTTATTCAAATCGAGTGAAATGCAAAATAAAAGCGAGTGAAACGCGCTTTTATTTTATGAATATCCGCAAAGAGCCAAGTAGTTATCGGTAGTTAACAGGAGTTAGGCTCCCTTACGGTCGCCGGAGTTAACGGACATTACCTGAAACTGCTATTGTCCGTTAACCTCCTGAACGAGCGTAGCGAGTGATAACTCCCGTTAACTCCCGATAACTACACGCATTTGGTAAAATGCGGACATTCATTTTTATTTTCATTTCCGAGATGCAGCCTATCTTGTTTTTCGTTTACGTATGGCGCGCCGTGCGTCCGTATTATAATAAAAACGCATGATGATGAAACGCAAAACCATACTTATTATTCTGCTGTTGCCCGCCCTCGTGTGCATGGGAGCCGGCAACGGCGACACCGAACGGCTGAAAGCGAAGGTAGACAAATACGTGGAACAGGTGGAGCGGCAGCCCGACTGGCTCTACTCGCGCCTGCAAATGTACTGGACGACGCACGCCACCGACGTGTTCTTCGACGGTGAGAAGTACGTCCGTCCCGGCGGAGCGAAAGCTCCCGCGCCTACCGTAAAGTTCACCGGCACGCGCGGCACGGAGTCGGCCTACGACGCCCCGAAGACCGAAGACCTTGTGCCCTATGACGACGACGAGGCCGGCAGCGTCACATATATAAGCAAGCTGACCGGCAAGCCGGAGAAGGCGCACCCCTCGAAGACGGGGAGCAACATCGGCAGCGTGAACCGCCGCATCGTCACCATAGCGCGCGACGCGGCGCGGCTCTACGCCGCCACGGGCGACGAACGCTACGCAAGGACGGCCTTCGGCGTGTTCGACGTGTACATGAAGGGCATCTACTACCGCAACGTGCCCAAGGACCTGAACCGCGGCCACGGCCAGACCCTCGTCGGCATGCAGACCTTCGAGGTAATCCACGAGGACATAATATACGAGCTTACCGAGACGTACGCCTTGCTGGATAAGTACATAACGCGCGGCCGCGACGTGTACGACGCCGCCTTCAAGAAGTGGGCCGACAACATAATCAGCAACGGAGTGCCCCACAACAACTGGAACCTCTTTCAGGCACGCTTCATCACCAAAATCGCCCTCGTGCTGCAACCTGACACTGGCTATGCCGACAAGAAAGGCCGTGAGTATTACCTTTCGTGCGTGACCGACCGCAACAGCGTGCGCCAGTGGAGCATGAAGAAGCTGGCAGACTTCGGCTTCGACCCCGAGACGGCTATCTGGTACGAGTCGTCCGGGTACAGCGTCACCGTGCTAAACGAGTTCGCCTCATTCGCCGACGAGCTCGACCAGAAGGCCGGCATCGACCTATTCAAGCAGCTGCCCGTGCTCCGGCAGGCCATACTCACGTCGCCGCAGTACCTCTTCCCCAACCGCATGATAGCCGGTTTCGGCGACACCCACCCCACGTATCTTAGCACATCGGCCATAGAGAGCGTGCTGAAATACGCTAAAAGACACGGCGACTGCGCCCTCGAGGCACAGTTCGAGGCGTTGAAGAAGGCCGTCAGTCCCGGCGCGGCCGACGGCGAAGTGGGCCGCTACGTGTCACCCTCGTTCTACGCGCCAAACGTCTCCTGGCTCGTACAACGCACCGGCATGAACCCCAAGCACGACCTCATGGTGTCGCTGAACGGCAGCCTCGGCAACCACCAGCACGCCAACGGCATATCCATGGAGCTGTACGGCAAGGGCTATGTGCTCGGCCCTGACGCCGGCATAGGCAAGTATCTGTACGGCGGACTGGACTATCTGGAATACTATTCGCAATTCCCCGCCCACAACACCGTCTGCGTTGACGGCATCTCGAGCTACCCTGTCATGATGTCGGCGCACGCCTTCAAGGTGGACGAACGCTATCCCTCGACCAACGACTGCACCGAGTTCAGCCCCGTTACGTTCTCCCAGGTGTCGTTCATCGAACCCGAGACGCAGAGCCGCCAGGTGCGCGTCAACGGCATAGTGAAGACGTCGGAGACGGGCGGATATTACGTTGACATATTCAGAAGCCGCAAAATAGAGGGCGGAGACAAGACGCATGACTACTTCTATCACAACCTCGGACAGGACATGACGCTGACCCGTGCCGACGGCTCGGCCCTCGAGCTGCACCCCACTGACGAACTGGCTTTCGCCGGGGGGCACCTTTACGCCTATTCGTATATATACAATAAGATGTGCACCGAGGACGCGGGAGACATCAAGGCCACGTTCACCGTCAACCAAGACATACGCATGACGATGTGGATGCAGGGCTACTCAGACCGCAAAATAGTGCAGGCCCTATCGCCGGAGAACCGTGAATACGAGCGTATGCCCGGTCAGCCGTACGACATTGAGAAGCAACCCGTGCTCACGTTTGTAGCCCGTCAGCGCGGCGAAGCGTGGACGAGGCCGTTCGTTGCGGTGTTCGAGCCGTCGTCGAACGCCGAGCCTTCCGAAATCGAAAGCGTCTCTTACTTCAAGCCCGAGAGCACGGACAGCACGGCGGTGGGCATCGTCGTGACGCTGAAGAGCGGCCGCCGGGACTACATCTTCTCGTCGGTTGACGGCGCGGAGATGACCTACAAGGGAATGACCGTTAGCGGACGCTACGCCGTAGTGAGCGATGCGTTCACTTTAGAGAACGGAGTTTATAAGCAGACGAGTGACAAGTGACGAGCAGACGAGCAGTCAGTGACAAGTAGACGAGTGACAAGTAAACAAGCGATATGATGAGAAAATACATTTTACTGGCGTTCGCCATGGCCTTCGTTACGGGCGTTAAGGCAGCCGTTTTGGGCGGAACGCTGGCCTCGCCCGGCGGCAAACTGACGTTCACAATGGAGCAGCGGGACGGCAAACTACTTTATTCAATCAAATATAACGGCGCGCCCGTCATCACGGACGGCCAGCTCGGGGTGAGCATAGACAACCACCTTGTAGAGTCGGCCATGGGCATTCCCACCGACACGGCTGCCCTGTGGACGCAGCACATGCGGCTGACGGGCATCGACACCGCGTCTGTCGATACCGTGTGGACGCCCGTCTACGGCGAGAACAGCCGCATACGCGACCGCTACTGCCAGCAGGTGTACCACTTTGTGAAGGGCGGCGACGCAGGCGGTGACACCGACGGGTACAACAAGAGGCGGCAATACCTCTTCGACATCGTCGTCCGCGCTTACGACGAAGGCATAGCCCTGCGCTACCATTTCCCCGAAGCCAGCAACGGACTCTTCATGCACATAACCGACGACTTGACGTCGTTCGCCTTCGCGCCGGGAGCGAAAGCCCTGCACGAACCGTGGGCGCAAGGCCCTTATAAGTGGGTAAGCTTAGAGCCGGAGGCGTGGACTGACGAGAGCGAGAGGCCGCTTTACCTCGAGCTGGAGAACGGCCTGAAGGTGGCGTTGGCCGAGGCCGGGCTGCATGACTTTGTCCGTGGAAAGCTCAAGTTGCAGCGTCGGGACGTGTTGCAAATGGCGATGTACGACAGCGCCGACATCATAACGCCCTACGACATGCCGTGGCGCGTGGTGATGGTGGGCGAGAGGGCTGTCGACTTAATCAACAACAAGCAGCTAATACTCAACCTCAACGAGCCTTGCCGCATACAAGACACGGCCTTCATCAGGCCCGGACGGGTGTTCCGCTCGGGTCAGCTGGACGACAAGAGCATACGCGCCAGCATCGACTTCGCCGCCAAGTTCGGCCTGGAATACGTTGAGCTGGACGCAGGATGGTACGGCCCGGAGATGAAGGTAAGCTCGTCGGCCTTGCAGGTGGCGGCCAACCGCGACTTCTCCATGCCCGACATCTGTGCCTACGCCGCCTCGAAGGGCATAGGAATATGGCTTTACGTAAACCAACGCGCACTATATAACCAGCTTGACAGCATCCTGCCGCTGTATAAAGAGTGGGGAGTGAATGGACTGAAGTTCGGCTTCGTGCAGGTGGGCGGCCAGCAGTGGACCACGTGGCTGCACCGCGCCGTGGAGCAATGTGCCGCCTACGGGCTGATGGTAGACATTCATGACGAATACCGCCCTACGGGATGGAGCCGCACGTACCCTAACCTTATGACGCAGGAGGGCGTGCGCGGCAACGAGGAGATGCCCGACGCGTGGCACAACACGGTGCTGCCCTTCACGCGCTACGTGGCCGGACCGGCCGACTACACGCTGTGTTACTTCAACGGAAGGGTGAAGAACACCAAGGCGCACCAGCTTGCCATGGCCGTGGTATATTACAGTCCGTTGCAGTTCATGTTCTGGTATGACAAGCCCGACGCCTACCGCGGCGAGGCTGAGCTTGACTTCTGGAAGCACTGCCCGACAGTATGGGACGAGAGCCTCGCCATCGACGGCGAGCCGGGCGAGTACATAGTGCAGGCCAGGAGGAGCGGAACGGAATGGTACGTGGGCGTGCTCAACGGTCTTGACGGACGCGAACTGACGCTCGACACGTCGCTGTTCACTGAAAAAGGCAAGAAGTATAAGGTTGAAATTTACACTGACGACCCGTCCATGAAGACGCGCACCAACGTCCGCACGGTGCTGAAGACCGTGCGCGGCGGCAAGCCCTTGCAGCTGCGCTTGCAGCCTTCGGGCGGCGCGGCCCTGCGCTTCGTGCCTGCGGAATGACTGTGCATGTTATGTTCCGGTGGAATTGCAATCCGCCGGAAAGTAATATAAGGATTTGCAATCCGCTTGATGTTGGCGGCCTTTTAACGACCGCTTTTGCATGGGCGGATTGCAAATCCGCACTTAGAAACTGTCGGATTGCAAATCCGACAGAACAAAGCGGTTTCCTGAAAGGTGGCCTTTTGCATTGCGAAAGGCCACCTTTTACCGTCTAAAAGGCCGTCTTTCGCATTGTGAAAGACGGCCTTTTGCAAACCCCTTTACGCATGGGCGTTGCGCAAGGGGTGGCAAAGCGGCGTGCCGTTATGCGCGATTCATGCGTTTTTTAATCTTTTTTCCTGATGGAAACATTATATTTTCACAATATTTTTGTATTTTTGCTACGTATGAAAACATTTATGGTCTCATCGCGGCTTGCCGTCCTGCTGCTCATGCTTTGTTTACTTCCGCCACTGCGTATGTCGGCCGACATATACAGCGGAGAGGTGATGGAGTATATAGGCAGGGAGGACGGGCTGTCCGGCGAGACTGTGTCAAAGATAACGCCTGACGCCGAAGGGCGGATATGGATTGCCACAAACGACGGCATATGCCTGTACAACGGGCAGAAAATAACGGTCTTCGACATTCCCACCGACGACAACCGCCGCAACTATACATACGACATAGCCATACACAAGGGCCACGCCATATACGCCGCCACGAGGCAGGGCGTATACCGCATGAAGGCTGGCGAGGACGGCTTCAGCCGCGTGCTGCCGTCCATAAGCAACGCCGAGACACTGCTCCATGCCGGCGGCGTGCTCTTCGTAGGCAACCGCGAGGGCCTGCACGTGTGCCGTGGCGACCAGGTGAGGACGCTCACCGTAGGCTCTACTCCGCTCGGAATAGAGAACGGTGTGCGCGACATCAGGCTGGGCGCGGACGGCGCGGTGTGGTTCATCAGCCGCTACGCCCTCAACCGTTACGACATGAAGACGGGCCGCGTAAAGAGCTACAACCTGCAAAAGATGCTGCCGCGCCGGGCCGCACTGTCGCACATGGCCGCGAGCGGCGGCCGCTTCTTCATCGGCACAAAGAACAACGGGCTGTACATCTTCACGCCGAAGACCAACACTATCACGCCCGTGCCCGGCGTGGGCAACATCGTCACGGCCATATACAACGCGCCGGGCGGCCACCTTACCGTGAGCTGCGACGGCACGGGAGCATTCCTCATAGACGGAAAGACGGGGCAGGTGATTGAGCGCTTTGACACCGACGGCGACAAGCGCCACCGCCTGCCTACCGACGCCGTGTACTGTTTCATGCAGGATAAGAACGGCGTAAACTGGTTTGGTTTCTACCGTTACGGCATGGCTTACACCTATCATAGCGGCGACCTGTTCAAGACCTACGCCACGGGCGGCTTCACCACCGAGGGCATCGACGTGCGCAGCGTGCTCGTAAGGGGGCGGCACAAGGTTATAGGCACCGCCGACGGCCTGTACATAGCCGACGAGGGCACCGGCCGCGTGCACCGCTTCGCGCCCGAGGAGATGGGCGGCGCGCACATCGTATCGACCCTGGCTTACTTCAACGGCTACTATTACGCAGGCTCGTATGACGCCGGACTGCACCGCGTCAATGCCGCCACGATGGCCGTGGAGGACATACCCGGCGAGCCGTTGCTGGCAAACACCACCATCGGCGTGCTGCTGGTGAACGACAAGGAGAACCGCCTGTGGATAGGAACGAGCGAGGGCGCGTTCGTCATTGACAGCCAAGACCGCATCACCCGGTACACCGAGGACAACTCGCGCATAGTGAGCAACACCGTGTCTTCGGCCTGCTTCCTCGACAACGGGTCGGGATGGCTGGGCGGGCCGGGCGGCCTCTGCCTGTACACCTCTGGATCGGGACTGTTCGAGAAGGCCAACTTCCCATCGGGTTTCTTCAACCGCGAGAACATACGCGAAATACGCGGGGGACACGGTGGACTGTATTTCTTCAACACCACGGCTACCGTCTACTATTCAGACTGGCAGCTGCGCCGCTTCGGCGAGCTGGAGCTGCCGCCTTACGTGGCGCGTCTGGGCAAGGTGTCGTTCCTCGACGACCTTACGGGCAACTACTGGATAGTGACCGACGATGGGCTGTTCTGCTACGATTACAAGAAGAAAAACCTCTTCCACTTCGGCTACGGCGAGGGCTTCAGGTGCCAGTTGGTGCTGGGCAAGGTCATGTTCGACGGCAAGGACACCATCTATGTGGGCACGTCGAACGGGCTGATGTACGCCAGTCTGAAGGACTTTCGCCGCTGGCGGGGTAGTTCGGCCTACAGCGTGTCGCTGTTCGACGTGGCCGTTGACGGCGTGCCCGTGGGCAGCGGCGGCGAGATGCGGCTCAACTCCGGGGCCGACATTACGCTGCCGTGGAACGTCGTTTCGGCCGAACTTGCCATGAAGCCGTGCCTGAACGACTATTCGCGCCACTACGGACGGATGTACGAGTACCGCTTGGACGGTGAGGGAGAGTGGCTTATGGTGAAGTCGGGCGACGACATACGCCTTGCCGGTCTCTCGCTCGGCAGCCACACATTGCAGGTGAGGCTGGCCGGGATGGCGGCCACGATGAAGACGTATAATATAAAGGTGATGCCCTCGTGGGCGGCCGTAATGGAGCTGTTGCTACTCGCGGCGGCGGTCTGGCTTGCCGCAAGGCTGTACCGCAGGCGGCGCAGGGCGCGCTTAAATGCCGCACAACAGGCCGTTGGCGGCGTTGCGGCGACAGGCGAAGCAGCGGCCAAAATCGCGCCGGGGGGGGGTAAATTCCGGCCTTCCCGGCCAGCCTGACAAGGGCGATGCGCACAAGTACGGGCGCGTGAAAATAGACGAAGAGGAGTGTGAGCGCATAGTGCGCCGCATGAAGGGGCTGCTCGAGATGAACAAGATGTACACCAACCCTGAGCTGAAGATGAGCGAGGTGGCCGACCGACTGGACGTCTCGGCCAGCAAGTTGTCGCAGGTGTTCAACCTTTATCTCAACGAAAACTACTACGACTTCATCAACCGTTACCGCATAGACGAGTTCAAGCGGCTCGTCGCCGAGGGCGAGTATGACCGCTATACGCTCACCGCCCTGAGCGAGAAGTGCGGCTTCAAGAAGTCCACCTTCTTCTCGTCGTTCCGCAAGTTCGAGGGCATGACGCCCACCGAGTATCTTAAAAAGAAGGGCGTGAGGATATGACTTGGCAACCGGTTTAACGCGGGTTTGGCATAAGGAATGTTTTTTCAATAACATTCGGAGCTGTCTTTTGTAGGGACATAATTCATTATGTCCGCACGTTCTGAAAGAACGTTTTTGGCAATTTTACTTGTATAATACGCCTCTCTGCGGCGTGCGGACATAATGAATTATGTCCCTACAAAGGGTGTGCCCTTATATGTGTTCACGCTCGTTGCCCCTATGCTTTATATCTACTCTTCAGAAAGTCTGCCGCAGGCGGTCTTGCAAAAGGTGGCCTTTCGCATTGCGAAAGGCCACCTTTTGCCGTCTGAAAGACGGCCTTTTGCACGCTGAAAGGCCGTCAATTGCAAATCGTCAGGCGGCCTGTCGGTTTTTCACTTATGCCTTTATAGGTTACGTTTCAGTTTATGCAGCCCGCCGCCTTGCCGCCATTGCCGCGCGCGTTTGCCTGATACGCCCTTCCAACAGCTCTCAAATCGCTTAAAAAATGTTTCTTTTTCGGTCTGTCTAATTTAGCTGTACACAGTGCATGTCGTTGATGCTTAATGACTTACGGCGTTTTAAGTCGGTGTCTAAAACAGTTGGCTGAATGCGCCTGCAAATCATTTGACATATGTCAATTTTCGCAATACCTTTGCCTCCGAAGACAATTCACCATGAAAACTTTACCGTAAATGGAACAACAGTCAAAATGCAACAACCACGACGTAGTAGCCTCTATATATAAGAGGTGTTACGCAAAGCTGCTGGCATACCTGACAGGCTACACCCACGACACTATGGACGCGGAGGACATGGCGCAGGAGCTTTTTGTCAAGATGCTGTCCTTGGGCGTTGTCACCGAGGCCACGGCGGAGGCTCTGCTGTTCGTCATGGCGCGGCGGGCGGTCATCGACGACGCGCGCCACAAGGCTTTCGTGCGCCAGAGCATGAAGCAGTTGGCCTGCACCGTGTCGCGGTATGACACGCATTCCGTGGCAAGACGGCTCGAGGTGGACGAGGCCCTGCGCCGCGAGCGCGCCGTGCTGGGCCGCATGGCAGCCAAGCGCGCCCGTGTATATGAGATGTACCGGCACGAGGACTTGTCGGCCAAGGAAATCGCCCTGCGCCTCGACATCAGCCGCCGCACGGTGGAGACGCACATCTACCTGTCTACAAAGGAGATGAAGAGGCAGCTGCGCGGCATCGTATAATGAAGAGAATTACAAGCCTAAATCAATTTAATCAAGTTTTAATAGTAGTATCTATGAAACGTAATCTTATCAAAATCTGTCTGCTTACAGGGCTTCTCGCCCCGTGCGCGCCGCTGTACGCCGCGCCCGGCGCAAGCCCTGTGGTCAACCAACAGCAGACGGTCAAGGGCCACGTTGTCGATGAGACGGGCGAGCCTTTGATTGGAGTAACAGTACAGATAGTAGGTAAACAGGGCGGTGCCGTGACCGACCTTGACGGTAACTTCACCGTCAACGCCCAAAGCGGCGACCAGCTCAAGGTGTCGTACATCGGCTATGCCGACCAGACGGTGACCGTGAGCGGACCGACCGTTACCATCCAGATGAAGGCCGAGGACACCGCGCTCGACGAGCTTGTGGTTGTCGGCTTCGGCGTGCAGAAGAAGGAGTCGCTCACCGGTGCCGTTACGGTGGTTGACTCAAAGGCGTTCGAAAACAAGGGCGGACTGTCCTCGCCGCTCCAGGCTTTGCAGGGACAGGTGCCCGGAGTTATGATTACCCGTTCGTCAAGCGCCCCGGGTGACGAGAGCTGGAGCATGAGCCTGCGCGGTGCCTCGTCAATGAACTCTACCGAGCCGCTTATCGTCATCGACGGCGTTGCGTACAACAGCGTCAACGACATGCGCCTGCTCAACCCCGACGACATCGAGTCTATCAACTTCCTCAAGGACGGTTCGGCCGCCATCTACGGTAGCCGTGCGGCCGGCGGCGTTGTCCTCATCACAACGAAGAAGGGCCAGTCGGGCAAGCTCCGCGTAGAGTATAGCGGCAGCGCGACGCTCAAGACCGTAGGACTTATGCCCGAACTGATGAACATCGACCAGTGGGCTACCGGCGTGCGCCAGGCCATCACAAACGACGGTTTCACCACTAACGGCTGGCAGAACTGGTGGGCGTACACCCTGTTGGCGCAGCAGTACAAGGGACATTACATAGACAAGGCCACGCAGCCCGACCCCTTCGGCGGCTCGGCGTTCGGAGACACGGCCGACTTCGTGTTCGACGACACGACAGACTGGCTCGGAACGCTCTTCGGCAGTTCGTGGAGCACCAACCAAAGCCTCTCGCTCTCGGGCGGCAACGACAAGATGTCTTACCGCATATCGGGCAGCTTCCTCTACGACGGCAGCCCCTTGAAGTACGGCAAGAACAACAACCGCCGCTTCAACCTGCGCTTCAACAACACTTACAAGTTCAACAAAATCTTCACCCTTGAGAGCAGCATAGCCTACAGCCGCCAGGAGCAGGTGGCCCCGACGCAAATCGGCGCGGCCCTCACCACCAACCTGCCTATGCCCGGCCTGCCCCTCCAGACGCTCGACGGCAAGCCTTACGCATGGGGTACATGGGGTTCGCCGCTGGCAAAGATACAGCAGGGCGGCGACAACAAGCTCAGCGTTACGTCGGTGAACATCAGCGAGACGCTGCGCGCTAAGCTCACCGACTGGCTCGACGCGAGCGTCAACATCGGCTACAACAGCTCTGACGCGCGCCGCCGCACCGTGCAGAACGCCATCACATATTATAATTATACGGGCACGACGGAAATAATGAGCGACCCCACGCAGGAAGAGTCTTACTTCAAGCAGACCTCTACCCGCACCGACTTCTACAGCTTCTCGGGCTATGTCAACGCGCACAAGACCTTCTGGGACAAGCACAACACGAGCCTCATGCTCGGCGTTCAGTACGAGCTGAAGGACATGGAAGGCTTTGGAGCGCAGTATTCCGACATCATCGACGGCATCGACATAATCAACGGTAACGGCACGCTCACCTTGGCAAGCACCGACGGAACCACCAACTACCGCAACGCAATACTCTCTTACTTCGGCCGTCTCAACTACGACTTCGACGGCAAATACCTCCTCGAGTTCAACGGCCGTTACGACGGAAGCTCGAAGTTCCTGCCCGAAAACCGCTGGGATTTATTCTGGGGTGTGTCCGCCGGATGGCGCATCAACCAGGAAAGCTGGCTCCGGGACGTGAAGTGGCTTAGCAACCTTAAGCTCCGTGCGTCATACGCCGAGATGGGTTCGCAGAGCGGAATAGACAACTATGACGGCTACCAGTTCTATGACCTGAAGACCAACAGCGGCGCTTACGTGGGCAGCGGACTGCTCAACTACATCGCCACCAACGGCAAGTTCGCATCCACTACACGCCAGTGGGAGCGCATAAAGAACTACAACATAGCCCTCGACTTCGGCTTCTTCGACAACCACCTGACAGGTACCGTCGAGGCGTTCATGAAGAAAAACGACAACATGCTTGTCGCAATAACCTATCCCGCCATACTCGGCGACGCCGCTCCGACGGCCAACACGGGCAAGTTTAAGGACTGGGGCTTCGAGGCCAGCATCAACTACAGCTTCAAGGTAGGCCAGGTTGACGCCCATGTAGGCGGCGACATCACCTTCGCACGCAACGAACTGACTGACTACGGAGGCACAAGCGTGATGAGCTCGGGCTACACCAGCACGCAGCAGGGCTACCCGCTCAACTCCATCTTCGGCCTGCGCTACGGCGGAAAAATCCAGAACGAGGAGATGCTTGAGGCTTACCTGGCGAAGTATTACCCCAACAACGGCATCGGAATGCCCAACAACCTGCGCGTGGGTGACAACATGTTCTGCGACGAGAACGGCGACGGACGCCTTGATTACAAGGACTACATCTATCTTGGAAGCGACTCGCCGGAAATCTCTTACTCGTTCAACTTCGGCGCGGAGTGGAAGGGAATAGACGTCAACGTAGTGTTCCAGGGCTCGGGCAACCGCTTTGTTTACCGTGGAATAAACAACTGGACGGTGCCGTTCCGCAACATGTACCAGAACTTTACGACATCATGCTTTGGCAACACGTGGAGCGTTGACAACCCCAACGCTTACTACGCGCCCTACACTCTCGACAGCAACATAATCAGCTACAACTACCAGGCAAGCTCGCTTACCGCCCAGGACGCGCGCTATATCCGACTGAAGAACATCACCGTAGGCTACAACCTGCCGAAGTCTCTGCTTCAAAAAATCGGCTTCATCGAGTCGGCGCGCATCTACTTCACGGGTGAAGACCTTTGGGAGAGCACCAAGATTTCAGACGGATGGGACCCCGAGGCCAAGCGCGATGCCAGCGGAGTGCAGCGTTATCCGTTCACACGCAACTTCACTTTCGGACTTAACCTGACATTCTAACATGGGGTTATACGGTCTTACGGTTGTGCGGTCATGCGGTCTTACGGTTGTACGGTCATGCGGTTGTACGGTTTTACGGTATGAATAAGAGAACCGTAAAACCTCAAAACCCGAGAACCGTAAAACCTGAGAACCGTAAAACCTCAAAACCTCAAACCCCCAATAAACCGTAAAACCTCAAAACCCAATAACCTCAAAACCGAATAAAACAATGAAGACAACATATAAAAACATAATCAGCCGTTCGGCCAAGGCCGCCTGCATGGGGCTTGCACTGCTCTGCACATCGTGCCTCGACTTCGAGCCGGAGGCGCAGATGAACGACGCGAGCGTATGGAGCGAGGCCGGCAACTACCAGCTCTTCGCCAACCAGTTCTACGGATGGACGTCCAACCTACAGTCCGGCGCGACAACCAGTTACCGCGCCCGCGTGAACGACGGACCGCACAGCGACATGCGAAGCGACATCGTCGCCACGCCCAACGTCAACGTGTACAGCGCCGGAACAAACTCAATACCCTCCGAGGACGGCAACTACAACAACCTGTACAAGCAGATTTACTACACCAACCTGCTGCTCAAGAAGGCCGAGGGCTTTGCCAACAAGGACGCAATAGCCGTGCCCGTGGCCGAGGCCAAGTTCTTCCGCGCATACTGCTTCTTCGAGCTTGTGCAGCTCTACGGCGACTGCATACTGCTGACCGAGCCTGCCGACATGGACAGCCCGCTCATGAACGCCGAGCGCAACGACCGCGGCGAGGTAATAGACCAGTGCATAAAAGACCTTCAGGAGGCAGCCGACGGCCTGCCCGACAGGCCCACAGAGGCCGGCCGCCTGTGCAAGGACGCGGCCTGGGCTTACCTCTCGCGCGTGGCCCTCTACGAGGGAACATGGCAGAAGTTCCACACCGGCGGAGCCGACGCTACGGCCAACTCGGAGCGCGTGACGTCGCTGCTCACCACGGCGAAGAACGCCGCCGACCAGGTAATCAAGCGTGGCAACTACACGCTGTTCTACAACTCTCAGCTCGGCACGGAGAGCTACCGCTACATGTTCATACTTGAAGACGCTACGTGCAACCCCGCCGGACTGACCACAGCCGACAACACCGAGTACATCTTCGCGCACCGCTGCCGCATCGAAGACGGCTGGGGCTACAACATCTCGCACGCCATGCTCGTAAGCGGCCTGTATCCCCTGCGCAAGCTCGCCGACATGTACCGCTGCCAGGACGGCCTGCCCATCGCGAAGAGCAAGCAGTTCAAAGGCTACGGCACTCCCACCTCCGAGTATGAGAACCGCGACAACCGTATGCTCACCACGCTTGTGAAGCCCGGCACGAAGACATGGAACGGAAGCGACGCCAACAACTGCCGACTGACCTGGAACGACGACGACCTCGCACGCGCCAAGGAGGAGACATGCGCCAAAGGCAGCGGATATGTGGGCCACAAGTGGGCCGTGGAGCGCAGCATCAACCCCGGCGACGAGGCCATGGACTTCCCCGTGATACGCTACGCCGAGGTGCTTCTCAACTTCGCCGAGGCCACATACGAGCTTAACAACGCCATAACCGACGCCGAGCTCGACAAGAGCCTCAACGTAGTGCGCGCCCGCATCAACCCCAACATGACAAAGCTCAGCAACGCGCTCGTTGACAACAACGGCCTCAGTATGCGCGAGGAAATACGCGCCGAGCGCACCGTCGAGCTGGCATTCGAGGGCTTCCGCATCGACGACCTCAAGCGCTGGTACACCGCCTCGACCGAAATGCCGCAAGACATGCTCGGCGTAAAGTGGCAGGGCACTACCTGGGAGAGCGCCTGGACCGACCAGAGCAACCAGCTCAACGCCGACGGCTGCATCATAATGTTCAGCAACCGCCAGTGGGCGGAGAAGAATTATCTCTACCCCCTGCCCAGCGACCAGACGCAGCTCAACCCCAACATAGGGCAGAACCCCGAATGGAATTAATCATGGGAAATTAAAAATGAAAAATTAAAAATTAAACAGCCAGGAAACGGCACGGTACAAACGGTTTTGCGAAAGACGGCCTTTTACACCGCAAAAGGCCACCTTTTACACGGCGAAAGGCCGCCTTTCGCAAGCCAAAAGGCCACCTTTCATAAACCGGAAGGAAACAGCCCGCTGCGCCGCAGGCAATATAACCTATAACAACCACAATGATTATGAAAACCAGACAACAGCATAACAACGCGCCGAGGCCGCGCTGCAACGCCAGAAGAAAGGCCGCCACGACGCTCGTAGGCTCGCTCGCCGCCGTGGCCGCGCTCACGCTCGCCGCGTGCAGCGACGACGACCTGACCGCCGGCACGACGCCGGCCATAACGCCGGTGTCGCTCGAGTTCAACATGCCCGAAGAGCTGCAACGACTCATCTACACCGACAAGACCGGCTCGGAGTGCCTCCCCCTCATCAAGGGCGAGACCGTACAAATACCCTACACGCTCGAGCCTGACACCGTAACCTTCGCCGACGTGGAGTGGACTTCTAACAACGAGGCCGTAGCCACAGTAGACCAGGAGGGCAACATCACCGCCGTAAGCGGCGACGGCACAGGCAACGCCACCGTCAGCGTGACCCCCGTAGGCTACCTTTCGAGCAGCGGCATCAGCGCGTCAATCAAGGTAGTAGTCTCCAACGAGCTGGTTGAGGCCGAGACAATTACAATCAACGCCACAGCCGACGAGCTATACGGAGGCGACACCCTGCACCTCGAGACCGTCATCGCGCCCGACAACTCTACGTACAAGACCGTCGAGTGGTCGTCGTCCGACGAGAGCCTTGCCACCGTCAGCGCCGACGGCATACTCACGGCACAGGTCTCTGACGCCACCATCGCCCCCGTGACAATCACCGCAACGGCCATCGACGGCTCCGGCGTACAGGGCCAAAAGACCTTCAACATACGCCAAATCGTACAGCCCGAAGAGGTTACAATCGATGCGGAATACAACAACTCCGTATGGGCTTTCAACGAAAAGACACTCAAGCTCGACTACACCACCGTGCCCGCAGAGTGTACCACGTCGCTCATCCAGTGGACATCGTCCGACCCGGCCGTGGCTACCGTTGACAACGGAGTGGTTACCTTCACCGGCCGCGGCGACGTAACTATCACCGCCACATGCCCCGAGACAGGACAGAGCAGCTCCACAAAGCTAAGCATACCGTCGGGCTTCGTGCGCGAGACGTACAGCAATCCTGACCGCTTCGTCTTCGCAAGCACCGGCAACGGCAAGCACGAGTGGCGCGACGGACACCTCACGATGATAACCTTCGCAAGCAACGCCACCACGCAGCGCGGCGACCTGCGCAACACGGAGACCATGTACCTGAACGCGGGCAACTACCCGATAATAGCCGTGCGCATGGAGGATGTCAAGGACAAGTACGCAAGTGAGGGCGTAACCCAGCGCAACATCACCCTCGACGGCTCGGGCGACGGCTTCAGCGGCGGCCTCGACGGCAATAACAACAAGTGGCTGCACGACTACAAGTGCAGCGACGGCAGCCACGTCTTCATCTATGACCTGACTACGCAGAAATGGGCTAACGGCGGAGTGTTGCCCACCGACACCGAGGTCGGCTTCGGCACGTTCCAGTTCAAGTACGCCGACATCAAGACCATAGACCACACCCTCGAGTACAACGTCTACTGGGTACAGACCTTCAAGACCATAGAGGACGTACAGCAGTACATCGCCGGCGAGGGCCTTACTTACGAAGTGATAAAATAACATAAAACGCATTCATTATGAAACTAAGCAAAATAATGCTCACCGCAGGACTTGCAGCGCTCATCGCGCTGCAAACCTCCTGCCGGGAGAACGAGTACGGCACGGTTGACCTCACCATGCCCGACGACAATCCGACCGACGAACCCATAGCCGCGCAGTACACATACGAGCATCCCTGCGCCATGTATTCACAGGCAGACTTCGACCGTGTGAAGCAGTCTCTCGATGAGGGCACCGCTCCGCAGGCCGTAAAGGACGCCTATCAGGCACTTTGCAATACACAATTCACTATGCTTTCTTACAAAGCTCAGCCTACTTTATATATTGTGCGAGGTGACGATACAGGTACTTACATTGACGACGGAGACCCTACCCATCATACAGGTAACGACCAATACGCCCGTAATGATGCAACCGCCGCATATCAGTTGGCACTGCGTTGGAAACTGTCCGGTGACGACCGGTATGCCAAAACGGCTGTAGATATCCTTAATGCGTGGGCGGCTACTTGTATCGGCATCACCTCAAACGATGCAAACCATATGCTTGCAGCCGGCGCGCAGGGCTATACCTTTGCCTGCGCAGCCGAAATACTGCTCGGCTACAGCGGCTGGAGCGAGGCCGACAAGGGCACTTTCAAGCAGTGGATGGTTGACGTTTTTGCGTCAAAGAACCGTGACTTTCTTGACAACCACCAAGGCACTAACAACTGTTCGCTGCACTATTGGAGCAACTGGGACTTGGTTAACATGTGCTCTTACATGGCTATCGGCATACTTACCGAGAATGACGACATGGTGAACTACGTCGTCAACTACTTCTACACAGGGGCAGGCAACGGCTGCATCAACAACCTTATACAGGGCACTTTTGACGACCCGCTCGGCACCGGGGAGCAAATCTGCCAGAACCAGGAGAGCGGACGCGACCAGGGACACGCCGAAATGTCGGCCATGGTGGCTGCCAACCTCGCACAGATGGCCTACACCCTGTACACCAAGAATCCGTCTGTCAGCCAGCTTGACTTCTTCTCCGCCAACGACAACGCCCTTCTCAAAATGGGCGAGTACGTGGCTTTGAGCAACCTGCGCAACGGCTCCGACAACGCCAACAAGGACGGGCAGTGGGTAATCGCGGCGACAGACATGCCGTTCAACACATACGAATACTGCATCGACTGCGCCTGCCGCGACAAGAACCACGGCGCAACGCACACCACATTGGCCAACGACGAGGGCCGCGGAGGCGTGCGTCCGGGCTGGGAAATATACTACACCCACTACAAGGGCATCAAAGGCTTGTCGTCAGGCTTCACCTACGTTAAGCAGTTCGCCGACAAGATGCGCCCCGAGTGTGGTGTAGGAGAACCGCAGAACCGTTATGGTTACAACTCCGGAGCGTTCGACCAGCTCGGCTGGGGCACGCTGATGCTCTACCGCGGGGAATAAACAAGCGACTGAAGCCTTGGCGGCGGCATGGCCGTACGCCGCCGCTAAGGCTCTCTCGATACCAACATTATTAACAACTTAAAAATCATTCAATCATGAAAAAGAATTTACTTATCGCCGCGCTCGCCATATTCGGCTGCGCAACCGGCTTCGCACAAGAGGCGGGTGAGGATGCAACGGAGAGATATATAGATGTAAAGAATGATGTCTCTTTACGTTGGAACTGGAAAAAGGTCGGTGCTGAATGGGCTTATGATGAAAATAATCAGCATATTATAGATAATGCTGACAAGGCCAACCCTAATGCCCCTGCTATTGAAATGTATACAGACATGGATGAAACTGAAAATAAAGTTTGCTCCGACCTTGTAGGATTAATGTCATTTGAACTTCCTGAAATGCAAGGTTATGAAGTAAGTAAAGCAACTCTTATTCTTTATACTGAGCGTGCAAAAGGTTCATTGGACATTTACGCTTTTGGCAACACAATAAGCGATACAGATACTTACAATTCACAGAGCGAATATATCGTCAAGGCGCGAGAAGCAGAACCTTTAGCTACTCAAAAGCTTAATGGAGAAAACGGCAAAGCCGTTACTGATGCGCATGATAAAAAGACTCTTGCTGACTGGAAAAACGAGATAGATATAACTTCTTATGTGAAAGAGGTTGGAGAGGGAGATGTTAACCTCATTCTTTGCAATAATAATGATAATACACCTACGTCAATCAAGGTTTATTCAAGTGATGCAACTGACGTGGAAAAAGTTGGGAAAGATGAGAATGTAACATTCAAAGGTTCAGACCTTGTTCCACAGCTTAAGGTGGAGTACACGACCGCTACTGGCATCAACGAGGTTGAGGCTGTAGAGCCCGTTGCCAAGGGCAAGGAGGGCATCTACACGCTGTCTGGCGTGCGCGTAGCCAAGGCCGACCAGCCGGGCATCTACATCATCAACGGCAAGAAAGTGCTGGTAGGCAGGAAGTAAACCGGCATACGGCGGCGTATCGTTACGCTGGCCGCAGACGGTAAAAGAGGACTTGCAACGCGCCCGGCCGTGCGGCCAATTGTGCCCGGCGCGTAGGCAAGTCCTCTTGCTTTTGCAGGCAGTTCGTAACTTCTTGTGTATCAGGATGTTGCCAATGGCTTTTCGTTCCGGCGGATTTGCAATCCGCCGGAACGCGGATGCGGCTTGCAACTGCTTGTGTATCAACGCATTACCAACTGCTTTGCAAAAGGTGGCCTTTCGGTATGTAAAAGGCCGTCTTTCGCAGGCTAAAAGGCCACCTTTCGCACGGTAAAAGACCGTCTTTTGCAAGCCAAAAAACGGCCTTTGACTGTTTGAGTGTATGACGTATAGGTGCTAATCCCGTCCGCGAAGCGGTAAAACCGCTTCACGGAAATTAACAATTAACAATGAAAAATTAAACCGTAAGGCGAGAACTTGTTGTGTATTCTTGTCCCCGAAGGGGGCAAACTATGCTTAACCGCATGTGGGGTGACCGAAGGGAACGGAACTTGCGGTAAGTCAAAACTATCCCACCCGTCCTCGAAGAGGGCGAATAGCATTTACGGTTATA
>CAJJWN010000019.1 GCA_905196835.1 uncultured Prevotella sp. | reverse complement strand
TCGCCGAGCCGCCGCGCGCTCCGCCGGAGCGGCTCGGGCCGCCAGACGGCCGCGTGGGCCTGCTGCCCTGGCTTACCGACGGCCGTGATGCGCCGCGTTTCGGGGTGAATGTGGAGCTGGGCTTGCGCTGTGAGGCCGTGGCCGAAGGCCTGCGCGCGCCGTTTTGTCCGAAGTTGCGGCGGCGCACGTCGTTAGGGCGTGCCGTCCTGCGCGTGCTGCTTTCGCGGTTGTTGCGTATGTTGCCGCGCTGTCCGTTGAAGCCGGTGGAGGGCCGCCTCTTGTCGTTGTTGCCGCTTTGCGGCCTCTTGTTGCCCGCCTGCGGCCGCCTGTCGCCGCGGTGTCCGGCAAAGTTTCCGTGTCCGTTGCCCGGCCTGCCGGGGCGGTTGAAGCCGTTTTTATGGAAGTCGCCCCGGTTGAAGCGGTCCCTCAGTCCGTGCCCCTTCGACGCCGCGCCGTGGTGGAACGTGCGCCCCTTGTACCAGCTGCGCCCGCCGTTGTGGTGCCAGCTGTGGTCTCCGCGGTAGGTTACGTATATGCGCGGGCGGCCGAAGTAGTAGAAGTGGCGGCGCGGATAGCGCGAGTAAATGGCGAAATGCCACACCCCGGCCGTCCAGTACAGCGGCCGGTAGAAGTACGTTGCGGCGCAGAATGCGCGGTATTGCCAGTCCAGAAGGATGTAGCTCAAGTCGAGGTTGCGCTGCCGCCAGTACACGTCGTAGAGGTCGTCGGGCGTGTTGACGCTCATCAGGTAGTCCAGGTTCACCTCGTATGCGGCGTCATACTGCTCTTCGGTCAGGTTAAGCTCGTAGGCCATCTTGTCCGTGAGGAACAGCGCCTGGTCGCGCGCCTGTTCGTAGCTCATCGCGCCGGCGGTGGCCGCGAGGGCTACGAGTGCTGTGATTATGGTTGCCAGTCGTTTCATGATGAATATCTGTTTTGTCTTGTTCCCTGCTGCAAAGTAACGTGTTTTTTGCCACGTGCGGAAAGGTTTTTCCCTAACGCCGGCGGGGAATTTCCCTATTCCTTGCGCTTCGCCGCTTGTGTGAGGGCCGTCCGGACGATGCTTCCGGACGGCCCTCACTATGCTTCCGGACGGCTCTCACGCATCGTTTGGACGGCTCTTTCCAGCGGCAACCGTAACCTGTTGTGTGTCAATGTGTTACGGAAGGCGCTGCAAAAGGCCGTCTTTCGCATTGTAAAAGGTGGCCTTTCAGGGGCTGAAAGACGGCCTTTCGCACGGTGAAAGGCCGTCTTTTGTAAAACCGTAAGCCGCCGTCAGCCCTTTATGCAGGAAGGATATGTTACGCAGACGTTAAATTTTCGGTCGGTTGCAATACAAATTTCAACTTTCGCTTTGAAGTTTACCCGATTTCCGTTAACTTTGCAAAAGAGTATTAACAAAACGTATTATCTATGCAAAACAAGCTGAAAATTGCAGTGGTGGCACTGTGCTATTCGCCCTTGGCGTTCGCCCAAAGCGACTCCATCGGGCTGAAGGGGGCCGTCATGAGCGAGTCGGCATTCACATTCACGGAGGCACAGTTGGGCGAGGACGACGACATGTCGTCAAACGTCTCCATCATCAACTCCAACTCGAACATCTACGCGAGCGAGGTGGGCTACCTCTTCTCGCCGATGCGCTTCCGTTACCGTGCGTTCGACCAGAAGTACAACGACATCTACATCAACGGCACTCCAATCAACGACATGGAGTCGGGACAGTTCAGATACTCATGGGTGGGCGGACTCAACCAGCAGACGCGCAACATGGAATCCGCGCTGCCCTTCGAGACTAACAGCTTCTCAATGACGGGCATGGGCGGCTCGAACAACTACAACTTCCGCCCCGCGTCGATGCCCGTAGGCCACAGGTTCACCCTCAGCGGCGCCAATCGCAGCTACACTCTGCGCGGAATGTACACCTTCAACTCAGGCCTTAACAGCAAGGGATGGGCCTTCTCGGCCAACGTTACCTACCGATGGGCCAACGAAGGCTACGTAGAGGGCACGTTCTACAACTCGCTCTCTTACTTCCTCGGAGTGCAAAAGGTGTTCGGAGACGGCAGCCACTCGCTCTCGCTCGTAACTTGGGGCAACCCCACCGAGCGCGCCTCGCAGGGCGCCGGCACGGACGAGATGTACTGGCTGGCCAACGACCGCTACTACAACCCGTACTGGGGATACCAGAACGGAAAGAAGCGCAACTCGCGAGTGGTACACGACTATTCGCCGACTGCCCTCCTAACATGGGACTGGAAGATTGACGACGAGACGAAACTCACCACCTCGCTGCTCGGCAAGTACACCATGTACGAGAGCACAAAGCTCAACTACAACAACTCTGACAACCCCCACCCGAACTACTGGAAGAACATGCCCAGCAGCTACTACGACGTGTGGGACGAGACGAACATAGGCTACCGCACGCCACAGGCGCTTGCCGACTGGAACCGGGCGTATGACTTTTGGACCTCGTCGAAGGCAAACCGCCAAATCAACTGGGACCGCCTGTACTACGCCAACCAAGGTGCTGCCGCGCAAGGACAGGACGCCATGTACTACATACAGGCCAAGCACAACGACGCGCTGACCCTTACCTTCGCCTCCACGCTCAACAAGCAGCTCGGCAAGGACAAGCAGTGGAACCTCGGCATAGTGGCCGCCACCAACAAAGGAATGCACTACCAGACGATGGAAGACCTGCTCGGAGCCACCACATACCACAACATCAACACCTACGCGCTGGGCACATACGACCGCAACTCTGACGAGATACAGTACGACCTCAACCACCGCGACGCCGTAGTGGGCGTAGGCGACAAGTTCGGCTACGACTATAACCTGCTCGTAAACAACGCGAAAATATGGTCAAGCTACACCGAGAACTTCGGCATACTGCACTACACCTTCGCCGCAAAGCTGGGCTACACGTCCATGCAACGCGACGGCAAGATGCGCAACGGACTGGCCGCCAACAACTCTTACGGCAAGAGCAAGACGGCGGAATTTATCGACGGAGGCTTCAAGCTCAACTCAAGCCTTAATCTCGGAGGCGGCAACACGCTCACATTCGGCATAGGCTACGAGCACCGCGCGCCGCAGGCACGCACAGCGTTCGCCTCGCCCGAAATCAACAACGACTTCGTTACCGACCTCAAGAACGAGCGCATCTTCAGCACGGAGCTGGGCTACCAGTTCGAGAACGCATGGCTGCACGCCAACCTCAACGCCTATTACAGCCACATGAATCACGTGACCGACTGGCAGAACTACTATTTCGACGACATCAACTCGTTCTCATACGTCTCTCTGACAGGCATCAAGAAAGAGTATTACGGCCTCGAGGCGGGTCTCCGTTTCAAGGTTACCAGCGCGTTTGACATCAACCTCCTGGGAACAATCAGCGACGCCAAAATCCGCAACAACTCGCACGTGCGCTACATGAACTCCACCAGCGCCGAGTACACCGACGAAATCGTATATAATAAAGGTATGCGCGACTCCGGCACGCCGCTCACCGCAGCCAGCCTCGGCCTTAGCTACCACAGCGGCGGATGGTACATCGACCTCAACTGCAACTACTACGACCGCATCTACCTTTCATACTCTCCGAGCTACCGATATGCCTCCACCCTCGACGCAAGAGAGGATGCAAAGGAAGGCAGTGTGTATGACAACGACGGCAACATAAAGGCTTCTGCCTTGGAACAGGCACAAGGACATGGCGGCTTTATGCTCGACGGCTCCATCGGAAGAAGCATCTACCTGAAGCGCGGTATGCTCTCAATCAACCTCATGGTTACCAACATACTGAACAACCGGAACCTCTGCACCGGCGGCTACGAGCAGAGCCGAAGCAACTACACCAGCAGCGGAAACCTGCGCGGCTACAACTTCGCAAAGAACCCGATGAAGTTCTACGCTTACGGCACCAACGGTATGCTGAACATCACTTACAGATTTTAAACACTCCAGAAAATGAAAACATTAAAGTATATCAAGCTCGCTGCGGCGGCCCTCGTCATAAGCATGGCGGTCACGTCGTGCATGGACGACGACTGGGACAACCCTACGGGAGACATCCCTCCGTATGGAAACAACAACCTCGAGGAGACCAACGTCCTGACCATTGCCGAGCTTAAAGACCGCTACGCCGACGCTTTCAAGGCAACGAACGATACCACGCGCATGACGGACGACGTGCAGATAAAGGCTCGTGTGACTGGAAACGACATCAGCGGAAACATCTACAGCTACATATCTGTTGACGACGGAACAGGCGGACTGATAATAGCCATAGCGCAGGGCGGCCTCTGGGCTTACCTGCCTGTAGGCCAGGAAATACTTGTAAGCCTTAAAGACCTCTACATAGGCAACAACAACTACACCCCGTATCTCGGCACTCCGTACACCAGTTTCGGCGATGACGGCAATCCAAGGTACACTTTTCCCAGCCGCATGAACCGCACTTTGTGGCAGGAACACTTTAAACTCTTGGAGAAGCATGACGCAAGCACGGTTGTGCCAGTAGAGATTGACGCCGACAAACTGACCGACAACAGCTATCTGATGGAGAGCATCGCTAAGCTCGTAACGGTGAAGGGAGTAACCCTTACAGACGCTGACGGCGAGGCAACGTTCGCCCCGGAAGAAGAGTTGCTGGGCGGAGCGGTCAACCGCGAGATTAACGGCAACAGCAATTTCGTGCTCCGCACGAGCAACTATGCCGACTTCGCGGCTACGGTAATGCCGCAAGGCAAGGTTGACATCACAGGCGTGCTGACCCGTTTCGGCAGCACTTGGCAGCTGATAATGCGCACAAGCGAAGATATAAAGCAAGCAGAATAACAACTAACAGAAAACCATTTTATTATGAAAAAGATATTATATTCAGTGTTCGCCCTTGCCATTGCGGCGTTCACATTCACGAGTTGCGAAGACGTACCGGCTCCGTATGACGACCCGAACGACAATCCCATAGACAAGCCGGAAGTGTTTGAACCGTCAGGTTCAGGCACGCAGGCCGACCCCTTCAACGTTGCAGCGATAATAAAGGAGGCTGAGAAACTGGAAGAGGACGAAGTTTCGGAGGACAGCTATTACTTCGAGGGTTACGTTACAAGCATAAAGGAGAATTACGATTACGTAAACGATGAAGGCCAATCGTTTGGCAACGCGACGTTATACATCTCCGATGACGAGGAAGGCAGCAACAGTTTCTATGTTTACCGCGCCAAATATTTCGACAACAAGTCGTACACTTCGGGTGTGCTTCCGCAGGAAGGCGACAAGGTTGTGTTCTACGGTAAGCTTACAAATTTCAGAGGAACGCTTGAAACTCAGCAAAATGCTTGCTACCTTGTGTCCATCAATGGTGAGACCGGTGGAAGCGGAGAGGAGCCTGCACCGGGAACTCCCGAAGGCGACGGTACGCTGGAAAATCCGTACAATGTGGCTGGCGTGATAGCGTATGTATCTACCTTTGAGGCAAATGAAGAGTCTCCCACAGATGTTTATATCAAGGGAAAAGTGGCCTCAATCAAGGAGAATTATAATGAGTCTGACCCACAGTATGGTAACGCAACTTATTATATTTCAGATGATGGAACTGACAATAACACATTCTATATTTACCGTTCCATGTATTTGGGAGACACAAAGTACACCTCTGGAGACGTCTTGGAAGTTGGTGATGAGGTCATAGTATGTGGTAAAGTGACGAATTATGTCGGAGATTATGGAAGTACGCTTGAGACTGTAGCGAGCCAAAGCTACCTTTACTCATTAAACGGTGAAGGAGGAAGCGGCAGCGAAGAACCTGGTGGCGACGATGAGCCTATTATCGGAGGTGAAGTAAGCGGTAACAGCGTGATAGTCAAGGCTAACGGCTTTGGCTTGGGGAATGATACTGGATTGTCAACTCTTACATTAGTTGACGGTACGACTTTGACTTTTGCCAAGAACGATGGGTATAATGCTCCTAAGTTTTATACAGCAGGAAGTGGCTCATTTAGGATGTACCCAAGTAACACATTGACTATAAACTCTACGAAAACAATAGAAAGTGTTGATGTTACATGTGATGAATACAACGGTACGATTTACAATGCTTCGGGCGACATTTCTACTTCAGCAGGAACGATTAACGTTGATGGTGCAGCTGTAACGGTGACAGGGGTATCTGCAAACAATCTTACGTTGACCAATACAAGTACGACAACTGGTGCTCCGTCACAAATAAGGATAGTTGAGCTTATAATCAATTATGCCGAGTAATTGGATTTAATTTAAGACTAATTTATAACTCGCTGACAATCAGCGGCTTTCCAAAAGGCCACCTTTCGCACTGCGAAAGGTGGCCTTTTAGCGTGCAAAAGACGGCCTTTTGCATCGCGGTTTGCGGCATATTGGGGTTCATCCGCAGTTCTGGTGTATTATATTTTCTCATCCATCATGACAAGCCACATAAAAGAACACCACCCTTGTAGGGACATAATTCATTATGTCCGCACGCTCTGGAAGAGCGTATGAACGACGTTTGGCTGCTAAATACGTTTCTTACGAAACGTGTGGGCATAATGAATTATGCCCCTACAAGGGCGGTATTCTGTTAGTTTTTATTTTATTACTAATGGAATGCTCTTACACCTGAACTGCGGATGAACCGCATGTTGGGGGACATCCGCAGTTCTGGTGTATTGGCATTCGTGGTAATGCTGTATGGAATTTAACAATGAACAATGAAAAATTAAACCTCCGTGTCGGCTTTCATCGCAAACATGCCGCCCCCTTCGGGGACACGGGTATGAGGTAAAATAAACCCTCGTTTCTCTCGGTTTTATTTTGTATTGCGCTCAACTTGCATTATCTTTAAATAAGATAAGCTGCGTTTCGGCAATAAAAATAAACCCTCGTTTCTCTCGGTTTTATTTTGTATTGCGCTCAACTTGCATTATCTTTGCAGGCAAAACGTGACGAAACATGAACCGCTGGTACTCTTTCTTGAAATTCGTAGGCCGCAGGAAATACCTCATCGTGTCGGTGCTCGGCGTTGTAATCATAGGCTTCGTGGGCGAGAACAGCATCATGAAGCATGTGCAGAACCGTATGCTCGTGCGCGAGATGAAGAAGGAGATTGACGCCTACAACGCCCAGTACGAGAAGGACGAGCACACGCTGAAGGAGCTGCAGCGCAACCCAAAGGCGATAACTAAGATTGCGAGGGAGCAGTATTTCATGAAGGCTGACGACGAGGACATATTCGTACTTAGCGACGACAACGTGAAAAAAGACAACGACGATGAGACAACTGAACAGGATTGAGGCGCTGGCGATGCTCGCCGGGGCGTTGCTTATGGTTATCGGCGCAGGTGTTTACGTGTTTACGGCGGCCGCGGTGGCGGCATGGCTGTTCGCCGCGGGGGCTGTGGCTTTCGCCTCGATGCAGCTCAGGCAGACGTATGACGGGCGCAACATGGCCGTAAGGCGGCTGCGCAAGATTATGTCTGTGGCCGACGCTTTGTTCATCCTCTCGGCCGCGCTGATGCTCGAGAACACTTACCATGCGCTGCTGCCGCTCTTCTTGCAGTACATGGACAACGGCTATTACCATTACCTTACTTATGTGCACAACAACTGGGTGGTGCTGCTGCTCGTGGCCGCCATCCTTGAGATTTACACCACCCACCGCATCTCCGGCGAACTGAAAAAAGAAGGACAGGCCGCCGGCGGGCAGGCTTGATGCGGCTAAAAAAACTATAAAAGACGGCACTATTGTTTTAAATTGCATAAAAAATTTTCCATACGTCGGCAATAGGTTGTACTTTTGTGCCGGTATTATAATACACGTTTATGATTAAGACACTTTACGCTCTACTTGCCGTGCTGACGTTTGCGTCGTGCGCCAATACGTACAACATAGAAGGTTCGTCAAACGTTCCTACGCTCGACGGCAGGATGCTTTTCCTCAAGGCTTATGACGACGGCGACCTGAAGGACATCGACTCGTGCGACATCGTGCACGGACAGTTCCACTTCACCGGTACGCTCGACTCTACGAGGCTCGTCACCTTGTTTATGGACGACGAGGGACTTATGCCCGTTGTGCTCGAAAAAGGCGAAATACTGATTAAGATTGACAACGCGCAGCAGAAGGTAAGCGGCACCCCGCTTAACGAAAAACTGTTTAGCTTTATCGAGAAGTACAAGCAACTTGAGAGCGAGGTGAGCGAGCTCGGCCACCTGCAAAGCCAGGCTATAATGGACGGCAAGGACCTTAACGAGGTGAACATGCAGCTGGCCGAGAAGGCAAGCAAGATAGCAGAGCGTGAAGACAAGCTCGTGACATCGTTCATAGTGGAGAACTTTGACAACGTGCTCGGCCCCGGCGTGTTCTTCATGATGACCGCAGGCCACCGTTATCCGGAGCTGTCGCCGTGGATAGAAGACATAATGAGCAAGGCTACCGACAAGTTCAAGAACAACCCTTACGTGAGCGACTACTACCGCAAGGCACAGCAAAACCAGGCCATAATGAACGGCACGGCCATGCCGGGCGATGCGTCGGCTCCCGTGCCTGACGTGCCCACGCCCAACGAACTGGCCGCTCCGGGCATGGCGGCGGCAGACTCCATTGCGGCGACTATGGGCGACTGAACAAACTGCAAGACATGAAAATACTGGTAAATAACGCTACAATCGTAAACGAAGGCAAGGCGTTAAGAGGCTCAATCGTAATCGACGGCGATTGCATATCAGACATATTTGAAGGCAACAATACACCCCGTGGGCAGTTCGACGCCACCGTCGATGCCGCGGGGTGCTTCGTGTTGCCCGGCATTATAGACGACCACGTGCACTTCCGCGAGCCCGGTCTTACGGCGAAAGCCGACATCCAAAGCGAAAGCCGGGCTGCGGCGTATGGCGGAGTGACGACATATTTCGACATGCCCAACACCGTTCCGCAGACCACTACGCCGCTCGCGCTCGAGGTGAAACGCGCCATCGCCGCACGCGACAGCCACGTAAACTACTCCTTCTTCTATGGAGCTACCAACACTAACGCCGACACCTTCGGCCAGCTTGACATCCACCGCATACCCGGAATAAAGCTATTCATGGGCTCGTCTACGGGCAACATGCTCGTTGACCGCACCGAGGCACTCGACAAAATATTCGCCACCGCCCCCGTTCCGGTCATGGCCCATTGCGAGGATACCGCCATAATAAACGACAACATGTGCCGCGCCAAGGAGCTGTACGGCGACGACCCCGACGTAATACATCACCCTGAAATACGCAGCGAGGAGGCTTGCTACCGCTCGACGGAGCTTGCCGTGAGGTTCGCAAGGAAGCATAATGCACGTCTGCACGTGGCGCATGTCACTACGGCGCGCGAGCTTTCGCTCTTCGAGCCGTGGACTGACGCGATGCCAAGCATCACCGCCGAGGCTGTCATTGCCCATCTTATGTTCTGCGACAAGGACTATGCAAGGCTCGGAACGCTCATCAAATGCAACCCCGCCGTCAAGTCGGAAGCCGACCGCGAGGCGTTGCGCCGCGCCCTGACAGACGGCCGCATAGCCGTTGTAGGGACAGACCATGCGCCGCATTTGCCGGTCGACAAGCAGGGTGGATGCGCCAAGGCGGCGTCAGGTATGCCTATGCTCCAGTTCTCGCTTGTAGCCATGCTTGAGCTTGTAGACCGTGGTGTGCTCACCGTTGAGCGTGTGGCGGAGCTTATGTGCCACCGTCCGGCGCAGCTGTTCGATGTCCGCCAGCGCGGATTTATCCGCAAAGGGTACAAGGCCGACTTGGTAGTTGTGCGCCCGAATGCGCCATGGACGGTGACTGAAGACTGCATCCAGAGCAAGTGCGGATGGTCTCCGATGACGGGACACACGTTCAACTGGCGCGTGGAACACACCTTCTGCAACGGCCGCCACATACTTGACAACGGCCGTTTCGACGCCTTCTGCCGCGGCGAGGAAGTCCTTTTCAGGTAGAGGAAAAGGTGAGAAGGTGAGGAAGTGAGAAGGTGAGACACCGCAAAACCCAAACTGCACAACCGCATAACCATAAGACCGTACAACCGTATAACCGCCCAACCGCATAACCGTAAACATAAATGATAGCACGCATATTCATATACCTGCTCCTGTTCATCACCCTGCCTGACTACTATTTGGACCGCCGCTTCCTGCGAAAGCGCACCCGTTACCTGTGGTGGCAGCGTGTATTGTGGTGGCTACCGGGAGCATTCATGTTCTTTTACACTATCTTCCTTGCAACGAGACGCAACTTCGCGCCCGACAATCTGCTGCTTCTGCACCTGTACTTGCTGCTCTTCGGCATAATGATAGTGCCCAAGTTCCTGTTCTCTTTCTGCTCGTTTCTTGGCTGGGCGCACTGCCGTTACCACCATACTCACAACAACTGGGGCAACCTCGTGGGGCTTCTGCTCGGCTTCGGGGCGGTCATAGCCGTGGCGTATGGCGGCACATGGGGCTTCCGCAAGGTTGAGGTAAGGCACGAAACATACGCCTCCGCCGACCTGCCAAAGGCTTTCGACGGTTACAAAATAGTGCATTTCAGCGACGCACATCTTGGCACTTACGGCAGCAGTTACGCCGACATACCCGAAAAAGTGGTAAACCTTATCAACGCGCAAAAGGCAGACATGGTGGTATTTACCGGCGACTTGCAGAACATGGAGCCGAAAGAGCTTTACCCGTTCATGCAGGCTTTAAGCCGCATTAAGGCCAAGGACGGCGTGTTCAGCGTGCTTGGCAATCATGATTACTCTATGTATATCGACGCGGAGAGCGCAACCAAGGTGGCAAACGAGCGCGAATTAATCAGCCTTCAGCGGCAACTTGGATGGGACTTGCTGCTTAACGAGCACCGTACAATACGGCGGGGCGGCGACTCAATAGTGGTGGCCGGAATGGAGAACGACGGTGGAAAACGGTTTCCGAAGAAAGGAGACATCGGCAAGACGCTCGCCGGAGTGCAGCCCGGAGCGTTCGTCCTGATGCTTCAGCACGACCCTTCGTCATGGCGGCGCACCATCCTTCCAAAGAGCAACGCCCAACTGACGTTAAGCGGACACACGCACGCCGGACAGCTAAAAGTGTTCGGATGGTCGCCGGCGGCCATCAATTATAAGGAGTGGGGCGGCATGTACAACGAAGGCGGACGCGCAATCAACGTGTCATACGGCACGGGCGGCTTCATACCTTTCCGCCTCGGAGCAAGCAACGAGATAACAGTGATAACCCTGAAAAGTGGAAAGTGAAAAAGGAAAAGTGAAAAATCCATCACCCTTTATGTTTGTGGCATTCGGATTTTTCACTTTTCCTTTTTCACTTTCCACTTATTTATACTTCTCGTCCAGCCCGCTTTCAATCACCTTGCGGCTTTCTTCCATCAGCCGGGCGACGTTCTCTGCGCCCTGCGACTGCGGATAGATGGGCGCGTGTATGGTAAGCGTGAGCCTGCGGCGGTGCACCCAGTACCACTTGCTTGTGCGCGGCATGACGTCGAACGAGCCGTTGATTGTCAGCGGAACGACGGGCAGTTGCAACTCGTCGGCCAGCACGAACGCGCCGCGCTTGAACTTGCCGATGCGTCCGTCGTAGGTACGAGAGCCTTCGGGGAAGACCACAAGGCTCATGCCATGCTTCAACGTGGCGCGCGCCTTGTCGTAAGTAGCCATCATCTTGGCTGGGTTACGGCGGTCAACGAATATGTGGTGCGACTTCTCGCAGGCGTAACCTACGAATGGAATTTTGCGCAGCTGCTGCTTCATCATCCACTTGAAGTTGCGGTGCAGGTGGCCGAAGATGAGGAATATGTCGAACGCTCCCTGGTGGTTGCTCACGAACACGTACGACTCTCCGTGCTTCAGGTTCTCCCTGCCCGTGACTTTCACCGGCAGGAACAGCACCCCAAGCACCCACTTCGACCAGATTACAGGTGGATAATAGCCCCAGAAGTGGCCGTTGCCGAGTATGCACCCCACGCTCGTCGTCAGCGCGGTAAGCAATGTAAGGACGATGATTATCGGCAGGGCGATGACGATTTGGTAAATGCGGTATAAGTATTTCATGTATGCCCCGATTATGAATTATTGATTGTGAACTGAAAGTCAGCGCAAGCTAATTATGAATTAATCTTCGGGTACTTCCTCGTCCAGCCGTCCCAGCGCAGGCGCATAACGCCGAAAAAGGCTTCGCCGAAGATGCCGCCGCTCATCTTTGAAACGCCTTCGCGGCGGTTTACGAAGATTACGGGCACTTCCTTTATTTTGAAACCGATTTTGTACGCCGTGTACTTCATCTCTATTTGGAAGGCGTAACCCTTGAAACGGACTTTGTCAAGTTCAATAGTCTCAAGCACGCGGCGGCGGTAACACTTGAAGCCGGCGGTAGTGTCGTGCACCTTGAAGCCCGTCACCAGGCGGACGTACTGCGACGCGAAGTAGCTCATCAGCACGCGCCCGATGGGCCAGTTAACCACGTTCACGCCGCTGACGTAGCGCGAACCGATGGCAACGTCGTACCCTTCGTCGTGGCAGGCGGCGTAGAGGCGCGGCAGGTCGGCGGGGTCATGGCTGAAGTCGGCGTCCATCTCGAAGATGTAGTCGTAGCCGTGAGCCAACGCCCACTTGAAACCAGTGATGTAGGCCGTGCCCAGTCCCTGCTTGCCCGCACGCTCTATGATGTGCAGGCGGCCGCCGAACTCGCGGTCGATGAGGCTGTGTACTATGGCGGCGGTGCCGTCGGGCGAGCCGTCGTCAATCACAAGGATGTGGAAACACTTTTCCAACGAGAACACCGCGCGTATTATTTTCTCGATGTTTTCCTTCTCGTTGTAAGTCGGGATTATTACGATGCTGTCGCTTTCGTTCATTTTTGCCGTTTATGTTGACGCATGTTTATGTAGTGCAAAAATAGTGTTTTTCTCACTAAAAAATGCAATTCCCGCCTAATATTTTTGCAGACGGCGGCGCAGGCGGTCTCAAAGTAAGCCACTATACGACCTCAAGGCCCCCCCCACCCGGCATCGAGGAAGCCCCCACCCAACCTCCCCGAGGGGAGGGGCAGGGTTAGCGAAGTTGCGAAAGGCGGTTCATCCACAATTCTGTTGGATGAAGTAAAAGCTCTATTAAAAAGAGAACACCCTGCTTTAATCCAGGCAGTCGGTATCTGTCATTCCGCGCTCCGATGCGGCATCCAGTAAACATCCAATACGCCAAATGTTGCAGGCTGCATACACTGGATTCCGCGTCGGAGCGCGGAATGACGGATACCGACTGCTTGGATTGCGGAAGGATGTGAACAGTCAATACTCTTAAGAATCATCCAAACAAACTACTGATGAACTAAAAGACCGTCTTTTGCATTCCAAAAGGCCGCAAATTGCACGCTAAAAGGCCACCTTTCGCAGTGCAAAAGGTGGCCTTTTAGAAAGTCGCTGACTATCAACGGGTTACACGACTGTCAAGAACGGGTTACGCGGTAGCCGGGAACGGGGCTACAAACTGTCTTTTACGCCGTTGCCGGGGAAGTGCATCCCGGCGGCTACGAGCTTGTTCTTGCGTATGTAGTCGATGTATTTCTTCCTCGTCTCCACAGCCTTCCGCGCGTCCATGTCATACGATGGGCAGATGCCGGGGTCTTGTATCTGGAGGTCGAAGCCGTGCATCAGGTCGCCGACGATGAGCAGCCGCCCCATCTGGTACACCGTATGGCCGGGCGTGTGACCGGGTGCGGCCAGTGGTTTGATGTCGAGTGGCAGCGCGTCGGTGTACTTGAAGCAATGCACCTTGTCGCCGTATGCCGCCATTGCGTCGGCCGCAGCCTTGGCGTTCCCATTGCTCATGTACTTCCAATAGATGCGCTCCGCCTCGGGAACATACACCTCAGCACGTGTAAACACCGGTTTGCCGCCCTCGGTCATGCCGCCGATGTGGTCCATGTGGAAGTGCGTCAGCACGAGGTAGTCTATGCTTTCTGGCTTTACGCCGATGCTGTCGAGCCGCTTGAGCAGCATCCCTCCGTGCTCCATTCCGTTGCCCGTGTCGAACAAGACCTTCTTTCCCTGCGTCTCTACGAGGAAGCAGCTGATTGACGACGGCACCGCCCCGTCGGGCGACAGGCTGTCAACCTTGGCCGAGTCGGCCTCGCCGTAGAACAGCGAATTGGGCATACGCTTGTCGCCCTCGTCGTCCCTGATGGTGGTAAGCGTCAGCGAGTCGAGCTTCAGCACGGTCACTCCTTCAGGCAGCTGCGCCGCGTCCGTGGCGGCATCGGCCTTCTTATTGCCGCATGAAACGGCCGCGAGCACGGCGGCCGACACGGCAAACAGTTTTACTGTCTTTGATTTTTTAATATCCGTAAAATGCTTTTGGGTTAGTCATTGCACAAATATAGCGACAATAAACGGATATTCAAAATTTTGCATTACCTTTGTGTCCTGTTTACGATGGACATACAAGGAATATTGGATTTATACGCGAAGTCGCCGCAGACGGCGGCTTTGACGAAGCTGATAAGTGACGACACGGTGCGCACGGCGCACATTGAGGGCGCGCTGGCGTCGGCCATGCCCGTGCTGTTCGCCTCTGTGGCGCGCGGCGTGGGGCGGCCATGCCTGTTCGTGCTTGACGACGCCGAGGAGGCCGGTTACTTCTACCACGACCTTACGCAGATGCTGGGCAATGACAATGTGCTGTTCTTCCCCTCGTCGTACCGCCGACAGGTGAAGTACGGCCAGCGCGACGCTGCCAACGAAATACTGCGCACCGAGGTGCTGGGAAGGCTGCTTGGAGAGAGTGAAGAGTTAAGAGTGAAGAGTGGAGAATCCATTACCCAAGACGAGAAAGGGCAATCAGGACAAGTGGATTCTTCACTCTCCACTCTTCACTCTTCACTCCTTTACATAGTCACTTGCCCCGAGGCGTTGGCAGAGCTAGTGGTATCGCGCCGCAAACTGGACGAGCGCACGGTAATATTGGCCGCAGGCGAGACGCACGACATCGTGCAATTGTCGCGCCAGTTACGGCAGCTCGGCTTCAACGAGGTTGACTACGTGTATGAGCCGGGGCAGTTCGCCGTGCGCGGCAGCATAATAGATGTGTTCTCGTTCAGCAGCGAATATCCGTTCCGCATCGACTTCTTCGGCGACGAAATAGACTCCATACGCACGTTCGAGGTGCAGAGCCAGCTGTCGCGCGACAAGCGTCAGCGCATAGAAATAGTGCCCGAGGTGGCTACGCTGGTTGATGAGAAAGTGCCCTTCCTGCGCTTCCTGCCTGATGATACGCTGCTCGTGGTCAAGAACTTTGTGTTCTGCCGCGAGAAAATCGACATGATTTACCGCGACGGTTTTTCGTCGCAGGCGGTGAAGGAACGCCTTGAAGGACTTACAGAGATGGAGCAGCAGGCAGCCATGAAGGAGCTTTCGGCCGCCAACTCGCTCGTAAGCGGCGCGCAGTTTGCCGCCGACGCGCTCAAGATGCGCCGCATAGAGTTCGGCAGCAAGCCAACGGGCACACCTGGCGCGGTGCTCCGACTGGACGTAAGTCCGCAGCCGCTGTTCCACAAGAACTTCGACCTGCTTGCCCGTGCGCTCGAAGACTACATCCTGAAAGGCTACAAAATATACATCCTTGCGGACAGTACCAAGCAGCACGAGAGGCTGAAAGAAATATTTGAAAGTGAAGAGGGTATAGCGAAGAGAGCAGAATTAAATACTCAAACTAATTCTTCACTCCTACCTCTTCACTCTTCACTACCATTCACCGGCGTGTCAAAGACCCTGCACGAGGGCTTTGCCGACAATGCGATGAAGGCCTGCTTCTTCACCGACCATCAAATATTCGACCGCTTCCACAAGTACAGTCTGCGCTCCGATACCGCCCGTTCGGGCAAGATGGCGTTGACTATGAAGGAGCTGCAAGAGATGGAACCGGGCGACTACATCGTCCACGTAGACTTCGGCATAGGGCGTTTCGCAGGCTTGGTGCGCGTCCCCTCGGGCGACAGTTACCAGGAGGTAATCCGCATTATATACCAGAACAACGACAAGGTTGACGTAAGCATCCACTCGCTTTACAAAATATCGAAATACAAACGGCGCGACAGCGAGACGCCGCCGCGCCTCAGCACGCTCGGCACCGGCGCATGGGACCGTCTCAAGGAGCGCACGAAGAAGAAGATAAAGGACATCGCGCGCGACCTAATCAAGCTCTATGCGGCGCGCCGCAAGGAGCGTGGCTTCGCCTTTTCGGCCGACAACTTCATGCAGCATGAGCTTGAAGCGAGCTTCATGTATGAAGACACGCCCGACCAGCTGAAGGCCACCAACGACGTGAAAGCCGACATGGAGAGCCCCCGTCCGATGGACAGGCTCGTGTGTGGAGACGTCGGTTTCGGTAAGACGGAGGTCGCGGTGCGTGCCGCTTTCAAGGCTGCGTGCGACTCAAAGCAGGTCGCCGTGCTCGTGCCTACCACCGTACTGGCATACCAACACTACCAAACCTTCTCGAAAAGGCTCAAAGATTTCCCTGTGAGAGTTGACTACTTGTCGCGTGCCCGCAGCCCTAAAAAGACGAAGGAGGTGCTTGCCGACCTGGCCGAAGGCAAGGTAGACATCATCGTAGGGACGCACAAGCTCATCGGGAAGAGCGTAAAATTCAAAGACTTGGGACTGCTCATAATCGACGAAGAGCAGAAATTCGGCGTGGCTACGAAAGAGAAGCTGCGCAAGATGAAGGTCAACGTCGATACGCTTACCATGTCGGCGACACCCATTCCGCGAACTCTCCAGTTCTCGTTGATGGGCGCAAGGGACATGAGCATTATCCAAACACCGCCGCCCAACCGTTACCCGGTAAGCACGGAGGTGCATACGTTTGACAAGGAGGTAATCGCCGATGCCATCAACTTTGAGATGAGCCGCAACGGACAGGTGTTTTTCGTGAATGACCGCATCAGCAACCTGCCCGAGATTGCCGGTCTTATACGGAAGTATGTGCCTGATGCGAGGGTGGCCATTGGCCACGGACAGATGAAGCCGGAGGAGCTGGAGAAAATCCTGATGGGCTTCATCAATTATGACTATGACGTACTGCTGTCAACCACTATTGTGGAGAACGGCATCGACATAAGCAACGCCAACACCATAATAATCAACGACGCGCACCGCTTCGGACTGTCAGACCTGCACCAGATGCGCGGCCGCGTGGGCCGCAGCAACCGCAAGGCGTTCTGCTATCTGCTTGCTCCGCCGCTGTCGGCGCTCACCCAAGAGGCGCGGCGCAGGCTCGAAGCGCTGGAGACATTCTCTGAACTGGGCAGCGGATTCAACCTTTCCATGCAGGATCTCGACATCCGCGGGGCGGGCAATCTGCTCGGAGCGGAGCAGAGCGGCTTCATGGAAGACCTTGGTTACGAGACTTACCAGAAAATCCTGAATCAGGCTGTGACGGAGCTGAAGAACGACGAGTTCGGCGAGATGTACGAGCAGGAAATAGCCGGAGGGCGCGACATTGCAGGCGACGAGTTCGTGGAAGACTGCGCCATAGAGAGCGACCTGGAGATGTATTTGCCCGACTTGTACGTGCCGAGCAGCAGCGAACGCATGTTGCTTTACCGCGAACTTGACAACATCAAGGACGATGACGACCTGCAAAAATACCGCTCGCGGCTTGAAGACAGGTTCGGTCCGGTGCCCCGTGAAGGGCTGGAGCTGATGCAGGTTGTGCCCTTGCGCCGCCTGGGCAGGAGCTTAGGATGCGAGAAAATAATGCTGCGGCAGGGGCAGATGCGTATGCAGTTCGTCTCAAACCCCATGAGTGCGTACTACAAGAGCCGGGCTTTCGACAGCGTGCTTAACTACATCGGGCGCAACCCTCGCCGCTGCAACCTGAAGGAAGTGGCAGGAAAGAGGATGATGCTCGTAACCGGCGTGCCCTCGGTTGAGGAAGCCGTGAAGGTGCTGAGGGACGTAAGTTCTAATTAAGAATTAAGAGTTAAGAATTAAGAAAATTACCTTTTATAATTGCAACAGGGTAATTTTCTTAATTCTTAACTCTTAATTCTTAACTCACCAAGCTCTTAATTCTTAATTTATTTTACCTATATGCCTTACAGGCTTTTCCTGTACGGCATCGCCGGAGCGTGACTTTGATGCCGAATACCACGGGTCAGAATAGCCGTACCAGTCGCCCCAGCCCCAGTCATAGCCGTCCCAGCGCGGCGAAGACACCTTGTGCAGGCGGAAGTCCATGGGGTCGCCCCAGTCGCTTTCAATCGTCCCGCGGAAATAGTTGTCTGACAAGGAATAGTCGTAAATGTAATAATACCTGTCGTCCTCGTAAGAGTAAATGGTAATCCTTCCGTTATCGACAGTCCACGTAATATTGCTTGCAAAATAGTCCCAGGGCGCCCTGCTGTAAAAATCAACCCAGTAGCCGCTGCCCGACGAGTATTCGTACGGATTGCGGTCGAAGGCTATTTCCGTGTCGTGCGACTCGTAGTAATTACCGTTCCACTCGTTCCATACGTGCATGTCGCCCTGCCACACGCCCCAGAGCGTGTCCGCGATGTATTCGTCGTCGTCGCAACTTACGAACGTGAAGGCCACCGCCATCATCATTATTATAGCCGATAAGGATGTAAACTTTTTCATAATAACTGTATGTTTGATTAATAATTCCGCTGCAAAATTAACGCTTTCATCGGGCTTTTGCAAGCATACGTCCATATTTCTGGCGGGGGATTTCCCTATCCTCCGGCGGAGTTTCCCTTTCAGGCTGTTGCCGGCGGTTTTATCATGGGTGGCAGGGCGCAATGCGAAAGGCCACCTTTCGCACTGCAAAAGGTGGCCTTTTGGACGACGAAAGACGGCCTTTGGGAACGCAAAAGGCCGTCTTTTATAAATCCGCCGTTAGTAGGGCATTGTGTGGGTCATTGTCCGCCGGCGAGCAGTTCCTTTTCGGCCAGCAGGTCGTCGTCGGTCATGCGCGGTGACGGCACGTCCCTCATGCGCACCACATCCTCGCCGCCGCACGTGTATTTGTAGTAAAGCCGCTCCCTGTCGTCAAGCTCTTCATACTGCTTCAGGCAGCCTTTTGCGCTGAGAAAGTCCTCGCGCGACGTGCCGTCGCTTGCCTTGACGAAGAGAATGCGGCGCGCTATGGGGTTGTGGTTGTAGTCCAGGCAGGTGTAAATGCCGCGCAGGTAGGGCGGCCGCTCGTACATCGGCAGCTTCAGGCAGATGCTGAACAGGGCGAGCTGCGGAGGCCGGTTTTCGTTGAACATGATGTACATGTGGCTAAGGCCGTTCATCAGGGCGAAGCCGTGGTGCGTCGAGCCGTAGGCGTTGTTGTGCACCACTTCGACGTAACCGCCGTCGGCCGAGGGTGTGATGAGGTAAGGTTCTATCTTCATCGCGCTCGAACTTGACGATACGCTGTAGCTCATGTACATGCCGCTGAAGGCTGTGCAGCCGTCCACCGCGCCTTTCATGGCGTGCGCTATGATGTCCCGGTGCATGTTGTCGGCGTCGCCGCAGGCGGCCGTCGGCACGGCGTCCATGGCGAAGATGGCAGCCTTCATCTTGTCGAGCTGCCCCAGAAGCTTCTTCTTCGACACGTTGTTCACCCACACGAGCGCCCCGTCCAGCGCCTCGTCTTCGGGCATACCCTTGTCTTTGTTCTTAAAATATTCGGGCATTACGGTAGTGAACAGGGCCGACAGCACACTCGGCGTAAAACCCGTCTGGGCTGCGATTTCCTTCATCTTCACGCCCTTGCCGCGCAAGAATTTTATCCTTTCATATATCTCTTTCAGGTCGTCCATAAGCTGTTTTATTTTCTTATGCAAAGGTAACCATTAAGTTTGAATACATATATTACAGACAAGTTACAAAGAATTTGCAATGTTTTTGCATCCTTGATAAGTAATGTTTTCATTCATTTTAATGAATTGTTACGGCCATATTATTCATCCGGTATTCATTTTTTAAGAACCTGCGGTGGCGTAATTTTGCAGCGGAAAAAGGACAATGCACGGTCATGCGGTTGTAAGGCCATACGGTTGTACGACGATGCCTGCATACCGTAAAACCTGAAAACCGTAAAACCCTAAAACCGAAAAGAATGATGAAACAACGTATCTACAGACTTCCAAACATGAGGGCGGCCACGGCCAACATGCCCGACTGGCTCTTCGTGCTCTGGGCCGGGGGCACAGCCCTGCTGTCATATTCGCTCGTCTACGCCCTGCGCAAGCCCTTCACGGCGGCCGAGTTCGACGGTTTGCAGGTGGCCGGGATGGACTATAAGATAGTGGTAAGCATCATACAGCTCATAGGTTACGTGTGCGCCAAGATGCTCGGCATCAAGTACATATCCGAGCTTAAGCCCGAGGGCCGCCTCCGCTTCATCGTCGGTTCGGCGGCGTTGTCAGAGCTTTCGCTTGTCGCCTTCGGCCTTCTGCCCACGCCTTACAACATCTTCGCGCTGTTCTTCAACGGCCTTTCGCTAGGCTGCATGTGGGGAGTAATCTTCAGTTTCCTCGAAGGCCGCCGCACAACCGACATCCTCGCCAGCATCATGGGAGTAAGCATGGCGCTTAGTTCGGGCGTCGCCAAGTCGCTCGGACTGTACGCCCTGAACGACCTCGGGGTAAGCGAGTTCTGGATGCCGGCCCTCGTCGGCGCGCTAGCTTTCCCCCTGCTGTGCTTCATGGGATGGATGATGACAAAGTTCCCGGCACCCACCCAGGCCGACATTGCCGCCCGCACGAAGCGCGTAACGCTCGACGGGCACCAGCGTTGGCGGCTTTTCGTCAAGTTCATGCCCCTGCTCGTGATGCTCTTCGGCGCCAACCTGCTGCTCACCGTGCAGCGCGACATCAAGGAAGACTTTATCGTCTGCATCATCGACGTAAGCCAAGTGTCCTCCTGGGCGTTCGCTTATCTCGACTCAATCGCCACCGTCGTGCTGCTCGGAGCGTTCGCCCTGTTGTCAGCCGTGGGCAACCACCTGCGCGCCTTGTGCCTTATACTGATATTTTCGGCCATCGGCATGGGTACGGTTGCATTCCTCGGAGCTGAAGGCGAGGCGTTAGACATACCCACAACGGCGTGGCTTTTCCTCCAGACTTTCTGCATAGACATAGCCTATTTGAGCTTCCAGACCATCTTCTTCGAGCGTTTTATCGCCTGCTTCAAGGTCAAGGGCAACGTCGGTTTCTTCATTATCACGATTGACTTCATCGGCTATCTCGGCACGCTTTGCCTGCTTCTGTTCAAGGAGTTCCAAGCTCCGCACATCGACTGGACGTCGTTCTACAACGCCATGAGCGTCTACATAGGCATAGCCTGCTGCCTGGCGTTTGCCGGTTCGATAGTCTATATAATAAATAAGGTGTACAGGGCAAAGGAATTTAAGGTAATAAAAGGCGGCGCGGAGAAGACCGGCGAGGCGCACACATGCGACCTTTCAACCGCCGGACGGCAAAGCCTTACTACCGCATAACCCTATAATCCCATAACCATAAAAACCTTATAACCGCATAACCACAAAACCGTAAATGATATGAAAAAGATTGAATGCGTAATAATGGACTGGGCCGGAACGGCCGTTGACTATGGATGCTTCGCCCCGGTGGCGGCATTTGTCGAGAGCTTTAAGGCCATAGGCGCGCCCGTAACGGCGGCGGAGACGAGGGCGCACATGGGCCTTACGAAGATAGAAGAGGTGCGCGCGCTGTTCGCTATCGACCATGTCGGGGCTGACTTCCGCGCCAAATACGGCCGCGAATGGGGCGAAGACGGCGTGCAGGAGTGCTACAAGAAGTTCCAAGACGAGCTTTTCCGCACGCTCGAAGATTATTCAAAGCCCATCACGGGAGTTGTCGAGACAATCTCAATGCTGCGCAGTCAGGGTATAAAGGTTGGTTCAACTACGGGCTACACGCGGCAGATGATGGACGTGGTAATCCCCTCCGCGGCCAAGCTCGGCTACGTAATAGACAACTGCGTAACGTCAGACAACCTGCCCGGAGGCCGTCCCAAGCCTTATATGATATTCCAAAACATGTGCGAGATGGGCATCGCTTCGCCGCGCTCCGTGGTGAAAGTGGGCGACACAATATCCGACATTAAGGAGGGAGTGAACGCCGGAGTGTGGAGCGTAGGCGTCATCCTTGGCAGCAACGAGCTTGCACTGACCGAGGAAGAGGTGACCGCCATGCCTTCCGACGAGCTGAAAGCGAGGATGCTTGACGTGCGTTACAAGATGTACGCAGCCGGCGCCGACTACGTTATCGACGACATAACGGAGCTGCCGATGCTGATAGAAGTGTTGAACAAATAAATGAAAAAGAAACAGCCCCCACCCAACCTCCCCGAGGGGAGGTTGGGTGGGGGCTTATAATTCTTAAACTTATGAGACCATACTTATTGCTTACCCCCGGTCCGTTGACGACCACAGAGAGTGTGAAGAGTGCCATGATGAGCGACTGGTGCACATGGGACAAAGACTATAACGAAGGCGTTGTGGAGGTTATCCGCAAGGAGCTTGTAGGCATCGCATCGAGCCGCCCCGAGGAATATACGGCGGTGCTGATGCAGGGCAGCGGCACGTTCTGCGTTGAGGCGACGCTGGGCAGCACGGTGCGTCCTGACGACCATCTGCTCGTCGCCGCCAATGGCGCTTACGGCAAACGAATGGGCGTAATCGCCGAGTATTACGGGCTGAACTGCCACGTGATGAAGTTCGACGAGACGCAGGCGGTTGACCCGGCGGCCATCGACGCTTACCTGACGGAGCACAAAGAGGCGACCCACGTGTCGGTAGTGCACTGCGAAACAACCACCGGCGTGCTCAATCCGCTTGAAGAAATCGCCGCCGTAGTGAAGCGTCACGGCAAGACGCTCATCGTTGACGCGATGAGCAGCTTCGGCGGAGTGCCCATCGACATGGCGCAGCTGGGCATCGACTTCCTCATCAGCTCGGCCAACAAGTGCATCCAGGGCGTGCCCGGCTTCGGCTTCATCATCGCCCGCCGCTCGCTCTTGGAGCGGTGCAAGGGCGTTGCGCGCTCGCTCTCGCTCGACATTTACGACCAGTGGGAGACTATGGAGAAGGGCCACGGCAAGTGGCGTTTCACCTCGCCCACCCACGTTGTGCGCGCCTTCATGCAGGCTCTTACGGAGCTGAAGGAGGAGGGCGGAGTGGCCGCACGCCACGCCCGTTACTGCGAAAACCACCGCGTGCTCGTGGAAGGGATGCGCTCCTTGGGCTACAAGACGCTCCTTGCTGACGAGTGGCAGTCGCCCGTAATCACGTCGTTCTACTATCCTTCGGCCGCGTTCGACTTCCAGTCGTTCTACCAGTCGCTGAAGGCGAAGGGCTTTGTAATCTATCCCGGCAAAATATCGCAGGCCGACACGTTCCGCATCGGCAACATTGGCGACGTGCATCCCGACGACTTCCGCCGACTGGTCGAGGCCGTAAAAGAACTGTAATAATGATGATTTGACACGCAGGCGTTTTTCACCTGCTTTGCGAAAGGCCGTCTTTTAGCTTCTGAAAGACGGCCTTTCGTCGTGTAAAAGACGGTCTTTCGCAGGCTAAAAGGCCGTCTTTTGGAAAGGTGTTTGCAAGTTGTTGATAATCAATCGTTTTTATTTTATACCTTTGCACCATGCTAATCATCGTCACAGTGCTGGCTTACTTCGCCGCGCTTTGCCTGCTGGGCAGGCTCACTTCGCGGCGCGCCACCAACGATACGTTCTTCCGCGCCGACCGCAAGTCGCCCTGGTGGGCGGTGGCTTTCGGCATGGTGGGCGCGTCGGTGTCGGGCGTCAGCTTCGTCTCCGTGCCGGGAATGGTGGGGCGTATGGACTTCACCTATCTGCAAACGTGCCTCGGCTTTATCCTCGGTTACTTCATCGTGGCGTTCGTCCTGCTGCCCGTGTATTACAGGATGAACCTTACCACCATCTACACCTACCTGTTCGGGCGCTTCGGCCGGTGGGCTTACAAGACGGGCGCAACGTTCTTCCTGCTGTCCGACCTTTGCGGGGCAGCTGTTAAGTTCTACATCGTCTGCATCATACTGCAACGCTTCGTGCTCGACGCTTACGGTGTGCCGTTCTTCCTCACAGTACCCGCGCTAATGCTGCTCATATGGCTTTACTCGCGCCGCGGCGGCATAAAGACGCTCGTGTGGACCGACTCCTTCCAGACGGCGTGTATGCTTGCCGCCCTTGTACTTATTATAATAAAGGTGGCGGGGGCGTTGGACATGAGCCTTGGCGAAGCCGTCAAGGCCGTAGCGGCCAGTCCCCACAGCCGCATATCCGAGTTCTCGGACTGGATGTCGCCGCAAAACTTCTGGAAACAGTTTGTCAGCGGCGCGTTCATCGTTGTAGTGATGACGGGGCTCAACCAGAACATGATGCAGAAAAACCTTACCTGCAAGAGCCTGCGCGAGGCGCAAAAAGACGTCTGTACGTATGGCTTTGCCTTCGTGCCGGTCAACCTGCTCTTCCTCAGTCTTGGCGTATTGTTGCTCATGCTGGCGCAAAAGGAAGGCACGCCCGTTCCCGCCAGTCCTGACGACCTTCTCCCCATGTTCGCCGCCACGGGGCGTCTTGGCGACGTGGTGGCCGTGCTCTTCACCATCGGTATTGTCGCAGCGTCGGCCAGTACCATCGACTCGTCGCTCACCGCGCTTACCACCACATACTGTGTTGACATAAAGGAGCGTCCCGGCGACGAGCGTCTGCGCCGCCGCGTGCATGTAGGCATGGCCGCTGTGGCCGTAGTATTCATCATAGCATTCCGCACATTGAACTCCACGAGTCTTATCGATGCGGTCTACATACTCTGCTCTTACACCTACGGACCGCTGCTGGGTCTCTTCGCCTTCGGCCTTTTTACAAAGCGGAAAACATGTGACCGCGCCGTGCCTTACATCGCCGTGGCCTCTCCGTTGCTCTGCCTTGTCCTCGATTACGCCGTCCCTTGCCTCACGGGTTACCGCTTCGGCTACGAGCTTCTGCTGCTAAACGGCGCGCTGACGTTCGCAGGAATGCTAATGAAAGGTGAGAAGGTGAGAAAGTGAGAAGGTGAGAAAGCCATGCTGTTAATATGTATTTAGCATGATTTCTCACCTTCTCACTTTCTCACCTTCTCACCTTTCAAATGATGCCTTGCTCCCTCAAATACCTGTCGGCCTCGATGGCTGCGCGGCATCCGCTGGCCGCAGCCGTTACGGCTTGCCGGTAGTGAGGGTCGGCTACGTCGCCTGCGGCGAACACGCCGGGCACTTTCGTGCGCGTAGAGTCGCCCTCGGTGATGATGTATCCGGTCTCGTCCGTGTCGAGCCAAGGCTTGAACACGTCGCTGTTTGGCTTGTGTCCGATGGCGAGGAAGAAGCCGTCTATGGGCAGTTCGTACACCTGCTCGTCGGCCTCTCCCTTGCGTTTTACAAGGCGTACGCCCTCAACGCCGTTGTCGCCGAACAGTCCGAGCGTGTTGTGTTCAAACAAAATCTCGATGTTCTCCGTCTCTTTCACACGCTTTTGCATAACGTCCGACGCGCGCAGGAACGGCTTGCGCACTATCATGTACACCTTTTTCGCCAGCGATGCGAGGTACAGAGCCTCCTCACATGCTGTGTCTCCGCCGCCCACTACGGCAACGGTCTTCTTGCGGTAGAAGAACCCGTCGCACGTGGCGCAGGCCGAAACGCCTTCGCCCTTGTACTTCTCTTCGTCGGCGAGGCCTAGGTATTTGGCTGAAGCTCCCGTGGCGATGATTACCGTGTCGGCCTTGACTGTGTGCCCTTCGTCGGTGGTAAGCGTGTAGGGAGCCTGTCCGAGGTCGGCCTTGACGATGACACCGTCGCGCAGGTCTGCACCGAAACGTTCGGCCTGCTGGCGGAAGTCGAGCATCATCTGGTTGCCGTCCACGCCTTCGGGGTAGCCCGGAAAGTTCTCAACTACGGTTGTCTGGGTAAGCTGTCCGCCGGTTTGCAGGCCGCAGTACACCACCGGGCTGAGGTTGGCGCGCGCCGCATAGATGGCCGCCGTGTAGCCGGCCGGGCCGCTGCCTATGATGAGGCAGCGTATGTGTTCTTGCTGTTCCATAATAAAAGAATTAAGAGTTAAGAGTTAAGAATTAAGAAAATATGATTTTAAGGATAATAACCCTACAAGTCACATTTTCTTAATTCTTAACTCTTAACTCTTAATTATGTAATAGTTCCACAATCTGCTTCTCGATGTTCTCTATTTTCTCGGTAGGCTCGAAGCGTGCCACTACCATGCCCTTCTTGTTGATGAGGAACTTGGTGAAGTTCCACTTGATGTCGGCCTTGTCCTTATAGTCGGGGTCTTCCTTCGACAGCATGTCGTCGAGGATGTGCGTCAGGGGATGGCTCTCGTCCCATCCGGCAAAGCCCTTCTGGCTCGTCAGGAACTTGTATAGCGGGTCGGCGTCGTCGCCGTTTACCTTTATTTTCTTGAATCGGGGGAACTCCGTGCCGTATGTCAGCTTGCAGAACTCGTGGATTGACTCGTCTGTGCCGGGAGCCTGCTGGCCGAACTGGTTGCAGGGGAAGTCCAATATGTTGAACCCGTCGGCGTGATGGCGCTCGTAAAGCTTCTCCAGCTCCTCGTACTGCGGGGTGAAGCCGCACTTTGTGGCGGTGTTTACTATCAGCAATACTTCGTTCGCATACTCTTTCAGTGATACGTCCTTGCCTTTCCTGTCCTTGACAGAGAAATCATAAACTGTTTTCATCTTATTTTTATTAAATGACTTTTGGTTTGTCTTTATGGCGTTATGCAAGACGGTGCTCGGGGTAGGACAGGATGCTTGCCATGCCTTTTCCCCGGTGCGGCTTGCATTATGCAAAGATACGGAAAATACGTTTCAATGCAAAATTTACAGCTGTTTTATTTTCATCTTTTAACCCTTGGCCGTGCTGTTTGCGGTGCGTTGCATGGCGTTTTGAGCGCAAGCCGTAACACGTTGATAATCAACGGCTTTGCGAAAGGCCGTCTTTTGCGCTCTAAAAGACGGCCTTTTAGCGTGTGATTGACGGCCTTTTGCAGCCTGAAAGACCGCCTTTCGCAAAACGGTTGTTCTACAAGCGTTTGCTTGAATGTATGTTTCGGGATGGTAAAACGGTGCGTGACTGACAAAAATCACATATTTTTGAAGAAAAACTTAAAAATGTTTTGCTTTATAGATGTAAATGTTTTATTTTTGCAGTCATTATCGTATTTATATAACAAACTGATAATTAAACACTGTGTTTATGAGCAAGCAAAAGAAATTCATACTCCAAGAAAGCGAAATTCCGACGCAATGGTACAACATACAGGCCGACATGGTGAACAAGCCTTTGCCTCCAATCAGTCCGGCGACGCACGAGCCGCTCAAGGCGGAAGACCTGTTTCCCGTGTTCTGCGAGGAGTGCTGCCGGCAGGAATTCGACCAGACTAACGCCTGGATAGACATACCCGACGAGGTGAGAGACATGTACGCATATTACCGCTCTACGCCGCTCGTGCGTGCATACGCCCTTGAAAAGGCGCTCGACACGCCCGCCCACATCTACTTCAAGAATGAAAGCACCAATCCGCTGGGCAGCCATAAAATCAACTCCGCGCTCGCCCAGTGCTACTACTGCAAGCAGGAGGGCACGACCAACGTAACCACTGAGACCGGTGCAGGCCAGTGGGGAGCGGCGCTGAGCTACGCCGCGCGCGTGTTCGGGCTTGAAGCCGCAGTGTACCAGGTTAAAATCAGCCTGCGGCAGAAGCCGTACCGCAGCATACTGATGCGCACCTTCGGCGCGGAGGTAACAGGCTCGCCGTCGATGTCAACACGTGCGGGCAAGGACATAATAACGCGCGACCCCATGCACCAAGGCTCGCTCGGCACGGCCATTTCGGAAGCAATCGAGCTGGCTACCACCACGCCCCACTGCAAATATACGCTCGGGTCGGTGCTTAACCACGTGGCCCTGCACCAGACGGTGATAGGTCTTGAGGCCGAGAAACAGATGGAAATGGCCGGTGAATATCCCGACACGGTCATCGCATGTTTCGGTGGAGGCTCCAATTTCGGCGGCATAGCGTTCCCCTTCATGCGGCACAACATAAAGGACGGAGCCAAGACCGAGTACATTGCCGCCGAACCGGCAAGCTGCCCCAAGCTTACGCGCGGCGTGTTTGAGTACGACTTCGGCGACGAGGCCGGCTACACTCCGCTGCTCCCGATGTTCACTCTCGGGCACGACTTCAAGCCCGCCAACATCCACGCTGGCGGCCTGCGCTACCACGGAGCGGGCGTAATCGTGTCGCAACTGCTGAAAGACGGCATGATGCGCGGCGTTGATATACCCCAGTTGGAGTCGTTCGACGCAGGTCTGCTCTTCGCCCGTACAGAGGGCATAGTGCCCGCCCCGGAGAGTTGCCACGCAATAGCCGCCACAATAAGGGAGGCGAAAAAGTGTAAGGAAAACGGCAGGCAGAAGGTAATACTGTTCAACCTTAGCGGCCACGGACTAATCGACATGACCGCCTACGACCAGTATCTGAACGGCGACTTGATTAACTATGAAATCTCGGATGCCGACATAAAGGCCAATATTGACAAGGTTCCGAAAATAATTTAGATAATTCATAATTCATAATGCACAATTCATAATAAGGCGGACGCCATACAACGAGGTTGTTATCAGCTGTAAACAATCTAATTGTATGGCGTCCGCCTTATTATGAATTGTGCATTATGAATTATGAATTACCCGTCAGTCCATGCTCCATGTTTTAACCGACATGGTGCGTTCGCGGTCGTTCTCTATGTCGTCGGGCAAGTTGCAGAAGAAGTCTATGCCGGTAAGTTCCTCAAGCTTGTCTATCGTTACGGCGAAGTTCGACAACGGTTCGTCGTCGTGCCAGTCGTTCCCGTCCTGCTCAAACCATAGTCCGATGGCCTTGTAACCCATGCTGTTTTTCATCAACAAAGCCACAAAGAAGTATCTCGGCACAATCAGTTTGCCCTGCAACCGCGTGATAATGTTGTCCTCACCGTCTATCGTTCCGCCCTTGCATACGTACAAAGTGTCGGTCGTGTTGGTAGGAGTTATGTCGCGAAGCCACTCTTCCATCCTAACCCAAAGGCCCTCGCCTTTGTCGTTTCCATCATTTTCAAAGGCGTTGAACTTTTTGTATTGCGGCTGCATGTTGGTCATGTAGAACGTCTGCGAGTTAGCGTCACGTGAGTATTTCCTGTCCGCATTGGGGCAGATGTGCCCGTGCTGGTAGCCCGAGCCACGTATGTAGTCGGTGGAATAGTAGTCTCCCGGCGACAGGTTTTCAGTATCGTTGGGGTATCCATCTTCAACTCTGCTGTAGCTTCCGCCGTATCCTTTGTGCATCTGGTAGCACGACCAGCGTTGCGACTTCTTGTCGCAATCCCATTCAACGGCGTAGTTCACGCGGTCGGCATCGTAAGCTCTGGTACTTGTGCGGTACACTATCACCTTATTGTTGCCATCCTTCAGGCGCGGAAACTCAAGCCTGGCCACGGCCGGTTCGTCGGTTACCACATTCTTGTTGGCGTTGCGTCCGCCGCCCTGGTGGCCTCCGCCGTCATCGTCGTTGCTGCATGATGCCAGCGTGAAGGCGGCCAGCAAGAGCATGAAAAGGTAGTGAAATCTGTTCATTCGGAGTGTCTTTAAGCAGCTGCAAGAGCTGTATGAATACAAGAAATGCGTTTTGGCGCATATGCGACTACGCCAAAACGCATTCCCTATTGCATTAAAAATATATGTGAATATATTATTTGCGCGCCTTACCGTAGCGGCTCATGAACTTGTCTACGCGGCCTGCCGTGTCGACGAGCTTGCTCTTGCCCGTGTAGAACGGGTGCGAAGTGCTTGAGATTTCGACTTTTACCACTGGGTAAGTTTCACCTTCAAATTCTACTGTCTCTGTTGTCTTGCATGTAGAACGTGTAAGGAACATATCGCCGTTGGACATATCCTTGAATACGACGGGGCGATAGTTTTCGGGATGAATACCTTTCTTCATTTTGATGTTATAATTGAATGTTAATCTGTTTTGTCCGCATTCGGACACTTTCGGGCTGCAAAGTTACGACATTTTTGTCAAACTTCAAAATTCCATGCCAAAGTTTTTTGTCCGCTGACATTTCTTTATGCTATTTTAGGCGTTTGTCATCCAAATAGTTCGGAGTGGCTGCCCAAGCGCACAAGTTTTATTGTATCTGTTTCCTTGTCTATCCAAATGAGCAAAAAGTCGTTCTCGATATGACACTCCATATGCCCGGCATAAGTGCCGTTCAGTCTGTGTGGCCTGTTTTCTTGCGGTATGGGGTTGCCTGTCTGCAACAGGCTTATGATGCTGTACAGCTTCTTCAATTTGCCTGTTTGGTTTCTATAACGTTTCAAGTCCTTTCTGAACTGTTTGCCGCTTACTATCTGTTTCATTCGCTGCAACTTTTCATAAAAGCCTCAAAATTACTCATGTCAACGGCCTTCAGGTCTTTTCCGGCTTCAACATCGGCAATGGCTTTTTTCGTTTCGGCGTTGGGCTCATAGTATATGGCGTCGTTCAGGACGCTCTCTACATAGTCATTGAGGCTTCTGTTCGCTTTCTTCGCAGCTTTTTTTAATTGTTGCAGCAAATCACTTTTCAAGTTAAATGACATTTGTTCCCTTTCAATCACTGCGTCCATAATCAATATTTTAATTTACAAAGATAATGTTTTTATCATTCATTTCAAAGCTTTTCCCAAAAAAAAGTGTATTTGTTTTTATTTTCAGATATAGTTTTTCCGGCGCATTGCAAAATAAATCGGGGTGAAAATGCCGGCCGTGCGCAAGCGCGGATAACGGTTTGTTTCGGGGCGTTCGGCGGCCTGTGGACGCGGTGAAGGATGTAAACTGAAATACGTATTCTGCTTACATGTTGGCTTTTCTTGACGCTCTCAGAATGCGTTTTTTGAAAACAAAAGCCTTTCAGGCGCAAATATCGCAAGGAGAAGTGTGCAAGTTTAAAATGCTATATATTAATGTTTTACTGCCGATATGCGGCTAAGTGTGCAATAAAACATGTTGTTTCTGGGCGCAAAGACGGCATTTGCTGGTGTCAAAGACGGTCTTTTAGGAGGCCGAAGACCGTATTTGAGAGGTCTAAATGCCGTCTTTTCAATGGCTGAAAGCCATGTTTGGTGCCTTTGGAGACCGTTGTTTTATACCTTATCAGGTATATTTTGACGGACAAAAAGCTGCCACAGGCGCGCCGCTTTTTCTATTTCGAGAGTTTTGGCGTGCATTTTTGCGTTGACGTTTTGACATGTGTCCCGGTGTTTTTGCTTGCATTTTGTCGGGTGTTCGTTGTGCGGCCGTGCGGCGTGGCGCGATGTCCGGCCGACTTACTTTTTGTCAGCCGCGGTGCGGATTGCTGCCGGTATTTCCTTGCTTGGCGGCGTTCCGAAGCCTGAAAACACGGTTGCGCGCTGTCATAATGTCCGTGTGCGTGTCTGTATTTTTCCTTGCTTTTTCTTGCTGTTTTTGTGTAAAAGCACTACCTTTGCATAAGATAGGCTGCATTGCGCGGCGTTTCCACACCTTATATCATATAAGTTGACATTTATCAGATTTGATGCTATGGCAAAGACAAGGCAAATTGTAGAGTGCGTGCCCAACTTCAGCGAGGGTCGCGACAAGGCTGTTATAAAGCAAATCACTGACGTAATCGAGGCGTCGGAGGGTGTAAAGCTGCTCGATGTAGACCCGGGCGAGGCCACCAACCGCACTGTGGTGACCTTCGTCGGCAGCCCCGAGGCTGTGGTCGAGGCGGCTTTCAAGGCCGTAAGGAAGGCAGGCGAAGTGATTGACATGCGCCGACACCACGGCGCGCATCCGCGCATGGGGGCGACAGACGTGCTCCCGCTCGTGCCCGTAAGCGGCATAACGCTGGAAGAGTGTGCCGAGCTGGCGCGCAAGTTGGCTGGGCGCATAGCCGCCGAACTCGCCATACCGTGTTACTGCTACGAGGCCGCCGCACAGCGGCCGGAGCGCAAGAACCTGGCCGTATGCCGCAAGGGCGAATACGAGGCGTTGCCCGATAGGATGACGAGCGATGCCGGGCGGCCCGACTTCGGCGCGCGCCCGTTCGACGAGGGCGTGGCGCGTACAGGCTGCACTGCCGTCGGCGCGCGTGACTTCCTTATCGCCGTAAACTTCAATCTCAATACAACATCCACCCGAAGGGCCAACGCCGTGGCCTTCGATGTGCGCGAGAAGGGCCGCCCCGAGCGCATAGGCAACCCCATAACCGGCGAAATAAAGAAGGATGAAAACGGGCGTCCCGTGATGCGCCCGGGCACGCTCAAGGGTACGAAAGCAATAGGATGGTATATCAAGGAATACGGCATCGCACAGGTGTCGATGAACATCACCGACATCAACGCCACACCGCTGCACGCCGCTTTCGACGAAGTATGCCGCGCGGCGCAGGCCCGTGGACTGCGCGTAACGGGCACGGAAATCGTAGGATTGGTGCCCGAGCGCGCCGTAATAGAAGCAGGCAAGCACTTCCTGCGCAAGCAGTGCCGCTCTACGGGCATACCCAAGGAGGACATATTGAACATCGCCATAAAGTCCATGGGACTTGACGACCTGCGCCCGTTCGTGCCCGAAGAGAAAATCATTGAGTACATGCTCGACGCCGAAAACGGCTCTTCAGACAAGCTGACGGCGCTCACCGTGAAAGGCTTTGCCGACGAGACGCTGCGCGAGTCGCCTGCTCCCGGCGGTGGCTCTGTGGCCGCTTACATGGGCGCTTTGGGTGCCGCGCTGGGCACGATGGTGGCTAATCTCTCCGCCCACAAGCCAGGATGGGACGACCGCTGGGCCGAGTTCAGCCGCTGGGCCGATCGTGGCGTCGAGCTGGAAGAGGAGCTGCTGCGCCTCGTCGATGAGGACACGGAAGCCTTCAACCGCATAATGGCTGCCTTCTCCATGCCCAAGAGCACCGACGAGGACAAGCGTCTGCGCTCCGAGGCTATACAAAGCGCGACGCTGTTTGCCGCCCAAGTGCCGCTGGAAACCATGCGGACGTCGTTCAAGACGTTTGAAGTCTGCCGTGCGATGGCCGAGACAGGCAACCCCGCAAGCGTCTCCGACGCAGGCGTTGGCGCGCTTGCCGCACGCGCGGCGGTGCTCGGTGCCGGCCTGAACGTAAAAATAAACGCCTCTTCATTGAAGGACAAGGCGCAGGCGGAAGCCCTTGTAAGTGAAGCCGACAGGCTCATGACCGAGGCAGACAAGGCGGAAAAGGAAATTATGACAATAGTTGAAGGAACAATAAATAAAAACATATAATCATGACAAAAGAGGAATTTGCAGCGGACATACGTGCCGGAATACCCGACGTGTTGCCCGAACCGATGCCTTATGACACAGAGATAAACCATGCGCCCAAGCGCAAGGACATACTTACAAGGGAAGAGAAGAAGCTGGCGTTGCGCAACGCCTTGAGGTATTTCCCAAAGAAGTTCCACGCAACGCTGGCACCGGAGTTCGCCGAAGAGCTGGAGAAGTACGGCCGCATTTACATGTACCGCTTCCGCCCGAGGTACGAGATGTATGCCCGTCCGATTGACGAATATCCGCATAAGTCGCTCCAGGCGGCCGCAATCATGCTCATGATACAGAACAACCTGAACCCCGCCGTGGCGCAGCATCCGCATGAACTCATCATTTACGGCGGCAACGGGGCTATCTTCCAGAACTGGGCGCAGTACCGCCTGACGATGAAATACCTTAGCGAAATGACCGACGAGCAGACTCTCGTGATGTATTCCGGCCATCCGCTCGGCCTCTTCCCGTCGCACAAGAACGCTCCGCGGGTGGTCGTTACCAACGGTATGGTAATACCAAACTACTCCAAGCCCGACGACTGGGAGCGCATGAACGCCCTCGGAGTGAGCCAGTACGGACAGATGACGGCTGGCTCTTACATGTATATCGGGCCGCAGGGCATCGTCCACGGCACCACAATCACCGTGATGAACGCCGCACGTATGCAACTGAAGAAGCAGCCCGGACGCAAGGATATACACGGTATGCTCTTCGTATCGTCGGGTCTCGGCGGCATGTCGGGCGCACAGCCGAAGGCCGGCAACATAGCCGGAGTGGTGAGCGTTGTGGCCGAAATCAATCCGCTTGCAGCCCGGAAGCGTTACGACCAGGGCTGGGTTGACGAGCTTCACACGAGCCTTGACGAGCTTATTCCTTCCGTCCGCAAGGCCGTTGAAGAGAAGAAAACGGTGTCGATGGCCTACGTCGGCAACGTGGTTGACTTGTGGGAACGCCTTGCCGAGGAAGGTATCAAGGTGGATTTGGGTAGCGACCAGACTTCGCTCCACAACCCTTGGGCAGGCGGTTACTATCCAGTCGGCATGACGTTGGAGGAGTCAAAGAAGATGATGGCCGACGACCCGGACGAGTTCCGCAAGCGTGTGCAGGCTTCATTGCGCCGCCAGGTTGCAGCAATCAACAAGTTGACGGAGCGCGGAATGTACTTCTTTGATTACGGCAACGCCTTCCTCCTCCAGTCAGAACGCGCCGGGGCGGACATCATGGGAGCCGACGGCAAGTTCCGTTATCCCTCTTACGTGCAGGACATCATGGGGCCGATGTTCTTCGATTACGGCTTCGGCCCGTTCCGTTGGGTGTGCACTTCGGGCGACCCGAAGGACCTCGAAGCTACCGACCGCATAGCTGCCGAAGTGTTGGAGGAAATCAAGAAGACCGCGCCCGACGAAATAATAGGGCAGATGGACGACAACATCCACTGGATAAAAGAGGCCGGACGCAACCACCTTGTAGTAGGTTCGCAGGCGCGAATACTGTACGCCGACGCCGAGGGACGCACCAAAATCGCCCTCGCTTTCAATGAAGCCATACGCAAAGGGGAAATCACCCGTCCCGTCGTTCTTGGCCGCGACCATCACGATGTGTCAGGAACTGACTCGCCGTTCCGCGAGACCAGCAACATATACGACGGCTCGCAGTTCTGTGCCGACATGGCCGTGCAGAACGTAATCGGCGACTCTTTCCGTGGCGCAACTTGGGTTTCGCTTCACAATGGAGGCGGAGTAGGCTGGGGAGAGGTCATCAACGGCGGCTTCGGCATGGTGATTGACGGCGGCGAAGACAGTGCACGCCACATCCGCGAGATGCTCTTCTGGGATGTGAACAACGGCATAGCGCGCCGCAGTTGGGCGCGTAACGAGGGCTCGATGCACAGCATCGTGCGCGAGATGGAGCGCACTCCGGGACTTAAAGTGACTATGCCAAACATCGTGGAGGACGACGTTATAAATGGAATATATTAATTAAGAATTAAGAGTTAAGAATTAAGAAAAATACCATTCATGGATGAAAAAACAGCAAGGCATATTTTCTTAATTCTTAACTCTTAATTCTTAATTCCACAAATAAAAAACTATTGTATTATGGTTCACCAAATATCAGCCGAGCATCTGACCATCGAACGCATCGGCGAAATAATCAAGAACGGTTATAAAATCGAGTTGAGCGACGACGCAAAGCAACGTATTGTGCGCTGCCGTGAGTACCTTGACAAGAAGATTGCAGAGACAAAGGCTCCTATTTACGGAGTAACTACGGGCTTCGGCTCGCTCTGCAACGTGTCAATAGGCAAGGACCATCTGGCCCAGTTGCAAATCAACCTGATGATGTCTCACGCCTGCGGCACGGGAGACCGCGTGCCCAATAAGATTGTAAAAATAATGATGCTGCTGAAAATCCAGTCTTTAAGCTACGGATATTCAGGCTGCAAGCTCGACACGGTGGAGCGTCTTGTCGACTTCTTCAACAACGATGTTTACCCGGTTGTCTACATGCAAGGCTCTCTCGGAGCGTCGGGCGACCTCGTTCCGTTGGCTCATTTGTGCCTTCCTCTTGTCGGATTGGGCGAGGCGGAGTATAAAGGCAAGGTTTTGTCGGGTGCGGATGTGCTTAGGAAAAACGGTTGGAAGCCCATCCAACTGGCGTCGAAGGAAGGTCTTGCCCTGCTCAACGGTACGCAGAACATGGGCGCGTTTGCCGTCTGGGCAATATTGAACAGCCAGCGTTTGAGCGACTGGGCCGACGTAATAGCCGCCATGTCGTTGGACGCTTACTGCGGACTTGTAGAGCCGTTTGCCGACGCTGTGCACCAGGTTCGTTCCCACAAGGGACAGATTGAAACGGCGAGGCGAATGCGCGAACTGCTTGAAGGCAGCGAGATTGTGGAAAAACCGAAGTCGTATGTGCAAGACCCGTATTCCTTCCGCTGTGTTCCGCAGGTTCACGGAGCGATGAAGGACACGCTGGCATACGTCCGTTCGATCATAGATACGGAAATAAACTCGGCCACGGACAACCCCACCGTGTGCCCCGACGACGACATCATAATCTCCGCCGGCAACTTCCACGGCGAGCCTATTGCGCTGCCTATGGACTTCCTCGCCATCGCCGTGAGCGAGCTTGCCAACATTTCAGAGCGTCGAATATACAAACTTGTGTCCGGCACGCGCGGTCTGCCGAGCTTCCTCGTGGCTAATCCGGGCGTGAACAGCGGTTTCATGATAACCCAGTACACCGCTGCTTCGGTGGTAAGCCTTAACAAGAGCCTCTGCACCCCGTCTTCGGTTGACAGCATACCGTCAAGTCAGGGGCAGGAAGACCACGTAAGCATGGGCGCGAACGCCGCTATTAAATTATATAAGGTGGTGCTAAACACGGAGCGCGTGCTCGCCATCGAGCTGTTCAACGCCGCCCAGGCACTCGAGTTTCGCCGCCCGTTGAAGTCGTCACCGGCCATCCATCGCGTCTTCAAGGCTTACCGCGAGGTGGTGCCGTTCATAGTGAACGACGAGGTGATGTATCCTTACATAAAACGTTCAATAGACTTCCTTGAGAACAATGCGCCTGCTTGTAACTAACATAAAGACCCTCGCCGGCATTGCCGACGAGGGCGTTTTGCGCCTGCAAGGGGTAGAGATGAAGAGCCTCCGCACGCTCTCTGACGCATGGCTTCTTGTGGAAAACGGCAAGATTTCGGCGTTCGGCAGGATGCAGAACATGCCTTCCTGTGGCTTCAGCGTGGATGAAACGGTAGACGCGCAGGGCGGAACGGTGCTGCCGTCGTGGTGCGACCCGCACACGCACATCGTCTACGCAGGCAGCCGCGAGGGCGAGTTTGTCGATAAAATAATGGGCTTGAGCTATGCCGAAATAGCCCGTCGGGGCGGTGGAATACTCAATTCGGCAGATTTGCTGCACACCCTTTCGGAGGACGAGCTCTACCGCCAAGCCCTTCGCCGGGCGCAGGAAATAATGCTGAAAGGCACGGGCTGCGTAGAAATAAAGAGCGGCTACGGACTTAATACGGCAGACGAGGTGAAGATGCTCCGCGTAATCCGACGCCTGAAAGAGAGCGTGCCGATGCGCGTTGTATCGACATTCCTCGGTGCGCACGCCGTAGGACGGCAGTACGGACACGACGAGTACGTCAACCTTATCATATCAGAGATGCTGCCCGAGGTGGGCCGTGAGCGGCTGGCCGACTACGTAGACGTGTTCTGTGACGAAGGTTTCTTCACGCCCGAGGACACCGACCGCATACTCGAAGCCGCCGCGCGGTGGGGCTTGAAGCCCAAAATCCACGTTGACGAGCTGGCCGCCACGGGCGGACTTCCAGTCGCCGTGAAGCACGGCGCGCTGTCGGTTGACCACTTGGAGAACATGCCTGAGAGTGAGTTTGCCATTCTGAAGGACAGCCAGACGATGCCGACCGTACTGCCGGGCACGTCGTTCTTCCTCAACATGCCATACGCCCCGGCACGCAAAATGATAGATTATGGTCTCGGCGTAGCCGTCGCAAGCGACTACAACCCAGGCTCGACGCCCTCCGGCGACATGAAGTTTGTTGTCTCGTTGGCCTGCATCAAGATGCGCCTCTTGCCGCAAGAGGCCATCAACGCCGCCACGCTCAACGCCGCATACGCCATGGGTTTGAGCGGCGAATACGGCTCAATCACGCCGGGCAAGGCCGCCAACTTCTTCATCACAGAGCCTATCCCGTCAGTCAACTACATACCTTACGCCTACACGTCGCCTATAATAAATAAGGTGTTCATTAATGGAGCGGAGGTGGGTTAAGTGAAAAGTGAAAAACGAAAAGTGAAAAATCCAAATGCGTTCAACAATAAAAGGCATTTGGTTTTTTCACTTTTCGTTTTTCACTTTTCACTTAACTCCGTTCGGATTTTTCACTTTTCACTTCCAGTTTTTCACTTTCCTTCCCTGTGCTTTCATAAATTCGGCTTTCTTGGGAAACGTCTTGTCCCTTTTGTTGCTTGGGTCGTAAAGGAAAGCTACATCGCCGAGCGCCATCATATTAGGGTGAGCATCTATATCCGCTTTTTCTTTTTCGGTCAACGGCTTGTCGTATAACATGAATGAAAACAGTCCGGTCGTGTCCCTGCGGAAATACAAAGTGGTTGACGGAGGCACTGTTGCCGAGTTGAGCAATATGCCGTGGCAGCCTACGCTTTTCAACCATTTGAAAAGCAAGTCGAGCTTTTTGCCGCTAAGTCCAATCTTTATAAGTTCCTCGTCAGCCAGTCTGCCGTGTTGATGGTCATAGTTGTTGAAGTTTATTGTGTTGTAGCTTGAGGCGAAAGCATCAAGGCTACCGTCTTTCTTAAACACGATTCCGGCCATGACGTTGTCGGGCACCCACGTTTTTACTTCTTTGATGATGCGCCTCATTTCGTCGCGGTTTTCAAGATAGCAATCCTCCATTACGAATGCATCACAATGTTGTTTCGTATTGTAGAATAGGAATATGGCCGTTGCAATCAGTACAACGTCGACGGCGTGAAGGCATAACAGGATGCGGTCGTGGCGGCTTTTCGGCCTTGCAGATTTGAACAGTGAATAGATGTAATAGCATAAAAAGAGCAACGTTATGGGCAACAAAGCACCCGCAACTACTATCACAGCTATTATAATCCACTCCATTTCAGGCCACCAGCTTAGCCCGATACACAATGCAACCAAAGCCACCGTTACGGCCGATACCGACAAGTAGCGCATCATGAGGCCGAAAACATCCCATTTTGTCATGGTTTTCTTAAATTCGTACTTGTCCATATTCCGTGCTTTAATGTCATTGTCAGACTGTCCGTCCGTAACTATTGCCTTTGCAAATATAGTGAAAATATCAGTCTGTTGTTCATTGTCTTGGCGATTTTTCATGGTTGTCTCGGTGTCGCCTTGCCGTCAGTCAGTGTACAATACATGTCGCCTGCATAACGCCCTGACATTCAACGATATAGCAAAAGGCCGCCTTTTAGCTTGTAAAACACGGTCTTTTAGCGTGCGATTGACGGCCTTTTGGAATGTGAAAGACCGCATTTCGGAATTATCCGCAGTTTGTTTGGATGACATACAAAATTTATTAATGAAGACATTTGTTCCGCCGGATTTGCAATCCGGCGGTTCTTAATTGCGGATTTGCAATCCGCTCATATATATACATATTCTTATATATGCGTGGTTTAAGCGGATTACAAATCCTTATAGTAAAATTAGGCGGATTGCAAATCCGCCTAAACATATTACCGACTGCCTGATTTGCAGAAGACAATAAACGGTAAATACTTTTACCAACCATCCAAACAAACTGCAGATGAACCGCATATAGGAAAATAGTTGGAGCGAAAAGGTAACAACGAGAAGTGAAAAATCAATGTGCTTTCAACAATAAAAGGCACATGGATTTTTCATTTTTCACTTTTCGTTTTTCACTTAAATACCATTTACCGTCCGGGCTTTGTACGGCTTGTACTTAATCCATTCAATCAGCTCCGGCGTGTCTTTCCGTGGCCGTTGGAAGGTGTACGTCTCGCCGCAGCCGTTCAGTTTTATTTCGTCTGGCGTGTGGCTGAGGTACGACCAATAGATGAACATGTCGCCGGCGAAGACGCATCGCGTAGGGTCAAACTTCGAGATGTCGATAGCCGGCAGGTTAGTCAGGAACTCGTGGCTGTCGTAGAAAAAGATGTTCGAGCGTTCGCCCGTGTTCGGGTTCTTCATCATGCGTATGTTCTGGATGAACAGCGAGCCTTCGTTGCACTGCAACATGGCCGCCGCACGCAGGTAAACCATGCCTCCGCCGACGTTGTACATGAACGAGTTGCGGTTAGTTCCGACCATTACCTGCACGCTGTTGCCATCGGTATTAACCACCGTGCCTAACTGCCATTCTTGCAGGCAGCGGCCTATGTCAAGCTTGGTTGCGGCCTGCGGCATGTCGTAAGGTTGCACGATGTCGATGCTTTCCACCTTCTTCATGGTGTCGTTGCCGATGCAGAGCGTGCCGTTTGGCGTGATGCCGATGCGGTAGTCGGGCGTCTTGCCAAACAGGATTGTGTCCTTGGCGAACGTCGTCAGCATGTCGATGCCGCGCGAGGGGACGCGCAGCGCGCCGTAACCTGTGCCCGAAAGGGTGTCCCTGTGGAAGTACATCATCACCGAGTCGGTGAACACCGCCTCACTCTTCATACCCGCCCATACGCCGCGGTACTTACCGAAGTCCGTCTCTTGCGCCCGTGCCGCGCCAACGGTGGCAGCGAGCAGCAGGGCTGCCAATGCTGTAAATAGTCTGCTTCTCATGTCGTAAATACTTTATCGCTGTTATTGGTGATAACGTTTCAGATGAAGGAAATGTGACAAAGCTTGCCCCGTTTTTATAATTTTTTATCCGTTTTATGCCGTTTTAACGCATCATATAGAGCTCCTTTCCGCCACTTTTCCGCCCCTTTTTGTGCGCTGCTTGCAGGCGCGTGGCCGAGCCGTTGAATGCCGCCTGCGTAACGTATTGATACCCAACGCTTTGCAAAAGACCGTCTTTTGGCGTGTAAAAGACGGCCTTTTAGACGGTAAAAGACGGCCTTTGGGAAAGCAAAAGGTGGCCTTTCGCAAAACGGCGGGCTGCAGGCCATGCGCCCGGCGGCGCATTGACAATCGTCGCCTTACGGGCTGTCTTCATGTCAATTTGCGATTTTACCGTGCCCGAATGTTGCATATTGACTAAGTTTTAGTATATTTGCAGCTGATTTAACCATATTAACGACATTCATTATGAGCAGACTTATACGGCCCGAAGGCTACAAGCCGCTGCTTGACATGCGGCAGACGGAGCAGGGCATAAAGCTGATAAAAGAGTTCTTTCAGGCCAACCTGTCGGCCGAGCTGCGACTGCGCCGCGTCACTGCGCCGCTGTTCGTGCTCAAGGGTCTTGGCATAAACGACGACCTCAACGGCGTGGAGCGCCCCGTGACGTTCCCCGTCAAGGACCTTGGCGACGCCCAGGCGGAGGTTGTGCACTCGCTGGCCAAGTGGAAAAGGCTTACCCTGGCCGACTACGGCATAGAGCCGGGCTACGGCGTCTACACCGACATGAACGCCATACGCGCCGACGAAGAGCTTGACAACCTGCACTCGCTGTACGTAGACCAGTGGGACTGGGAGGCCGTAATCACCCCGGCACAGCGCACGCTCGACTGCCTCAAAGACACCGTGCGCCGCATATACGCCGCGATAAGGCGCACGGAGTTCATCGTGTGCGAGCGTTACGCAGGCGTAATAGAGCCGTTCCTGCCCGATGAAATCCACTTCGTCCACAGCGAAGATTTGCTCGCCATGTACCCCGGAAAGAGTGCCAAGGAGCGCGAGGACGCCATCTGCCGCGAGCTTGGGGCGGTGTTCGTCATAGGCATAGGCGCCCCGCTGGCCGACGGCAAGCCGCATGACGGCCGCTCGCCCGACTACGACGACTGGACAACGCCCACCGGCGACGGCCACCGCGGCCTCAACGGCGACATCCTAATATGGTATCCGCCGCTCCGGCGCGCCGTCGAACTCTCGTCGATGGGCATCCGCGTTGACCGCGACGCCATGCTGCGCCAGCTCGACATGACCGGCCAGCAGCAGCGCAAGGAGCTGTACTTCCACCGCCGCCTGCTCGCAGGAGAGCTGCCACAGAGCATCGGCGGAGGCATAGGCCAGAGCCGCCTGTGCATGGTATTGCTGCATAAGGCGCACGTAGGGGAAATCCAGGCCAGCGTATGGCCGCAGGACATGCTCGACGAGTGTGCAAGCCTCGGCATGGCTATTATCTGACACAACGTTACAATCCACAATCAATCATGCAAGAATACATCGTTTCGGCAAGGAAATACAGGCCGCAGTCGTTTGACAGCGTGGTAGGCCAGGAGGCTCTGACAACCACGCTGCGCAACGCCGTAAAGAGCGGCAAGCTGGCTCACGCCTACCTGTTCTGCGGTCCGCGCGGCGTAGGCAAGACCACCTGCGCGCGCATCTTCGCCAAAGCAATCAACTGTCTTAACCCTACGGAGGGCGGCGAAGCCTGCAACGAATGCGAAAGCTGCCGCGCCTTCAACGAGCAACGCTCGTTCAACATATACGAGCTTGACGCGGCCAGCAACAACTCCGTGGAGAACATAAAGGCGCTGATGGAGCAGACGCGCATACCGCCGCAGGTTGGCAAATACAAGGTGTTCATCATCGACGAGGTGCACATGCTCTCCACGGCGGCGTTCAACGCCTTCCTCAAGACGCTTGAGGAGCCGCCCGCACACGTGGTCTTCATCCTCGCAACGACCGAGAAGCACAAGATTCTTCCTACCATCTTGTCGCGCTGCCAAATCTACGACTTCGAGCGGATGACCGTGCCCGGCATCGTCAATCAGCTCAAGAAGGTGGCCGAAGGCGAAGACATAACGTATGAGGAGGAGGCTCTTGAGGTAATCGCCGAGAAGGCCGACGGCGGCATGAGGGACGCTCTCTCCATCTTCGACCAGGCCGCCAGCTTCTGCCAGGGCAACATAACATACGCCAAGGTCATAGAAGACCTTAACGTGCTCGACGCCGACAACTACTTCAACATCATCGACCTGTGTCTCGAAAACAAGACCGCAGAGCTGATGGCGTTGCTCGACGGCATAATAAGAAAGGGTTTCGACGGTGCCAACCTCATATCGGGATTGGCCGTACACACGCGCAACGTGCTCATGGCACGCGACGAACAGACGCTGTCCTTGCTGCACGCAGGCGAGCGGCAGACCGCCCGTTACCGCGAGCAGGCCAAGAGGTGCACGCCAAAGTTCCTGTACAATGCGCTGAAGATAATGAACGACTGCGACGTGAACTACCGCCAGAGCGGCAACAAACGCCTGCTTGTGGAGCTTACGCTCATCGAGATGTCGCAGCTGACGCAGCCCGACGAGGACGGCGCGGCGCAAGGGCGTGGCCCTAAGAGACTGAAATCCCTGTTCAAAAAACTTATGGGTGCGCGGCCGCAAGAGGCTAAGCAGGTGGCCGAGGAGGCGCGCCCGGCTAACGCCGCAGCCACTCATGGCGGCGCGGAAAGCAACAAGACAGCCGTTGAAAGGCAACAAGTCACGCCGCAGCCGGCCGCCCAGGCCAACCCGTTACGCGGCCTCAAGCTGCAACGGATAGGCAAGACTTTTGCCAACCTTAGGCGCGGAGCGGAAGAGCGTAAGCCTGTGGAGGAGGTGCAGGAGGTGGTGCGTGACGACGGCGGCAACAGCACTTTCACCGAAGACCAGCTGCTGCTGCAATGGACGGCGATGTGCAGCCGTATGCCGAGAGAGATGACCGGCATAGCTGCGAGAATGAAAAACATGGAGCCGAAAATAACCTCTTTCCCGGCGATAGAGGTGGTGGTTGACAACAAAATACTTCTCGACGACATGCAGAAGATACGCGGCCGCATACGCAACACGCTCGCGCAGGCTCTGAAAAACGGCTCGCTGACGCTCAACCTGCGCCTGGCGAAGCCTGAAGAGATAAAGCGCATACCGACCAACCGCGAGCGTTTTGACGGGTTGAAGGCCGGAAACAAGGCGTTTGCAAGGCTTAGCGAGATGCTGGGTCTTGAACTGGAATGACTTTTTAAGCAGACAAGCTACAAGCAGACGAGCAGACAAGGAAATGTGTTTTGCCATCAATCAACTTGGCAAGCCTCCTTGTCTGCTCGTCTGCTTGTCTGCTCGTCAACTAAAAAAATCAAAATCTTTTGAGTTGCAACGTGGCGTAGTCTGAACGCAGCACGAGGTTGTCGCCGTCGGCAATGACTACCTCAAACTCGGTGGTGGTGGCGTTCATGCCGAAGGGGAGCAGCTGTTCTATGGTGGCGTCAACGTGTGTGTCGCTGGTGTTTCCACGCACTTTGAAGTCGCGCATCACCACTTTCTTCCTGCCGTCCTTATACTCGAAGCGCGCGATGTAGGCTCCGTAGCCGTGAGGCCCTTGCTTCTCGGCCACCTCGACCACCATGCGCGTGATGCTGTAATACATGCGTTCGCACTCGTGCATCTGGCCGTCGGCACGCGTCTCAAAGCGTTCCAGCCGCCAAAATCCTTCTATGTCTTCGTCTATCGGGTCTTTCCAGTCGCAGCCGCAAAAGAGCGCGCACATGAGGAAAGACGCCAGCATAATCCTTATCGTCTTGTCCATAACAGTCCGTTTTTACGTATAGTTATCATTCCTCCGACGCTGCTGCCCAGGTAGTCGCCGTCGTCCACGCCGCAGGCCGCTTCTATCTGCCAGCCTTTGAGGCGCTTTGGCGTATATGTAACCTCGAACAACATGCTGTTCTGGTGGCGTGTATCGTCAAGCGGTTCGCCGTAAGTGCCCCAATGGCGTGTGAACGACAGGAGCACGCGGTAGGCCAGTTCGCCGGTTGGGTCGCCGCCGATGCCTACGTGGTGGGCCTTGACGCGGCTGCTATGGAACATCAGGCGGCCGTCGTCGCCGTACACCGGGCCGTATATGAAGGGGTGCCCTATGTTGTTGCCCCAGTGCATCCACGGGTAAGTTGCGTGGTTATAGTAGTTGTCGCCGCCGCTCATCTGCAGCTCGGGGAACGACCCCGCCACGCCGTCGTACAGCAGGGGGCCGGTCTGGTCGGTGGTGCAAAGCCCCTCCCAGAGCACTTTCGACACTACGGGGTTGCGCGGCAGGGTCACCTCGAGGCCAATGTGGCCGTCCTTCCAGCGGCCGTACTGCCATGTAAGCTGCGAATGGTCGTCGAAGTAATGCTCGTAATACAGGCGCGCCTTCCACGTCTTTGCGTAATAATTCAGCGCGAAATTCCAGCTGCCCACATGGTTGCCGTCAACATTCTCGAGCGTGCTTTCCTGTGTGGGCACAAGCGCCTTGAAGAACTCCTTGAAGCCGTTGGGCATGTTGGCCGTCATCTTCAGCGAGCCGTCGGCCTGTTTCTGCCACATGCTTCCGCCAAATTGTGCCGCGTCCAACATGCCAATCTCCATGGTAAGCGGAAACTTGTCTTTGTTGCCAACGCGCAGCATCAGCGACTTGGAGTGGTATATCACGTTCCTGGCAAACTGCTGGCCTGTGGCCGTAAAGCCTTCGCGCCAGCCGTTGTCGGTAAGCAGTCCGTAGTCGATGTGTCCCTTCACGCCGAGCCAACCGCGTGTGAACGGCACGTCCCAGTACCGTGGCAGCTCGATGCGCACCTGCGGCACGGGGCGCGCGTTGGGTCCTTCCACCATCATGCCGCTCGACAGGCGGAGGTCTTTCTCCAGCGGAAAGGCCGGCCGCTCCTTTGCTCCCACGCTCAGCGTGAGCGCCTTCCATGACAGGTCGGCATACGCCTGCTGGACTATGAACGGTGCGTTGTAGTCAATGGCACCGGCCACGTCGAGCCTGGCTTGCAGGCTCCAGCCCTTGCCGAAGCGCGTGTCATACTGAACGCCGGCGCGAAGGTGTCCGCCCTGCGGCCGCTCCGTAGACAGGCCGTAGCGGTTGGCCGTAAACCAAAGCGGCGCATACTTGCCCGACGAGGCGTTGGCCGAGAGCTCCACTTCGTAACGGAGCGAGTCGCCGCGGGCCTGCGCCGGCATGGAGCATAGCGGCAGCATGGCGGCCATGAAAATCCTGATTATCTTCATCTTTGTAATATAACGATGTGTTGCAGGCGGCAAAAGTCTGCACCGCCATAAGCCAAATTTAGCGTTGCAAAAGTACAATAAAAATCCCGTCCGCTGAAATTATAATGACGAAAAGTAAACCTCTGCGCCGCGAAAGGCCGTCTTTCGTGTTGCGAAAGGCCGTCTTTTGGACGGTAAAAGGTGGCCTTTTAGCGTGTAAAAGGCTGCCTTTTGCAACGCATTGATTGCCAGGGTGTTACGCTGTCGGTGTTTCCATGCCTGCGCACCGGCGCAGAGCCGTGCCGCGGACAATGGCGTAACGCATGACGGACAGCCGCAAGCAGGGGCTTTGAAAATAAAAAACGCTTTCGTTACAATATTTCGGCGAAATACGGGTTATTGTATATGGTAGCTGGTAAATCATGTAAACAAAAGATATACAATATGGGCAATGTTGACACGGTAACGTTTGAAGTGACCGACGCGATGGGCCGTCGGCAGCGCGCCGTCAAGCGTCTGCTTGACGTGCTGTTCGCCGTTGTGGGGCTTGTCGTGCTGTCGCCGCTGATGATTGCTATTGCCCTGTTGTTGAAATCACAGCGTAACGGACCGGCTTTTTTCACCCAGGAGCGGATAGGGCAGGGCGGACGGCCGTTCACCATATACAAGTTTCGCACGTTGAACGGGTGCGACGGCGAGCCGGTGCTTGTGCCCAAGAGCGGCGGGGTGCATTCCACGCGCCTGCAACGCTTCCTGCGCGAGCACCATCTTGACGAGCTTCCGCAATTGTGGAACGTGCTCCGCGGCGACATGTCGTTCGTAGGTCCGCGCCCCGAACGCAAGTATTACATAGACAAGATAATGCTTGCCGGCGGCCGTTACGAGCTCATTTACAAGATGAAGCCCGGGCTAACGTCGGAAGCTACGCTGTACAACGGCTATACGGACACCATGGAGAAGATGCTGCGCCGCCTCGACATGGATATCAGCTACTTGCGCCGCCGCTCGCTGTGGTTAGACTTCAGCATCGTTGTACGCACGGCGGCGCGCGTCATAAGCGGCCGAAAGTTTTAGGCGTTTGTGGCTGATTGTCGTAAATATTGTTAAATCCGTGATAATTTGTAACCGTAAATGGTTGCACGATTGGTGATTTTGCTTTAATTTTGTATTACGTTAAAACCATGTTAACAACTCAACTGCAATCATGACTATGAAACACAAACTTTTTAAGATGCCGGTACTGCTGCTTGCCGTACTGGCGTTGTTCTCATGTGAGAAATTTACAGAAGACGAGGCTTTTGGCGGCAAGGAGGCCAACAGCACGCTGGTGGTGCGCACCCGTGCGGCGCAGGGTGATGCGGCCGGTACGGAGGGCGAGGTGAGCTATCCGGTAAACGTCTACGTGTTTGACGATGCTGATGCCTGCGTGGCCGTACAGCAAATAGCTTCCGGCGAAGACGAACTTTCACTCCCGTTGCCCGAAGGCACGTACAGCGTTTACGCCATTTCGGGTGCCGATGCAGCCGCTTACGAGCTGCCGGTGGAGGAGAACGCCACGAAGGATGCCGCCATAACGCTGAAAAGCGGGCACACGCACGGCGACCTGATGACGGCCAACAGCAACGTGACGCTGGCCTACGGCGAGGAAAACAAGCTTACTTTGGCGATGGCGCGCAAGGTGATGATGCTCGAAAGCGTCACCATAAACAACGTTCCGGCAGGTGTTACGGCGGTGGCGGTGTCGGTAAGTCCGCTGCATAAAAACATCACGCTTGACGGCAGTTATTCGGGCGACGGCTATGAATATACCGCGACCCTGGCGCGCGAGGGCGAGACAGACGCTTGGAAAAGCACCGGCGCGGTGTATCTGCTCGAAGCTTCGGGCAGCGCCACGGTTAAGGTGTCGTTCACGGCAGGAGGCAAAATACACAGCTATTCATACTTGTGTCCACAGACGCTGGCGGCCAACTATAAGGTGAACATCAGCGGAGCGTACAGCGGCGACGGCGTTACGATGACCGGCACTATCACCGGCGCGACGTGGGACGAGCCTATCGACATTACATTCAGCTTCAATGATGAGGGCGAGACGGAGACCGTAGAGCCCGGAGAGGATGGTGACGGGACAAGTGTGACGGTGGAAAAGCCTAATGAAGGACAATTATATAAGAATTGTTATGTACTGAAAGTTGAAGATAATGAGCAAAACCATGAAACTTTTGTAACATTGATGTCGTTGAAGAGTAAAACAAATTTAATTTTTAATGACGGTGAGTTAGAACAAAAAATTGATGAAAGTATCGCCATTCTTGCTGGATATGGAGAAGTTGATGCAGCCTGGAGATTGGCGTCTCTTGAAGATATGCAATATATGGAAGACCGTTTAGAGCAAATTAGAACAGATTTAAATGATATTAAACGTGAAACGTCAGCAGACAATGTTGATACGTTTAATCCTTATTCTTCAAATTTGTTTTATTATCAAGGCGATAATGGTATTGCATTATATGATTTAGATGATAAGAAAACTTCAAATTCAGAACCTTGGTCTGGGGCTTCGTCATGTTTCCTTCGTGCCTTCACAACCATCACCATTCAAAACCAATAACACCTTATTATATTATTATTAGCCATGCCGCAGGCTGCTTGTCTTTGCCTGCGGCATGGCTTGTTTTTATGGCGTTCTCGGCATGTCCTTTGCCAAAGAAAGGCGATTTTCTCACGATATGCGGCGGTAAATGGATTTTTTTGTGTAAGTTTGCAAATTAAAACATTGACGCGCTAAGGATGGATGACAGTAAAACACCGTTGCTGGGCTTGTCGCTCGACGAACTGAAAGGCGTTGCCAAGTCGCTCGGGATGCCCGCTTTCGCAGGCGGACAGATGGCAAAGTGGCTCTACACAAGACATGTAAGTTCGATTGACGACATGACTGACATATCGAAACAGAACCGCGAACGGCTGAAAGACAGCTACACGATAGGTTGCCGTCCGCCGTCCGATAGCCAACGGTCGGTTGACGGAACGGTGAAATACCTTTTCCCCACGGCCGCCGGAAAGTTTGTTGAGACGGTGTACATCCCCGACAACGACCGCGCCACGCTGTGCGTGTCGTCGCAGGTTGGGTGCAAAATGAACTGCCTGTTCTGCCAGACGGGCAAGCAGGGATTTGAGGGCAACCTTACCGTGACTGACATTCTAAACCAAGTGTATTCGCTACCCGAGCGCGACACGCTTACAAACATCGTGTTCATGGGGCAGGGCGAGCCGATGGACAACCTTGATAACGTGCTGCGTGCAACCACGGCATTGACTGCTCCTTGGGGCTACGCATGGAGCCCCAAGCGCATAACGGTGAGCAGTGTCGGCATAAGGAGCAAGCTAAAGCGTTTCATCGAGGAAAGCGAATGCCACCTGGCAATAAGCCTGCATTCGCCGCTTCACGAGCAGCGCGCCATGCTGATGCCCGCTGAGAAAGCCATGCCGATAGAAGAGATTGTGGAGATGCTGCGCGGTTACGACTTCAGCCATCAGCGCCGTTTGTCGTTCGAGTACATCGTGTTCGGCGGACTTAACGACTCAAAGGCTCATGCACGCGAGATTGTTAGGCTGCTTAAAGGGCTTGAATGCCGCGTCAACCTTATACGTTTCCACCAGATACCGGGCGTTGACCTGCACGGAGCCGGTGAGGAACGGATGACGGAGTTGCGCGATTATCTTACCGGTCACGGCGTGTTTACAACGATAAGGGCCAGTCGCGGACAGGACATTTACGCCGCCTGCGGCCTGCTTAGTACGGCGAGAAAGGAGGCCGGGGGCGCATGACTGCGCGGCTCGCTGTATGCGTACTGGCAGTGGCTGCCGCCTTGTTGTGCGCTTGCGACGGACAAACTTCGATGCTCCCGAAGAGCGGAGGAAGGCTTTATGAGGTGCTTGTCGTAGCTTCTGACAAGGCAAATGCGCATTTGTTGGATAGTATATTGTCACAAGATGCCGTAGGACTGCCACAGGCCGAGCCAATGTTTGACGTCTCGCTGACGGACAGCCTGCACTTTAACCAGACGGCAAAGTTGGCCCGTAACATCGTCATTGTTACCGTAAATCCTGATGTTTTTACGTCAGTGAGGGTGAGATATGAGAAAAATGTCTGGGCAAGGCCGCAAATGGTAGCTTACGTCAACGCGCCGTCCGGCACTGCACTAACCAAGAGCCTGCCGCAAATAGGCCGCCAGCTGGCCGACTTGTTTACGCGAGCCGAGATGAACGCCGAGATTGCACGGTTGGCTGAAAGCGGCAATGTCGGGGCATCGGTGACGGTTGACAGCATGTTCGGATGCGCGATGAAGATACCTGCCGACATGAAATATAGCAAGAAAGCCGACGGCTTCCTCTGGTTGTCCGACAACGCTCCAAGCGGAATGCAGAACATCTGCATGTATTCATACCCCGGCGACAGGCTCGACCCTGCAATGGCTTTGGCCGCAAGGGACAGTGTGATGAAGTGCAATATACCCGGTGAACGCCAAGGCATGTACATGCAGACCGTGCGAGGCAGCGTAGATTTTGTCAAGGCAAACGAGAAGGGACGCATACTGATGATAAGCCGTGGACTGTGGGAAATGCACGGCGACGCCATGGGCGGCCCGTTCGTTGCCCACTCGGCAGTAGACAGTGCGAGAGGTCGCATCATTGTGGCCGAAGCCTTTGTTTATGCGCCGGAGATGAAGAAGCGCAACCTTATGAGGCAGGTTGAGGCTGCACTATATACTTTGAAGATTAAGAATTAAGGGTGGAAGGGTCAAGATGTGTGTTCTTAATGCCTTTGAACTCTTGAATTAAACAATAACAACAACTTATTATGGAAGACAGGAAAATACGGGTGGCAATAACCCACGGAGACACCAACGGCATAGGTTACGAGGTTATATTCAAGACATTTGCGGAGCCGGCCATGCTCGAACTGTGCACTCCGATAATCTACGGCTCACCCAAAGTGGCTGCATACCACCGCAATGCTTTGGGCATACAGGCCAACTTTACCATCATCAATTCGGCGGAAGACGCCCATCCCGGAAAGCTGAACCTGCTCACTACATTCGACAAAGAAGTCAAAGTAGAGCTGGGCAGCCCGTCAAAAGAGGCCGGGACGGCGTCGTTCAACGCGCTTGAACGTGCAGTTGAAGACTACAAGAAGGGGTTGTTTGACGTGCTTGTGACCGCTCCGATAAACAAAAGCAACATTCATGGCGACGGATTTGATTTCTGCGGACACACGGAATACCTGGAACAGCGCATAGGAGAGGGAGGAAAGTCGCTCATGATACTGCTCAACGACATGATGCGCGTAGCTCTCGTAACTACGCATTTGCCGCTGAAAGACGTGCCGCAGGCCGTAACCAAGGAGCGTATAGTCGAGAAAGCAAGGATATTCAACGCTTCGCTGAAGCGCGATTTCCGCATATCCAATCCCCGCATCGCAGTGCTTGCGCTCAATCCTCACGCCGGTGATGACGGCCTGCTCGGCAAGGAAGAACAGGAGGTAATCGCACCGGCAATCAAGGAACTGTCAGACAGCGGTGTGTACGCATTCGGTCCGTATGCCGCCGACGGCTTCTTTGCACGCGGCTCTTACGAGTCTTTTGACGGAGTGTTAGCCATGTACCACGACCAAGGTCTTGCCCCGTTCAAGGCCCTCGACCGTGGCGACGGTGTCAACTTCACCGCAGGCTTGCCGCTTGTGCGCACATCGCCCGACCATGGCACCGCTTACGAGATAGCAGGAAAGAACATGGCCGACGAAAGTTCGTTCCGTCAGGCCGTGTATCTTGCCGTTGACGTGTTCCGCAACCGTGCCGAATATGACGAGCCGCTGGCTCATCCGCTTGGTAAGTTGCATCATGAAAAACGCGACGACAGCGAAAAAACAAGGTTCAACGTGTCAAAGAAAAGCGAGAAGGGCGAGAAAAACGAAAAGAATTAAGAGCTAAGAGTTAAGAATTAATGAAGATATTTTGGTAGGCTATTGGCAAGACATTTTTTCTTGATTAGTTTGACGCCGACCTTCGGTTCTTAACTCTTAATTTTTAATTATACATCAGGGATTATGAAGAAGAAGTACCAAAACCTGTTTTTCCTGTTTGGTGCGGCTGTACTTGCCGTCATGCTCACCCAGCTTGACTACCGCGAGGTGTTTGCCGGACTAAGGAGCACGGGTTATTGGTTCTTCGCCGTGCTGGCGTTGTGGGCGTTGCTGTACGCGTTCAACACCGCCACATGGTACATCATAATACGCAGCGGCTCGAGTGGAAAGGACAACATAAACTTTTTCTGGTTGTACAAGATAACCGTGTCAGGCTTTGCCCTGAATTACGCCACGCCCTGCGGACTGATGGGCGGAGAGCCTTACCGCATCATGGCATTGAAGCCGAAGATAGGGACGGAGCGCGCCACATCGTCGGTAATCCTCTATGCCATGACACACATCTTCAGCCATTTCATCTTTTGGCTGTTGTCAATCCTGATTTATTTGTTCACGCAACCCCTCAATGTTTTTACCGGTACACTGCTTGCCGCAGCCGGGGCGTTCTGCACGTTGGGCGTGTGGTTCTTCCTCAAAGGTTACCGCAAGGGCATGGCCGTAAGGCTGATGCGCTTTGCGCGCCATGTGCCTGGACTGAAGCGGTGGGCGCGTGGCTTCGTTGAAAAGCACAAAGAGCAGCTTGACTCTATCGACAGTCAGATAGCAGCCCTGCACGGCCAAAATCCCAAGACGTTTCTTTCTGCCGTGTTGCTCGAGCTGGCTTGCCGCTTCTGTTCAGCATTCGAGATAATGTTCGTGCTATTCGTTCTGCCTGGAGTCAGTGCCACGTTCGCCCAGTGCGTACTCATACTCGCATTCACCAGCCTGTTTGCCAACTTGCTGTTCTTCCTGCCCCTCCAGCTTGGCGGCCGCGAGGGAGGCTTCGTTATGTCGGCCGCCGGCCTGTCGCTGACGGCAAGCGCAGGCATATTTGTTGCTCTCATAGTCCGCCTGCGCGAACTTATATGGACGGCCATAGGCTTGCTGCTTATAAAGTTTGAGCGCAAGGCCGACAACGGCAAATGAGCGTTTTCATTCAACCTTTTAATTCCATAATGTCACAAACCAACTGCCTGGCAGACAGGAAGTTGCACCGCATTGTGACATTGCGGAATACAAACAGTATGTGAACATGTTTTTAAGCGCATTGTGAAAGGCCGTGAACTGCGTTGCGAAAGGTGGCATATTGCCTTGCAAAAGGCCGTGTTTTAGAAGGCGGTTTACGGCCTTTTGCAACGCGCTTTTTATTATTTGCATTTTCATACTTGAGTCTGCCATAAGGCCAACCATGCAGTTGCGTGTATTGTGTTGGCCGGTGTTGTTGTCATACCGACGGCTTTGCTGCGCATTGGTATGGGCGTGTAAGGTGTGCGTATGTGTGAAAAAATACAATTTTACGGCTGCCCGTGGCGGTAATTCAAATAAAATGCGTAATTTTGTCAGCTAAATGAACACTACTGAACTGCAAAAGGTAAAACAGCGGTACAACATAGTGGGCAACTGCCCCGGGCTGAACCGCGCCATCGACGTGGCCATGCAGGTGGCGCCGACAGACTTGTCGGTGCTCGTCGTGGGTGAGAGCGGTGTGGGCAAGGAGATTGTCCCGCGCATCATACACGACAATTCGCCGCGCCGGCGTGAGAAGTATTTTGCCATAAACTGCGGTTCCATTCCCGAAGGGACGATTGACAGCGAGCTCTTCGGCCACGAGAAAGGCTCGTTCACCGGCGCGATAGGCGAGAGCGAAGGCTACTTCGGCGTGGCCGACAAGGGCACCATCTTCCTTGACGAAGTAGGCGAGTTGCCGCTCGCTACGCAGGCTCGCCTGCTGCGTGTGCTCGAAACGGGCGAGTATATCCGCGTGGGCGGACAGCGCATAATGAAGACCGACGTGCGCATAGTGGCCGCCACTAACGTCAACATGCGCAAGGCGATAAGCGAAGGCCGCTTCCGCGAGGACTTGTATTACCGCCTGAACACCATTCCCATACAGATGCCCCCGCTGCGCGACCGCGGCGAGGACATACTGCTGCTGTTCCGCCTGTTCGCCATGCAGATGGCCGAGAAGTACCGTCTGCCGAAGATTACGCTTACCGAAGAGGCCAAGGCCGTGATGCTGAAATACAAGTGGCCGGGCAACGTGAGGCAGCTGAAGAACATCACCGAGCAGATGTCGGTGCTGAGCGAAGAGCGCGTTATTGACGGCGCTACGATACACAAGTTCATTCCCGAGGACGCCGAGAGCACGCAGCTGGCTACGATGAGTGCCGCTACGGGCGGTCACTCGTTTGAAAGCGAGCGCGAGATACTTTACAAGATACTGTACGAGCTGCGTGGCAACGTAAGCGACCTGCGCCGCGAGATGAACAGCCTGCGCAAGCAGATTGACACTGCACGCGGGATACATGGCGTGGACGCACAGCCCAACCTTCCGTCGGTTATTCCAGGCGTGACCCGTGGCGTTGATACCGACGTGCGTCAGGAACAGTCCGTGCAGGACGCCGTGGCCGAGGAAATATCAGAGCCCGAGAGCCTTAACCTCGAAGACCTGGGCCGCCAGATGGTAGAGAAGGCACTCGAGCGCAACGGCGGCAACCGCAAGAAAGCGGCCAAGGAACTGGGCATATCAGACCGCACCCTTTACAGAAGAATTAAGCAATATGGACTTGACAAATAATAGGATGCCGCGCGTTAAATACCTTACGGCGGTGCTGGCGCTGGCGGCGGTGCTGGTATCGTGCACCGTATCGTACAAGTTCAACGGCGCAAGCATCGACTACTCAAAGACCAAGACCATCGAGATTGCCGATTTCCCGATACGCTCAAGCTACGTATGGGCACCGATGGGGAGCATATTCAACAACCAACTGAAAGACATCTTCGCCAACCATACACGCCTCATCCAGGTGAGACGCAACGGCGACATGAAGATAGAAGGCGAGATAACGCAATACTCGCAGCGCAACAAGGCCGTTACGTCGGAGGGCACATCGGCGCAGGCCGAACTGTCGATGACCGTCAACGTGAGGTTCACCAACAACGCCAACCACAACGAAGACTTTGAACGCCAGTTTACGGCTACGGCCTCGTTTGAGACCACACAGTCGTTTACATCCGTGCAGGAAGAACTTGTAACGCAAATGGTGGAAGACATTACCGACCAGATATTCAACGCAACAGTGGCAAACTGGTAAACCGTCGTGCCAATGGATTTGGATCAACTGATAAGACACCCCGAACTTATGGACAAGGAGACGCTGTACGACCTGCGTTCCCTTCTTGCCCTGTATCCTTATTTCCAGACGGCAAGGTTGCTCCTGCTTCAAAACCTTTACCTGCTGCACGACCCGTCGTTCGACGAGGAACTGCGCCGTTCGGCGGTGTATGTGGCCGACCGCGAGGTGGTGTTCAATCTTGTGGAAGCCGCCCATTACAGGCTGCGCCAGCCTGAAAAGCCTAAGGAAGAGACGAAGGCTGAAGCCGTGGAAAACGGCGGGGCAAGCCGTACCATTTCGCTAATCGACCGCTTCCTTGACTCCATTCCCGCCGACACTGACAACGACGCCGCCGCGAAGGACGGGCGCAAGAAGCGTAAGCCCACACCTGCCGACGCCGCGATTGACTACGTGTCATACCTGCTCGAGACAGAAGGCGGACTTGACGACGACAGCCCTGCCATGCGCGGACAAGACCTGATAGACAACTTCATCAACAATGACAGCGGCAAGATAGAGCTGAAGGACGAGCCTGAATACGTGCCCGAAATAGAAAACAACGACAAGCGTGAGGGCGACGAAAAGTATTTTACCGAGACTTTGGCCCAGATATACATACGGCAAGGGCGATATTCAAAGGCATTGGAAATAATTAAGCGTTTAAATTTGAATTATCCAAAAAAAAATGCTTACTTTGCAGACCAAATTCGGTTCTTGGAAAAACTGATAATAAATAATAAATATAAATAAAGACAATGTACACATTATTCGTAATCTTAATCGTCCTGGCGGCACTGCTCATGATAGGAATTGTGCTGATACAGGAATCAAAAGGCGGAGGACTTGCCTCCAACTTCTCATCTTCAAACCAGATAATGGGTGTCCGCAAGACTACCGACGTAATCGAAAAGACTACATGGGGACTTGCAGTGGCTATGGTCGTACTCAGCGTAATCTGCGCATACGTGGCTCCGAAAGCCGCCGACACAGAAAGCGTTATCGAGCGCAACGCTACCGAGCAGCAGCAGACTAACCCGAACAACCTGCCCGGATTTGGCGCGAGCCAGACAAAACAGGCCGCTCCCGCACAAGCAGGCGATGCGGCGAAGGCAGGCGACGCAGCCAAGCAAGCTGCTCCGCAGGCTCCAAAGACACCTGCAAACTAAGTAAGAAGAAAAAAATACGGGATTTGTTTGGTCGTTTCAAATAAATCCCGTACCTTTGCACTCGCTTTCCAACGGGAAGCACTTTCTAACACGGTGGATGTAGTTCAGTTGGTTAGAGCGTCAGATTGTGGTTCTGAATGTCGTGGGTTCGAGCCCCACCCTCCACCCGGAAATGAACAAGCGGAAATCCTGATACACAAAGGGTTTCCGCTTGTTTGTTATGTAAAGGTGAGGTTTCATTGCCGGCTTGAAGTATTATTGGCGTATTTTGGTGGGTACATGGTGCAGTATTCCGGCATTTGACGAATTTTGTTGTGCGGTAAAAAATGTCCGTACCCGTTGTCGGCTTAGCCTTTGGGTACGGACATTGTGTTAATGTTTTTCGTGTGGTTGCACACTATTTTCCTATTACGTTCTTTATGTCTTGCAGCGTAAGGTCGCCCGTCAGCACGATGACGCTTGTCTCATCTTCGTCAATGTTGAGCATGATGTACTGCTTCTTGCCCCGGGCGTATTCCTTCATGTATATGCCGGTGTGCTCGCCGCCGTCGCTTACGTTCATCAGGTTCTCGTATTTCTCTTTGGCAATAATCTGCCGGCATCCCTTGTTAAGGGCGTTGGCGGCCGCCTTTGTCTCGGTGTTGAGTATCTGTATGTTGTCGAGCTTTGAGGCCACTGCGGCGAAGTTCATGCCGTTGCTCTTCATGTCGGGCATCATGCCGAGCAGTGCTTTCGACACATATACGGACGTTACGCCTTTGATGCTTCCGAATTTCGTTGTAAACGATTCTTGCGCGGCAAGGCTGGCGGTTATGAGCACCGCCGCCACGAATGTTGATATCAGCTTTTTCATTTTACGTCGGTTTTTGTCATTTCCATACATTTGCTTAGCTTGCGGTTCAGTTCGGCGGTTTTTTCCTGTGCCGCCGCCATCTGGTCGAAGCCTTTGTTGAGCGTGGCCGAGAACTCTACCAGTGCCGTCCGGGCTTGCGCCAGCGCGGCTTGCTCGTCGGGCGTGATGCTTGTCCGTCCGTGCAGGTATGTGCCGAGCATGGCTACGGCGAGCACGCTGGCCGCAATGCCGCAGGCTTGGCGCAGGCGCATTGCCAGTCGCAGGGTGGGGCGTCGGGCTGTGCAGTCGGCATTGCCGCTCCATTGGTCTATCTGCGCCTCGAGCCGCCGGTCGAGGGCGTCGGGCTTTTCGCCGGTGCTACGGACGGCGTGCAGGGCCGTGAAGAAGCGTTGTTCGGCCTTCAGGCTGCCGGGCACGCCGTTGTCGTCGAGCAACTGCGCCAGGCGCGCCTCCTCCTCTTCGGTAGTCAGCCCGTCATAGTAGCGTGCCAACAGCTCTTTAATTTCGTTTGTTGCCATAATTTATGATAGCGTTGAATTGTTCGCGTAAAGTCTTTCTCGCCCTGCTTAGCGTGACGCGTATGTTTGACGGGGCAAGCCCCGTGGCCTGTGCTATTTCGTCGTAGCCGAGGCCGTTTACGTCGCGCATTACGACCAGCAGGCGCGCTGTTTCAGGCAGGCGTGCTATGCATCGGCGCATTATTGCCGCGTGGTCTTTGGCTTCTACCTCCTCCGCAGTGTCGGTCTGCGCCGCTTTCCGCATTGTTTCGATGCCGTTGCCGTCGAGCGTCAAGTGCCTGCTCCGTAGCCTGTCGTAGCATACGTGCTTCACCAGCGTCACGCAGTAGGCTTCGGCGTTGTCCATGCGTGGCAGGCTGTCGCGCCGCGTCCACAGGCGGAGGTAGGCGTCCTGCACGGCGTCTTCGGCCTCCTGTCCGTCGCATGTCAGGCTTAGAGCCACTGCGTACATCCTGCCGCTGTACGGCATGAACCGTTGTTTAAACTCTTCGCCTGTCATTTTGGTTTTGCGGTTATATGGTTATGGGGTTATACGGTTTTACGGCTATGTGGCAGTGATGTTTATGGATTTTGGTTTATATAGAGTATGCGGCAATTATACCGTAAAACCCTATAACCGTACGGCTGCTCATCAGAAGTTAATCGTCTTGTTGTTTATAAGCTGGCCTATCTTGTCTTTGGGTATGCTTCCGGCGAAGTACACCAGCACGCAGTTCTTGCCGTCGGCCACTGCTACTACGACGTCCTTTACCGTGTCGCCTTCCGTTCGGCCGAGCACTTTTACGCGGTCGTCCCCGTCGAATGCTGTCATTATCGGCTCGTAAGCCTCGTCCAGTTCGGCGGTCTTGCTGTTGAACGCGTCGGTCTTGGCCTTGTCTGCCCCCTCTATTATCACCACGCAGCCGTTGTCGATGTCCTTTAATATCTGCTCCAGGTCTTTATTGCCCGTCTTGCCCATCTGCGTGGCAAGCGTCTCCTTGTTGAAGCGTATTACCATCGCGCCGTTGTCCTTTTCCAGTTCGTTGATTACTTCGTCGGCCGTCTTTGCGGCTCCCGTAAGGCATAGCGCAGCCGTCACGATTAGTGTGAAAATCTTTTTCATTGTGCGTTACGTTTTATTTGTTTTCAATGTATTTCAGTTTTTGTTCCCGAGCATCCGCTGTACGTCCTCCTTTGTAAACCTGCCTTTCAGGCGGACAAGGGTGCAGTCATCGCCGTCGGCCACTGCTACCAGCAGCTCCCTTATGCTTCCGTTCTTCATCCTGCCGAACAGCTGCACCGTTTCCTCCTCGTCGCAGACGCGTGCCAGCGGCAGGTAGACACACGTGTCAAGCTGGGCTACGCATTCAAGAAACTTCCTCTTCGACGCCTCGCCGCCATCGTCTATCGTCACAATGGTGCCGCTGCGTATGTGGTGCATTGCCCCTTTCAACGCTTCGTCCGCCAGGCCCGGCAGCAGGGTCTTCGTCAACCAGTTCAGCCTTACGGTGAACGCCTTGTCGTCCGCGCGTATGTCGCGTATCACCTCGTTGCTCGTCTTGGCCACAGCCGCGAGGCATAGCGTCGCCGCCAACATGATTAGCGTAAATGTCCTTTTCATCGCTTCAAGTTTTATGTCCTTTATTATGCAGACGTAATAACTTGCTGTTTTGTTACATTGGAAACGATATTTTTTTCAAAAACATCATTCAATCTTTCACCGCAGGGGGTAACGCGCTGGCTTCCAATACATTTCATGGTGAAAGATGGTGTCAGTACATCTTTCACGTCTTTCACCGGCAGGTGAAAGATGGTGAAGGATGAAACCAACAATCTTTCACCGCCTAACGCCCTGGCTTACAGCGAGTTGTCACCTGCGGTGAAAGATTGAAGGACAAACGGCCTCGCATTTTATATTTGTATGTTTTGCAATATGCGGCCTTTCGCCTTATGAAAGGCCATGTTTTGCACGGCAAAAGACCGTCTTTTGCAGCGCAAAACATGGCATATTGCAGCGCCGTTTGCCGTCCTCTCTGTTTACGGTCTTTTTTGCGTTTCGGCGGTTTCTGTGTTTCGTTTATTTCTGTGTTTCGTTTGTTTCCGTGTTTTGTTTGTTTCTGCGTTTCGGCGGTTTCTGTGTTTCGGCGTGATTTGTAATCCGCCGAAATATGCTATAAGGATTTGTAATCCGCTCAAACCGTTACGCCTTGCCGTCAGCAAACAAGGATTATTCAATCGGATTGCAAATCCTTATAATAAGAACCGGCGGATTGCAAATCCGCCGGAACAAATCCTGTGTTTCGGCGTGATTTGCAATCCGCCGAACTATACTATAAGGATTTGCAATCCGCTCAAACCGTTATGCCTTGCCGTCAGCAAACAATGAACAGTCAATCGGATTGCAAATCCTTATAATAAGAACCGGCAGATTGCAAATCCGCCGGAACAAAGTTAGCTGTGTTTCTGTAGCTTCCGTGTTTCGTTTGTTTCTGTGTTTCGTTTGTTTCTGCGTTTCAGTGGTTTCTGTGTTTCGGCGTGATTTGCAATCCGCCGAACTATACTATAAGGATTTGCAATCCGCTCAAACCGTTATGCCTTGCCGTCAGCAAACAATGAACAGTCAATCGGATTGCAAATCCTTATAATAAGAACCGGCAGATTGCAAATCCGCCGGAACAAAGTTAGCAAATCACGCCGGAACAAATTGCAAGTCCGCTGGAACAAACAGAACATAAAGATATCTGTAATCAAATTACGAGAACATCAACCAAGCCCTTTCCACCAGCATAATCAGTAGCCGAACTATACAAGTAGTCTTCGGCCTTGGCAACAAGTTCTTGCCGGACAGGATTCAAGTGAATGTAATCCAACTTTTGTTTATAAAATTCATAGGTATAAATTTGTTCTGGATGATAACCGTCCTGCCATAAGCGATAGTTGGTTATCTTTTTGTCATTGTTGCCTGCATAGCGTAAGCGGTTGAGTATCCATTCACGTCGGCTCTCATTAGGGTTCGTCTGTATTTCCTTCAACAATCTCTTACTTGTGTATTTCTTGAAATCCCTTACGATGTCGGCAACTGACAGCTCTCCGCTTGCATCAACAATGGCATGAAGATGGTTGCTCATCAAAACCCATGCGAAAATCCTCAAGCCTTTGTTTTGCTGGCAATACGCCAAAGAGTCTGTTATTATATGTTTATACAAAGGGCGTGTGAATATGTCAATCCAGTCTACCACTGTGATTGTTATGAAGTGCAGTTCATGTAACGTAAAACTTGCTCTGGTGTTGCTCATGTTGTTTCTGTCGGCATTTAGTGCAAAGTTAATGTTTTTTAATTGGTTGTAATATATTCGATTATAATTTTGTTTCATTTCGGAATAAAAATATCGAATTTCGGCTGCCTCTGTGGCTTCTGCGTTTCGTCTATTTCTGTGTTTCGTTTGCTTCTTCCTCTGTGTTTCGGCGTGATTTGCAATCCGCCGAACTATGCTATAAGGATTTGTAATCCGCTCAAACCGCCACGCCTTGCCGTCAGCAAACAAGGAATTGTCAATCGGATTGCAAATCCTTATAATAAGAACCGGCGGATTGCAAATCCGCCGGA
>CAJJWN010000018.1 GCA_905196835.1 uncultured Prevotella sp. | reverse complement strand
CCTACGTGAGAGGTGCCGAGTGGCTGTGGCACACCGTGACGGTAGAGTCGCCGTATTGCTTCTGCATCATGAGCTGAGCCATTGGCTTGCCCACGATATTGCTGCGGCCGAGTATTACGCACTTCTTGCCAGATGTCTCTATGCCGTAGCGGCGTAAGAGGGTGAGTATGCCGAGCGGAGTGGCCGAAATGAAGCACGGAAGGCCTATTGCCATGCGGCCTACGTTGACCGGATGGAAGCCGTCAACGTCCTTGCGGTAGTCTATTGCCATTATGATTTTCTGCTCGTCTATGTGTTTCGGCAGGGGCAACTGCACTATGTAGCCGTCAACGTCGGGGTCTTCGTTCAGCTCTTTCACCTTTGCAAGGAGCTCGTCTTCGGTCACGTCGTCCTCAAAGCGGATAAGAGTGCTCTTGAAACCGCACGTCTCGCAGGCTATGACCTTGTTCTTCACGTAAGTCTCGCTGCCGCCGTCGTGGCCTACGAGTATTGCCGCGAGGTGGGGGCGTTTGCCGCCTGCCGCCACTATTTGCTTCACCTCTTCGGCTATTTCTTCCTTTATTTTGGCGGCCGTAGCCTTGCCGTCGATTAATTCATAATTCATAATGTAATTTTTTAATTATGGGAGTTTTGGGAGAGCTGGGAGTTCTGAGAGTGGGGTGGATGCTGTTATGCCCTTGGTTGTTTACATCCTCCTCATACCCTTCATCGCACCCATCATCTGACTCATCTTCGACCCAGTCATCATCTTCATCATCTTGCGGGTCTGGTCGAACTGTTTTAGCAGGCGGTTTACGTCCTGTATGTTGGTGCCCGAACCTTTGGCAATGCGCATCTTGCGGCTTGTGTTCAGTATTTCGGGGTTGGTGCGTTCCTTTGGCGTCATGCTCAATATGATGGCTTCAATGCCCTTGAACGCGTTGTCGTCTATGTCGATGTCCTTGATGGCTTTGCCCATGCCGGGTATCATCGATGCCAAATCCTTGATGTTGCCCATCTTCTTTATTTGCTGGATTTGGTTGAGGAAGTCGGTGAAGTCGAACTTGTTTTTCTGTATCTTCTTCTGAAGTCGGCGTGCCTCTTCCTCGTCAAACTGCTCCTGTGCACGCTCTACGAGGCTCACGATGTCGCCCATGCCGAGTATTCGGTCGGCCATGCGCGAGGGGTGGAATGCGTCGATGGCCTCCATCTTCTCGCCTGTACCGATGAATTTGATAGGCTTCGTTACCACGGTGCGTATGCTTATGGCCGCACCGCCGCGCGTGTCGCCGTCGAGCTTGGTGAGCACAACGCCGTCGAAGTCGAGCCTGTCGTTGAACTCCTTGGCCGTGTTCACCGCGTCCTGACCCGTCATCGAGTCAACTACGAACAGCGTTTCGTCAGGGTTTACCGAGTTCTTGAGCGTCTCTATTTCGTCCATCATCTCCTCGTCTACGGCCAGTCGGCCCGCCGTATCGATTATTACCACGTCGTAGCCCTTGGCCTTCGCCTCCTTGATAGCGTTCTGCGCTATGGCTACAACGTCCTTGCTTTCAGGTTCGGAGTAGACAGGTATGCCGATTTGTTCGCCGACAACCTTCAGCTGTTCTATGGCTGCGGGGCGGTAAACGTCGCACGCCACGAGCAGCGGGTTCTTCCTCTGCTTGGTCTTGAGCATGTTGGCCAGCTTGCCGCTGAATGTGGTTTTACCCGAGCCTTGCAAGCCAGACATAAGAATGATTGCCGGTTTGCCGTCGAGCTTCAGCCCCACGCTTTCGCCTCCCATCAGTGCGGCCAGCTCGTCGTGTACGAGCTTCACCATCATCTGTCCCGGCTTCACAGCCGTGAGCACGTTCATTCCGAGGGCCTTCTGCTTCACCGTGTCAGTAAACGTCTTCGCCACCTTGTAGTTCACGTCGGCGTCAAGCAGCGCGCGCCTAACGTCCTTCAGGGTCTCGGCAACGTTGATTTCGGTGATTTTGCCCTCACCTTTTAGTATTTTGAAAGAGCGTTCAAGTCTTTCACTAAGATTTTCAAACATATATTATAGGTGTATTAAACAAAATGTAAGCAGAACGTCCGCAAATCGACGTTTACTTGTTCTCATCCTGCGTTATTATCCCTGCAAATATAGTCAATAAATGACAAACAAGGTTATAACACTCTTTGTATTTAAAATATTTTAAAACTGTTAACCTTAAAAATGCGCACACTGCGCCGAAGTGTGCATTTTTGCCTAAATGGCTTGAAAGCATTTGCAATAAAAATCACCGTTTATCGTAAAAGAAAATGCCCGTCCGTTTATGCAATAAGTCTCTGTTTCGCATAAACGGACGGGCTTTTTAATCAATAAAGCCGCCTTTTAATTGTTGCTATATTTAAAGGTTGCTATATTCAAAGGTTGCTATAAACGGTGCACACTTGCCGTTGGGATGATAAACGTATTCGACAATATGTCCGTCATTGTCCAAATAGTAATCAAAATATTCTCCTGTGCTTGTACTTATCGGGAGCAATTCAGGGCTTATGCCGAATAGTCCTGCTTGTCCTAATACATTGAAAATATACCCTTGTACATTTTCTAGGTAGTAAATGGTATGTTCATTTTCGTCTTCATTTGATGTTTGATTATGGTTTAGATAACCTGGATTTATAGAATGAAGGTCATCATCTTCATTTATTACTGTATGGAAAAATAAGTTTATTGGGAATATGTAGTCCTTGTTCTTGTCCTTACCGTATTTTATTTCTGAAGACGAATGAAATACATCTCCGGACAAGTATTCATATAGTTGTTTTTCAATCTTAGTTATTAAATTATTTTTCCATGTATAGTCTATTTGCACTTTGTCATAGGTGCCATACATTATCATACGGACTAGTTTGTTGCTGTCATACTGGAATTCTAAATTTATATCCGTTGAACCATCAGTGCCTTTAATTTTTGTTATATATCCTTTGTCATTTGTTTCAAAGTTCGCTAATTTTGCATCAGCGAAGCCGCCAACAGGGCTTAGGGATATTGTTTTGCCAATGTAAGAAATCCTGACTTGTGCGTTTTCTTGCTCTTCAGGAGCGTCGTCGTATTCTGATTGTCTTTGCTTTTCAAAATGAACGCTTCCCATTCGTCCCTCCGAATCGTATCTTATGTTGTTGAAACCAAATGAATAGCGTGCATTATCTTCATAACCGTTAATATCACATGAAAACGTTACTCCTGTCAGGCGTTTTTGTGACGTTGATGTCCCTGGGGCGTCGGGGCCATAGGGATTGTTTGAGTCGTTGTCTCCGCATGAAACGAAAAATAAAGAAGCAACAATGCTTAATAAGAATAATGAAATCTTTTTCATGGCTTTAATCAATTATTTAGTTTGACTTTGATTGATTGTTCTCCAATTTTTACTATTACGATGCCTTTCTCGTTCCCAGCATTCAGGGTCGCAGTACCGGCGCACGCCGTACCTTCAGCCAGCGATATTCCTTGCAGATTATACAGGTAAACTTTTTCGTTGTCGTCAAGTCCGCTTACTGAAATATATCCACCGTTGGTGGATATGAGCACTCCGCGTTGTTGCTCTATCTGCACTACACCCGTGGTGTTTTCCAAGCCTGCGTTTATGAAATACAGTGTTGCCGTTGCCCTGTCGCTATTCCTGTAACCGTCGGCAGAAGCGTAAACGCTGATTTCATAGGTCGCTGATAAATCTATGATGCCGTCTTCCGTGTAAGCCTCGGTTTTTACGTCGTCGTCGGTTATGGTGTAATGATACTTAGCGCCTTCGGTTGGGCTTGTAAATGTAAGTTTCTTATCCGAGTAACTTATTGTCGGTGTCTGACATTTTTCCGCGTCTTCCGTTACGTCGTTATCTTCAATGATGTATTTGAAGTTGCTCCACGGCTCTTTCGCTTTGTATATTTCTGTTGTACCTTTAGGTACGTAGAGTCTTGCTTCGGAGAAAATGTTGTCAAAAGCATCGCTACCGACATCAATGCCGTCTAAATTATCCCATTGACAAGTTACTTCTGAAAGATTAGAACAATTTTCAAAACAGCCATAAAGAGCAGGGCCTGTTATTTTATTTATACTTTTGGGTAGTTTTATTGACGTTAAGCTTGAGCAACCGGCAAAGCAACTTTCGCCTAATGATGTAATGCCTTCATGTAATGTTATTCCTGAAAGTTTTTTGCAATCGTTAAAAGCAAAATCTGGTAGATTTGTGATATTTTGTGGTAATGTGACGGTTTCCAGATTTTCGCATGAATTAAAGCACCCTCTTCCTAATTTAGTTATGCTATTTGGAAGCGTTAATTTTGTTATGTTACAGCCCAAGAAACAAGATACTCCTAACGATATTAGTTTCTTTGGAAGTTCAATTACGGACAAATCGCTACAACCCATAAATGTATAATCTCCCAACGATGTGATATTGTCAGGCAGTTTCACTGATGTTAAATTATTGCAGAATTTGAAGCAACTGTTTCCTAACGACGTTATGCTGTTTGGCAGTGTTATGCCTGTTATGTCAGTGTTTTGGAATGCGCCGTTAGTTGCTCTCACGACGGTGTAATTATTCCCGTCGTAGGATATGCTTTCAGGGATTACAATGTCTCCCGATAGGGTTTCGTCTTGCACGGCAATGGTAGCCTCGCCGTTTTCAATGTGATACTTTATGCCGTCAATAGTCACCGTTTTTTGTGCCATTGCATTGAAGAATGTCATGCACAAGAACATGGTAATAAGAAAAAGTTTTCTCATAATGCAAGTGTTTTTGTTAAATTTATATTTCCTTTATGATTTCCTTGTTCAGTGGATGTAATGCTTTTACAAAATAGTCGAGACTGCCGTGTGGCACGTTGATGTTTCTCAATGAAATACATCCGTCAAATATGTCAGACCCAATGGTAGCAGGAACGCCCTCAAATGTTATATCCTTTAATGCTTGGCAATTACGGAATGCGCAACTGCCTATCTTGATTGTGTTGGTTGGTATTGTTATAGTTTCTAATCCGCTTTGTTCAAAAGCATGACTTCCTATATATTTAAGATTTGGCAAATTGGATATGGATTTCAGTGATGAGCATCCGTAGAAAGCGCTGTCTCCTATTTTTAGCAACGATGTTGACAATTTTATACAGCATAACATTTTCCTGTTCCAAAAAGCATAGGCTCCTATTGTTATTACCGTATCAGGCATATAAATGTTTTGAAGCCTGTCTTTGTTTTCTGTTTCAGTGAAGGCAAATTTGTTGATTGCAACTGTCCCATCCAATATTTTATAACTGTTCATGTGATTTAATATAACTTCTTTTCCATTTAAACAAATCATAGGATTTGTCTTGTAATAAACAGAGCAATCATCCATGTAGTCGTATAAAAATCCGTAACCGGATGTCGGAAAGTTTGTTGCTTGGTCAAGTTCTGCTTCTGTTATTTCATTCACAGAGCGTCCGCATCGTGCAATGAAATTCTTGATGTCTTCTATTGAAGACACTTTTGTTATGAAGCCTCCTGCCTCTAAATATCCTTGTACTTCCATAGTCTTTGCTATTTTCGTGTATGGTCTGTGCCAAACGGGCACAGGCCACGGATGTAAATTCAGATAACTTGTTCTATCCCAAATATTTCCAAATCGCTTGGAATGCCGCCATATTCATGTCGTAAATGGCTTTTCAGGCTTTCTGTTACAGAATGTCTTATGTCGTCATTAGTCAAATCGTCTCTGTCGAACTTGACGAAATAAGAGTCTTTTTGGCTGTTTGCGCAGTAATTTACAACATATTCTTTTCCCATAAATTAAAGATTGAATATCCTGCAAACTCCCTGGCAGGTGGTTAAACATAAGTATGCCTGGATAAGATACTAAAAAAGACGTGGGAGTCTCTACTTCTCGCTTATCCCGCGGTCAGGCTTCTCGCATTGCCTATATGCAAGGATAAGCAACTGCAGTTAGCCCACGCCGTGAGATTATCATACTTGTCTTTCCGCACAGTCGTGTTGCGGAAAGGGTACAATACACCCAACGTGGACGTTCCCGTTGCCGTATCTTCCTGCATATAGTCTAAATTTTGCGAGAATTTGACCGCAGAAGAAAACGTCCGTAAACGTCCTTTTATCAGTAAATGACCCTCAAGCCCAGTTGTGGGCTATCTGCGTCGTGGCAAAGATAGACATTTTCCTTGATACGGCAAAATAATAAGATGTATATTTATTTTGTCATTACTTGGACTATGGGGTTAATTTTATTGTATTTTACGGTTTGTTAACTCTTTTGCGGCACGTAATGTTAACGCGTGGATTTTGTGGCGACCATTTTTGTGAAAAATATTGGGCGAGGTTTGAAATACGCGATTTTGAGGCGTTGTATAACTGTTTGTTAATCAGTAATTTAGGTTTTGCAGCGATATAAAAGGCCGTAAAATGCGGTGGAAAAGACGGCTTTCGGGCGTGCAAAAGGCCGTGTTTGGGCTTGCCAAAGGCGGTCTTTGACACTGACGGACACCGTATTCGTCGGTCGTGAAGACGGTCTTCGGTGTGAATGGAGGTTGCGACCGGTAGGCCGGACGGCTGTTCGCACGATGTTGTGTTAACGCCGTTAACAATTCATTTCTGTTTCGTTTGGTGGAGAAGTGTTAATCTGTGGTAAGACAATGGTTAACAAAGTGTAACGGGCACGGTGTTTGCTTGCCGGTATGATGGCGGCTGCCTGCCGCCAGGGGCGGTGTGTCCGGATTTGCGTGAAGTGTGTCAATCGTAATGAAAAACTGATAAAAAACAATGTAAAAAGCTCTTTTTTAAGAGTAAAAATCCCTATCTTTGCAGGCAAAACAACCTTATATCAAATTGTAACCATGTTCAGTAAAGATACTTACATACGCCGCCGCGCCGAGCTGAAGAGGCTTGTAGGGGGCGGCGTCATCCTGCTGTTCGGCAACAACGACTCGCCGGCCAATTATCCGGCCAACGCCTATTCGCCGTTCAGGCAGGACTCGTCGTTCCTGTATTACTTCGGATTAAACCGCGACGGACTGGTGGGCGTAATCGACGTCGATGCCGACGAGGAGACGCTCGTGGGCGACGACATCGACATTGACGACATTGTGTGGTTCGGTTCGGTGGACAGCGTGGCCGACATGGCCGCCTCCGCGGGCGTGGCACGTACCGCTCCGATGCGCCAGTTGCAGGCTATTTGCAACGATGCGCTGCGCCTGCACAGGCCCGTCCATTTCCTGCCGCCTTACAGGTATGACACGAAGCTGCAGCTGTTCGACCTGCTCGGCATACACCCCAACCAGCAGAAAGAGGCCGCTTCGATGGAGCTAATCCGCGCGGTGGTGAAGATGCGCTCTACCAAGGAGCCTCAGGAAATTGCCGAGATAGAGGACGCCTGCTCCATAGGATACAGGATGCACACCACGGCGATGCGCCTGACGCGCCCCGGACTGACCGAGAAGTACATCGGCGGACAGGTAGACGGCACGGCCAACTCATACGGAGCGATGGTGAGCTTCGCCACCATCTTCACCCAGCACGGCGAGATAATGCACGGCGCGCCGTCGTGGAACGAGCTTGAAAGCGGCCGCCTCGTACTGTGCGACGCAGGCGCGGAGAACCGCAACAACTACTGCTCTGACAACACGCGCACGTATCCCGTAAACGGGAAGTTCACTCAAAAGCAGCTCGACATTTATTCGATAGTAGAGGCTTGCCATGACTACGCGCTCGAAGTGGCGCGTCCCGGCGTCAGGTGGATGGATGTACACCTGGCCGTATGCCGCCTGATGGCCTTGCGCTTGAAGGAACTCGGCCTGATGAAGGGCGACGCCAGCGAGGCCGTGGCCGCCGGAGCGCACGCCCTCTTCCTGCCCCACGGACTGGGACACATGATGGGCATGGACGTACACGACATGGAAGGACTGGGCCAGGTATACGTGGGCTACGACGAGGAGACGCGCCCCTCCACGCAGTTCGGCACCAACGCGCTGCGCATGGGACGCCGCCTGGAGGAAGGATTTGTCGTTACCGACGAGCCGGGCATTTATTTCATACCTGCCCTTATCGACGAGTGGCAGGCCAAGGGGCTGCACACCGACTTCATCAATTATGCCGCGCTCGAGGCTTACCGCGACTTCGGCGGCATACGCATAGAGGACGACGTGCTCATAACGGCTACGGGCTGCCGCTTCCTCGGCAAGGAGCGCATACCTTACCACCCGGCCGACGTAGAAGAGTTTATGGCAAACAATTAATCAAACAAATAAAACAAAGACAACATGAAAAAGTTACTTACGGTATGCCTCCTGGCCTGCTTCGTGGCCGGAGCCAATGCTCAAGACAAGAAAGAGGCAAAGAAGAAGGACATCCCCGTGTTCACCACGGTGAAGGAAAACCCCATCACAAGCATCAAGGACCAGAACCGCAGCGGCACCTGCTGGGCTTACTCGACGCTCAGTTTCCTTGAAAGCGAAATACTGAGAGCCACGGGCAAGACCTACAACCTGTGCGAGATGTTCATCGCCAACAAGGACTATATGGACCGCGCCATCGTCAAGGTGAGGATGCACGGCGACAGCCAGTTCTCGCAGGGAGGCAGCTTTGAGGACGTGGTAACCATCATGCAGAACTACGGCATCTGTCCCGAAGAGGCCATGCCGGCTCCCGGTACGCTCACGGGCGACTCACTCGCCAACTTCGGCGAGTTCTTTGCCGTTATGGAACCGTATGTTGACGCCATCGCAAAGACAAACGCCAAGAAAATATCAAAGCAGTGGCGCGTGGGGCTTCAGGGCATTCTCGACGCTTACCTCGGCAAGTGCCCGGAGAAGTTTGTGTACGAAGGAAAGGAATATACGCCGCAGACCTTTGCACAGAGCCTCGGCATCAACCTTGACGACTACGTGTCAATCACCAGCTACACGCACCATCCGTTCTATACGCAGTTCGCCCTCGAAATACAGGACAACTGGCGTTGGGCGCTGTCATACAACGTTCCCATGGAAGAGCTGATGGCTATCATCGACAACGCCGTAAACGAAGGCTACACCGTAGCATGGGGTGGCGACGTTACCGAGGACGGCTTTACACGCACCGGTCTCGGCCTGGCTTACGACGTTAAGAAGGCACGCAGCATGGCAGGCACCGACGCCGACCGCTGGTTTAACCTGTCGGCATCGGAGAAGCGCAGCAAGCTCGACTCGCTCGGCGTTGACGCTCCCGAGATAGTTCCTACACAGCAGATGAGGCAGGACGCCTTCGACAGCTGGGAGACTACCGACGACCATGGTATGCACCTTTACGGAATAGCCAAGGACAAGAACGGCCGCGAATACTACATGGTTAAGAACTCTTGGGGCAACCACGGCGACTACAAGGGCATCTGGTACATGTCAAAGAACTACGTGGCTTACAAGACTATGAACATCATGGTCAACAAGAATGCCATTCCCAAAGACATCCGCAAGAAGCTGGGCATCTGATATTTTGCTTGTAACATATAATTTAAGGTATTGAAGGCATCCTTCCGGCGTCTGCACGGTGTGCAGGCACGGCGGGGATGCCTTCTTTTGTTTTGTTTGCCGGTAATGGGTTGGCCGTGGCGCAAGTCTATTTTCTGAACTTTTCCATGCTAAAACGCCGTTTTCTTGTTTTTTCTTTGTAACTTTACACGCTCTTAACCGCAAGGCAGGTTGTGCCCGTATGGTTTACGGACGGTTATGAGCCGGACACATTGCAGCGTTGACCCTTTGTGCATGTGCCCTACTGACGGAAAAATAAAAGAACAATATAATGCATTTCAAATGGAATTACGAGGAACCGACATCAGAACAAACGCAGGAGGCTGAAGAACTGGGCGCTAAGATTGGGATTAGTCCCATACTCGCCGGAATACTTATCCGGCGGGGCATAACGACGGAATCTGCCGCCAAACGCTTCTTCCGTCCGCAGTTGAACGACCTCATAAACCCATTCCTAATGAAGGATATGGACGTGGCTGTGGACAGGCTCAACGACGCGATGGGCCGCAAGGAGCGCATCATGGTGTACGGCGATTATGATGTGGACGGGTGCACTGCCGTTGCGCTTGTCTACAAGTTTCTGCAACAATTCTATTCAAACATCGACTATTACATCCCCGACCGTTATGACGAAGGTTATGGCGTAAGCTACAAGGGGATAGAATATGCGAGGCAGACCGGCGTGAAGCTCATCATCATCCTTGACTGCGGCATCAAGGCTTTGGATGAAGTGGCCTATGCCAAGAGCCTTGGCATCGACTTCATCATCTGCGACCACCATGTGCCTGACGAGGCAATGCCCGACGCAGTGGCAATTCTTAACCCCAAACGTGAGGACGACACGTATCCGTTCAAGCATCTTTGCGGTTGCGGTGTGGGCTTCAAGTTCATGCAGGCGTTCGCCAAGAACAACGGCATTCCGTTCTCGAGGCTCATTCCTTTGCTTGATTTCTGCGCGGTAAGCATTGCCGCCGACATTGTGCCTGTTGTCGATGAGAACCGCATATTGGCTTATCACGGGCTTAAGCAGCTCAACCAAAACCCCAGCATCGGGCTCAAAGCAATCATCGACATATGCGGACTTAGCGGGCGTACCCTGTCGATGAGCGACATCGTTTTCAAAATAGGACCGCGCATAAACGCGTCGGGCAGGATGGAGAACGGGCGCGAAAGCGTCGACTTGCTTGTTGAAAAGGATTTCAGCCATGCGCTTGAGGCGGCGAAGCACATCAACGAATACAACGAGCAACGCAAGGATATAGACAAGCAGATGACCGATGAGGCCAACCAGATAATATCGAGGATTGAGAGCCAAAAGCGCCATTCAAGCATCGTGTTGTATGACGAGAACTGGAAAAAGGGCGTTATCGGCATTGTGGCTTCACGCCTTACGGAAATATACTTCAGGCCGACCATCGTGCTGACACGCGACAACGACCTTGCCACCGGGTCGGCACGGAGCGTGACGGGATTTGATGTTTATTCGGCGATTAAGAGCTGCCGTGACATGCTTGTCAACTTCGGTGGCCATACGTATGCCGCCGGACTGACGCTGAAATGGGATGATGTGCCCGAGTTCAGGCGGCGTTTCCAAAAGTATGTTGACGAGCATATACAGCCCGAACAGACTGAAGCGACGCTCAATATAGATGCGGTGATTGACTTTAAGGACATCACACGCAAGCTGCACGCTGACATAAGGAAGTTCGGTCCGTTTGGTCCGATGAACCAAAAGCCGCTGTTCTGCACGACAGATGTTTATGATTTCGGCACGAGCAAGGTAGTGGGCAGGGAGCAGGAGCACATAAAGCTGGAGCTTGTTGACTCCAAGTCGAACAATGTAATGAACGGCATCGCCTTCGGACAAAGCGGCTCCGCCCGTTACATAAAGTCAAAACGGAGCTTTGACATAGCGTACACCATTGAGGACAACGTGTTCAAACACAACGGCATCCAGCTTCAGATAGAAGACATCAGGCCGTCGGAGGAGTGAAAAATTAAAAGTGAAAAGTGAAAAATCCACATGCAAAGCCATACTTGAAAGTGATGGATTTTTCACTTTTCACTTTTCACTTTTAATTTATTTACATGTATGGACAAGTATCAACAGATACTCCGTGAATATTGGGGATTTGACGATTTCCGCGGCATCCAGCGCGAAATAATCGACAGCATCTGTTCCGGGCGCGATACGCTTGGCCTCATGCCTACGGGCGGAGGCAAGTCGCTGACGTTCCAAGTGCCGGCTTTGTCCATGCCGGGTGTGTGCCTTGTCATAACGCCTCTTATCGCTTTGATGAAAGACCAGGTGCAGCATCTGCGCCGGAAAGGTGTCAAGGCGGCGGCGGTTTATTCGGGAATGATGCACGCCGACGTGATATCCACGCTTGAAAACGCCATTTTCGGGGGCGTGAAAGTATTGTATGTATCTCCCGAAAGACTGTCATCCGAGCTTTTTTTAAAGAAATTCAGCCACATGAAGGTGAGCTTTGTCACCGTAGACGAGGCTCACTGCATCAGCCAATGGGGGTATGACTTCCGTCCGTCGTACCTTAAAATCAGCGACATACGCCGCATAAAGCCCGACATTCCGATACTTGCGCTTACGGCGACGGCCACACCGCGCGTGGTGGACGACATCCAGGAGCAGCTTGGCTTCAAGCAGAAGAACGTCTACAGGATGAGCTTCGAGCGCAAGAACCTTGCCTATATTGTGCGTAAAACCAGCGACAAGGATAACGACACGGTGCGCCTTCTTAACCGCGTTGACGGCTCGGCCATCGTTTATGCGCGGAGCAGGAAGCGCACGAAGGAAGTAGCCAAGATGCTCAATGACAACGGCATAAGCGCCACTTTTTATAATGCCGGACTTGAAGACGCCGTAAGGGACGAGCGGCAGAAGCTGTGGCAGGCCGACAAGGTGAGGGTTATGGTGGCTACAAACGCCTTTGGCATGGGCATCGACAAGCCCGACGTAAGGCTCGTAGTGCATGTAGACAGTCCTGACTCCATAGAGGCTTACTTCCAGGAGGCGGGCCGTGCCGGGCGCGACGGCGGCCGTTCATACGCCGTATTGCTGTATGACGGTAACGACGGGGCTAAGCTTAAGCGGCGCATCAGCGACACTTTCCCCGAAAAAGACTTCATACGCACGGTGTACGAACATCTTGCTTACTTCTACCAAATCGGCATGGGCAGCGGCGGAGGGTGCCGTTTCGAGTTCAATATAGACAAGTTCTGCATGTATTTCAAGCATTTCCCCGTACAGGTAAATTCGGCCTTGGCAATACTGTCGAGAGCCGGTTACATAGACTATGAGGACGAGCGCGACAACATGGCGCAGCTAAGGATGTTGCTGGGGCGTGAAGATTTGTACCGGCTTGACAGCCTGACGGAGAATGAGAGCGGCGTGGTTACGGCTTTGTTGAGGAACTACGGCGGTCTGTTTACCGACTACTGCTATATCGACGAGAGCCTTATTGCCATGCAGACGGGCTTGGAGCGCGAGGCGGTTTACGCCATATTGAAGGACATGAGCGAGCGGCGCATCCTGCATTTCATACCCCGTAAGAAAATCCCTCACATACGTTACACCCAGCGTAGGGAAGAGATGGAGCGGCTGGTCTTTCCCCGTGAGGTGTACGACGACCGCAAGGCAGAGTATGAGGAGCGCATAAACGCGATGATAGCATACGCCGAGAACGACGACATCTGCCGCAGCCGCCAGCTTCTGCGGTACTTCGGCGAAGAGAGGTCTACGGATTGCGGCCAATGCGACGTGTGCCGCGCGCATGGCGGAAAGGCTACCAGCAAGGACGCGCTCGCCGCTGCGCAGCAGGAAATATTGAACCTCTTGGCTGACGGCAAGCCGCACAGTGCCGGAGAACTTGCCAGGTGCAAGGCCGACAAGGACGTGTGCAAGGAGGCCGTGGAATATCTAATGGCCGAAGAAAAGATACATTGCCATGACGGGATGCTGTACCTTTGAGTGTGTTTACTTATACTTATAATAACCTGAGTTCTGGATAAGAAAGTTAGGTTGTAATCATGTTTCAATCGGTCAGTTGGTAACTGTCATTCCGCGCTCCGACGCGGAATCCAGTACAAATGACATAGAAAGAACAGATTGTTTACACTGGCTTCCGCGTAGGAGCGCGGAATGACAGTTACCAACTGACTACTTTAAATGAGATTATTTTAACACTATCCATATACCGAACTCGACGTTATAATTAGCAGAAAGTCCGCATTTCACCGTGTGAAATGCGGACTTTTGCGTTATGTAAGCCGGTAGGGCAGGGCTTGTCAAGCCTGCTCGCCGGTAACTTTCTCTATGTATTCATCCGTTGGGATGTACTTGGGCGACGGGCCGTATTTGTTTGTTTCAGGCTTGCCGTCACGTACGCAGAATACAAAGATGCAGATGTTCACTATGAGCGAAGCCAGTCCGGCCAATGCGAAAACAGGACTGCTTAGCACTTTTGTTGCTTCTTCTATGTCAGGGTTCACAGACGACATAATTTCATAATATCCGCTTCCTGCAACATAGATGTTGGCGAACACACCTATCAGTATGGCCGCCGTTACCCACCATCCGCTGTGTCCGCGGTCGTGCAGGCGACGCACGGTGACGGCCCATAATGAAAGTTGAAGCAAGAGGCTGATGATAGCCAGGATTAACGGGAAGCCGGTTAGTGCCAATCCGGCAATGATTGCCACGACGGCATACGCAACCCAATACCACCACAGCTCGCTGCGGCGTGCGCGTCCTTTGAAGTTTGTCAGGTTGGCAAGCACAGTTTTGACCGACTCGCCGAAGCCCATTGAGGGCAGTTTCTTTATTCCTTCCATGATGCAATGTGTTTTTATTGGTTAATGTTGTTCTTTATTTTTGCTTTTTTACCCTTTTACCTTTTTACTTTTTTATCTTTCATTTCAGCAGGTCGGGGCGCAGGCGCTTGGTGCGCTCATAGCTCTGCTCTATTTCCCAGTCCTTTATTTTCGCCTCGTTTCCGCTAAGCAGGATGTCAGGCACGCGCCAACCCTTATAGTCGGCAGGGCGCGTGTAGATGGGAGCGGAGAGCATGTCGTCCTGGAAGCAGTCGGACAGGGCGCTCTGGTCGTCGCTGATTACGCCCGGCACAAGCCTCACAATGGCGTCGGCCATTACGGCTGCGGCCAGTTCGCCGCCCGTCAGCACGTAGTCGCCTATGCTTATTTCGCGCGTTATGAGGTGGTCGCGCACGCGCTGGTCTATGCCCTTGTAGTGGCCGCAGAGTATTATTAGGTTGCCTTTCAGCGACAAGTCGTTGGCTATGTGCTGGTCGAATTGCTCGCCGTCGGGCGATGTGTAGATTACCTCGTCGTATTCCCTTTCGGCCTTCAGCGCGCTTATGGCGCGGTCAATCGGCTCGCACTGCATCACCATCCCGGCGAAGCCGCCGTATGGATAGTCGTCCACGCGCCGCCACTTGTCCGTGGAGTAGTCGCGCAGGTTGTGCAAGTGAATTTCCGCAAGACCTTTCTTCTGGGCGCGCGCAAGTATTGATTCGTGCACAAAGCCCTCAAGCATTTCGGGCAATACGGTGATGATGTCTATTCGCATGATAAGAATGTTGACACCCAACACAACTCTTCAAAGGGGAGGAAGCTCATATATGCCTATTAAAAAATAGGCAAAGCATTCCAAGCTCCCTCCCTTTTGTAGGGTGGGGCGGGTGTTTGGTTTTATAGTTCCTTCTTCAGTTTCTCTGCCATGTCGGCATACTCCTCGTCGGTGAGGTACACCTCCTGCGGATTCATGCGGAACACTCCGCCGAAGTCGGGGCCGCCTACGTACTTGGGTACGAGGTGGAAGTGCAGGTGCGACAGGGTGTCGGAGTAAGCTCCGTAGTTGATTTTGTCGGGGTTGAACACCTTTTGCATGGCGCGCGTGGTGCGTGCAACGTCGGCCATGAAGGCGTTGCGCTCATCGTCGGTGAGCAGGTTGAGGTCGTCCACATGGCCGTCGTATGCCACGAGGCAACGCCCCCGGTATGTCTGTTCCTTGAATATGAACAGGCGCGAAACGCTTAGTTTCGCCACCTCAATCATCAGGTTGTGCTGTGTCTCGTTGTTCTGGCAGTAGAGACAGTCCTTAGGGTCGCTTTTCATTTTTCTGACTGTTTTTATAGTTCATGTATGTGCCGTGACGCATTGTTCAATGCGCGGCAATTTGCCTACAAAGATAGTATATAATTGTTAAAATGGCAAGTAAAGCGGCGTTTATTTTGTAAAACTGATACTTTAATGCCACATTATAATACAGCCGTGCTGCCTTTTTTGTCGGCGTCAGGCGTACATTCTCGTTACATAATAATATCAGTTGCGTAATGTCTTGATGCTCAATGCGTTATGAAAGGCCGTCTTTTGGCTTGCGAAAGACGGCATATTGTAATGTAAAAGGCCACCTTTCGCAACACGAAAGGTGGCCTTTTACGGTTCATCCGCAGTTTAGGTGTAAGGGCTATAACATACATAGGGCCTCGAAGAGGTCCAACTATGCTTAACCGCATGTGGAGCGAAGCGGAACTTGCGGTATATATGCTGCAAATAACATCGTCCTCGAAGAGGGCGAATAGCTGCCTGCTGTTCGCCCCCTTTGGGGACGGTTATGGTGGTTTCGACTTACCGCAAGTTCCGTTCCCTTCGGTCACTACACATGCGGTTAAGCATAGTTCGCCCCCTTCGGGGACGAGAGTAAACCTCAAGTATCTACAATACGGTTTAATTTTTCATTGTTAATTGTTTATTTCCGCGAAGCGGTTTTACCCCTTCGGGGATGGGATTGGCACCTATACGGCATACACTTGAACTGCGGATGAACCCCTTTTACGTTTTATCCTGCATACGCCGGCGTTTGGGTCAGCCCATAAGCAGCTCGGCGATGGTTGGGTGTATGTGCGTGATTTCGTTCAGTTGACCGACGGTGCAGCCCATGTTCATTAGTGCGGTGGCCTCTTGCACCATGTCGGCTGCGTGCTGTCCGCACGCGTGGCAGCCGATGAGTCTGCCGTCGCCGTCGGTGAGCAGCTTTAGCAGTCCGCCGTCTGCCTCGTCGGCTACGGCTCGTCCGTTGGCACGGTAAGGCGTCTTGCGTACGGCGTATTCCATGCCCGCGTCCTTGCACTGGCTCTCGGTCAGTCCAACGGCGGCGGCTTCGGGGTTGGTGAATACGGCCGAAGGCATGATGTCAAGACGGATGTTGTCCGTGCGGCCGAGTATGTGGTTGACGCAGCGTATGCCCTGCATTATGGCCGCATGGGCGAGCATACAGCGGCCGTTGACGTCGCCAATGGCGTAAACGCCGCCGACGTTGGTCTGCATGTTGTCGTCAACGGTGATGCTGCCGCGCTCCGTGCGTATGCCGACGGTTTCCAATCCGATGCCCTCTATGTTGGCCGCGCGCCCCGTGGCTACGAGTACCGTGTCGGCAACGGCTGCGCCGGGCTTGCCCTTGCATGTGTAGTTTACCTGCAATCCGTCGCTGGTCTGGCTGATGCCGGTTACTCCTGCCTGCATAGTGAACTTCACTCCGCGCTTCTCCATGGTCTTGCGTACGCGGCGCGAGATGTCGGCATCGTATGGCGGCAGGCATTCTTTCATGTACTCTATGACGCTGACTTCGCTGCCGAAACTCCTGAACACCGAGGCGAACTCGAGGCCTATTACGCCTGCGCCGATGATGCAGAGGCGGCGGGGAAGGGTGTCGATGGCGAGCAGCCCGGTGGAGTCGAGCACGCCGGGCAGGCCGATACCGTCTATGGGGAGCATCTTCGGGCATGAGCCTGTGGCTATGATGATGTTGTCGGCTATATATTCTCCGCCGCCAGCCGACACCGTATTGGCACTTGTCAGCACGCCGTCTGCGCGCACGAGGGTTATGCCAGGCTGCGCCATGAGCGTCTCGACGTCGCCGCGCAGCTTGTCAACAACATTGCGCTTGCGCTCTGAAATCCTTGCGAAGTCTACCTGTACGCCGTCTCCGCATACCTTCCTTGCGGCCTCGATGGCCGCTGCGTCGTGGCAAAGTGCTTTCGTGGGGATGCACCCTTGGTTGAGGCATGTGCCGCCAACGTCGGCCTTTTCCACTATTGTTACGGTCAGTCCGTGGCGTGCGGCGTATGCCGCCGTGTGGTAGCCACCCGGCCCTGCGCCTATGATTAGTAAGTCTGTCTTCATTGTTTTGCGGTTTTGCGGTTATGGGGTTTTGCGGTTATACGGTTCTGTGGTCGTGAGGTTGTACGGTTTAATGATTGTTGTTATACCGTTTTTTATTATTAAGGTCTTAAATTTTTATATCCAATGCCCCTAAAACCGTAAAACCCCATAACCGCAAAACCATACCTATTAATATTTTAATACGGGATTCTTTGCTGCCAGCACGTCGTCAACGCGCCCTATCGGGGCGTTGTGCGGTGCGCTTTTCACGGTGTCAGGCTCGTCCTTCGCCTCCCTTGCTATTTCACGCATCACGCTTATGAAGCCGTCTATGGTCTCCTTGCTTTCGTTCTCCGTCGGTTCTATCATCATCGCCTCGTGGAATAGCAGGGGAAAGTAGATAGTCGGGGCGTGGTAGCCGAAGTCGAGCAGGCGCTTTGCTACGTCCATTGTCGTTACGCCGGTAGACTTGTCGCGCAGGCCGTCGAACACGAATTCGTGCTTGCACAAGCCCTTGATGGGCAGTTCATACACGTCTTTCAGGCATTCCTTTATGTAGTTGGCGTTTAGCGTTGCGAGCGGTCCTACCATCTTCAGGTTCTCCCTGCCGAGCGTCAGGATGTAGGCATACGCCTTCACGTCTACGCAGAAGTTGCCGAGGAATGCGCCTACGCTGATGTCGCCTTCGCCGCCTGTCTTGATGTCGTATTTGTCGCCGTTCTTCACCACTCGTGGCTTAGGCAGGATTTGTACCAGTCCGCTTCTTACGCCGACAGGGCCGCTTCCCGGGCCGCCTCCGCCGTGAGGAGTTGAGAAAGTCTTGTGCAGGTTGATGTGCATAACGTCGAAGCCCATGTCGCCCGGGCGGCACGCGCCGAGCATGGGGTTGAGGTTTGCCCCGTCGTAGTACATCAGTGCGCCGCACTTGTGTACCATTTCGGCTATTTCAGGAATGCCCGGCTCGAACAATCCGAGTGTGTTCGGGTTTGTCATCATCATCGCCGCAACGGTATCGTCGAGCAGTCCGCGCAGGTGTTCGATGTCAACCGTGCCATCGGCGGTACTCTTCACCTCGACCACTTCAAGTCCGCAGACCGCAGCCGAGGCCGGGTTTGTGCCGTGGGCGGAGTCGGGCACTATGACTTTTGTCCGCTTCATGTCGCCGCGGCTCTCGTGGTAGGCGCGGATAATCATCAGTCCTGTCAGCTCGCCATGTGCCCCGGCAAAGGGGTTGAGGGTGAACTCGGCCAGGCCTGTGATGGCAGACAGCGACCTTTGCAGGTTGTAGTAGACGGCCAGTGCGCCCTGACATGTGTCCAAGGGTTGCGCCGGATGTACTTCTGTAAACTCCTTCCGGGCGGCCATTTCCTCGTCGATGTAGGGGTTGTACTTCATTGTGCAGCTGCCAAGTGGGTAGAAGCCGTTGTCTACTCCGAAGTTGTTGCCGCTCATGTTGGTGTAGTGGCGTACTACGGTAAGCTCGTCGCATTCGGGCAGGTCGGCGTCTTCCTTGCGCTTCATGTCCGCCGGCAACTCGTAGTCGCCGTATGTGTTTTCAGGCAAAGAGCAAGCCCTGCGCCCCTCGTGCGACAGCTCGAATATCAGTTTGCCATACAGTTTGTTGTTCATTTTCTTACGGTTAAGGGTTTGTAACCTTGTCTTTTATTACTTGCACAGCTCTACAAGACGGTCGATTTCGTCCTTAGTGCGCTTCTCGGTCACGGCGAACATTATTTCGTTTTGTGCCGTCTTGACACCTCCGAGGATGCCGTTGTCGGCCAATTTTTGCTGCAAAGCATCCACGTCGCCGTCGTATTTCACGCAGAATTCGTTGAAGAACGGACGGTCGAATGATAAGTGGAAATGCCCTGTCTTCATGAGTTCGTCGCAGAGATAGTGCGCCCCTGCATACGAGAGTTGCGCCGCTTCTTTCAGTCCCTGCTTGCCCATTACCGACATGTAGATTGTCACATACAACGCCATGAGGCTCTCGTTGGAGCATATGTTCGACGTTGCCTTCTGTCGGCGGATGTGCTGCTCGCGTGCCTGAAGCGTCAATACGAACGCCCGGTTGCCGTTGGTGTCAAGCGTCTGGCCGACGATGCGTCCCGGCATCTTGCGCATCAGCTTCTCTGTGCAGCACATGTAGCCGAGCGAAGGACCTCCGAAAGACATCGGAATGCCGAGCGACTGGCCGTCGCCTACGGCAATGTCGGCTCCCCACTCGCCGGGAGTCTTCAGCAATGAAAGGTCTGCGGCTACGGAGTTCATTATGAGCAACGCCTTGTTTTCATGGCAGGCGTCGGCCAGTCCGCCGTAGTCTTCAATGATGCCGTAGCGGTTTGGCTGCTGTACTACTACTCCGGCAACGCCGCCTTGGCTGAGCCTTTGCTTCATAGCAGCCATGTCTGTGGCTCCATTGCCTTGCGGCACAGCCTCTATGTTGATGCCGCGGAAGTGGGCGTAGGTCTTGATTACGGCTGTGGTCTTCGGGTCGACGGTGTCCGATACGAGCACTGTGCCAGCCTTTTTTGCCGCCGCCTTGGCCATCATCACGGCTTCGGCGGTGGCCGTAGTGCCGTCATACATTGAGGCGTTGGATATGTCCATGCCTGTAAGGCGCGCCATCATCGTCTGGTATTCGAAGATGTAGTGCAGCGTGCCTTGCGATATTTCAGCCTGGTAGGGGGTGTAACTCGTAAGGAACTCGGAGCGTTCCACGATGTAAGGGATGAGCGACGGGGTGTAATGGTCGTACACGCCTGCACCGGCGAAGCATACGAGCTGCTTGTCGTCTCGGCACAGTCTGTCGAAGAAACGCCTTACCTCTATTTCGCTCATTGCCTCGGGCAGGTCGTAGTCTCCTTGCAAACGGATTTGCCGCGGCACGTCGGCGTAAAGGTCGTCAAGCGTCTTTACGCCTATACGCGCCAGCATCTCCTCTATGTCTTCAGGCGTATGAGGAAAATACTTGAATGTCATTTGAGGTTATACGGTTATGGGGTTATGAGGTTATACGGTTTTTGCGGTTATGGGGTTCGGGGCCGTTTACTTGTTGCAGAACTCCTCGTAAGCCTTTGCGTCCATGAGGTTGTCAAGCTCGGACGCGTCTGCCAGTTCCACCTTTATTATCCAGTTGGCGTATGCGTCCTGGTTAATAAGCTCGGGAGCGTCTTCCAACGCCTCGTTCACCTCTACCACCTTGCCGCTTACAGGGGCGTTGAGGTCGCTGGCCGCCTTGACACTTTCCACTGCGCCAAACTCTTCGTCAGCTTCGATTTCGTCGTCAACTTCAGGCATGTCAACGTACACTATGTTGCCAAGTGCGTTCTGTGCGTAGTCCGTTATGCCGATGTAGCCATAACCACCTTCTACCTTTACGTATTCGTGCGACTCTGAATAATAGAGTCCTTCAATAACTTTTGCCATGATGTCTATTGTTTTTTTAGTTAAAAGTTAAAAGTGAAGAGTGAAAAATCCAAGTGCCTTGTAGGTAATGGATTTTTCGTTTTTCACTGTTCGTTTTTCATTTCTTGTAATGCTTTTCGTAAAATCTTTTCTTTACTACGGTGCCTGGGAATGTCTTTTTGCGTATCTGTACGTCGAGCTGTGTGCCGAGTTTTGCGTATGCCGCATCAACCAGAGCCATGCAGACGCTCCGCCCTGTGGATATTGACTGGTAACCGGTGGTTACCGTGCCTACCTCTTTTCCGTCGGCAAGCACGGTGTAGCCATGGCGCGGTACGGCATGACCTGCCAGCTCTATGCCAACTACTTTGCGGCTTACTCCGTCTGCCTTTTGTGCGGCTATGGCTTCTTTGCCAATGAATTCCGCCTTGTCGAGCTTGCAGAACATGCTCAATCCGGCCATTACGGGGCTGATTTCGGCGCTCAACTCGTTGCCGTACAGCGGCAGACCTACTTCGAAGCGCAGCGTGTCGCGGCATCCGAGGCCGCACGGCTTGCACCGTCCGCTCTCAATCAGTTTGTCCCAATAGCAGTTTATAGCGTCGGAGTCGGCATATATTTCAAAGCCGTCCTCGCCGGTGTAGCCCGTGCGGCTTACGATGATTTCTTCTCCGTTTGCGGCCGTTACGGTCTTGAACGTATAGAAGGCCAGCTCTTTACACTCAATGCCAAGCACCTCGGCCATTACCGCTTCGGCATCAGGCCCCTGCACGGCGAGCTGAGAGTAGCGCGGCGAAGCGTCCTCTATGCACACGTCAAAGCCTTCGGCGTTCTGGCGCATCCAGGCCAAGTCCTTGTCAGTATTGGCAGCGTTGATTACCAGCAGATATTTGTCGTCGGTCATCTTGTACACCAACAGGTCGTCCACCGTGCCCCCGTCGGGGTATAGCATCATGCCGTAGAGCACGCCTCCTGCACCTATTGCTTTGACATCGTTGGTGAAAATGTGGTTAACATAACGCTCTGCGTCATTGCCGGTGATGACGGCTTCGCCCATGTGAGACACGTCGAACACGCCGCACCGTGTGCGCACGGCCTCGTGCTCGTCGATGATTGACGAATACTGTATCGGCATGTCGTACCCTGCGAAGGGCTGCATCAGCGCGCCCAAGGCCACATGCTTGCTGTAAAGGCAGGTCTTCTTGTTTTCCATATATTATTTAAGTTAATGGTTAAAAGTTAAAAGTGCAAAATCCATCACCCTGTAAAGCATTCGGATTTTTCGTTTTTTCACTTTTCGTTTCTCACTTTAATTTTCTGCAATCAGGTTCACGAGCTCGTCCTTATTCAGGTTCATTATCACGTCTCCAACCTCGTCTGGCAACGCAGCCGATACCGCCTCCCGGTTCATCTCTACGCCGTTGAGCCTGCCGAGCATGGCCTCCACGTCGCCCGTGGCGAAGAAGTCGCCCGCCAGTCTGACGCTCTTTATCACGCCGCCCTTCACGTCCACGTAAGCCTCAAGGCCGCCCACGCCGTCTATTCTGCGGCTGTGTACGAGCGTGTGGCCGGGGTCTTTGCCCGTGATGAATGCCGGTGCAAGATACTCTTCGCGTTCCAAGGCTTCAATCCGGGCCACGTCGTCGGCGGTAAGTGCATATTCGCCGCTGCACAGCGTGTGGCGTATGCTCTCTACGATGCCGCCTGTGCCCATGGCCGTATAGTCTTTCAGCAGACCTATGCGACGGCGCACGCTCTCCACGCCCTTGCTTTGCAGCTTGCCTGCGGGCGGCGTCAGGGCGCGCACCATGTTGTCCATGTCGGTGTCGTAGAGCATCGTGCCGTGCACAATGCTGCACCCCGGCAGGTGGTAGAAGGCACTGCCCGACACCTTGCAGCCGTCAACCTCTATGTCGTTTCTGCCCGTGGCTTGCGCCGGAATGCCCATTTGCCTTAGCACGAGCACAAGCATCGTCAAGTAACGGTTGAACGTAAGGCCCACGTTGTCGCCGTCGGTTATAAACGCAGTCATCACGTTTCCCCGGTCGGCGTAGATGCAGCCGCCGCCGCTCTTGCGGCGGAACATGCCTATGCCGTGCTCCTGGCAGTAAGCCGTATTGACCTCGGCGGCCATCACCTGATTGCGCCCGAACACCACAGAAGGCTCTACCTGCCAGCACAGCATGTAGTCGCCGGTGGGCGCGTGGCGTGCCACGTACTCCTCCATTGCCAGGTAAAACGACGCCCGGCGTGTCTTTCCGTCAGGCAGAGTGACGTATAGTGTTGCGTTTTTCAAGTTTTTCAATGTATTATTTGCCAAAAGGTCATGACGGCGTTCAAGCCTCATTGTTTTGTCTTAGCAAAGATAATGCAAAAAGGCAGAAGCGCAAAATAAAAGCGGCGGAAAATATTTCATATTTTCATATGCGGCCTTTCGCGGTTCATCCGCAGTTCAGGTGTATGACTTATAAGTGCTTATTCCGTCCCTGAAAGGGGCAAACTATGCTTAACCGCATGTGGAGTGACCGAAGGGAACGGAACTTGCGGTAAGTCAAAACCAACTCACCCGTCCTCGAAGAGGGCGAACAGCAGGTTGCCATTCGCCCTCTTCGAGGACGATGCTATCAGTCACATATATACCGCAAGTTCCGCTTCGCTACACATGCGGTTAAGCATAGTTGGACCTCTTCGAGGCCCTATTACCACGAATGCCAATACACCCGAACTGCGGATGAACCCCTTTCGCCATGTAAAAGGCCGCATATTGCAACGCAAAAGGCCGTCTTTCGCACGATGAAAGACGGCCTTTTGCATGGAGGTTTGTAATGTATTGATTTACAATTAGTTATACTTGAAGATGTAAAACCGTTCCAAATATCTGGAAAGTATCGGATTTTTCGTTTTTCACTTTTACTTTTTCACTCAACAAGTATCTGATTTTCCGCTCTTCACTTTTCACTCTTCGCTAAGACATATTTCTCCGCTGCCGTAGCATCGGTGGTGCTCCTCGTCGTAGACGGTGCAGAACTGGCCGGGGGCTACGCCCTGTATCAGGTCGTCGGAATGTACGGCGAACGAGCCGGCCGAGGTGCGTTCAAGCGTAGCGTGGTGGAACTCTGGTGTGTGGCGGATTTTGAACGCCACGCGCGCCGACGGCTGTCCCTGCCACGGGTCACACGTAAGGAAGTTGAAGGCGTGCACGCCGAAGTCGCGCTTGTATGCCGTCAGCGGCTCGTAGCCACGGCTTACGTAGAGGATGTTGGCCTCGATGTCTTTCTTCACGGCGTACCACGGGCCGCCGCCGAAGCCGAGGCCGTGACGCTGGCCGATGGTGTGAAACCACAGCCCTCGGTGCTGTCCCAGTTTGCGTCCGGTCTCTAATTCGAGCACGTCGCCCGGCTTTTCGCCCAGGTAACGGCGGATGTAGTCGTTGTAATTGATTTTGCCGAGGAAGCATATTCCCTGGCTGTCCTTGCGCTTTGCATTAATAAGATGCTCGCGTTCGGCTATGGCGCGCACTTCCTCCTTCATCATTCCGCCTATGGGGAAGAGGGCTTTCTTGAGCTGCCAGCCCTCTATTTGTGCGAGGAAGTCGGTCTGGTCTTTCACCGGGTCGGGGCTTGTGGTGAGCCATTTCATGCCGTCGATGATTTCCGTCTGTGCGTAGTGGCCTGTCGCTATGAGGTCGTAGGCGTGCCCTGCCTTTTGGTCGAATGCGCCAAACTTTATGAGGCGGTTGCACATTACGTCGGGATTGGGCGTCAGTCCGGCGCGCACCTTGTCCATGGTGTAGCGCGTCACGTTGTCCCAATATTCGCGGTGGCAGTCAACAACGGTCAGCTTGCAGCCGTACTTGGCGGCCACGGCGGTTGCCATCTCGAGGTCTTCCTCGCTGGAGCAGTCCCACTCCTCTGTCTCCTCGGGGCCTATTTTGATGTAGAAGCAGTCGGGATGCAGGCCCTGCCTTGCCAGCTCGTACACCACGACGGAGCTGTCAACGCCGCCCGAGAGCAGCACGGCTATGCGCTTATCCTTTATTAATTCATAATTCATAATGCATAATTCATAATAGGCTTTCGCCAATTTTCGGTTCACAATATGGTTTGTTCACAACTAATAATGTACAATAGGTTTTCGCCGATTATGAATTGTGCATTATGAATTGTGAATTGTCAATGTCCCTCATGCCGTTGAGGAAGGCCTTGGCGTCCATCCTTTTCTTTCCGCTTAGCTGCACTTCGTCCAGTTGCAGCCAGCAGTCGGCGGTGGCAGTTAGCAGCTTTCCGTTGTGCACCGTCAACGAGCCTGCGCTCTTGCCGTTGCATGGCATGTCGGTAAGGGTGGCCTTGTATATTTTGAGTACGGACGTCTTGCCGTCGCCGCCGGTCATGTTCGTCCATGCGCCGGGGTAGGGGGAGAGGCCGCGGATGAAGTCGCGCACGCGCTTGGCCGTCGCGTCCCAGTTTATTAGGCATGTCTCCTTGAATATTTTTGGTGCGCTGTGCAGCTCCCCGTCTACGGGTGTCATCTCGCTCTGCGGCAATGAGTTGACGTGTCCGTCGCCTTCTATTATCCTGTCAATGGTTTTCAGCGCTATGCCGGCTCCAAGCCTCATCAGGCCGTCGTACACGTCTTCCACGTTGTAGTCGTCCTTGATTTCAAACTGCTCCTGCATGATGATGCGCCCCGTGTCGATGTCGTGGTCGAGGAAGAAGGTGGTTACCCCGGTCTGTGTCTCGCCGTTGATGATGGCCCAGTTGATTGGCGCCGCACCGCGGTATTGGGGCAGCAGGGCGGCGTGTACATTGAATGTTCCGTAGCGCGGCATGGCCCATACCACTTCGGGCAACATGCGGAAGGCCACCACTACTTGTAGGTCGGCGCGGTAGCTGCGCAGTTCTTCCACGAAGGCGGGGTCTTTCATCTTGACTGGCTGGAGCACGGGCAGGCCGTGTTCTAAGGCATATTGCTTGACGGCCGACGGCTGGAGGGTGTCCTGGTGGCGGCCTACGGGCTTGTCGGGTTGCGTCACCACGGCCACAACGTTGTAACCGCTTTCCACCAATCGGCGCAGGGTTTCGACGGCAAACTCCGGCGTACCCATGAAGATTATGCGTAAATCACTTTTTGTCATGTTGTTTGATTTTTTTAGTAATGGAGAGAAGGAGTAAGGAGAGAAGAAGTAAGTAGATGTGCTTTGTTGGTAGGTGGAAAGTAGCAAGGCATTTCAACCTTTACTCCTTCACTCCTTACTTCATACTCCTTTCCTCCTTACTCCTTCTCTCCTTTCCTCCTTACTCCTTATATTAAACTTCTCATTCCACCGTCACAGACTTTGCCAAGTTGCGCGGCTGGTCTACGTTCAGCCCCTTCTCCACGGCTACGTGGTAGGCGATTAGCTGCAAGGGTATGACCGAGAGCAGCGGTGCGAGCGGCGCGAGCGTGGGCGGTACTTCTATCGTTGCTTCCGAGATGCCGCTCACGGCGTTGTCGCCTTCGGTCACAATTGCTATTATGCGGCCGTTGCGGGCCTTCACTTCCTGGATGTTGCTTAGTATTTTCTTGTACAGCTGGTGGTGGGTGGCGATGAACACTACGGGCATGTCCTCGTCAATCAGTGCTATCGGGCCGTGCTTCATCTCGGCCGCCGGGTAGCCTTCGGCGTGTATGTAGCTGATTTCTTTCAGCTTCAACGCACCTTCAAGAGCCACGGGGTAGTTGAAGCCGCGTCCCATGTAGAGGGCGTTCTCGGCGTAGGTAAGAGTACGGGCTATTTCCTTTATCTCGCCGTCTTTGGCGAGCACGGTCTTTATTTTGCCTGGGATGGCGGCCAGTTCGGCTATGGTCTCCTCGTATTCCTGCTGCGTGATGGTGCCCTTCTCGTGGGCGAGGGCGAGGGCGAAGAGCGTCAGCACGGTAACCTGGCCGGTGAAAGCCTTGGTCGAGGCCACGCCGATTTCAGGACCTACGTGTATGTATATGCCGGTGTCAGACGCCCGGGCGATGCTCGAGCCTACGGCGTTGACTATGCCGAAGCACAGAGCGTGGTTCTCCTTTGCCAGCTGGAAGGCGGCCAGCGTGTCGGCGGTCTCGCCGCTTTGCGATATGGCAATGACAACGTCGCCGGGCTGGATGACGGGGTTGCGGTAGCGGAACTCCGAGGCGTACTCCACCTCTACGGGCACCTTGGCCCACTGCTCTATGAGCTGTTTGCCTATTAGTCCGGCGTGCCATGACGTGCCGCAGGCCACGATGATGAACCTCTGCGCGCTTACAAGTTCGTCGCGGTGCAGGTTGAGTGCGCTCAGCACCACGCGCTTTTCTGCCGGCAGGATGCGCCCTCTCATGCAGTCGGCCATGCAGCGGGGCTGGTCGTAGATTTCCTTCAGCATGAAGTGGTCGAAGCCGCCCTTTTCGAGCGACTCGAGGTCGAGGTCTACTTCCTTCACGTCATGCGTTATTTCCTTGTTGTCGAGGTTTCTTATTTCCATCTTGTGCCCCACGCGCAGCAGTGCCACCTCATTGTCGTTGAGGTAGACCATCTGCTTGGTGTAGGCCACGATGGGCACGGCATCCGACGCGATGAAGAACTCTTTGTTGTCCTCGCCCACGCCTATTACCACGGGACTGCTCTTCCGTGCAACCACGATTTTGTCCGGACAGTCGCGGTCTACCACGGCTATGGCGTATGCGCCGACCACGCGCCGCAGCGCCATCACCACCGCGCCTTCAAGGTCTTTGCCGTATTCGCGCTGCATGAACTCGATGAGCTGCACCAGCACCTCGGTGTCGGTAGAGCTTTTGAACGTGAAGCCCTTGCCCGTAAGGTACTCTTTCAGGCTGGCGTAGTTTTCGATTATGCCGTTGTGCACGAGGGCGAGCCGTCCGCTCTGCGACACGTGGGGGTGGGCGTTCTGGGCCGAAGGTTCGCCGTGCGTGGCCCACCGCGTGTGGGCAATGCCTATGTGCCCGGTGGTGTCGCGCTGCGCGGCAATGGCTTCAAGGTTGCTCACCTTGCCCTTTTCCTTGTACACATTAAGTTCGCCGCCGTCGTTGATGAGGGCCACGCCGGCCGAGTCGTAGCCTCGGTATTCCAGTCGTTTAAGCCCGTCGATGAGTATCGGGTAGGCCTCTCTCGGGCCTATATATCCTACTATTCCACACATAATGTTTTTATTAGTTGTGCAAAAATAATAATTAAAAACGAGAATGTGGCGCGGCGTTGCCGCTTTTTTGCTAAATGCCTGAAAATCAACGGCTTTCCAATATGCCGTCTTTCGGCCTGCAAAAGGTGGCCTTTTAGCGTGCGAAAGACGGCCTTTTAGAAAGCGAAAGGCAACCTTTCGCAAAACCGTTGGATAAAAGCAAAGTCCGCCACGCCGTATGCCGACGTGGCGGACTTTCGTTGTTTATCTGAAAAGAGAGAGTATATGCTTATTTGTTAAGGCTAAACATGGCGAGCTTCAGCAGGTCTCTTTCGTAAGGGTCGTTCCTCTCTGCCACCATGTCTTTCAAGCTTTTCATGCAGACTATGCGCTCTTCTTTGTTGAGAAGTTTGCCATGTTCGCGGCACAGCTCCACGATTTTGTTGATTAATGATGACTGTACCGTCCGCTGTCCTATAAGCTCGGGGCTGAGTAGCGTTGACCTTAGGCTGGAGAAGCGTTTGATGAAGTCCATGCCAGTCTCAATCTTGTTGTTTGCGGGCATGTCGCTTTCAATCTTGTACTCCTTGCCGGTGTCGGTGTCTTTTACGGTTATGGTGCCGTCTGAATTAATCATAGTGACGTGTCTCAAACCGCTTGAATACGGTGTGAGTACAGTTACTGTATTTGCCTTCTGCGGGTCGCGGCCGTATATTTCGGTTATATTGCCGCGCAGGCTGTCGCCGTTGGCCGTCTCGGCCCACACTATCGCGTAAGCGTAACGGCGCAGGCTGTCTTGCGTGTCGCGTACGAACATCAGGCGGTAGTTCCTGTCCTTGTACGAGCCATAGCTTATGCTCTTGTCTAATTTCTCTCCATATGCTATGTTTGAAAGCACGCTTTTGCTTATGCCTGCATCCCTCGACTGCACCTTGTAAGCTTCGTATTTGTCTCTGTCGAACGCCGTCAGTACCTTGTCAAGCTCCTTGCGCTTGCTCTTGGGCATGTTGAACGAGTATTCATTGTAATACGATTGGGTCTTTACTCCGTTGTTCTCGGAGTTCTCCATGCTGTTGCTTGCCTTGATGTAAGGTGCCAGGTCTTTGTTGCTGGTAAAGGAGATGATGGCTCCTTTCAGGTTGATTTGCGCTTCTGTTGTGGCCGGCATGGCGGCGAAGAGCAGTGCCGCGGCCATGAGTTTTATTGTCTTCATATCTTTTGTTTTTAGTAATATTCGTCTTCAACGTCATAGTTTTCCATTGCGGTTATGTAAAGGTCGATGCCAGCTTCGATGCGTTTGTGCTCGTCATAGATGCTGTCGAGCATCGCCTCCTGTTGTAATTCGGCCACTTTTACCGTAGCCTCTGCTATCATTTCGGCCGCCTCGATGGCGGAGTCAGTTCGCGTTTCGGCAATGTAAGTCTTGGGAGGCAGCGGCTTGTAGCGGTCAATCCTCGGTTTGCGCCGGCGTGCCTTTTTCATCGGAACAACGGTTGTAGCCGTGTCGGCTGTAAGCGTGTCGGGTGTAGTCGCCGGTTCGTTGCTCTCTTGGATGTGAGGCATGGCCGTGTTTTCTGCCATTTGTTGCGGCTCCGCTTTCGGCCATGCCATGAGCAGTAGCAGGGCTATTGCCGCGGCGGCAGCTGCTATGAGGCAGACGGTTTTGCGGGATAACTGGGAGGACTGGGAGTTTGGGGAGGGCTGGGAGGAGTCTTGTCTGCCTGTCAACTTGTCTGCTTGTTGGCTTTCAAGAGGCATCCCTTCGTCAAACCATGCGAACATCTGCTTGTACGGCAGCAGGTCTTCGCCTACGTCGTGGGTGCGCAGATAATCGGCCAGTCGGCTTTCCTCTTCAAGCGAGGTTTGGCCTGCCATGTATCGGTCGATGAGTGTGCGTATGTCTTTTTCCATAATATTATCTTTCCCTTTTCTTAAACTCGTTCAACATCTTGGCCCGTGCACGCGCCAGTATGGTGGATACCGACGTTTTCTCCACGCCCACGATGCGTGCTATTTCTTCGTGGCTCTTGCGCTCAACCTGCCTCAATCGCAGTATTTGGTACTCCGTTGACGGTAGCGAGGCAAGGCGTTCTGTGAGCCAGGCCATGTTCTCCTTGTCCTCAATGGCGCGGTCGGGGCTTGCCGTTTTGTCATCGATGATGCTTCGGCCTGCGTCCAATGATATGGTGCGTCGTCGGCGGGTGCAGTCTATGGCGCGGTTGTGAGCTATGCACGAGGCCAGTTTTTCGGCATGCGCCAGGCCGCTGATTTCAGTGCGCAGAGTCCACAGCTTCAGCATAGTTTCCTGCGCTATGTCTTCGGCCTCGTCGCCGCTGGCGGCGAAGGCGAGCGCCGTAGCGACGGCTCTTTGCCTGATGCGTGTGGCTATATGTTCAAACTCTGCCTGTTCCATTGTTGCCTTTCTGCACAATAAACGGATAAGTACGTGAAAACAAAACAGGCTTTAATCTTTTTTAAGATAAAGCCTGTCATATTTTGATTTATGGTATGTTTGTGCTAATTTTGCAGCGACAAAACTACTGTAAGGTATGCTGTTTTCGCGTGAAACGTTTTTCGAGCTTGTGCGCTTCGGGGTTGTAGGCGTTGTGGCTACGGCCCTGCATTACGGCGTTTACTGGCTGCTGCACGGCGTGGTGGATGTCAACGTGGCGTACACTTTGGGATATTTGGTAAGCTTTGTTGCCAACTATGTGCTCTCGGCGCGCTTCACTTTCCGCAAGAAAAAGTCTGTGAAGAACGGCCTCGGCTTCGCCTGCGCCCATCTGTTCAACTATCTTTTGCAAATCAGCCTGCTCAATTTCTTTATATGGCTGGGCGTAAGCAAGGTGCTTGCCCCGGTGCCGGTGTATTGCGTCGCGATACCTACAAATTTCCTGATAGTGAGGTTTGTGTTCAGGAAACTTGGCTGACGGACGGCTCAGTAAATCCTGAATTGTCCCGAAACGTGGAGCATAGACAGCATGTAGACCATACCGCTGTAATATCGGTATTCGCCCGTAGGTGCCTTGGTGTTCCACAACCGCTCTACATATTCTTTCGCCAAGGCTTTGTCTTCAAGGCAGAACGCGCCGACGGCGTTAGCCCCGGCCATGCCTTCGGAGTAGCCACCGGTGGGCGATGTGCCGTCAAGGTTGAACTGTCCGTGCTTGAATCCGTCTTCTTTGAAGAACTTTAGCAGGCGCGTCATCATGTCGGTCTGGCGCTTGCAGTCCTTTCCGAACCAGTTGTAGTCCATGCCTATGTTCATCGCGCAGCGTATGGCGTCGTATTGATAGCGGCGTGCGTCGTAGTCGTTTTTCCAATCCGGCTGTAACGGCTCACCTTTGAACGTTGAATAGTCGGGGAAAAGGCCTGTTACGGGATGTGACGATGCGGCCAATAAGTCCCTGGCCGCATCGGGTGTTTGTGTCCAGAAGTCTTTGTTAGTGTCAGACCACCTGGCCCACAGCTCGAAGAATGCCGGCAGGTTGTAAGACGGGTCTGTGTGCAGGCGTGAGCCTTCGTGTGGAACGAAGCAGACAAGTTTTGTCTTTGCGTCGAAAATGTTGTAAACGCCCTGCGAGCCGTCTTTCGACATAACGTCTTTCAGTATTTTCTGCGCTTCGCACCCGTAGTTGTATGCACCGTTGTCGCCCCAGCGGTGGGAAGCGAAGAAGAGTGACGTGATAAAGTAAATCTCGCCGTCGGTGGCACAGCTCGGCTCTCCTCCGATTTTGCTGCCGTCGGTGTTGCACTGCCATGCGAAATATCCCTTCCAGCGGCCTGAAGTATAGAGCATGTGCGTTTTCGCCCAACGCCAAATCTTGTCAAACTCTGCTCTCTTGTTCATCTGTACGCATATCATCATGCCGTAAGACATGCCCTCGGTCCTTACGTCGTGGCTGCCCGTATCGTAGATGTAGGCCGTGCTGTCGCTGTCTTCAAAATACACTTTGGTGTCTTCGTCAACGAAAAAGTGCTTCCATATCTGCGCCAGCCGTTCGTCAGTCTGGCTTTGGGTTACGCCAAGATATTCGTTGAAAAGGTTTCTGTAAGTACCGGTGTAGAAAGCACCTTTACTTTTGTCTGTGTCTGAAGCCGCACTTGTGGGTTTTGCTTCGCACATTGTTCCACCGCAAACGAGAAGGCAAGCCAATGTAAAAAGAATGTTCTGAAGTTTCATATCTGTCATTTTGTTGTTTTTCAGTTATATACATTGCGTGTTGAAACTTCTGCAAATATAGCATTTTTAATGTATTTGCCAGGCGGCTTGATGCGTTTAAGTATTGTGAATGTGACAAATAGACACGCTTTTAAGACAATCAAAAATACCTGCGTGCGCATGGCAAAAAGAAAACGGACGCGGCGTAGTCATTAAACAGTTCTTGCCGCGTCCGTTATGGTGTGTTTGCCGTCAGGTCATCTCTGCCACCAGCGTTTCTTTTTCGGGGCATCATCGTAAGATGCTTTTCCCATCCGTTCCATCATGATGTTGTAATATGTCTTGTGTTCTTTTATCATGCGGTAGATGGTCCCCCAGTCGGGCAGTCCGCCTATGTTGCGGTCGTCGATGAACATGTCTACCTTCAGTTTGCGCGAGAAGTGGTTGTTGTTGTCAGTTCCGCGCTCTTCCGGGTAATCACGGTTTACGGCGTAAAATTCTATTCCGCGCTCTTTACACCAGTTTACGGCCTCGTCGAGCAGTTTGCCTTCACGCACAGACCAAAGTATGAGTTTGTGGCGGTCGGCAATCAACATCTTGAGCGTATCCGTGGCAAAAGGTATTTCCTTGCCAATTTCCGGATACATGTGTTCTACTATTGTTCCGTCAAAATCTACTGCTATTGTCATAGTCACTGATAGTGAATGGGATTATCTTTTAACCGAATTGTCGTTCTTGTTGCCGTAGTGGCTGTTAGCGTAATCGCCATAGCTGCCGTAATGGCCGTAGCTGCTGCCCTTGCCGTAATGGCCGTAGCGGCCGTATTTACCGTACTTGCCATAGCCGTAGTAATAGCCGTATTTCTTTTCGGAGAGGTCTATTCCGTTGATGGCAATGCACATGTTGGCGAGCTTGTTTTCTTCAGCCAGGCTGTTTATCATGTTAAAGCTTGCTTTCGGCGTATAGTCGGCACGGCACATGTATATGCTTATGTCGGCAAGTTTGCCAATCTGCAATGTGTCGGTAACCAGTCCGACAGGGGCTGTGTCAATCAATACATAGTCGTAATGCTGCTTGATTTGGGTGATGACTTGTTCCAATGCTGGGCGTGATACAAGTTCGGCCGGGTTGGGAGGTATCGGTCCTGCCATGAGGAGGTCAAGTTTGCCGTTTATTTCAGACGGTACAATCTGCTTCTCGATGTCGCCCCATTGCGGATTATCCATGACGAGAAGGTTTGTGATGCCTGATGTATAGTTGTTTATCCTAAACAGTTCTGCAAGCCTTGGCTTGCGGATGTCAAGACCGATGAGTATGACTTTCTTTCCGAGAAGCGCGAAGCTGACTGCAAGGTTGGCTGCGGTGAATGTCTTGCCTTCACCCGATGTTGACGATGTGAACAGTATGACGTTCTGTCCCGGTTTCAGCATGAACTGTATATTTGTACGCATCGAGCGGAAGATTTCTTCCATCTGGTTGTTCTGGTTTTCGTGCACAACGATGTCGGCCCTGGTCTTCGCCGTGTCGCTTGCCACGACAATATCGGCGATGATGGGCAGCTTGGTGAGGCTTGCGACGTCTTCGTGTCCTTCAATTCTGTAACGGAAGAAGTTGATTACGTAGAGCAATCCAGAGGGAATGGCTATACCCATGATTAATGCTATCAGCATGACGATGCTGCCTTTGGGGCTTATCTTCTTGTTGAATTGCGGCTTCTCAATGAGCTTGCTCTTGTCTGCCGTTGCGGCAAGTGATATTGAATTCTCCTCGCGTTTTTGCAGTAGCATGAGGTATAGGCCAGACCTTACTTCCTGCTGCCTGCCGATTTGTGTGAGGATGCGTTCCTGTTCAGGTGCTTTTGTGACCTGTGTATCATAACGGCCGAGCTGCCTCCTTATAGCATCGCGTTGGATGATAAGTCCTTTGCGTGCTTGTTCCAGAGCTTGATGTATGCTGGCCTGCATGTTGTCCAATTGTGAAGTAAGCTCTATTACGACCGGGCTGTTTTCAGATGCGGTGCGCAACAGGCGGTTACGTTCGAGCGCAATCTTGTTATATTCATTAATTAATGAGGTTGAGGCTTCGTCTTGTAAACCGATATTCGACGGCAGAACCTGATGTCTGTTGCCAGGACGGTTGGCGAAGTTGATAAGGCTGCCTATGAGCGATATTTGCGTATTGGCTTCGTTCAGCTTCTGTTCATAAGTAGACGTGTTCTCTGATGTGGTCATGGCGTCAAGCTGAAGCTCCATGAGCTTGTTCCGCTTTTTGTAACTTTCCAAGGCCCCGTCGGTAGAACTTAGTTCGGCGTCTATTTTAGCCAGACGGTCATTGATGAACTCTTCGGTCCTTACAGCTATTTCGTTTTTGTCTTCATTGGCTTGGCGGTTGTAGCATGTTACCATTTGGTTCAGGTAATCTATGCTCCTCGAAATGTTTTCGTCATTAATCTGAAGGCTGAAAACAGAAGATGTTTTAGATGTCTGCTCAACGCTAAGTTTTTTAATATATAGATGTGACGTAAGGCGCGGAGACAACATGTCTACAAATTCAGTTTCGCCGTCTTCAAGCGTGCGGTTGCCGTTTTTTGTCAAAGTCAAGGTCCCGACCTGTGTGCGTATGACGGCAGGCAGGCTTGATATGTTTTTTTCTATGTCGTAAGGGCCGGTGAATGAAACTTCGTTTTCAGCAATGTAATAAGTGCCTGTGATTTTATAAGAATCGTTGTCACGGGTTATTTTCAGTTCAAGAGGGGCGTCAAGCCTTTCAAGGTGTGGTGCGTCCATCTCGACGTTGATAGGCTGCTCTTTATATACAAGCTCTTTCTTCACGCTCCCCTTGATATAATAATTGGCATATAATTTGAGGTCGCGTATGGCCTGTTCAGCGATTGTTGTCGATGTCAGTATTTCCTGTTCGTTTTCAGTGCCGTAGTTGCTGCTTATGAAACCGAGGTTTGACATGCTTTCCAGAGCTTGCAGGGCGCCTCCGCTACCTCCGTTGTCGTTTTTGTCGTCTTTGATTAAAAGCTTTGCCGTCGTGTTGTATACGGGTGTCGCGTAGCGCAGGTATAGGAAACCTATGCCGAGACATATAAATATCGACAAAAGAAACCACTTCCAGTTGAGTACGAATGCAGTGTAAATGGTTTGGAAGTTGAATGACGATTGCTCTTCGTTGGTTTCCTGAATTTGCTGGTCGTTTCTTAGCTCGTTCATTATGTTATGCGATTTTTCTTTATGAAACTGTTTGTGCTGAAAGTTGTTATTTAATGTCAATCAAATTCATCAGATATTTGCCATAATCGTTTTTTATCATTGGCTGCGCCGCTTCTTTTAGCTTTTCGGCGTCAATCCATCCTTGTTTGAATGCAATTTCTTCGAGGCACGCTATTTTAAGACCTTGCCTTTTCTCTATAACTTCGATGAAAGTTGATGCTTCGCTAAGGCTGTCGTGCGTGCCGGTATCAAGCCAGGCGAAACCGCGTTGCAGTGTCTGGACTTTGAGGAGGTGCCTGTTCAGGTATTCTTGGTTGACCGATGTTATTTCAAGTTCGCCGCGTTCGCTCGGCTTTATGTTTTTCGCAATCTCGACAACGCTGTTGGGGTAGAAGTACAAACCTACAACGGCGTAGTTGCTTTTGGGGTTTTGGGGCTTTTCTTCTATGCTGAGGCAATTGCCTTTTTTGTCGAACTCTGCCACTCCATAACGTTCCGGGTCGTTCACATAGTAGCCGAATACAGTGGCGTTCCCTTCATGTTCAGCAGCATTAACGCAGTCTTTCAATATTTTGGAAAAGCCTGCGCCGTGGAAGATATTGTCACCGAGAACAAGGCATACGCTGTCTTTCCCGATAAATTTTTCCCCGATTATAAACGCTTGGGCCAGTCCGTCCGGCGAAGGCTGCTCGGCGTATTCGAAGCTCACTCCGAGGCTTGAACCATCGCCTAATAGGCGTTTGAACCCGGGGAGGTCGTGAGGTGTTGATATGATGAGGATTTCTTTTATACCCGCAAGCATCAGTACGGATATGGGGTAATATATCATTGGCTTGTCAAAGATGGGTATCAGTTGTTTGCTGATACCTTTGGTGATTGGGTATAACCTGGTACCAGAGCCACCCGCCAATACAATTCCTTTCATGTTTAAAATGCTTTTTGATGTGAAAACCTTGGCCGCCTGCTGTAGTCAAGCCATGTTCGGTATTTATGTTCTTGTGTATTTAATGTGAATATACCGCTTTGTCTATTATCGTGCAAAGGTATAATAAAAATCGATAATAATCAAATTTTATTTTGAAATTCGGCGTATTTGATGTATTTTTGCACTTGCAATTTTTTTAAGGGGTCATGCCCCATGTTTTCTTTAACATCAATTTTATATGGGATTTTTAAGTAAATTGTTTGGAAAAAACAATAGCAAAGAGCATAAGATTGGCGGCATGGAAGATTATATGACGCTTGTCAGGGTTTATTTGCAGGCCGCAATTGCCGAAAACGCCGGCATCACCAATCTTGCCATGCTGCCTGATTTGCGCATGTTCAAGGCAACTTTGCACGTACCGACGTTGAACAACAAGCTCGGGGTGGGTGAGAAGAAGCATTGCAGGAAGATGCTTGTAGACTTGTACAAGACGGACGATGACTTCTTCAAGGAGTTGGACCAGAGCATACGCCGCAACTGCCGCAAGATGCAGGATGTGCAGACGTATTTGATACAATTCCAGAATTTCACGCAGGATGTGATGATGCTTATGGGCAATCTCATGAAGTTCAAGCTGCGTATGCCGTCGTTCATGAAGAAGGCAATCTACACGATGACGGAGAAAACCGTGTCTGACATATTCAACAAAAACGACTTCAAGGACGCAGGCGTGATGAAAACCGTTGTCGCCATACGTACGTACAACAAGCGTTTGGGCTTCAGTGAAAAATGGATAGCAGGCTTTGTTTTCCAAGTGGTTATGTTGGCAAAGAAAGAACCACGTCCAAATACAGACGAAGCAGACAATAAAAGATGAGTTTGATGCAGGTAAAATCGGATGCCGGGCAGCTGTAACTGCTTAAAAGTCTGATTTTTCTTAAAATCCGTTGCATAAATTTTGCAATGTGATGAAAAAGGTCTAATTTTGTAGACAAAATCCGTGCAGATGGCTGATGAGGACAAAATCTTGACGCTTTTTACTACACGTGTGAGGCAGATGATTCTCCAATACAATGAATTGAAGAAGGAGAATGACGAGCTTTATGCGATGGTCGACTTGCGTGACGGCGAGATAAAGCGGCTCAAGGCGAGTCTTGAACAGGCACGCAAGGATTATGAAAGCCTCAAGACGGCAAGGATGATTGAAATCTGCGACGGCGACATAGATGCCGCCAAGCGCAGGCTTGCTGGGCTGATAAGGGAGGTTGACAAGTGCATCACGCTGCTGAGCGGTAAATAACAGGTGGCGATGGCTGTAGAGAACGACAAATTACATATAAGACTGCACGTTTACGATACGGAGCTTCCGGTTACAGTAAGGCCGGAGGACGAGCCGTATTGCCGTAATGCGGCAAAGCTTATAACCGAAAAGGTAAATTCGTTGATGGAGATTTATAGGACAAGTCGGAGCGAGAAAGAAATCATACGCATGGCTATGCTTGACATAGCAATCGACTTGGAGTTTGAGCGGTCTACCAACGATACGAAGCCTTATGATGATATTCTCACAAAAATCACATCTGAAATTGAAGACGCATTAGACGTAAAAAGCCCGGGCGGCGGTGGCAAAAAGTGAGAATATTAACATTAAATAAACCAAGCAAATGATATTGAGTATTGTGATTGCCGCGGTTGCCCTTGTAGTGGGTGGCCTTGCGGGTTACTTTGTTTTCAGGTATGTCATTACCGGGAAATATAAAGAGATGGTAAGTGCCGCCGAGAAAGAGGCGGATGTGTTGAAAGAGAAAAAACTGCTCGAGGTAAAGGAGAAGTTTCTCAACAAGAAATCTGAACTGGAAAAAGAGGTGCAGGCGCGCAACCAGAAAATCCAGCAGAGCGAGAACAGGCTCAAGCAGCGTGAAATCTCGTTGAACCAGCGTCAGGAAGAACTTGGTCGCAGGAAGCAAGACCTTGACCAACAGCAGCAACGTGTAGATAATGAGAAGAAGCTTATCCAGATACGCCAGGACGAGCTTGACAAGATGCAGTTGCAGGAGCGTGCCAAGCTTGAAGAACTTTCAGGACTTAGTGCGGAAGAGGCTAAGAACCGCCTCGTAGAGAGCCTTAAGGATGAGGCTCGCACCGATGCGGCAAGCTATATCAACGAAATCATGGACGAGGCGAAGCTCAACGCCAACGCCCAGGCCAAGAAAATAGTAATCCAGACCATACAGCGTGTTGCTACGGAGACGGCCATCGAGAACTCCGTGAGCGTGTTCCACATTGACAACGATGAGGTAAAGGGCCGCATCATAGGCCGCGAGGGCCGCAACATACGCGCCCTCGAGGCTGCCACGGGCGTCGAGATTGTAGTTGACGACACGCCGGAGGCTATCGTAATTTCCGCCTTCGACCCAATCCGCCGTGAGGTTTGCCGCCTTGCCCTGCACCAGCTTGTAGCCGACGGGCGCATCCATCCTGCACGCATCGAGGAGGTTGTGGCTAAGGTGAAGAAGCAGCTTGACAACGAAGTCATAGAGACGGGCAAGCGCACAGCCATCGACCTTGGCATACACGGCCTGCACCCCGAGCTTATCCGCATTATAGGTAAGATGAAATACCGTTCAAGCTACGGCCAGAACCTTTTGCAGCACGCACGCGAGACGGCCAACCTTTGCGCCGTAATGGCATCGGAGCTCGGGCTTAACCCGAAGAAGGCGAAACGCGCCGGACTGCTGCACGACATCGGAAAAGTGCCCGATGAGGAGAGCGAACTGCCCCACGCACTCTACGGAGCGAAGATTGCCGAGAAGTACAAGGAGAAGCCCGATATCGTGAACGCTATCGGGGCGCACCACGATGAAATGGAAATGAACACGCTGCTTGCGCCCATCGTGCAGGTGTGCGACGCCATAAGCGGTGCCCGTCCAGGTGCCCGCCGCGAGATTGTTGAGGCTTACATCAAGCGTCTCAACGACCTTGAGGCCATCGCCATGAGCTATCCCGGCGTTACGAAGACTTACGCCATACAGGCAGGACGCGAGCTCCGCGTCATCGTAGGGGCGGACAAGATGGACGACAAGGAGACCGAGAAGCTGTCTGGCGAAATCGCGACGAAAATACAGAACGAGATGACTTACCCCGGACAGGTAAAGATTACCGTCATCCGCGAAACGCGCAGCGTGGCTTACGCAAAGTAAACAATGCATAAAATCAGTGCTTTAACATAACAAACAAAGGCCGCTTTACGTTATTAAGTAAGGTGGCCTTTGTCGTTATATAAGGTTGAATGTATTGCCATTCACGCTTAATTGAAACGCGAGTTTGGTAAAACGCTATTTTTCATAAACAGCGAAAACATCCTTTGTAGGGACATAATTTATTATGTCCGCACGTTCTGAAAGAACGTTTTAGGCAATATTACTTGTATTAATACGCCTCTTCGCGGCGTGCGGACATAATAAATTATGTCCCTACAAAGGATGTTTGCTTATGCTGAACTCATATTAAATAAAGATAAAGAACAGCGAAATATGACACTGAAAGACTTTCTTAACCAAGGCGACCGCTTCGCCGCAAACGCCGGAGCACAGATAATAGAGGTGCGCGAGGGCTACGCACGCGCCGAAATGACCGTCACCCGTGAGCATCTTAACGCGGGCGGAGTATGCCAGGGTGGGGCGTTGTTTACGCTGGCCGACATCGCCCTCGCCGCCGTGATGAACTCGCACGGTAAGCTTACGTTCAGCATCGAGAGCACAATCTCGTTCCTTCGTTCGGCCGTAGAGGGCGACGTGCTCACGGCAGAGGCCGTAGAGACGCACAGCCACCACAAAATACCTTACCTTGAAGTGAAGGTTACCAACCAGCGCGGTGAACTTGTCTGCGCCTTTACCGCGCTTGCTTACAGGAAGGACAAGGAGCTTGGATTGTAGTGGTAAAAGCAATGATGCTTACACCAATACTCATTTTGCGAAAACATAATCCGGCAGACTTTATACAATGCCTAAAAAGCAATCTTTATCGGAGACATCATTCTTATAAGGTTGACAAGCGAGGCAACGCTTGTGTCGCCGGTTAGCGTGTTGCCGGTGATTGTAACATGACCGCTTTTATATTTGACATCACAATAAAACTCATCGTCAATTACGCCATGCCTCTTGGGCGTTTGAGGCTGTGCTGCAATTCTTTTCAATAGTGTAAGTATGGTGTTTTTGTCGTGTTCATTCAAGGTTATGCTGTCTTTTTTATTCAATAAAACGGTATCTGTTGAGATAATCTCGTTTGTTTTCATGTTCTTTTTTATTTCAACTTTCCTTATATTTCGTTCCACAAACATTTTTCCGCCGTTGAATGTCACGGTGAACACCTTGCGTTTTGTGTAGTCGTAAAAGTTCAAGGACAAGGAGGAAAGTTCACTTGTGTAGTGCAGCTCTTTTTCGCGTTGGCTTTTGCAGCCGAACAGGCAAAGGGCTGTTATTATTATGTATATGTATTTCATGGTGTTTACGGTTTTATGTTGCGTCAGCGCATGGTTGTGTACGTTATGGATGGTCTGTTCTTGTGCAAAGATAGCATGTTTTACTTAAAAACGGGCAATGGCCGTTGGAATTTATTGGGAAAATTTTTTTAGTCTTTGGATGCATTGTTTGTGTTTGCCATTTTGTAATGGATAACGGATAAAGTCGTTTCGTTTTGTCATGTTGAGAATGTCTGCCGTTTTTGTTGAAATAGAAAACGGCGTGCATGTAGTTTGCCCTTTCCGTGGACAAAAACCGTGGTCTTTAACCTTGAAGACGGCCTTTGGCATACCAAAGACGGCCTTTGAGGGTAGTAAAGGCCGTCCTTTCGATGGGTAAAGGCCGTCCAAACCACATGAAAGGACGGCTCTTTCACCCCTTTTGTACGGCTTTTACTTATCGCGAGGACGGTTTTTATTGCACACATTGGCGGCTTAGCCGTGTAACATGTTGGTATTACGATACTTACATTTGCACATGAAATACAGGCGAATTTCCGTCCAACCGACTTCGTTTTCAGAATAATGCCCTTGTGGAGCGTCAACGTAAATCAAAGTGTCGGCCAATGGGCGTTTTCCGTGTCAATGTGATTTTATGAAAATTTTGCCATTGTACGGCTTGGCATAATCTGTAAAATCGGTACAAAATCCCGTTTCGTTCATGTGCCGTTCCGCGTGCCTTGTTGGCTTTATTATGTTATAAAATGCCGGTTTAGTTTTGCCGTCTCCATTATTTGCCTTATCTTTGCAAATGGCTCATATGGCCTTCATCGCGCCTTGTGGCGGCGGTAGCGTCCGCCGTTGCAGCACAAAAAGGGTGGAGGCAAAACCCGCGCCGGGCCGCCTGTCGGCTTCATGCCGCAGGGCGGAGGGATGACGGTGTTTATGTAGAGCCGCTATATCAGGGAAAGCGTTTATCATGCGCTTTGTTCTTGACGCAGAGAAACTTCGCAACTTTCAGATGATGTCAGGACATGGCAACGGTAGATGCTCATGGGATGTATTTATCTGCATCCCCCATGCCGCTTAGGACGCACCCGTGAACGCATTGCTCCAGCACGGTTAGTCGCGTCTGTTAGGGGAAGGGGATATTGTATAGACACATCGGCGTGGGTTTCGCGTTGCTCGTTCTACATCATCGGGCAATGCGAAGGCCTCTCTGCGTGGAACGGGTAACAGGTACGAATCTCCACGCTTTTTTTGTATGGCCGTATCAACATTTTTTTGTTAACGCCGATTCTGGGAGGTTGATAGGCGCAAAAACGATAGACTATGGACACTCTGTCAGTACAATTAACCAAACTTTATGAAAGCCGTTGGTACGACTTTATGGCGCAGCTAAAAGCCACTGGTCTTGACAAGTCGCTGCAAGACCCGTTCTTGATTTCGCTTGCGCTGTCAGGGCAAGGACAGTCCGAGAGAGAACGGATGCAGCGCGAAATGGGGTATGACGCATGGTACGCAAAGAAGAGCACGGCCGAACATGAGGACTGGTACTCCAAGGCTGACGTGAAAATCATGTTCTTCGGGAAGGAGGCCAACGGCTGGGCGCGCGGCTGCGACGTAGGCGAACTGATGGAAGTCTACGAGGACTTTCTTGACGACCATTACAACGCAGCTGAAGGTTACTTCTATACTGAAAGGCTGAAACCGGGCAACCGCTTCATGCGCTGGGGCGTAAACGGCATAATGAGCGGCATAAGGGACATGTTGCAGGCATACCCGGGCAAGCGGGCGGCAATGATATGGAACGAAATATCAAAGCTCTCTGCCCGTAATGGCGAGGGAGGCGCACCTGTCAACGCCGCCACGCACGAGATAGAGAGGCGTTGTTTCCACGTAATCCCTGGTGAGGTTGAAATCTTGCGGCCGGACATACTGGTGTTCCTTACTGGTCCGGGAGAAAACAGCTATTATGGCTACATCAAGGAAAACTTTGCTGTCGGCGAGCCGCAACAGCTGTCCGGCCTGCCCCTGCACGACGTTGCCAAGCTGCCCGTTGAAGGCGTGAAGCTGGCCTACAAAACCTACCACCCCGGCGCACGCGGCACCACCGAAGAGTACCATTGGCAATTCTACCAAGCCATACTCGACGACATCAAGGCAAACATTGACGAACTATTGCAAGACAAACAATGAAATTCTAAAAACCTTTACAACATGAAAAAACTGATAATTAAATCCGTCCTGCTTGCGGCGGCATTGATAATGCCGGGGAAAAGCCTTGCATACGATTTTATGGTAGACGGCATCGCTTACAACATACTGTCTGAAACGACGTGTGAGGTTACATCATATATCGTTACTAACCAAAATCGCTATGGAGGAGATATAACTATACCAGAACAAGTGACGTATGATGGGGTAACGAGGACGGTTACACAGATTGGCGACGATGCATTTAATGAATGCATAAATCTTACGAGTGTTGACATTCCAAACTCTGTCACAACGATTGGAGATTATGCGTTTGCGTACAGTAGCAAAAAGCTTAAAAATGTCAATATAGGAAATTCTGTCACAACGATTGGATACGCTGCGTTTTATGGTTGCACAAGCCTAACAGGTATTGACATCCCAAACTCTGTCACGACTATTGGATGCGCTGCGTTTGAAGGTTGCACAAGTCTTGCGAGTGTCAATATTTCCAGCTCTGTCACAACGATTGAATCCAGGACATTTGAAGGTTGCACAAGTCTTACGAGCGTTGAATTTCCCAACTCAGTCACAACAATTGGAGACTATGCGTTTCAAGATTGCAAGGGTCTTACGAGTGTTGAAATTCCCAACTCAGTCACAACGATTGGAGACTATGCGTTTGAAGGTTGCACTAGTCTTATGAGTGTTGAAATTCCCAACTCCGTCACAACAATCGGAAGCTCAACGTTTCATGGTTGCACAAGCCTTGCGAGTATTGAACTCCCTAATACCGTCACAACGATTGGAGACTATGCGTTTCTATTATTGCAAGGGGCTTATGAGTGTTGAAATTCCCAACTCCGTCACAACAATTGGATACGCTTTGTTTGAAGGTTGCACAGGTCTTACGAGTGTTGAAATTTCCAACTCCGTCACAACGATTGAAAGCTATGCGTTTTATGGTTGCACAAGCCTTGCGAGTATTGAAATCCCCAACTCCGTCACAACAATCGGGAGCTCAGCGTTTCATGGTTGCACAAGCCTTGTGAGTATAGATTTTCCCAACACCGTTACAACAATTGAAAGATCAACGTTTAATGGCTGTACAAGCCTTATGGGTTTTGATTTTCCCAACTCCGTCGCTGTGATTGGAGACTATGCGTTTCAAGATTGCAAGGGTTTTACGAGTATTGTTATCCCAAACTCTGTCACAACGATTGGAGAGAGAGCATTTTCCGGCTGTTCCAACATTAGAGAACTTGTATTCGAGGATAATGAAGAAGAGTTGATTTTAGATTGGATGGCTTTTTCTGGTTGTTCTTTTGCAAAATTATACGTAGGAAGGAATTTGACTTGTAAACAAACGGTTTATGGTTATTTGATGAATTTCATATATCTTACAGATGTAACTATAGGAAATCTCGTAACCGACGTAACTGCGATTCTATGGGATATGAACAAGAACTTAGCCTCGATAAAGTCGTTAGCAACGACGCCTCCGGCAACAAGGGATTTCGCCGACACACAGTATAAGAATGTAAAGGTCACCGTGCCTGCCGGTTCATTAGATAATTATAAAAAAGATGCCATTTGGAAGAACTTTTTAAATATACAGGAAGACACATCTACGGGTATTAGCAACGTGGTGGCGCGTGACGGGCAAGGAGGCATCAAAGTTGAAAACGGAAACATCGTGGTGGATAATGCCAAGGGACTTGTAAGCATTTACGATGCAGCAGGTACGCTGGTGAAGAGTGTCAATGCTAACGGTAACCGCGTAGAGATAGCCGTGCCCGGCCGTGGCGTGTATATTGTAAGGGCTGGCGGCAAGGCCGTGAAAGTAGCGATGTAAAGGAAAATCTTTCCTTTGTTTTTAACAGATAGAAAAATTATATTCCTGATTTTGAAGATGTACTGATAGGTAGTGAGCTACGCTGTAAAACGTGGCTCACAATTTTACAGTAAGATTAGCGTAACAGGTGGAACTGGCAAATATAATCTGTAAAATTGGTATAAACTTCGGTTGTTTGTTTATGTGCCGTATGGCTTTTTTGCGCTACATTTGCAATGTGTTAAAATGAAAATGTTATGAAGACAATCAGGACTTTGTTTACTTTTGTGGCCGCCATTGCAGTGTGTACTAACATCTGCGCCTGCCGGCAGGGCGGACAGCAGAAGGCCGAAGGCAAGGTGGAGGCCAAGGGCAAGACGCTCGTGGCTTACTTCTCGGCCACGGGAACAACGGCTCGCGCCGCGCAGCAAATCGCCAAGGAGACGGGCGGCGAGCTGTACGAAATCGCCCCTGCGCAGCCTTACACGGCGGCGGACTTGGACTGGAACGACAAGCAGTCGCGCTCGTCGGTGGAGATGAACGACCCTAAGAGCCGCCCGGCGTTGAAGGCAAAGAAGGCCGACATCGGCAGTTACGACACCGTTTACCTTGGCTACCCGATTTGGTGGGGCGTGGCTCCGCGTATCATCAACACGTTCATCGAGAGCCACGACCTGCGAGGTAAGCGCGTGCTGCCGTTCGCCACGTCGGGCGGCAGCGGCATAGAGCGCAGCGTCGAGGAGCTGAAAGCCGCCTATCCTGACATCGTTTGGGGAGAAGGGAAGATGTATTGAGTTAAGAATTAAGAGTTAAGAATTAAGAAAATTACCAACACAGCATATTTTCTTAATTCTTAACTCTTAATTCTTAATTGAAATTTCTTTAAGTCTACGCATCCGTTCCGTTTGAAGGTTACGCCTTCTGCGCGTAGTAATATAGTCTGTTCCGGCCAGCAAGGGGCGGTGCGCCCTTGGCTGTTCACAACGCGGTGGCATGGCAGGTTTAGCTCCTTTGTTGCGCCGTGGAGCACCCGGCCTACAAGGCGCGAGTGGTAGGGATGGCCTGTAAGCCAAGCAACCTGTCCGTAAGTAAGCACCCTGCCGCGTGGGATTGACGCAACGACAGAGTAGACTTCGCGTGTAAACTCTTTTGTATTTATCATTTCTCGATATTTGATTTGCAAAGATGCAAATCTACTTGTCTGCTTGTCCCTTGTCTGCTTGTCAACTTAAAAACGTCAGTCTTCCGACAGGTCGGCCACCATCTTGCGGTACATGGCGTACATGTGGGTGCGCGATATGTAGCCGTACAGGTGGCCGTCGCCGTCGAGCACGGGCAGCATGGACGAGTCGGTGGTGTCAAACCGCCGCATCACTTCCTCCATGGTGTCGTTGACGGAGAGCACGGCCTCGGGCTGCGACATCAGCTGGCGCACGTGGAAGTGGTGGTAAAGCTCGGTGCGGAAGACGATGTGGCGCAGCTTGGTTATGTCTATTTCGCCAAGCAGGTTGCCCGCGTCGTCGAGCACGGGCAGTATGTTCTTGTGGCTCTTGCTTATGGCGTGTACGAGCGAGGCAAGGTCCTTGTCGGGACTTACGGCGGTGTAGCTCTTGTCGATTACGCTGTCGAGGCTCATCAGGGTGAGCACGGCGCGGTCGGTGTGGTGAGTTATGAGCTTGCCCTGGCGTGCCAGTCGCATACCGTAGATGCTGTGGGGCTCGAATATTATAATGGTAAGGTAAGAGCAGATGCTCACTATCATTAGCGGTATGAACATCTGGTATCCGCCCGTTATTTCGGCGATGAGGAATATGCCGGTAAGCGGAGCGTGCATCACTCCGGCCATTACGGCGGCCATGCCGAGAAGGGCGAAGTTCTTTTCGGGCAGGTAAACACCTATTTCATACATGTTCCACACTCTTGCAAAGAAGAAACCGGCGAACGCGCCAATGAACAGCGACGGCGCGAACGTACCGCCGCAGCCGCCTCCACCGTTGGTGGCCGACGTGGCGAACACCTTTGTCAGCAGCACCAGTCCGACGTAGGGCAGGAGCAGCGTGCCCTGCCCGTAGAAAGGAGAGTTGTGAAGCAGCGCGTCCCAGTCTGCCTCGGTCTTGCTGCTTAGCAGTATGTTGATGCTGCCGTAGCCTTCGCCGTAGAGTGAGGGGAAGAGGAAAATGAGCGGACTTAGCACGAGCGCGCCGAGCAGCAGCTTGGCTATCGGCTTGTCCTTGAGCCGTGCGAAGACGCCTTCGCAGGCCGTCATGGTGCGTATGAAGTAAAGGCTAACGAAGCCGCCGAATACGCCCAGCAGTATGTTGGCCGGTATGCGCTCAACGGGCCAAGGGTTGTCGAGGGTGAATACGAACAGCGAGTCGCTGCCCGTGAAGATGTAGGTGAAGCACGTGGCCGTGACGCTTGAGATGAGGATAGGCAGCAGGGAAGCCATTGTAAGGTCAATCATCAGCACCTCGAGCGTGAACACCAGTCCGGCGATGGGGGCCTTGAATATGCCTGCTATGGCCGCGGCCGCGCCGCAGCCCACGAGCAGCATCAGCGTCTTGTTGTCCATCTTGAACAGCTGGCCGAGGTTGCTGCCAATGGCCGAGCCTGTAAGCACGATGGGCGCCTCGGCTCCCACGCTGCCGCCGAAGCCGATGGTTATGGCCGAAGCCATGACGCTGCTCCAGCAGTTGTGCCCCTTCAGGCGGCTGCGCTTGCTGCTTATGGCGTAGAGGATGCGCGTTATACCGTGGCTGATTTCGTCTTTCACGATGTAACGCACGAACAGGGATGTGATGTAAATGCCGATTACCGGATAGATAAGGTATAGCCAGTTGAACGTGTTGGTGTCAAAACGCGATGTGAGCAGATGGGCTATTTCTTCGATGAGCCAGTGCAAGATGAATGCCGCCACGGCGGCGAACAGGCCGACAAGGAAACTAAGTATCAGTGTAAACTGGCGGTCGGTGACGTATTGTTCGCGTAACTTTATCACGCGTTGCATGAACGTAAGTCCGTCATGCGCTATTTCTTTTTCTGTGCTTGTTTGGCTCACTTTATGTCTATCGGTTGTTATGAGTAAGTGTTTTTATTATGTCCTTGATGCGGGTAAACGCTTGTGTCGGCCGTATAATGCAGGTCGTGCCGGGGCGTGCGGCTATTATTTCCTGATTATCTCAACTTGTCCGTCGGCCTTTATCCTGATGATGCTCGACGGTGTGTGCGGCTTCTTTTCCTGCCGGCGGCTGTAGCATACGTAGTCAACGGCGTCCAGCAGCTCGGCTGAAATGTCCTTGTAGTTTTCAGCGGCAGGCTCGCCGCTTATGTTCGCGCTTGTCGATACTATCGGTTTCTGGAAGCGGTAGCACAGCTCTTTGGAGAAAGGCTCCTGCGTTATGCGCATGGCTATGCTGCCGTCTTCGGCGATAAGGTTTGGCGCAAGGTTGACCGCATTGTCGAATATTACGGTCGTTGGCTTGGTTGCCAGCTCCATAACCTGCCATGCCACTTCGGGCGCGTTTCTTATGTAGCGTTGCAGTCTTACGTCAGAGTCAACGAGGCAGATTAGCGCTTTGGAGTCGTCGCGGCGCTTTATCTTGTACACTTTCGCCACGGCCTCTGCGTTGGTAGCGTCGCAGCCTATGCCCCATACCGTGTCGGTAGGGTAGAGTATCACGCCGCCTTGGCGCATTACTTCCACTGCTTTCTTGATGTCGTCCTGAATGTTCATTGTTTGTCAAATTTGCTTTTTATATATTGCGGCGCTGTCTGCACCGTGAAAGAGTGTGGCAAATATACGCAAAAAAACGACACGGCGGCTTTTTTGCGTGTGATTTTTCATAAAAATGGGGATAGTGCGACGGGCGAGGCCCATGCTGGCATTGCGGTAATTAGCGTCGCAATAAGCAGTGTATGCCATAGTGCCCTAAACGTTGTGTGTATAAATAAACATTTGTCGTTATTTTGTTCAAACATGTGTCATCTTGAATTTTGTTGAGGCTTTGAGAATGTAATATTCTGAACAATAAAATATTTTGTTGGAAATATTGCAGGTTTTGTGTGCATTTGTATATATCTGTCATACAGTATGTTGCGCTGTATTCTGCGAAAATGTGCAATTATCGCATTCTGTTTGTGAGGTAAAATACGGCATATTGCATTGTTTTTACATGTTTTTCGTCCGCCCAAACACCATAGACGACAATGCAATACACGGTCTTTTGTGATGTGAAAGGCCGTGTTTTATCATGTGGCATGGCGCTTTTTGCGTTACGCCGGGTGTTTTATGCCGTGGCACCATGCCTGGTTTGGCTGTTTGCGTGTACATTTTTGATTTGACAAAATGTACGGTTCGTGCCTGTTTATTGTTACAATGTGTATCTGTGTAGGCCGTGGGGCAGGCAGGACGGACACGGCGTCAATTGCGTAGTCGTGAAAGATGGAGTGACATTAATAGGTTCTGCAGTGTTTGCCTCTCCGTCAATCGGCGAAGTTGACATGCCGTATTCGGCGATGAGGGAAATAGGTGTTTATTTCTTTTCGGATGCAAGCATTTCCGAAATTTACCTGAGTGACGGTAAATAAGAGCAAAGGATATGCTTACAGCGGAAGCGACGATATTGACGAAGTTGCATGGTATGAGGGTAATAGTCAAGACTATGTGCACTTTTTTTCCTTGAAAAAGCCCAATGAACTCGGCTTATATGACATGAGTGGAAACTATGGTGAAGTGTGCAACGACAAAATAAACGATGTTGCTTATGTTGACGGTGTCATTTGCGGAGGATGCTTCAGTGACGATGCTTCATCTTGCAAGATAACAAGCTACAAGCCAGGTTCAACTTCTACGGATGTGGTACCAGGTTTGGGTAATATAAGGGAATATAATGCGTTTGACGCAAGGGTAATAACTGTTCGGCTTGTTTTTACCGAGCCTTGACATTTTGTTTGGGATTGGATTGCGGCTGTGCAAAAGCAAAGCGGCGGATGATGTTTTTCATCCGCCGCTTTGTTTTTGTTCTATTCTTGTATGTCCCAGCCAATTGCACTTGCTCCGAGAACGGCGGCCGACGAGCCGTCAAGGCCGCTGACAAGGAACTGTGGCTTGTCCTTGAACAGGTTGAGGGCGTGCTCGCGGTAGCTCTTCTTTATCGGTTCCATTATCAGGTCGCCGGCTTTTGTCAGTCCGCCGAAGAATATAAATGCCTCCGGCGATGAGAATGCTGCGAAATCCGCGCACGCCTCACCAAGCATCTCACCGGTGAAGTCGTAAACTTTCTTTGCCAGTTCGTCGCCTTTTCCTGCGGCGATGGATACGTCGAGTGATGTTATTTTTTCGGGTTCAAGCTCGCGCAGCACTGACGGCATGTCAGTAGTTGCAAGGAATTCGCGTGCCGTGCGTGCAACTCCAGTAGCCGAGCAGTATGCTTCAAGGCATCCAGTACGGCCGCATCCGCAGGCGCGTCCGTTCTCGCGGCGCATGATGACATGTCCCAACTCGCCGGCGAAACCGTCGCTTCCGTAAACAAGTTGGCCGTTGATTACAATGCCGGAACCTACGCCTGTGCCGAGGGTAAGCACGATAAAGTTTTTCATTCCGCGCGCCACGCCGTATGCCATCTCGCCTATTGCGGCGGCGTTGGCGTCGTTGGTTATGGCTACGGGTATGCCGAGCTTTTGGCTGAACATGTCGGCCAGTGGTACGACACACTCATGTGCCCAGACGATATTCGGGGCGTATTCAATCGTACCCTTGTAGTAGTTGGCGTTAGGCGCGCCTACGCCCATGGCTTTTATCTTGTCTATGCCGCCTACCTGGTCGATAACAATCTGCAATGCTTCGATTGAGGCATCGACATAATCTTCCACGGTTGAATACGCTTGTGTTTTTATCGCCGTTGTGGCTTTGATGTCTCCACGGCTGTCTACTACGCCGAACACGGAGTTTGTACCGCCAAGGTCAAGTCCGATGACGTATGGCTTTAATGGTTGTGATATCATGATATTGAAAAATTTGATGTGAATACAATTCAAACTTGTGGCAGACAAATTTCGCTTCCCTATGAATTTAAGGTATAATCACAGCGTGTCTGCCGAATGATTGCAAAGGTATCAAAAATCTCATATACGGCAAAGTTTTGTCGGCAAAATTTGTTTCTTTCGTAAAAAATTAGCAATTTTGCACGCGTTATGCCGTTTCAATTTCATTTAGACATACTCGACTGGATTTTCAAAGGGATGCTCATTGGCGTTGTGGCGTCAGCGCCTATGGGACCTGTTGGTGTGCTTTGCATACAGCGCACATTGAACAAAGGCCGCTGGTATGGCTTTGTTACGGGGATTGGTGCGACGGTCAGCGACTTCATTTATGCGCTGATAACGGGTTTCGGCATGAGCTTTGTCATGGATTTAATAAACAATAATCAGAACCGTTTTATCTTGCAGATAACGGGAAGCATAATGCTGATGGCTTTCGGGATATATTGTTACCGTTCAGACCCAACCAAGAAGATACACGTAAGCGGAAAAAAGAAAGGTACGCTGATACACAACGGGGTGACGGCATTCCTTGTTACGTTCTCCAATCCGTTGATAATATTCCTTTTCATGGCAACGTTTGCCCAGTTTGCCTTTGTCATTCCAAAGCATCCTTTGCACATGTGTGTGGGCTATTTCAGCATTATCTGCGGAGCGTTGCTGTGGTGGTTCGGGCTGACGTGGCTGATAGACAAGGTAAGGGGGAAATTCGACAACAGCAGCATCGTAATAATAAATAAAATCATCGGCAGCATTGTCATGATTTTTTCACTGATTGTGCTTGTAGGCACGGTGTTCAATCTTTATACGTTTCATTATTAAGTACGGTTTTTAAGGTCTTGCGGTTTTAAGGTCATACGGCATCAACGAACGTCAACAACGGCCTTACGACCTCACAACCTCATGCCATATAATCAAAGCATCAATGTTCATATCACAGGAATTAAGAAAGAAAAGCATAGCCGAATACCTGTTATATATGTGGCAGGTAGAGGACCTTATACGCGCTTACGGCTGTAACTTGGGGCGCATCCGCCGCGAGTATATAGACAAGTTTGACTATACCGACGAGCAGAAAGAGGACATGACAGACTGGTACGGCAACCTTGTGAGGATGATAAATCAGGAAGGATGCCGCGAGAAAGGGCATCTGCAAATCAACAAAATAGTAATGCAGCAGCTTGTGGAGCTTAACGCACAGCTTCTGCAAAGCACCAAATATCCGTTTTACAACAGCGAATATTACAAGGTGCTGCCTTTCATCGTGGAGCTGCGCAAGCGTGGGGCAGACAATGAAGAGAACGAGATAGAGACTTGCTTCAACGCCCTTTACGGCGTGATGATGCTGCGTTTGCAGAAGAAAAAGATAAGTCCCGACACTGAACACGCTATCAAAGAAATCAGCACTTTTGTCGGGATGCTTTCAGATTATTACCTGAAAGACAAAGAAGAACCGCTTGAATTTGATTGAACATACGGTTTTACGGTTGTGCGGTCATGTGGTTTAAGGTTATGTTGATTTCAATGTAGTCTCAAGCCGGCAGCTGCAAAATCATAACCGTAAGACCGAATAACCGTAAAACCTCATAACCACAAATAAAATGAACATACTTGTTACAGGCTGCAACGGCCAGCTGGGCAGCGAGATTAGGCTGCTTGAAGAGAATTACGGACAGCACACTTATTTCAACACAGACAGGGACGAACTGGATATTACCAACCAGACAGCCGTGGACGATTTTGTCAAAACCCATGCCATAGACGGCATTATAAACTGTGCGGCATACACTGCCGTTGACAAGGCAGAATCCGACAAGCAGCTTTGCACCGCCCTCAATACCGAGGCTCCGGCGTATCTTGCGGCTGCGGTCGAGGCGCGTGGCGGCTGGATGGTGCATGTTTCCACCGATTATGTATTTGACGGAACGAAGCATACACCTTATGTCGAGACCGACACTCCTTGTCCTAACAGCGTCTACGGCAGCACGAAGCTTGCCGGAGAGCTTGCCGTCGGCAAGTTCTGCAAGCGTGTGATGATTATACGCACGGCATGGCTTTATTCCCCGTTCGGCGGTAATTTCGTCAAGACCATGCTGCGCCTTGGCAAGGAGAAGTCTGAACTTGGTGTTATATTCGACCAAATCGGTACTCCGACTTACGCTCGCGACCTTGCCGTGGCGATAATGACGGCCATAGACAAAGGCGTTAAGCCGGGCGTATATCATTTCTCAAACGAAGGTGTGTGCAGCTGGTATGACTTTACGAAGGCCATACACCGCATAGCCGGCATAACGTCATGCCGCGTGAAGCCGCTGCACACGGCCGAATACCCCACGCCTGCAAAACGCCCTGCATACAGCGTATTGGATAAAACCAAGATAAAGGAAACCTACGGCTTGGACATTCCCTATTGGGAAGAAAGCCTGGTGGAGTGCATCAATTTGTTAGCAGACAAAGAATAACCAAATGAACAAGGAAATAGCAAGACGGCGCACGTTCGCCATAATATCACACCCTGACGCGGGAAAAACAACGCTTACCGAGAAGTTTTTGCTTTTCGGAGGGCAAATCCAGGTGGCAGGTGCGGTGAAGAACAACAAAATCCGCAAGACTGCCACGTCTGACTGGATGGACATTGAAAAGCAGCGTGGAATATCCGTGTCAACCTCGGTCATGGAGTTCGACTATGAGGGTTACAAGGTCAACATACTTGACACGCCGGGTCACCAAGACTTCGCCGAAGACACATACCGCACGCTTACCGCCGTTGATTCGGCCATTATCGTGGTTGACGGAGCCAAGGGTGTGGAGGCGCAGACACGCAAGCTTATGAACGTATGCCGTATGCGCAACACGCCGGTAATCATATTCATCAACAAGATGGACCGTGAAGGGCGCGACCCCTTCGACCTGCTTGACGAGCTTGAGCAGGAGCTTGAAATAAAGGTGCGCCCCCTGTCGTGGCCCATCAATCAAGGAGCCAAGTTTAAGGGCGTGTACAATATCTATGAGCAGAAGCTTGATTTGTTCACACCTGACAAGCAGCGCGTTACGGAGAAAGTCGAGGTTGACATCTCAAGCGACGAGCTCGACCGCCGTGTCGGTGAGGCTGACGCAGCCAAACTGCGTGAAGACCTTGAGCTGGTTGACGGTGTTTACCCTGAGTTCAACGTTGAAGATTACCGTTCGGCAGAGGTTGCCCCGGTATTTTTCGGCAGTGCGCTAAACAACTTCGGAGTGCAGGAACTGCTTAATTGCTTTGTCGAAATAGCCCCAAGTCCCCGTCCTACGAAGGCCGAGGAACGTATGGTTGAGCCGGAAGAGCCTAAGTTTACGGGCTTCATATTCAAGATAACGGCCAACATTGACCCCAACCACCGCTCGTGTATCGCCTTCTGCAAGGTGTGCAGCGGACGTTTCGAGCGCAACCATCCTTACCTGCACGTGCGTCTTGGCAAGACCGTCCGCTTCTCTTCTCCTACGCAATTCATGGCGCAGCGCAAGAGTACCATTGACGAAGCTTGGCCCGGCGACATAGTGGGTTTGCCCGATAACGGCATCTTTAAAATCGGCGACACGCTCACCGACGGCGAGCAGCTGCACTTCCGCGGTCTGCCGTCGTTTTCGCCGGAGATGTTTAAGTACATTGAGAACGACGACCCCATGAAGTCGAAGCAGCTGGCAAAGGGCATCGACCAGCTTATGGACGAGGGCGTGGCGCAGATGTTTGTCAACCAGTTTAACGGCCGAAAAATCATCGGAACGGTAGGTCAGCTTCAGTTTGAGGTGATACAGTACCGCCTCGAAAACGAGTACGGAGCCAAGTGCCGTTGGGAACCGGTGCATCTGTACAAGGCTTGCTGGATAGACTCTGACGACCCTGTGGAGCTTGAGCAGTTTAAGAAACGCAAGTATCAGTACATGGCAAAGGACAAGGACGGCCGCGACGTGTTCCTTGCCGACAGCGGTTATGTGCTCCAGATGGCGCAGCAGGACTTCAAGCACATACGCTTCCACTTCACCAGCGAGTTCTGACGCTAAATTCTTTTTATACGCCAGTCTGGCATAAGCCAAGCCATTGTAAAAGCAAAACGAGGCTTGGCTTATGCCGGTTCTTTCATCCCCCAATCGCTCTTCGATGCCCTATGATGATACGGTCTTTACGCTTGAACTGCGGATGTACCCCAAAAGCCGCGGGGCCGACGGCTGGTACTGCGGGCTTGGACGGCTGAAACTCGCCTTTTCCCAAGCTCTTGAAATCCAAAGGGTTACCGACACGTTTGCGAAAGGCCGTCTTTGGCGTTGCAATATATGGCCTTTTGTGAGGTGAAAGACCGTGTTTTGCATACCGATAAGCCGCATATTGTCTTTCCGGTTGTATCTTATTGTACGTCAGGGCGTCAGCTCTATGTATGTGAAAACATTGCAAATCAATTATTTTCCATTGGATTTTTCTCAGTATTTCGCTTTTTCGTATTATCTTTGCAACACTTGATATATGAATAAAATGCGTATGGATATTGACTTGGTATATCTTTGGGTTGACGGAAATGACCCGAAATGGCAGGCAAAACACGATGCTTTTTGCGGAAATTTGTCACGTGACGCCGAACTGAACGGCAAAAACCGTTATGCCAATAATGATGAACTGAAATACAGCTTGCGCTCAATCGCGATGTACGCTCCGTGGGTGAGAAAGGTTTTCATCGTTACTGACAATCAAGTGCCTGCTTGGCTTGACACTTCGAACCCGAAAGTCAGGATAGTAGACCATGCCGAGATAATGCCGGCGGAAAGCCTGCCCTGCTTCAATTCCAGCCTGATTGAACATTTCTTGTATAAAATCCCGGGATTGGCGGAGCATTTTCTATATGCCAACGATGACATGTATATTAACAAGGAGGTGACTCCTGACGATTTCTTTACACGTGAGGGTTTTCCCATTGTACGGTTCAACCGTATGTTTTTTAGGGATTTCCGCTGGGCTTTCCGCGAGAAGGTGCGTAACAAGCATTTGAGCAATTACAGGACAATGCTGGTCCGTTCTTCGCAGCTGGTGAACTGCAGGTACGGGAAGTATTACACCGGAATACCCCATCACAATGTCGATTCGTTCTTGAAGAGTGATTACAAAAGGATGGTGGAGGATGTATTCCGTGAGGAGTTCGCATCCAATAATGGGAACAGGGTGCGCAATGACAACGATGTTCACCGTAGCGTAATGTCGTATGCATCCTTGGCCGAAAAGCGCGGAAAGTTGCGTTATGTCACAGACAAAGAGTCTATGTATGTGAAAATACACAAGGAGCGGTATTACGTAAGGCTCGACAAGTATCGCCCTACGTTCTTCTGTATGAATGACTCGCAGTATGTAACTGATAAAGGCAGGGCCATGGCCAAGGCGTATTTGGAACGGAGATTTCCCGACAAGTCGGAATTTGAGAAATAGGAGATTGTAAAATTCATATTTTCAGATAATAGGATGGACATTGACTTGGTATATCTTTGGGTTGACGGAAGCGACCCAAAGTGGCTGGCAAAGCATAACGCCTGCATAGGGAAGACGGAAGAGAAGTCTACGGTAAACTGTAAAGGCCGCTACGCCGACAACGACGAGCTGAAATACAGCCTTCGTTCGGTTGGCATGTATGCCCCGTGGGTGCGTAAGGTTTTTATTGTTACTGACAGCCAGACACCTGAATGGCTTGACACTTCGAACCCGAAAGTCAAGGTTGTTGACCATAAGGAAATAATGCCGGAGGTGTGCCTTCCGTGTTTCAACGCTACCGTTATAGAGCACTTTCTTTGGAAAATTCCGGGCTTGTCGGAGCATTTTCTCTTTGCTAACGATGACATGCTAATCAATAGGCCGCTTGCTCCCGGCTTCTTTTTTGCCGACGACGGCCTGCCGATAATCAGGCTCAACCACAGCGGCTTGAGAAACTTCTACTTGCAGTTCAAGAAAAAGCTGCTTGGCATACAGTTCAAGAATTACGTGCAGATTGTATATAACGCTGCGAAGCTGGTTGAAAGGGAGTACGGCGTTTTTTACGGATGCAAGACCCATCACAACATAGACGCTTACCTGAAAAGCGACTATCAGCGCATAGAAGAGATGTTCAAGGAGGAGATAGAGCCAACCTTGGGCAACCATGTGCGCAGTGAAAACGACATCCAGCGCAGCCTTTACGCATACGTGGCGATGGCCGAAAAGCGTTGCCATCCAGTCTATGTAGACCGCAAGACGTCGTTCCGCTTCCACATACAGAACATGAAGCATTACAATATGTTGGAAGAATACAACCCCATGCTGTTCTGTATGAACGACTCGGAATACGCGACTGACGACGACAGGAGGAAGGTTACGGAGTTTCTGAAACGGCGTTTCCCCGACAAGTCGGAGTTTGAGAAGTGACCCGTCGGTGATATTTTTAATTGAAATTGGTAAAAGTCGATAAGGCGATATGGATATAGATTTGGTATATCTTTGGGTCGACGGCAGCGACCCACGGTGGCAGGCAAAGCGTAACGCCTGCATAGGAAGGACGGAAAAGCAGCCCGGCGTTAACTGTGAAGGCCGCTATGCCAACAACGACGAGCTGAAGTACAGCCTGCGTTCGGTGGAGAAGTATGCCCCGTGGCTGCATAAAATCTACATCGTTACGGACGAACAGACACCTGCATGGCTTGACACTTCAAACCCCAAAGTCTGTATCGTAGACCATAAGGACATCATGCCCGAAGTCTGCCTGCCGTGCTTCAATTCCACGGTAATAGAACATTTCCTGTGTAAAATCCCAGGACTTTCAGAGCATTTTTTGTTTGCCAACGACGACATGTTTATCAACAGGCCGGTGAAGCCGGGCGACTTTTTCGCTTCGGACGGCCTGCCAATAATACGGTTCACCCGCAGGCCGTTCAGGAAATTCACATTATGGTTCAAGCAGAAGATACAGAAGAAGCGGCTAAGCAATTACCTGCAAATCATACAGAACGCCGCGGAGTTGGCTGAAAAGAAGTTCGGTGTTTATTACGGAGGCAAGACACACCATAACATCGATGCCTATCTGAAGAGCGATTGCGAGCACGTTGAGCAGATGTTCAAGAAGGAGTTTGAGGTTACATGGCCTAATCATGTGCGCAGTGCGAACGACATCCAGCGTAACATTTACGCATACGTGGCGTTGGCCGAGAAACGGGCGCACCTGCATTATGTCACGCAGAAGACATCGTTCAGGCTGCACATACACAGGGAAAGCAATTATGTGAAGTTTGAGAAGTGCAATCCAATGCTGTTCTGCATGAACGATTCGGAGTTCGCAAGCGACAATGACCGCAGGCGGATGGCCGATTTCCTGAGCCGCCGCTTCCCTGAAAAGTCGGCGTTCGAGAAGTAGCCGGTTAGTTTTCCTCGATGTCGTTAAGGTCGAACCGGTGGAAGTAGTCGATTTTCAGCTCCTTTGTCCGGCCTGCGGCGCGGCCCCGCGCCTGCTTCTCCACAAACTCCTCGTATGACCTTACGGCGTAGTGGTTAATGCGGATGATGTCCTGTTGAGGCTCGCGTTCGCGGAAGTTCTTTCTTATCGGGCAGCCGTGAGAGTCGGCGGCGCGGCCTGATATGCGTGCCGCCTCGTGGCATCCTATCATGTTGAATACGCGCCTCGGGTCTACGATGCTTTTAACATGGCGGTTGAGTATGTGGCCGGGCTGCGAGTGGCGTTTGAACCTCTCCATCATCGTTCCCGGAGTTTTCTTCTTCGCTCCACCGCTGCCGTAGACCAGCCAGTTGATTTCCACCACGGGAAAAGCCTCGAAGCGGCGCAGGAAGTCGGGTATTGTCTTGTCCTTGACGGGCACTATGAACTCGTCAAGGTCTATGAGGGCGAGCCACCGTGTGTCAAGCCTGTGCTTGTCGAAGCAGGCGTCGTAGGCGGCGAGCTGCACGTGGTGGCCGGGGAAGTAGTTGTATTCCACCAGTCCCTCCTCGATGTATGGCGCAAGCACTTCCTTCGTACAGTCGGTGCTTTCGTTGTCGTAGATGTAGAATTTGTCCACCCCCTTGCTCCTGTGCCATTCTATCCATTCCTTGAAATACGGTCCTTCGTTCTTCGCTATGGCGCAGACGGCCAGGTAATGCGTGGGCTTCGTGTGGTCGCGGTGCAGCCTGTACATCAGTTTCAGCGCGTTGAGCGGTCCGTAGCGCAGTATTCCGCGCCAGCGGTTTCGCGCCATTTTGAAGGGAATAATCCCGGCTATTATCTCGGCATAGACCTTTTTCATTGGGTGCGGTTATGAGGTTTTGCGGTTATTGGGGTATACGGTTTTGCGGTTGTCGGGTTATGGGGGTTTACGGTCTTATGGCTTTGCTGTTTTAGACAACCCGTCCGCATGACCGTAAAACCGTATAACTGCATGACCGTATGCTTACTTCTCGAAACTTGATTTCTCGGGCAATATGTGCTCGAAGGCGTTGCGTATGTTCTCCATCACCTGCGCATAGTTGCGTATGTGTACGTTGTCGTTGAGGCAAACGAGCTTGTACGCCTGGTCGTGTATGGCCTTGACGGCCTGCTTCGGGCGCAGCATCAGGGGGAACATCTTGGTGTCGCGGTATGTGTTGTACGGTTCGAAGTTGCCGCGGCAGATTTGCCATGTGCGGAAAAGCTCGGGCGTATAGTCGGTGTATGCGCGGAACTTGTTGGCCGATGCCTTGGTGAGTTCGTCTCCGGCGGCGTTCCATACCTCTTCGAACGTCGACTTGAGGTAGGGCTGGGCGTTGTGCGGAGTGCGCAGGGTGACGAACTTGCCGTAAGGCTTCAGCAGGTAGTTGAGGCGTGCCTTCGAGCCGTAGTCCTTGCAGAACCACTTGTCGTGCCACCGCTCCATCACCTCCTTCTTGTCGAAGTGGCGGTTGATGATTTTTATGCTGTTGAGCAGTGTCTTGTACCATTGCGACCACGAGGGGTTGTACTGGAACACGGATATGTCGCATGGCAGGCCGTTGCGGAAGAAGCGGTCTTGCCCGGTATGGTTTATCAGATAGAAGTCGTCGTTGAAATAGACGAAGTGCTCGGCCAGGCCGGGTATTTTGTGAAGGTAGTATTCTATCACTACCGAGTTGAATGTAGGCAGGAACTGCTCCGGGATATAGTCCTTGTGGCTTACCAGATTGATTTTGGGGTTGCCCTCGTCAAGCCATTCCGGCTTCTGTCCGCACGTGATGAAATGGATTTTACGCACCCAGGGGGCGAACTTCTCCACGCCCCTGAACCAGTATTTCAGGAAGCCGTAGTCGCGGAAGCGGGCTTTGGACACTCCGTTCTTGGTGTTGCCCTTGTTGCCGGAATACTTGGCGAAGTCGGCCTGCCACTTGGGGTCGTCCATGTCAACCCATGTTATTACAAAATCTATATCCATAGTATTGTGATAGCTTCTTTATCGGTCAATATGTAATTTTGCAGAGCCTCATGCTTCCTTCTTGGCTCTTCTGAAACGTTTGTGCGACCACAGGTACAGTTCGGGCTGGCGGTTGACGGCCCGTTCAAGGTATTGGAAGTAAAGGTCTGTCAGCTCGAAGTCGGGCATCGTGCGCGGATTGTCGTGCATCCTGATAAACTCCGCCGTGTAGAACCCGCGCCTTGTACGCTTAACGTCGAGGTAAAAGGCTTCAAATCCGTAGTGCTTTATGATTTTCTCCGTGCCTGTCAGAGCCGGTACGTAGTGGTTGAGGAAGTGCAGGTAATGGTGCGAGTCCCTTTTCCTGGGCGACTGGTCGGCTATGAAGCCGATGGTGCATACCTTGCCTGCGGCGGCCAGCTCCGTGGCATACCGTGCCGTCTTGTGCATCTCTACGCTCACCGCGCCCATGCGTTCGCGTATGTGCAGCATCAGGCGGTCCATGTTGGGATTGCTTAGTTTGTGGTATATTTGTGCGCCGATAGTGCCTTTTTCCAGCCACAGCGGCATTGACGAAACCCATTCCCAGTTGCCGTAGTGCCCTAAATATACGGCTACCGACTTGCCGCTGCGCAGCGTAGCGTTGACTTCCTCAATGTTCTTGAAGGCCATGCGCCGCCTGATTCCATCGGGAGATATGGTAGCCAGCTTGCAGGTTTCGAGCATCATGTCCATGAAAAAGCGGTAGAACGCCTTTTCCGTATGCTTTATTTCGTGCAAGGTCTTGTCGGGAAAAGACTCGGTAAGGTTGCGCCTTACCACCTTCCGCCGGTAGCGGACGACGTAATACAGCATGTAGAACATGCCGTCGGACAAGGCGTAAAGCACACGGAACGGAGTGTGTGCCAGCAGTCTTAGTATGAAGCGGAGCAAGCGGAATGATGCTTCAGCCGTGTTCATCGTGTTTTCTTCGTTTTATTTTTAGGCGACAAATTTAAGATTTTTTTTCCATAAGGCCAATGTTTTACCGTACTTTTCGGTAAAAAACAAGGCTCATGGGGAGTAGGGTAGTGAGTGTAGCCGATGCGAAAGGTGGCCTTTGGCCTTGTCAAAGGCGGCCTTTAGCACTGCTAAAGGCCGTCTTTTGCAAGGCGATTTGCGGTCTTTTGCAGCGGTGTTTGTAACCTGCTGGTTTTCAATTGGTTGCAAAGCCGTGCGTAGAAGGTGCGGCGAGGCTTGCGGTTTCGTTGCCTGTCGGCTCGTATCTTGTCCTTTGTCTGCTTAATGTGGTTCATCCGCAAATCTGTTGGATGGTTGTTGAAGGTCATTCCGTTTATGTCCTGCTGCAAGTCAGGCTGTCGGTAATATGTTTTGGCGGATTTGCAATCCGCCGAAAAGTACTATAAGGATTTGCAATCCGCT
>CAJJWN010000017.1 GCA_905196835.1 uncultured Prevotella sp. | reverse complement strand
TATAAATATATAATATATTATTATAATATAATAAATAGTAATATAATCATTAGTGATAATGATGGATGATAAGCGGATATAGTGTTATGCCGATTGCCTGGCAGGCCGTGGCGTTGCACAAGACTTGCTGTTTGGGTAAATGTCATCTGTCATCTGTAAGTCTGTAAGCGTAAGGGTGTGGCGGCTAAAGGCGGCCTTTGGCGGTGCCAAAAGGCATCTTTGGCATGTCTGAAGGCCATGTATGGCGGAACGGAAGACGTCCCGGCTGCAAGCTGGTGCGGCCGGGACGTCGTGGCGATATTAAGTGTGAGTGTTGTTATCTTGCAATCCTGTTGTGCTCGGGGAACACTACGGTGGGCTTGTAAGCCTTGGCCTCCTCGAAGTCCATCAGGGCGTAGGCTATGATTATAACCGTGTCGCCCACCTGGCATTTCCTTGCCGCCGCGCCGTTAAGGCATATGCAGCCGCTGCCGCGCTCGCCCTTGATGATATACGTCTCAAAGCGTTCGCCGTTGTTGTTGTTCACTATTTGCACCTTTTCGCCCGCTATTAGGCCGGCCGCGTCCATCAAGTCCTCGTCTATGGTGATGCTGCCCATGTAGTTGAGGTTGGCCTCGGTCACCTGGACGCAGTGCAGTTTGCTTTTCAATACTTCTATCATCATGGCTTTGTCAGCTTTTGTATTTTATGTGGTCTATGAGCCTTACCGGCCTTGCTCCGCAATAGACGGTGATGCAGCCTACGATGTAGGCGGAGCCGTCCCAGCCGGCAACGGGCTGGAGCGTGTTGCCGTCAACTATTTCAAAGTATTCCACGTCAAGCCCGTCTACGGCGTTGATTTGGTTTACCACGTGGTCGTGGGTCTCTTTCAGGGTATGTGTCTTGGCGTATTCAAGGCTTTCTTTGAGAGCCTTGAATATGTTTGGGGCTATCGCTCTCTCGTCGGGCGAGAGCAGGGCGTTGCGCGATGAGCGCGCCAGCCCGTCGGTGTCGCGCACTATGGGGCACTCTACGATGTTTACTTTCAGGCCTAACGACTTCACCATAGCCTTTACCACGGCTATTTGCTGCCAGTCTTTCTCGCCGAAATAAGCCCTGTCCGGGCGCACTATGTAGAACAGGCGGCTTACCACCTGGCATACTCCGTTGAAGTGGCCGGGGCGGTGTGCTCCCTCCATTACGGTTGAAACCGGGGGAAACTCGAAGTGGCGCGTGTCGGGGGTGGGGTACATTTCCTCCACGGACGGCGCGAACACATAGTCGGCCCCGACGCTTTCCAGCAATCTGCAATCGGCCTCAAGGTCGCGTGGATACGAGCTTAAGTCTTTCGGGTCGTTGAATTGGGTGGGGTTTACAAATACTGAAACGACCGTTACGTCGTTGTCCGTGACACTTTTCTTGACTAAGGAAGCGTGTCCTTCATGTAGCGCTCCCATCGTAGGTACAAGCCCTACGCTCCTGCCTTGTTTCCTTTCGTCGAACAAAGTGTTTTGAAGTTCGGCTATCTTATGAAAAACCTGCATGATGTATAATGTGTTTCAACACTTATTGAATCGGCGTGCAAAATAACAACAAATTTCTTAAATAAAGAAGAATAATCGGGAAAATATGCCGTTAAGGACGGCCTTTTGCCTAATAAACGAAAAAAAATACTCGTTTTACGAAGATTTTTCGTACCTTTGCAAGGATAAAAATTAACATCATGAAGGCAAAGAAGGTATTGTTCATAAACCAGGAAATCACTCCTTACGTTCCGGAAAGCGAGATGTCGCACTTGGGCCGCGCCCTGCCGCAGGCCATACAGGAAAAGGGATACGAGATACGGACTTTCATGCCAAAATGGGGCAACATCAACGAGAGGCGCGGCCAGCTGCACGAGGTGATACGCCTGTCGAGGATGATGCTCATCATCGACGAGACCGACCATCCGCTGATAATCAAGGTGGCGTCGATACCGTCAACGCGGATACAGGTGTATTTCATAGATAACGAGGATTATTTTACGAAGCGCCTTATGGCGTTCGACGAGAACGGCAACGAGTATGACGATAACGGCGAGAGGGCGGTGTTCTTCGCGCGCGGCGTGCTTGAAACGGTCAAGAAGCTGCGCTGGACGCCCGACATCATACATTGCCAGGGATGGATGTGCTCGGCCATACCTTTATATATAAAGACGGCCTACCATGACGAGCCTTCGTTCGCTAATACAAAGGTGGTCACCTCGTTGTTCTCGGAAGAACTGCACGGAAGCCTCGGCGGGAATTTCAGGAACAGCATAGAGTTCAGGGACGTGAAGCCGGAGCTGCTCGACAAGTATGGCAATGATTTCAGCTTCCTTGACTTCGAGAAGCTTGCCATCGATTATTCAGACGGCATCGTGAACGCAGGAAAGGACGTCAACCCCGAATTGATAGCCTATGCCGAAAGCAAAGGGCTGCCCGTATTGGTAAATCCGGGCGACGAGGACTTGTGCCAGGCGTATGAAGCCTTTTATGACAAGATATTCGAAGACAATGCAGAATAAGGTAATTTGTTTTTGTTTTTAAGATTTACATCCCAATGAAAATAGGTATTTTCGCGTTCATTGTGGCGTTCGCGTCGATAATGTTCGCTTCGTGTGACGATACTACAGGTACGATAGGCAACTCTTTGACGGATAACATGGACATGCTTAAAGTGTCCACCGATACGTTTAACGTATCGTCAGAGTCCAAGGTGGCAGGAGCCGTGCTGTCCCGTAACACGACCGGCTATCTCGGCATAATACGCGACCCGGAGACCGGGAACTACATTACGGGCGACTTCATGGCCCAGTTCGGTACGCTTGAGGACTACAACCTGCCCGAGCTGGACAGCATAGTCAGCCTTACGGAAGACTTTGCATGGGATGATACAAGGGAAGATAAGATACGCAAGGTGATAGCCGACTCATGCCATATCAGGCTGTTTTTCCAAAGCTATTATGGCGATTCACTTGCTACGATGAACCTGACGGCATATGAAATGGCCAAACCGATGAGTGAAGGTATGCCTTATTATTCGGATTTTGACCCGATGGCAGAAGGTTATGTGGACGCCAATGGATACAAGGTGAACAAGACATACACCCTTACAGACCTTAGCGTGAGCGAGGACGAGCGATGGGATGCAAGCTCTTATACGCCTAACATAAAGATTACCCTTGACAAGCCGTACATCGACAAAGACGGGGTTACATATAATAATTACGGCACATACATAATGCGCAAGTATTATAACAGTCCTGAAAGTTTTAAGAACTCGTACAAATTCATACACGACGTGTGTCCCGGCTTCTATTTCAAGATGAACGACGGGCTTGGCTCTATGGCATACGTAATGGTGAGCCAGCTCAACATTTACTTTAGATACAATGCCGATACAACATATGTCGGCACGTCAACATTCTCTGGAACGGAAGAAGTGTTGCAGACTACCAACATTGGGAACGATGACCGCGTGCTTGAAGATTTGGCGAATGACGAGACCTGTACTTATCTGAAGACTCCGTCAGGAATATTTACCGTGCTCACATTGCCCGTCGATGAGGTCATGCGTGGGCATGAAAACGATACGCTCAACACCGCCAAGCTGGTGCTCACACGCATCAACAACACCAATCAAAGCGATTATTCGCTGGATTATCCCACCACTTTGCTGATGATACCCTTGGATAGCATTAACAGCTTCTTTGAGAACGAGGACATCATAGATTATAAAAATTCGTTTTATGCCAGCTTTGATGTTGATGAGAATACCCAGCAGCGTTATAACACATATACGTTCAACAACATATCGGGCATGATAACCTACATGAACGGCATCAAGGAGGAAGAACGCTCGGATGACTGGAACAAGGTGGTTGTAATACCTGTAAGCATAACCACTAATAGTTCCAACCAGATAGTTAAGGTAGTGCACGACATGAGCCTTAAGAGCACCCGCCTTGTAAGGGGGTTGCGCGAAGACGATGCTAAAAATATTAGAAAGGAAGATTATCCGATAAAGTTAAGCGTGGTTTACAGCAAATTCAGTCATGAGTGATGGCGGACAACTATCTTGAGCGGCATTATCTTGAATACGAGAAACGCAAGGAGGAGTGGTTGCGCAGGAAGAAGCACCAGCCCAAATTGAGGCCGTCAACGCCCCATAAGCGTGCTGACGAAGGGAAATAAAGGGTTTTCTGCTGGTTGATGATGGCGTTCCATAAAATGATACGTTGCGTTTCCGCTTGAATGGATATGACGATACGCAATAATAAAGGCGGCCGGGAAATTTATTCCCGGCCGCCTTTATTATTCTTCTTGTATTTGTATAATCTTATTCGATTACTACGAGCGGAGTGTCTTCCATGACACTTTCCCCTTCTTTTACAAGTATGGCCGTAACCTTTCCGCCCTTTTCGGCGTCAAGGTTGTTAGCCATTTTCATGGCTTCGAGCACTACTACGGTGTCGCCTTCCTTTACCTCGTCGCCCACGGCAACCTTGATTTCGGTGATGACACCGGGCAGCGGAGACTTCACGGCATTGCTCATGTTTACGCGCGCATTGCCACCTGAAGCCGGAGCCGATGCCTGTGCGGGCTGGGGAGCTACGGGCTTTACAACGACTTTCTTCTTCTGCGGTTCGGGCTCCTTTTCCATTTCAACCTTATACTCTTCGCCATTGACAACCACGTTGGCTATATTGTCCTCGATGCCGGCAATGGTTACTTCGTATTTGTTGCCGTTGATTGTATATTTATATTCTTTCATTACTTGATGTTTTTAAGGATGTTGCGTCATGTTAAGGTAGTGCATCTCCCATTCAGAGTGTCTCTCCTTTATGGTTATGATGCCGGCTTCCTTGTCATGCACATTGTTGCCGTTAAACTCATGCAACGCCAATGCAATGGCTGCATAGACCTCGTTTTTGTCCATTGTCGTTGATTATTTGATGTTGGAAACATTACATCGGGATGTTGCCGTGCTTCTTGGCGGGCAGTCCGTCCCTCTTTGTAGCCAGCTGGGCCAATGCGCGGCAGATGCGGAAGCGCGTGTTGCGCGGCTCTATCACATCGTCTATGTAGCCATACTTGGCTGCCTGGTACGGGTTGGCAAACATTTCGGTGTACTCTTCTTCCTTCTCTGCGAGGAATGCCTTGGGGTCTTCCTGCTCCTTTGCCTCTTTCGCGCAGAGCACGGCCACGGCGCCGCTTGCGCCCATTACGGCGATTTCAGCCGAGGGCCATGCGTAGTTGATGTCGGTGCGCAGCTGCTTGCATCCCATGACGATGTGGCTTCCGCCGTAGCTCTTGCGCAGTGTTACGGTCACCTTGGGCACGGTCGCCTCTCCGTAAGCGTAGAGCAGCTGTGCTCCGTGCAGGATTACCGCGTTGTACTCCTGGCCTGTGCCGGGCAGGAAGCCGGGCACGTCAACGAGGCTTACGATAGGAATGTTGAACGCGTCGCAGAAGCGTACGAAGCGTGCGCCCTTGCGGCTAGCGTTGACGTCGAGCACTCCGGCGTAGCATGAAGGCTGGTTGGCCACGATGCCTACGCTCTGTCCGTTGAAGCGGGCGAAGCCTACGATGATGTTCTTTGCGAACTTGGGCTGCACTTCAAAGAACTCTCCGTTGTCAACTATTGCGCCGATAACCTTGTACATGTCGTATGCCTGGTTGGGGTCTTCGGGTATGATTTCGTTGAGAGAGTCTTCCATGCGGTTGATTGGGTCGGTGCACTCCTTGCGCGGAGCCTCCTCCATGTTGTTCGACGGGATGTAGCTCAACAGCGTCTTAATCATCTCCATAGCCTCCTCTTCGGTCTTCGCCGTGAAGTGTGTCACGCCGCTCTTCGTAGAGTGTACGCTTGCGCCGCCGAGGTGTTCCTGGTCGATGTCCTCGCCCGTTACGGTCTTTACCACCTTCGGGCCGGTGAGGAACATGTAAGACGTGTTCTCCATCATCAGCGTGAAGTCAGTCAGTGCAGGAGAGTAAACCGCACCACCGGCGCACGGGCCGAATATACCGCTGATTTGCGGGATTACGCCTGATGCGAGGATGTTGCGCTCAAATATTTCGGCGAAGCCGGCCAGTGCGCAGATGCCTTCCTGTATGCGCGCGCCGCCGGAGTCGTTGATGCCGATTACGGGTGCGCCCATCTTCATGGCCATGTCCATCACCTTGCAAATCTTCTGCGCCATGGTCTCTGAAAGAGAACCGCCGTTTACGGTGAAGTCCTGCGCGAAGATATATACCAGTCGGCCGTCGATGGTACCGCATCCGGCTACCACGCCGTCGCCCAGATACTGCTTCTTCTCCATGCCAAAGTTGGTGCAGCGGTGCAGTTTGAACATGTCAAACTCTTCAAAACTGCCCTCGTCGAGGAGCATGTCTATGCGTTCGCGTGCGGTGTATTTGCCGCGTGCGTGTTGTTTCTCTATGGCTTTCTCGCCGCCTCCGAGACGGGCCTTCTCGCGCTTGGCGATAAGCTCCTTGATTTTTTCTACTTGTTTGCTCATTGGTTTTTTACGGTTTTGAGGTTATACGGTCATGCGGTTTTACGGTTTGGGGTATACGTTTTAGGGTATTGCATTCTCTTTTTGCTTACCGTATAACCTCACAACCGTAAAACCGTATAACCTTATTATATATATTACTGTTCACAAAGCTCTGTCAGCACGCCGCATGTCGATTTCGGGTGGAGGAACGCTATGTTAAGGTTCTCGGCACCCTTGCGCGGTGCCTTGTCTATGAGGCGCAGGCCCTTGCCCTCGCACTCGGCCAAGGCCTCGGCCACTCCGTCTTCTATGCAGAACGCCACGTGGTGTACGCCGTGGTTGCCCTTGTCGAGCCATTTTTGGATGGTGCTCTCGGGCGATGTCGGTTCAAGTAGCTCAAGCTTCACCTCGCCGCATTTCAGGAAAGCCGTCTTCACCTTCTGGTCGGCCACTTCCTCTACCGCGTAGCACTTCAGTCCAAGCACATTCTCGAAATAGGGCAGAGCCTCCTCGATGCTCTGTACGGCTATGCCCAGATGTTCAATACGTGAAATTTTCATATTATTATAATTTAAAATAATGTTGCAAAGATAGTGCAAAATTTCGATTAAGCGAAATAAAAGGAAAATACTTTTGCTTTTATGAGCGTGAGAAATTTATCCAATTCGAGTGAAGTGCAAAATAAAAGCGGATGAAAAGAGCGTTGGCATGGTATTTTGCGCCGCCTGAGCGGTGGACTATGGGTGTTCCGGCAAGATTGCACGGAGTGTCATTTTTGCCGCCGAAGCCGTGGTTTTGCATGGCAAAGTGTCAATCGCTGTATGTCTCACTTTTCTGTCGAAATAGCTCGGCTGAACACACCATGACGGCCTTTTTGCGTGCAAAATGCCACCCTTGCACCCCCGAATGTGGCAAAACGCAGGGTGAAAAGCCGCCTTTTGCAACCGCAAATGCCGTCTTTAAGGGTACTGGATGCGGTCTTTGCCAGTGCTAAAGACCGTCTTTGACACCGGTAAAGACCGTCCAAAACATGTTAAAACGCCGTATATGATTGCACAAATATTCGCCTTCGCCCGTAACGCCCACAGTTACAGGCTGTTACGTTTGCACACTTCTCCTTGCAATATTTTCGCCCGAAGCCGGAAAATTTTGCGCCGAGGCTGTTCTTAATGTTAAATGACAAGTCAAAAAGAAAGTATAACACGCGTATTTCTTTCATTTTGTCAGAAGTGCAAATGAGCAAGTCCATAGTTGGCATATGTGCCGTTTGCCGCTTTCAGGAAAGTATGCTTTTGCCGGATATAGGGCTTGGCAAAGGTTGCGTAATACATTATTTAATTAGGAATTTGAAACCGATGATGGTGAGTTTTAGTACAAAACGAAAGATTATTGCGTAAAAATTTGGTTGATTGTCAGTAATTCTCTATATTTGCAAACGAAACATCAAACAGCGTGGTTATGAACAATATGTTTTTCGCATGGTGGTGGCGTTACTCAAGATTGAAAAAGTCGTGAGTTACGGAGTCGTGTGAAAAATTTAATATAACAGAAGCGGACTTGTCGTTCTTACGGCAAGTCCGCTTTGTTTTTGTCACGCTTTGAAGCAACGTTTCCCGTTAGAAAAATCATCAAAACAAATAATTCAAAAAGCAAAACATTTATGGAAGCAAGAGACATGTTGCGTAAGATGCTTGAGCATGAGACCTTTACGCGTGGAGAAATGCGCGACGCGTTGGTGGGAATATCCCGTGGCGAATATCCCGTGGAGCAGGTAACGGCGCTGCTCACGGGGTTGCAGATGCGCGGGGTTACGGTAGATGAGCTGCTTGGTTTCCGCGACGGGATATTGGAGACGGGCGTCTCCGCCAAGCTGGATTGCGGCCGCTACATCGACGTGGTAGGCACCGGCGGAGACCAGAAAAACACGTTCAACATATCCACGTGCGCCTGTTTCGTCATTGCCGGAGCCGGATACAAGGTTGCCAAGCATGGCAATTACGCCTCGACGTCAACCAGTGGGGCCTCAAATGTAATAGAGGCGCACGGCGTGAAGTTCACCGACGACATAGACAAGCTTAACCGTTCAATCAACGAATGCGGCATAGTGTATCTCCACGCGCAGCTGTTCGCCCTGGCCATGAAGTCGGTAGGCCCCATCCGCAAGGCGTTGCAGTTCCCCACGTGTTTCAACCTTCTCGGCCCCATCGTCAATCCGTCGCAGCCCCAGTGCCAGTTGCTCGGGGTGGCGGATTTAAACCAGATGCGCCTTTACGGCAACGTCTACCATAGGTTAGGGATAGATTTCGGTATAGTGAACAGCCTGGACGGGTATGACGAAATATCGCTTACGGGCAGTTTCAAGGTGTCAACCAACCGTTACGAGCGGATATTCCATCCGTCAGACATAGGTCTTGACACGGTTGACCCACAACATCTGCAAGGTGGGGCGACCGTTGAAGAGGCTAAGGAAATATTTGACAGCGTACTTGAAAACAGGGCTTTGCCCGACAGGAAGAACGTTGTTCTTGCCAACGCCGCGTTCGGAATACAGGTCGTAGACCCGTCGAAGACGCTCGAGGAAGCCGTCGGCATTGCCCGCCGTTCGCTCGAAAGCGGACGCGCCCTGGAAGTGTTTAGGAAATTTGTCGAGATAAACTCGTGACCTATTGGCCGTACAATGACATATGAAATGATGAAAGACATTCTTAATGAAATAGTTTCGTGCAAACGCATTGAGGTGGAACGCATGAAGGAAGCGTTGCCCGAGAGGCTTATACATGCCATGGTCGAGCGTCTTGGCGATGACCGTTTGCCGTCGCTCAGTTCGGCGTTGATGCGTTCACGTACGGGCATAATAGCCGAGTTCAAGCGCCGTTCGCCCTCAAAAGGCTGGATAAGCGAAGCCGCCCGGGCCGATGTAGTGCCGATGGAATACCAGCGTAACGGTGCTTCGGCGGTAAGCATATTGACCGATGAGGCGTTTTTCGGCGGAGCCGACAGGTTTGTCAAGGAAGCCCGTGAGTCGGAAGTTGTGCTCCCGATACTTTACAAAAACTTCATCGTAGACGAGTATCAGCTCTTCCAGGCGCGTCTGTGCGGAGCGTCCGCCGTGCTTCTCATAGCGTCAGTATTGGACATGCAGGAGTGCCGCCGGCTTATGGCCGTAGCCCGTGAGCTGGGCATGGAGGTGCTGCTGGAGCTTCACGGAGAGGGTGAACTTGACTATGCCGGGCTTATGCCCGACGTTTGCGGCATCAACAACCGCAACCTTGGCACGTTTGTTACCGATGTAGGCAACTCGTTCCGATTGGCATCCCGTCTTCCGGCAGGGGTGTGCAAGGTCAGCGAGAGCGGAATATCCGGCTCTGATACAATAGTTTCGCTGCGCTTGGCAGGCTTCAACGGCTTTCTCATAGGAGAGAGTTTTATGAAGGCGGAGCGTCCCGGCGAGGAGTTGGCACGCTATGTCAGGGAAGTTGAGGGCGTGGAAAGAGAACACTCGGGTACACCTTTTTATATAAAGGTGTGCGGCTTGCGGGAGACCGGCAACGTCGATGAGGTGGCCTCGTTGGGTGTTGATATGCTTGGCTTCATCTTCCATGAAGGCAGCCGCAGGCATGTGTCGCCGCAGCAGATGGATGCCCTTTGCGGCGTGGCGGACGGCGCGCGGCGTGCCAGGCGGCGGCCGCTCAAGGTAGGAGTGTTCGTAGATGCGCCGCAGGATGATATTATTTCGGCCGTGAAACGATACGGGTTGGACTGCGTGCAGATGCACGGCGGCGAGAGCGTTGGGCGGCTGGCTGGATTGCGCAATGCGCTGGATGCGGAGGCGAAGTGCGGCGTAAGGATAATCAAGGCGCTCAGTATAGTCACACGCGAGGACATGATGCAAGGCTCGGCTTATGCCGGTGTGGCCGACATGCTGCTCTTTGACACCAAGGGCGAAGCCGCAGGCGGCAACGGCAAAAGGTTCGACTGGAGCCTGCTTGACGCGTATGACGGCCCTCTGCCGTTCCTCCTTAGCGGAGGAATAGGCCCTGAATGCGTGGCCGACATAGCCGCCGTAAGCCATCCAAAGCTGGCAGGCATCGACCTGAACAGCCGTTTTGAGACGTCTCCCGGAATGAAATACGTTGATGCGTTGGCACGCTTCATCGGCGAGATAAAGGCATTAAGGAAATAAAAACAATTACGATATGAACAAGATAAACGAATTATTTGCCGCCCGCAACGGGCGCAAGCTGTTCTCGCTTTACTTCTGCGCCGGATGCCCTACGCTTGAAAGCACGGCTGACGTGATAACCACTCTTTGCCGCCGCGGTGTGGATATGATAGAGGTTGGCATACCTTTCAGCGACCCGCTGGCCGACGGCCCCGTCATCCAGGGTGCTGCTACGACGGCTCTAAGGAATGGCATGACGCTTAAAAAACTGTTCTACCAGCTTGACGGAATAAAGCACGAGGTCAGTGTTCCGCTCGTGCTCATGGGCTATCTAAATGTAATCATGCACTATGGCTATGAGGATTTTTTCAAGAGTTGTGCGCGGTGCGGTGTGTCGGGTGCGATAATTCCCGACCTCCCTTTCGACGATTACCTCGCCGATGTGAAGCCTGTAGCCGACAAGTATGACGTCCGTGTGATAATGATGATAACCCCCGAGACGAGCGAAGAGCGCATACGGCTTATCGACGGGCATACGGACGGCTTCGTGTATATGGTGTCTTCGGCCGGAACGACCGGCGCGCAGGCGGAGTTTGACGGCGCGAAGCAGGCTTACTTCAAGCGGATAAGCTGCATGGGGCTGCGCAATCCGCGCATGATAGGCTTCGGCATATCCAACCGGCAGACATTGGAAAGCGCAAGGGAATATGCCGACGGCACGATAATAGGCAGCAAGTTTGTCACTCTGCTGAACGAAGAAGGGGATGCCGGCAAGGCTCTTGACCGGCTGATGGAGGCTTTGCGTAAATGATGCCTGTACCGGCTGGCAGCACGGCTTGCGGCAGAGGCTTTTCTTAAAGGCCGTCTTTAGCACGCCCAAAGGCCACCTTTCGTAAGCTCAAAGGCCACCTTTCGTAATGCGAAAGACGGCCTTTTGGAAACGCTCTGATTATCAATGGTTTGGCAGGTGGCAGTCCGCGCCGTTATTGCCGGGTGTAGCCATCGTGCTGTTTACTGTATATTTAAATGAAAAGATACGATGGAACATTCTTATTCAACGCCCGAAAAGGGCTTTTACGGGGAGTTCGGCGGAGCATACGTGCCCGAGATACTCCACAAGTGTGTGCACGATTTGCAGGAAGCATACCTGCCTATAATAGAAAGCGGAAGCTTCAAGGCCGAGTACCGCAGCCTGCTTAAAGACTATGTGGGCAGGCCTTCGCCGCTGTATTTCGCACGCCGCATGAGCGATAAATACGGCTGCCGCCTGTACCTGAAGCGTGAAGACCTTAACCATACGGGCGCGCACAAGATAAACAACGCCATAGGGCAGGCTCTCCTTGCGCGGCGCATGGGCAAGACGCACGTCATAGCCGAGACCGGCGCGGGGCAGCACGGCGTGGCTACGGCCACCGCATGTGCGCTGCTGGGCATGGACTGCAAGGTGTTCATGGGCAAGACCGACATTGAGCGCCAGCGTTCAAACGTGGAGCGTATGCGTATGCTCGGGGCCGAAGTATGTCCCGTGGCTACGGGCAACATGACGTTGAGCGACGCCTGCTCGGCCGCCATTCGCTATTGGTGCAGCCATCCTTCTGACACGTATTACGTGGTGGGCTCGACAATGGGCCCCCATCCTTATCCCGACCTTGTGGCACGTATGCAGAGCGTAATATCGGAAGAATTGAAGTGGCAGTTGCTTGAAAAGACCGGCCGCGACTATCCCGATTGCCTCATTGCCTGCATCGGCGGAGGCTCCAACGCCGCCGGTACGATATACCATTATGCCGACAACAGCCGCGTGCGCATCATTCTCGCCGAGGCAGGAGGCTATGGCGTAGACAGCGGCCACACGGCGGCTACGCTGCATTGCGGGTCGGTAGGCATATTGCACGGTGCCCGTATGCTGGTGATGCAGACGTCCGACGGCCAGATAGAGGAGGCCTACACCGTCTCCGCCGGCCTCGACTATCCCGGCGTAGGGCCGATGCATTGCAACATGGCGGCTCAGGGACGCAGCGAAGTCCTTGCCATAAATGACGACGAAGCCATACGTGCCGGCTATGAACTGACGCGGCTTGAAGGCATAATACCTGCAATAGAGAGTGCTCATGCGCTGGCTGCGCTGGAGAAAGTGAAGTTTGGTGCAGACGACATAGTCGTGCTGACATTGAGCGGAAGAGGCGACAAGGATGTCGAGACATATTTAAAATTCGGCCGGTATGCCGACGAACTGGGCGGTGAGTGCAATTGAACAATTTAATACCTTATAATATGGATAACGTCAGATTTAAGTTTACGGCGGTAAGCCGCACGGCCCTTGCCGACCTGTTCACGCCGGTAAGCGTGTACATGAGGCTGCGAGACACAAGTCCGCAAAGCGTGCTGTTGGAATGTTCCGACTACCATGACCGCGCCAACAGCCGTTCGTTTGTATGCCTGAACCCGATAGGCGGCGTGTCGGTAAGGCGCGGGAAGGTGGAGCGCACATATCCTGACGGAACGTCAGATACGGCTGAAATATCGCCGGAATATACTTGCGACATGGCAATAAATGACTTCTTGGCTCGTTTCGGCATAAGCGGTGACGCCACAGGGTGTTGCGGTTTGTATGGCTACACGTCGTTCAACGCCGTGAGATATTTCGAGAACATCGAGGTCAAGGACGGCGGGGCCGACAAGAACGACGCGCCAGACATTTATTACATGTTGTTCCGCGATGTCATAGTTTTCGACCATTTTGACTGCAAGATGACGATTGTTACGCTCGCAGAGGAGGGAGAAGACGTTGCCGGACGCATTGACAGGCTTATGCTAAGGCTTTCAAGGGGCAACGTGAACGTGTACCCGTTCAGCCGCGTAGGCGGCGTTACGTCACCTATTACGGACGCGCAGCACAAGGCCAACATACGCCGCGGAATAGCCCACTGTATGCGCGGCGATGTTTTCCAGGTGGTTCTTTCTCGCCGTTTCGTGCAGAAATACGAGGGCGACGACTTCGCTTTGTACCGCGCCTTGCGCAGCATCAACCCTTCGCCTTACCTCTTTTATTTTGACTTCGGCGGTTTCCGCCTGTTGGGGAGCAGCCCAGAGACCCATTGCCGCATAGAGAACCGCCGTGTCTACATAGACCCGATAGCCGGTACGACGCGCCGCACAGGCGACCCTGTGGCCGACATGCAGGCCGCCGAGGCGTTGAGAAACGACCCCAAGGAGAACGCCGAACACGTAATGCTGGTTGACCTGGCGCGCAACGACTTGAGCCGCAATTGCCATGACGTTCACGTTGATTTATATAAGGATATACAATATTACAGCCATGTAATCCACCTTGTAAGCCGTGTCAGCGGTACGCTTGACGATGGCGCGGACGCGGTAAAGGCTTTCATTGATACGTTTCCCGCCGGCACACTTAGCGGCGCACCTAAGGTAAGGGCCATGCAGATAATAAGCGGACTGGAGCCCCATTGCCGTGGCGCATACGGCGGATGTGTGGGTTTCATCGGCTTTTCGGGCGACTTGAACCAAGCCATAACCATACGCACGTTTGTCAGTCGCAACGGTGAGTTGTGGATGCAGGCCGGTGGAGGCATCGTCGCCGCGAGCGACGAGGAGCGCGAGCTGCAAGAGGTGAACAACAAGCTTGGCGCGCTGCGCAAGGCGATAGAGATGGCTGAAAAGGTGTAATACATTTCATTAAAACGACATATTGCGATGAAAATAGCAGTTATAGACAATTACGACAGCTTCACATACAACCTTGTACACATGCTTAAAGCGATAGGCGCGGATGTAAGTGTGTTCAGGAATGACGGTTTCAGTCTGCCGCAGCTTGAGCCTTTCGATAGGTTGGTGTTAAGCCCCACCCCGGCCATTCCTGACGAAGCCGGCCTGCTGCTTGATGTAATAAGGTGTTACAAGGGCGTTAAGCCGATGCTCGGGGTTTGTCTTGGGCATCAGGCGATAGGGCAGGTGTTCGGCGCAAAGCTGACGAACTTGGATAATGTTTATCATGGTGTGGCGACGGAAGGGACACAGTTTGGTACGGATGCGATGTTCGCCGGATGCCCGAAGCGCATCATGATGGGACGTTATCACAGCTGGGTGGTTGACCGTGATACGCTTCCACGGTGTCTGGAAGTGACTGCCGAGAGCGATGAAGGCTACATTATGGCCATGCGCCACAGGCGTTATGACATACGCGGAGTGCAGTTCCATCCGGAGAGCGTGCTTACTCCGTTGGGACGCAGGCTTCTTGAAAATTGGCTTGGCTGCGTTTGAACGCCTTGCATGACAGCATAGTTAAGCCCCGTAAAGACGGGCTGTGCGACGGGGCGGAGCCGTCATTGCTATATGTGTTGCGCGTGTCTCGTGGGCATGTGTTTGCAAACGGTTTTGTAAAAGACGGCAAATGGCGTTGTAAAAGGCCGTGAATTGCACGGTAAAAGACGGCCTTTTGCATTGCTGTTTGCCGCCTTTTGCACGGTGGTATGTCTGATGTAGCCGTGGCGCAGTCATGTTCCATTGCTTTTGCCTGTATATTGTATCAGGTTGAAAGTTGTCAGGATGCAGGTTGTACCTACGTGTAGGAATAAGGCATTGCGGTTTGCCGGATATGGCTTGACCGTTATTTTTTATATTATTTAATATTACAAACCGATACGGGAATAAAATATTTTTCGTAACTTTGCGGACGAAAAACCGAGGAGTGGCTGCGGCGGCCACGCGCCGACACCGCGTAACACTTGTGCGGAGGCCGTTTTCAAGGCAATAGGTATGATTTAAGGAAATTATTTTAACCCTTTAAAATAAACTAAGATGATTAAAATTGGTATCAATGGATTTGGCCGCATCGGCCGTTTCGTTTTCCGTGCTTCTCTCGAAGAGGCTAACAAGAACGACGTCGTAGTAGTAGGTATCAACGACCTTCTGCCTGTTGACTACATGGCTTACATGCTGAAGTATGACACTATGCACGGCCAGTTCGACGGAACTATCGAGGCTGACGTTGAGAAGAACGAGCTTATCGTAAACGGTAACCACATCCGCGTTACAGCAGAGAAGGACGCTGCAAACCTGAAGTGGGACGAAATCGGCGCAGAATACGTAGTTGAGTCTACAGGCCTTTACCTGACTATGGACCGTGCAGAGAAGCACCTCCAGGCAGGCGCTAAATATGTTGTACTGTCTGCTCCTTCAAAGAAGGGCGAGGACGGCCGCCAGGCTGACATGTTCGTATGCGGTGTAAACACCGACACATACGCAGGCCAGAAAATTGTTTCTAACGCATCTTGCACAACCAACTGCTTGGCTCCTATCGCAAAGGTGTTGAACGATAAGTTCGGCATTGAGAACGGCCTTATGACAACCGTTCACTCTACAACCGCTACACAGCGCACCGTTGACGGCCCGTCTCTGAAGGACTGGCGTGGTGGCCGTGCCGCTTCTGGCAACATTATCCCGTCTTCTACTGGTGCTGCAAAGGCTGTAGGCAAGGTTATCCCCGAACTGAACGGCAAGCTGACAGGTATCTCTATGCGCGTTCCTACTCTGGACGTATCAGTAGTTGACCTGACTGTAAACCTGAAGAACGCTGCAACGAAGGAAGACATCTGCAAGGCTATGAAGGAAGCTTCTGAGGGCGAACTGAAGGGCATCCTGGGCTACACAGAGGACAAGGTCGTTTCTTCTGACTTCCTCGGCTGCCCGCTGACATCTATCTTCGACGCTGACGCAGGCGTTTACCTGACAGACAAGTTCGTTAAGGTTGTATCTTGGTACGACAACGAGATTGGTTACTCTCACAAGGTAATCGACCTCATCAAGATTATGAAGAAGCACAACGGCTAATCATAGAATTACCGATTGTATAAAATAAACCGTAGGGCAAATGTCCTGCGGTTTATTTTTTTTGTATATATTTGCTGATATAGGCTTCATCTCGGAAATGAAAATAAAAGCGCGTTTCACTCGCTTTTATTTTGTATTTCACTCTATTTGGATAAATTTCTCATGCTCATAAAAGCAAAAGTGTTTCCCTTTTATTTCGCTTAATCGAAATTTTGCACTATATTTAGATAATATAGGCTTCATCTCGGAAATAAAAATAAAAGTTCGTTTCACTCGCTTTTATTTTGTATTTCACTCTATTTGCACTATATTTGCAATGTGAAATGCCGCGCCAAGCGGTGTATACAGAAAGTTGGCAATGAGCAATATGGTGACAATACTCGGCCCTACGGCCACGGGCAAGACGGCATTGGCCGCGGCGTTTGCCTCTTCGGTCGGCGGTGAAATCATAAGTGCCGACAGCCGCCAGGTGTACCGCCGTATGGACATTGGCACTGGAAAGGACCTTGCCGACTATGACGTAGGCGGCGTACATGTGCCTTATCACCTTATCGACATTGCCGAGCCTGGCACGAAGTACAATGTGTTTGAGTATCAGCGCGACTTTGCCGCGGCTTACGCCGACATCATAGGGCGTGGCCGTCTGCCGGTGATGTGCGGCGGCACGGGGCTTTACATTGAGGCTGTACTGAAAGGTTACAGGTTGCAGCCTGTGCCAGAGAACAAGGAACTGCGTAGCAGACTGGAAGGCAAGACACTTACCGAACTGACCGACATTCTCGCAAGACTGAAGGTGGAGAACGGCGCGGTAATGCACAACAAGACTGATGTGGACACGGCAAAGCGTGCCATACGGGCTATCGAGATAGAGACTTATTACAAGGAGCACGCCTTGCCTGAAGAGCAAAGCTTCCCGGAAGTTAGCTCTATAATAATAGGTATGGCCATAGACCGCGACGAGCGCAGGCGCAGGATAAGCGCACGCCTGAGGCAAAGGCTTGACGAGGGGATGGTTGACGAGGTGAGAGGCTTGCTCGCCGAGGGCATAGCCCCTGAAGACTTGACGTATTATGGCCTTGAATATAAGTTTGTGACGGAGTATGTTACAGGCAAGATGTCATACGAGGACATGTTCCGCTTGCTGGAAATAGCCATCCATCAGTTTGCCAAGCGGCAGATGACGTGGTTCAGAGGCATGGAGCGGCGCGGCTTCAAAATCAACTGGATTGACGCGATGCTGCCAATGGCAGAAAAGGTAAAGCTCGTAAAAAATATTTATAAGAGTGCAAGTGGCGAATGAACGGGTGGTTAGTAAGCCCGTGCCTTGCAGCTCGTTACTAAAAGATGAATATATGACAAACACTCGTTGGGGAATACTGTATTGCCCGAAGCATGGCGCGACAGGCGCTAAAAAGCGGTGGGGCAAGATAGAAAGCTGCCTGCGTGACAACGGAATAGACTTTGATTTCGTGCAGAGCGAGAGGCAGGAAGGTGTGGTGCGGCTTGTCAATATGTTCATAGACAATGGTTATAAGACCATTGTGATAGTGGGAGGCGACTCCGCACTGAACGATGCCGTCAATTGTCTCATGTCGGCAAGCAAGGATGTGCGTGAGTCAATTGCGCTCGGCCTGATACCCAATGGGGTGATGAATGACTTTGCGCATTATTGGGGTTTTAAGGAGAACGAGCTTGAACAGACCGTAATATGGCTTAAGGAACGCCGCATAAGGAAAATCGATTTGGGGTGTATCAGGTACGTAAACGCCAAGGGTGAGAAGTGCCACAGGTATTTCCACAACTGTGTGAACATTGGTCTTATTTCTGCCATAATGAATCTGCGCAGGCAGACTCGCCGTGTGCTTGGGTCAAGAACATTGTCGTTTATCGGTTCTTTGGCTTTGATGGTATTCCAAAGGCTTGACTACAAGATGTCTTTAAAAATAAATTCTGACGTCATTGACCGCAAGGTCATGACCGTTTGTGTAGGCAATGCTTCCGGTTACGGACAGACACCGAACGCCGTGCCTTACAACGGCCTGCTTGACGTCTCCGTAGTATATCATCCTGAAATGACGCAGCTGTTCGAGGGCTTTTACCTTCTTTTTACCGGCAAATTTCTCAATCACCATAGTGTACATCCGTACCGTACAGGCGAAGTGATTGTGAATGAGGCTGTAAGGGCGCTTGTCAGTGTGGACGGAAGGCTGATGAAGACACCCGTAGGTCCATATAAAATAACGGTGGAACAAGAAGTAATCAATTTCATCATACCGGCGTAATGCCGGTTGCTTATGCCGGCACAAATCTTTTGTGCTGGTATTTTTTATACTATTTCTTTGCCTAAATGGTTGTAAGACGAAAAACACACATATTTTTTTTGTCATAAAAAATAATTTGATTACCTTTGAAAGGTCTTTTGGCGTACAAAGTTCGTGTGTACGTCAATGTGGCCTTGATATTTGAAAAACTTTAAATCTTCTAAATTATACCATGAGTTATCTTAAATTTGAAAAGGCTCTGATGACAAACTTGGAGGAATCGCTTTCAAGGGAGTTGTTGCGTACAAACCGTTCGGGGGCTTATTCTTGCTCGACAATCGTGGATTGCAATACCAGCAAATACCACGGCCTGCTTGTTGTGCCCGTTCCTGGTATGGACGAAGACAACCATGTGTTGCTTTCCTCTTTGGATGTCACGGTAGTCCAGCACGGCGCGGAGTTCAACCTTGGACTGCACAAGTACCAAGGTAACAATTACAGCCCCAAAGGGCATAAGTATATCCGCGAGTTCAATTGCGACAAGGTGCCGACTACGGTTTATCGCGTGGGCGGCGTGTTGCTTAAGAAGGAGGTGGTGTTCCAGCATTATGAGAACCGCATCCTTATACGCTACACGCTGATGGATGCACACAGTGAGACAATCCTGCGATTTAAGCCGTTCCTTGCTTTCCGCAGCGTAAGGCAGGTGACACACGAGAACGCTACGGCGAGCCGCGAGTACCATCTGGTTGACAACGGCATCAAGACATGTATGTATGCCGGTTATCCCGACTTGTACATGCAGTTCAGCAAGGCAAATGAGTTTGTTTTCATGCCTGACTGGTACAGGGGAATAGAGTATCCTAAGGAGCAGGAATACGGCTATGCGTCAAACGAGGATTTGTATGTTCCCGGATATTTCGAGATGCACATCAAGAAAGGGGAGAGCATAGTGTTTGCCGCTTCTACTTCAGACATTAAGACAAGCACGCTGAAGCATCTTTTTGACAAGGAAGTTGAAGACCGTGCTCCTCGTGACAACTTCTTCCATTGCCTTGTCAACGCTGCACACCAGTTTCACAACAGGACGAGCAAGGACGAGCGTTATATCTTGGCAGGTTATCCATGGTTCAAGTGCCGTGCACGCGACACGTTCATTTCGCTACCGGGCTTGACATTGGCTATTGATGAGCAAGATTATTTTGAACTTGTGATGAAGACGGCCGAAAGAGGTGCGCGCGAGTTTATGAAAGGCGAGCCGTTGACGGTGAAAATCACGGAGATGGAGCAGCCTGACGTATTCCTTTGGGCTATTTGGGCTATACAGCAATACGCCAAGGCCGCTGGTGATGACAAGTGCTTGAGTATGTATGGCGAGTTTGTCAAAGACATACTTTGCTACATAATTGACGGTAAACATCCCAATTTGCGACTCGATGCCAACGGTTTGGTTTACACAGATGGGCATGACAAGCCTGTAACTTGGATGAACTCAACTGTAAACGGACGGCCGGTAGTACCGAGAACCGGATATATCGTTGAATTTAATGCCCTATGGTACAACGCCTTGAAGTTTGGAGCCAAATTGGCGGCATTGAAGGAAGACAATGCAAAAGCTGAAGATTGGGAGAAGCGTGCAGAGCTTTGCAAGCAGTCGTTTGTAGCCACATTCCTCAATGATTACGGTTATCTGTTCGACTATGTTGACGGCAGCATGATGGACTGGAGCGTAAGGCCGAACATGATTTTCCCCGTTGCGTTCGACTATTCGCCGTTGTCACAAGACCAGAAGAAGGGCGTGCTTGACGTTTGTACGCGCGAGTTGCTTACTCCTAAGGGACTTCGTTCCCTATCTCCGAAGAGCGGAGGATATAATCCTATGTATGTAGGTCCGCAGCGTGATTACGCTTATCATCAGGGTACGGCATGGCCGTGGCTTGGAGGTTTCTATATGGAAGCTTGCCTGAAGCTTTACAAGCGCACACGTTTGAGCTTCATTGAGCGCCAGATGGTAGGGTATGAAGACGAGATGTTGATAAACTGTCTCGGCACGATACCGGAATTGTCAGATGGCAATCCTCCATTCCGTGCACGCGGTGCAATCTCTTTTGCGATGAATGTCGCCGAGATATTGAGAACCTTGAACTTACTTGAAAAATATTCTTATGTTAAATAAAGGAGGAGCTATATGAAAGTTTTAATGTTTGGTTGGGAATTTCCTCCTCACATACTCGGTGGACTTGGCACCGCCAGTTACGGCATAACAAAAGGCCTTTCGGAGCAGAGCGACATGGAAATTACTTTTTGTCTTCCGAGACCATGGGGCGACGAAGACAAGAGTTTTATGAACGTGATAGCGATGAACGAAGTGCCAATCGTTTACCGTGACGTAAGTTACGATTATCTGAAAGGACGTCTTGGCAACATGACTACGCCGGAGACATATTACAGTATGCGCGACCACATTTATGCCGACTTTAACTATATGTTGGTGAACGACTTGGGGTGCATCGAGTTTTCCGGCAAATACCTTGACAACCAGTTGCACAGCGAAATCAACAATTATTCAATCGTTGCAGGTGTTGTAGCCCGTCAGCAGGAGTTTGACATTATTCATGCGCATGACTGGTTGACTTATCCGGCCGGCATACATGCCAAGAAAATAAGCGGCAAACCGTTGTGCATACATGTACATGCAACAGACTTTGACCGTAGCCGAGGCAATGTCAACCCCACTGTTTATGCAATAGAAAAGGACGGAATGGACAACGCCGACTGCATAATGTGCGTCAGCGAGCTTACGCGTCAGACGGTAATCAACCATTATTATCAAGACCCGCGCAAGTGCTTTACGGTGCACAATGCTGTTTATCCGCTGCGCCAGGAATTGCAGGACATACCTCGTCCAGACCATACCAATAAGGAGAAAGTCGTAACTTTCCTTGGCCGCATAACGATGCAGAAAGGCCCGGAATATTTTGTCGAGGCGGCAAACATGGTGCTTCACCGTACGCGTAATGTGCGTTTTTGCATGGCAGGAAGTGGCGACATGATGGATGCGATGATTTATCTTGCCGCAGAGCGTGGTATTGCAGACCGTTTCCATTTCCCCGGTTTCATGAGGGGCAAGCAAGTGTATGAATGCTTGAAAGATTCTGATGTTTACGTGATGCCGTCTGTGAGCGAGCCGTTCGGTATATCTCCGCTTGAGGCAATGCAGTGCGGTACGCCGTCAATCATCTCAAAGCAGAGCGGTTGCGCCGAGATATTGACAAACTGTATAAAAGTTGATTATTGGGACATTCACGCTTTGGCTGACGCAATTTATTCAATATGCCACAACGACAGCCTGTTCAACTATCTGCAATCTGAAGGCAAGCATGAAGTAGACCAGATTACATGGGAGAAGGTCGGATTGTGGATACGTGAACTTTATGAGCGTACACTCGGACTTAGGGACTAATTAACTTTAAATCGATAAATTAACCAAATAAGGAAAACAGCAATGAAAACAATATGCTTATATTTTGAGATTCACCAGATAATACATCTCAAACGCTATCGTTTCTTTGATATAGGTACTGACCATTATTATTATGACGATTATGAAAACGAGCGTAGCATAAGCGACATCGCCGAACGTTCGTACATGCCGGCATTGGACACGTTCCTTGAAATGATAAAGAGCAATGGCAAATATTTCAAGGTGGCGTTCTCCATTTCTGGTGTAGGTCTGGAGCAATTGGAAATGCACGCTCCGCAAGTTATAACCAAGCTTCAGGAACTTAACGACACAGGATGCGTGGAGTTTTTGGCCGAGCCGTATTCACACGGCCTGTCTTCGCTTGTTAATGAAGAGGCTTTTGCTGCCGATGTGAAGAAGCAGGCTGCCAAGATGCAGGAGTATTTTGGAAAGAAACCTACCGTATTAAGAAACTCCTCACTCATATATAGTGACGACATTGGCGGCCAGGCTGCGGCAATGGGCTTCAAGGGTATGTTGACCGAGGGCGCAAAACATGTGCTTGGATGGAAGTCGCCACATTATGTCTACAATTGCGCGATAGCTCCCAATCTCAAGTTATTGCTTCGCGATGTTGACCTTAGCGACGATATCAGCCTGCGTTTCAACAACAGCGAGTGGGAAGGATATCCTTTGTTTGCTGACAATTACATTAACCGAATTGCGTCGTTGCCTGATAATGAGCAGGTTATAAATATCTTTATGGAATTGTCTGCCTTGGGTATAGCGCAGCCTCTGTCGTCAAACATCCTTGACTTCATAAAGGCTCTGCCGATGTATGCAAAGGAAAAGGGCATCACATTCTCAACCCCGACAGAGATTTGTTTGAAGATGAATAGTGTGGGCAACCTTGATGTGCCCGACACATTGTCATGGGTTGACGAGGAGCGCGACGTAAGTTGCTGGTTGGGCAATCCGATGCAGCGTGAGGCTTTTAACAAGCTTTACAGTGTGGCCGACCGTGTGCGCATTGCCAACGATCCAAGGATAAACCAGGATTGGGACTATTTGCAGGCAAGTAACAACTTCCGCTTCATGACAACAAAACCGTCAAACGTAGGTCTTGACCGTGGTATTTACAGTTCGCCGTTTGATGCGTTCACAAACTACATGAACATTCTTGGCGACTTCATCAACCGGGTAAATTCCTTGTATCCGGAAGAAATCGACAACGACGAGCTCAACTCTCTGCTTACAACCATAAAGAACCAAGGCGATGAAATCGAAATGAAGGACAAGGAGATTGTACGCCTTAAAGCCAAGGTTGAGAAGATGCAGGCTGCCGAAACCAAACTGAAGGCTAAGGTTGAGAAGGCCAAGACAACGACAAAGAAGCCTGCCGCAAAGGTTTCAACGGCAAAAACGGCAGAAAGCAAACCTGCAAAAGAAAGCAAAGAACAAAACGTTATGTGAGAAGATTGCAAACTTCTCTTTGCAGAAAAGCGTAAAACAAGAAAAATCCCCATCTCTTGGAGGTGGGGATTTTTCTTGTTTTTGCCTAAAGGGAGTTATTTTATTATTTTTATTATGTTCTTGGACGGATTAAAAGCGAAAAAGGCTTACCTTTGCAGGTAAAAGACATTATACTGTTAAAGGCCATGGAGCATTGGGCGTTGTCACAGTATTTTGCCTGTAAAATATTTAAGGTAATTATGTACTTCCATAATAAATTCAGAATAACAAAGAACAGGTATTTGACCGGTTTCTCCATTATTGTATTGGTATTGGCTTTCATAAGGCTTGTTTTTCCGTCAGTGGCTGAAGACAAGACCATGGCAGACAGCTTTGTAGCAGATAGCGTAGCGGTGGCAAATAAAACGGAAGTAAAAAGCGAGGAACCTGCATTGAATGCCGTTGAATGGCAGTCGGAGTTTTCGCCGTTATTTCCTTTGACTTCGTTTTTCGATAGTAAGGGCGGTGTGAAAAAGCATCGCATAAACAGTGTGCCGGGTTTCAGCCGCACTTTTCCTGACAATAACGACGTGCAGCTTGTTGCCGCCAATGCGCACGGAGTGAAGCCCGTTGAGGACCGTGAGGAGGCGGAACGTCGCAAGAAAGACCTTGTTTTTGTAGGTGCGAGTCCGTATTTTCATGTTGACCCGTTAAGCAGCAGCATACCGTATCTTGTTCCGCGTGCCGCCGTATTGCTTAACGACATAGGCCGTGCGTATTACGACAGCTTGCAGATAAAAGGCATACCGTTGCATCAAATCATTGTTACGAGCGTGCTGCGCACCCGTAAAGACGTTACCAAACTGCGTGGGCACAACGCCAATGCAACAGAGAACTCATGCCATCTTTACGGTACGACCTTCGACATTTGCTATAATCGGTATAAGACGGTAAGTCCGTCAGAGGGCCCGGAGCGCCGTGCCGTGCGCAACGATACGCTGAAATGGGTGCTTAGCGAGGTGTTGCGTGACATGCGCGAGGCAAATCGTTGTTATGTGAAATACGAGGTAAAGCAGGGCTGTTTCCACATAACAGCAAGATAAGAAGTAAATTAAGAATTAAGAATTAAGAGTTAAGAAAATATGCCTTGTGGGTTGTTTTAACCGGCAAGGCATATTTTCTTAACTCTTAATTCTTAACTCTTAATTGAATATAAGCTCCTCTTTGTCATCACATTTGTCGGCGGTAATGGTGTCACCGGCTTTAAGTTTTCCGTCAAGCAGCAGTTCGCATACGCCGTCTTCGATGTATGTCTGGATGGCACGTTTCAGCGGACGGGCACCGAACTGTACGTCATAGCCCTTCATGGCGACAAATTCCTTGGCCTTGTCGGTGATTTCGAGTGTGTAGCCCAGTTCGCTTACGCGCTTTATAAGGCCGCGAAGCTCTATGTTGATGATTTGCTTTATCGCGTCAAGGTCGAGCTGGTCGAAGGTTATGATTTCGTCCAGACGGTTCAAGAACTCGGGACTGAACTGCTTGCTCAGGCTCTTCTGTATTATGCTACGCGCATATTCCTTGTCGCTCTCGTTGAGGCTTAGCCCCATTCTTCCGCCTGCGGTGAAACCCACGCCGCGCCCAAACTCCTTCAGCTGGCGCGTACCGGCGTTGCTCGTCATGATGATTACCGTGTTGCGGAAGTCGATTAGGCGGCCGTTGCCGTCAGTAAGGCGTCCCTCGTCGAGCACTTGCAGCAGCATGTTGAACACGTTGCCGTGAGCCTTCTCTATTTCGTCGAGCAACACGATGGAGTAGGGATGGCGGCGTACACGCTCCGTCAGCTGGCCGCCCTCCTCGTAACCTACGTAGCCCGGAGGCGCGCCGATAAGGCGCGACGTGTTGAAGCTCTCGCTGTATTCGCTCATGTCTATGCGGATGAGGGCGTCCGCGCTGCCGAACATGTATTCGGCCAGCTTCTTTGCCAGGTACGTTTTGCCCACGCCGGTAGGGCCGAGGAACATGAACGCACCGATGGGGTGGTTGGGCTCTTTCAGCCCTACGCGGTTGCGCTGTATGGCTTTCACCATTTTCTCTATGGCCTTGTCCTGCGCTATTACGGCCTTCTTGAGTTCCGCGCCCATGTTTTTCAGGCGCACACCCTCGGCTTCAGCCATGCGTTGTACAGGCACGCCGGTAATCATCGACACAACGTCGGCCACGTCCTTATCGGTGATAACGTCGCGCTGGCCTATCTCGTTGTTCTCCCACTTCTGCTGAAGCTCTTTCAGTTCGGCCTCCAGTTCGGTCTGCTTGTCGCGGTAGCTTGCGGCCAGTTCGAAGTTCTGGTTCCTTACGGCGGCCTGCTTTTTCTCCTTCACGTAGCTTATCTCCTTCTCCTTTTCGCCTATTTCAGGCGGCATCTGGGCGTGTTGCAGATGTACGCGTGCGCCCACTTCGTCCATGGCGTCGATGGCCTTGTCGGGGAAAGCACGGTCGGTTACGTAACGGTCTGTCAGTTTGACACACGCCATAATGGCATCGTCAGAGTAAGACACGTGGTGGTGATACTCGTAGCGTTCCTTTATGTTGTTCAGTATTTCTACGGTTTCCTCGGCCGTGGTAGGCTCTACTATTACCTTCTGGAAGCGTCGTTCAAGCGCGCCGTCCTTCTCGATGGAGTTGCGGTATTCGTCAAGCGTCGTTGCGCCGATGCACTGTATCGTGCCGCGTGCCAGCGCGGGCTTCAGTATGTTGGCCGCGTCCATCGAGCCGGGTGTGGAGCCTGCGCCCACGAGCGTATGTATTTCGTCGATGAAAATCACCACGTCGGGGTTCTGTTCTATTTCCTTTATTAGCGCGCGTATGCGCTCCTCAAACTGTCCTCGGTACTTAGTGCCGGCCACTACGGCTGTCATGTCGAGGCTTATTATGCGCTTGTTGAACAGCACGGGCGACGTGTGGTGCTTGCATATCATCTGCGCCAAGCCTTCCACTATGGCGCTTTTGCCTACGCCCGGCTCGCCTATGAGTATGGGGTTGTTCTTCTTCCGGCGGCAAAGTATTTCGGTAACGCGTTGTATCTCGCGCTCGCGTCCCACTACGGGGTCGAGCTTTCCCTCGGCGGCGGCCTTCGTAAGGTCGGTGCCGAAGTTGTCGAGTACGGGCGTCTTGCCCGTAGGCCGCTGTGTTGTTGCGGTGCCTGCGGGGCGCGACTTCTGCGAGTTGTTGCCGTTGATGCTAAGCATACCGTCGTCTTCGTCTTCCTCCTTGTCGGGCATACCTATGCCGTCGCTGACGGTGTTGGCTTTCTGCCTGAAATATGTCAGTGCGTCTTCGTAGTTCATATTGTTAAATTCAAGCACTTCTTTTGCTCCGTTGTCCACGTGGTCGTGCAGTATGGCGAGCAGCAGGTGCTGTTCGTCAACCATCTGCGTGGCCTGTATGCGCGCTTCGAGCACGGCCAGTTTCAGTATGTTGCTGGCCTTTTCGTTCAGCACGAGCTCGTGTGTGCGGAGCGGTTGCGCAAAGTCTTCCTCGCGCACCTTTTGTTCAAGTTCTTCTTTTATGGTTTGGAAATTGATGTCTGATTTTACGAATAGTTCGTGTACGGGGCCGGTCTTGTCGCGCAGTATGCCGAGCAGCAGGTGCTCCGGACCTACCGACCTGCTGGCCAGCCGTGCCGCTTCCTCGCGGCTGAAGGCCAGTATCTGCGATACTTTCGGTGAAAATTGACTTGTCATTTACAGCTCCTAATTGTTAAATATATAATGTCTTGTCCCTGCAAAGGTACACATTTATTTATACAAACACCGTGCCAATGCGTGAATTAACTATTTTTGTCTGCCTCCGGCCGTGCGTCCCCATGGCGTCTCAGGCAATGGCTCCGTGTTTCAATAAGATGCTGTTTTATCTATAAACATAGCAATGTGTCATTTTGAAAATGTCCGGATTCCCGGTCGAAATAGGTCAGCAGGGTAGACGTTTATTGCCATTTCGACAGCAAAATGTCACCTTTTACACTCCTGAACACGGCATACGGCAGGGCAAAAGGCCGCCTTTTGCAACCGTAAAAGCCGTCTTTACGGGTGGCGGATGCGGTCTTTACCAATGCTAAATACGGTATTTACCGCCGATAAATACCGTCTAAAAAATGTTAAAACGCCATATTCCTTGCACACTGTCATGGCTTTTTCGCTTAACGTTTTGTATGTCAGGCGGTTGCGTTTGCACACTTTTCCCGGGCATATTTTCGTCCGTCAGATTTTTATTTCAGAATAACGCCGCTACGGAGCGTCAACAGAAATCAATGTGTCAGCCATACTCCGGTTTATGTGTCAAAGTGTCTGATTGCTGCCGAGGCGGTGTCGCGAGGCGCGTTACGTTGTTCTGTAATTCGGAAAAACAGTCGTGTAATGCCGTATTATAAGTTTTTTTATGATAAAACAATCCTGCATTCTATTGGTAAATACTGGAAAAGTTGTAATTTTGTACTTGTCAAACCATTTAAACCAAATATAATTATGAAGAAGTTAAAGGTTATAACACTTGGATTGTGTGCGGCTCTCGTGTTGAGCTGCAGCACGAAAGCGGGCACGGGCTCGCTGATAGGCGCAGGCGCAGGTACATTTGTAGGTGGAATCATCGGCAAGATAGCGGGCAACACTGCGGTTGGAGCGGCTGTTGGAGCAGCTGTAGGCGCGGGCACGGGCGCACTCATTGGCCGCCACATGGACAAGGTCAAGGCCGAGACCGAGGCGCAGCTTGCAGAGACGGCTACGGTTGAGGAAGTTACGGATAACAACGGACTGAAGGCCGTTAAGGTGACGTTTGACTCGGGCCTGCTCTTCGCCACAAGCAGCTCTACGCTGAACGCGTCGGCCAAGTCGTCGTTGAGCAAGTTCGCAAATAACGTGTTGAAGAAGAACGCCACGCTCGACGTCAATGTGTACGGATATACCGACAACCAGGGATGGAAGAACTCTACGGCAGAGCAAAGCGTTCAGAAAAACCTCGACCTGTCACAGGCACGTGCGCAGAGCGTAGCTTCATACCTTATGGCATGTGGCGCGGCTGCCGACCAGATAGCAGCTGTTGAAGGTCTTGGAGAGCAGAACCCCGTGGCTGACAACAGCACTGCGGCCGGCCGCGAGCAGAACCGCCGCGTTGAGGTGTACCTCTACGCCAGCCAGGAAATGATTGACGCCGCCAATAACGGAACCCTGCAATAACGTAATAAATTAAGAGTTAAGAGTTAAGGAAAGTACGGTTTTAAGGTCATAAGGTTATGAGGTTTTACGGTGTTGGTAATACTCCTGCATACCCTTCAACCGTATAACCCTATAACCTTATGACCTTAAAACCGTACTTTCCTTAACTCTTAATTATCCAAACAGCATGTTACGACTTAAAATATTCAGCCGCATATTGCGTTGGGTGCTTGTTGCCTTTTTCGGCTCTACCATCCTTGCCGTTGTGGCTTTGCGTTTCATACCTGTATATTTCACTCCGCTGATGTTCATCCGTTGCGCCGAGCAGCTGAAGGACGGCGAGAGCGTGAAGCTGCACCACAAGTGGGTGCCGCTGGAAGAGATGTCGCGCCACATGCCGGTGGCCGTGATGGCCAGTGAAGACCAGCGCTTTCTGCTGCATCATGGGTTTGACTATGACGCCATAGAGAAGGCCGCAATGAGCAACCTTAAAGGCGGCAAGATACGCGGCGGCAGCACCATTTCGCAGCAAACGGCCAAGAACGTGTTTCTATGGCCCGGCCGTTCGTGGGTGCGCAAGGGGCTTGAGGCTTATTTCACCGTGCTCATAGAGTTCATGTGGAGCAAGCAGCGCATCATGGAAGTGTACCTTAACTCCATAGAGATGGGTCCCGGCATATACGGAGTTCAGGCCGTAGCGCACGACAACTTCGGCAAAGACGCCGCCGACTTGTTCCGTGGCGAGTGTGCGTTAATTGCCGCCACGCTGCCCAATCCGTTGAAGTTCAGCTCGAAAAGTCCGAGCGCGTACATTCTGAAACGCAAGCGGCAGATAGAGCGGCAGATGAAGTTCATACCGTCATTCCCCGCCGAGGGTGAGGACTACGACCCCAAGACATCCTCCGGCGGAGTGTATAGGAAGTGAAGAATTAAGAGTTAAGAATTAAGAAAACATGCTGTTGCAGAGTATCATGCAAGTTGGTTTTTCTTAATTCTAACTCTTAATTCTTAACTCGAAAGTCAAGTTTTCTTAACTCTTAACTCTTAATTCTTAATTCGCAAAGTGGATTTTCTTAATGAATTGAACGAGAGCCAGCGCAAGGCTGTCGAATATTGCGACGGTCCGTCGCTGGTAATCGCCGGGGCAGGGTCGGGCAAAACGCGCGTGCTTACATACAAAATCGCTTACCTGTTGAGCCAAGGCATGAAGCCGTGGAACATCCTTGCCCTTACGTTCACCAACAAGGCAGCCAACGAAATGAAGCAGCGCATCGGCACGTTGGTGGGCGACGATATGGCTCGGAAGCTCAACATGGGCACGTTCCACAGCATATTTTCACGCATATTGCGCGTCGAAGCGCACCACCTTGGGTATGCTCCCAATTATACGATTTATGATGAAAAAGACTCGCAAAGTTTATTAAAGGCTGTATTGAAAGAAAAGGGGCTTGATATCAAAGCTAACAAACCTGAATTTTTACAATCTCTTATTAGCCTTGCAAAGAATAATCTTGTATTTCCCAATGATACTGAAGCGCTTGAAAAATTACTTGAAGATAATGGCGTTAAGGATACTTCAAATATAGGTATTATATATTTTGCTTATTGCGAGAGATGTAAAAAAGCAAATGTAATGGACTTTGACGACCTCCTTGTTAATACCTTTACGCTGTTTAAAGAGCATGATGATATTCGTCAATTTTACTCTAATAAATACAAATATATTCTTGTAGACGAGTATCAAGACACAAATACTGTGCAGCAGGAAATCATATTACAACTGTCAAAAGAGCATTTGCGAGTTTGTGCCGTGGGAGATGATGCACAGAGTATATATTCTTTTCGTGGAGCAAATATTGAAAATATACTTAACTTTGATAAGATTTTTGCAGGGACGCGCTTATTTAAACTCGAACGGAATTATCGTAGTACACAGCGTATAGTAAAAGCTTCAAATAGTTTGATAAGTAAAAATGAAAATCAGATAGAAAAAGAATTATATAGTTTGCGGGATGAGGGGAAAAAGCTTTTATTGAAATGTGCAGACGACGGGCGGCATGAAGCGGAGTTGGTTTGTCGTGAGATAATGCGTTTGATACGAAAAGAAAAATATAATTATAGTGATATTGCTGTCTTTTATCGTGTTTCTTCATTAAGTACGAACTTTGAACAGGCGATGACAAAATGGGGTATTCCATATATGGTTTATGGTGGATTGGGCTTTTATCAGCGTAAAGAAATAAAAGATATTATATCGTATTTTCGATTGGTCGTAAATCCTGATGATGAGGAAGCGTTTAAAAGAATAATCAATTGTCCTAAAAGAGGAATAGGAGATGTTACGATTTCAAAAGTTGTTGGGCTTGCATCTGTATTCAATGTTAGTCCTTGGGCTATAATTAATGAACCTGAGAAGTTTGGATTGTCTATAGCCAAGGCAACATGTGAAAAGATAAAGGCTTTTAAACAGCTTATAAACACCTTTATACAAAAGAAAGACTTAGAAGATGTTGATACGTTAGGCCGTGAAATATATGTACAGAGTGGATTGGAAAATGAGATTTCTTCCGATGATACTCCAGAGGGGCGATTAAGGAAGCAACACATGGATGATTTTTTTGCAGAAATTGAAGGCTTTGTAAAAGATGAAAATGTTGAAAATAAAAGCTTAGAAACTTTTTTGCGTGAAAAATCCCTTTTATCTGCTATTGACAAAGATGAGATAGATGATAATTGTGTGTCTTTAATGACCGTACACAATGCCAAAGGGCTTGAATTTCCCGTTGTATTTGTTGTCGGGCTTGAAGAAAATGTATTTCCAGTTAAAAGAGCAATCGGAAATTCTGTTGAAATAGAGGAGGAGCGGCGTTTGTTTTATGTTGCAATAACGCGTGCGGAACGTCTGTGTTTCTTGACATTTGCAAAAATCCGTACCCTTTATGGAGATACAAATATGGAAACACCAAGTCGATTTTTGCGTGATATAAAACCTGAACTGTTAAGTATGGATGAAAATGTTGAGATGATTTTATCTGTAAGAAAGAATTATTTACCCTCATTCCATACGGTTAATAGGTGGCAGAACAGCCGCCCGGTGGCATCGCAGTTCAGGGCTGACCCGAAGCCTCGCGAGGCTTCTCACCGTGATGAGCCGCCCGTAGCCGACACGTTCTTGCCGGGTTTTCAGCGTCTGCGCGCCGTAGCGTCGGTTAAAGGCAGGCGTGTGCAGCCTGCGGCTGGAAGCCAGTCGGCAGATGTCGGCGGTTTGACGGAAGGCTGCGTTATCGAGCATGAGCGTTTTGGCATGGGCAAGGTGACGAGGCTTGAAGGCTCCGGCGAGAACATGAAGGCCACGGTGCAGTTTGAGAATGCCGGCACGAAGCAGCTACTTGTGAAGTTTGCCAGGTTTAAGGTCGTAGGCTGACGGTGCTTTATGTGAGGCTGCTAATTCCCTTGTTTGTATTTTATTGATAATCAAATAGTTATATCAAGCAATACAAAAGGCTATGTTTTACAATCTAAAACATGGCCTTTTGGCGTATGAAAGACGGCCTTTTACCGTGCAAAAGGCCGCATATTGCAGAGGCGTAGGTTTGTTTCCAATGTTTACCTGTTGCGTTTCCGCTTGTCTTTTTGGCATGTGTCTTTGAGCGGGCAGCCGCTGCACGCATCGCCTTTAGCCGTCATCGCCTTGTACGTGCGCCATGAGGCGTAGGCTATGGCGCATACGGTTACGGTCAATACGATGATTGTCTGCGCTGTTTCTGACATGCTTTGTATGTTTGAAGGTAAACTTTACACGGTGCGTTTAAGCGTCAGCGTGTGGTCTATGCAGGGCGGCAGCTCGTCTTTGTAGTGGCTTACCATGATGAGGGTTTTGCCCGGCCGTTGGCAAAAAGCTTCTATTATGTCTGTCACCATCTGGCGGTTGGCGTTGTCAAGGCCGTGGAACGGCTCGTCGAGGATAAGCAGTTCGGGGTCTTTTACGAATGCACGTGCCAGCAATACAAGCCGTTGCTCGCCGCTTGACAGCTTGAGAAAAGTCCTGTCGGCAAGCTCTTTTATTCCGAATATGTCCATCCATGCGCGGCACGTCTCGTTCTCTTCTTCGTTTGGTTGGGCGTACAGTCCCACGGTGTCTTTCAGTCCGCTTGCCACCACTTTTACTGATGCAATGTCTCTGTTGTAGGCGCGGTGCATCTCGGGCGACACGTAGCCGATGCGTCGCTTGATGTCCCAAATGCTTTCACCTGTGCCGCGCTTCCGTCCGAATAGCGTAATGTCGCAGGCGTATGCTTGCGGATTGTCGGCGCATACGAGGCTTAGCAGCGTGGATTTGCCCGCTCCGTTAGGACCAGAAACCGCCCAATGCTCGCCCTGGCTGACTTTCCAGTTGAAGCGGTCGAGTATTGTCCGCGCGCCGTAACGTATCGTGATGCCGTCCATCGCTACCACTTCGCCGTGCCAGTCGGTAGTTTTGTGGCATGGCATGGTTGCCAGCATGGCTCGCTTTTTGTTGCCGAATGCCGTGTTGCAAGCATCTTTGTTGCGGGTAAGATAATCGCCTACGGTCTGCTTATGGTCTACTTTCATGTCTTTGACTTCTACTATGTGAGTGATGAAAGGAGGTATGTCGTCGGCTTTTGACAGCACGAGAATTATTTGTAAAGCCCTTTCCTTGGCTACGGTTGTGAGCAAATCGCGTAGTTGGTCGCGCGTTTCAGCGTCAAGACCTATGAACGGATTGTCCATAATCAGCACCCGTGGGGCTGCGAACAGCGCCTTGACCAGTTGGTATTTGCGCAGTTCGCCGCTTGAAAGCGTGATGATATATTTGTCGAGCACGTGCCCGATGTGGAACAACGAGTAAAGATGGTTTTGCAAAGTCCTGCGTTCCGAAGTGTCATTGCCCGTCGACAAAAACGCCTCTTCAAGCAGTTCACCGGCGGTAGGGGTGTCATCGCTGATGTCGTGCTGGTTCCATCTTTGCTGCAAATAATACGTTCCGTCGTGCGTTCCGTAAGAATCTTTGAATGCGATATACTTTATATTGTCTGAAACAAGAGGCTTCAGGCTTGGTGAGAAGTCGTATTCTATGCCGTCTCCGATTATGGGGTGACGCCCAGTGACGATGTCTATGAACATTGTCTTGCCGCTGCCGTTCGGCCCAACGACGGCTATATGCTCGCCGTCGCACAGCTCGAAGTTGACAGGTGCGGCCATTCTCCATTCCGGCATACGTGTTATGCCGTTCGTAATCTTTATAATCCGTTGCATTTAATCCTGTCTTTATTCCTATTGGCAAAGTCTTTCCAGCTGCCATATTTCTTGTCCGTGACGGGCGTTCCGGCCTGCATGAAGTGGCAATATGCCGCGGCCAGGGCGTCGGTTGCGTCCATAAACGGGTTGATGTCCTCGTCTTTTATGTTGAGCAGGCGTTGTAACATGCCTGCCACTTGCTCTTTCGAGGCGAGTCCCTGGCCGGTGATTGCCAGCTTGATTTTCATCGGCGCGTATTCGTGTATGGGCACATCGTGGTGTATTGCCGCGGCGATGGCTACGCCTTGGGCGCGTCCGAGCTTGAGCATAGACTGTATGTTCTTGCCGAAGAAGGGTGCTTCTATCGCCATTTCGTCTGGCAGAAACTCCTCTATAAGGCTGGTTACGCGCTCGAATATGCGGCCTAATCTTAGGTAAGGGTCGTGCATCTTGCGCATGTCTATGACGCCCATCGCCATCATGGAAGCCTTGTTTCCCCGCACTTTCAGCAGTCCGTAGCCCATCACATTGGTACCAGGGTCGATGCCCATTATTATTTTTTCGGTCATTGCCAGCCTCCCTTTGCGTTGAGGTATGGGTTGTGCGCCAGTTCGTCTTCCATCGTTGTGCGTCCTCCGTGGCCCGGAAGTATTACCGTTTCAGGTGGCAGTGCTTGTGCGATTTGTTGCAGGCTGCGCATGATGTCGTCGAAATCTCCGAGCTCAAGGTCGGTGCGTCCTATGCTCATCTGGAACAAAGTATCTCCAGAAAAGGCCAGTCCTTCCTCCTTGCAGTACAGGAACACAGAGCCCGGCGTATGCCCCGGTGTGCTTATTATAATAAAGGTGTGGTTGCCGAAAGTAACTTTTCCACCGTCATCAAGATGCTTGCCTACACTTGGGAAGTCGTTGCCGCAATCTACACCGATGAACGCTTGGACCTGTGCTCCAAGCTTGTTCATGAGCGATTGGTCGCCTTTGTGCACTTCCGGACGTAGTCCGAATGTGTCGAATACGAACTTGTCGCCGAAATTATGGTCGATGTGTCCGTGCGTACATAGCAGGTGTTTGGGCTCCAGTCCGTTGGCTTCCACATAGTCGGTTATCGCCTTTTTCTCTTCCTCAAAGAACGCTCCACAGTCTATAATGACACATTCTTTCGTGTCGTCGCTGACTACGTAGCAGTTCTCTTGGAACATGTTGCAGACAAACCTTTGTATATTCAGCATGTTGTTCGGGTTTATACGGTTGTTGGGTTGTAAGGTTTTGCGGTTTTATGGTTATGTGGTTATAAGGTTGTAGGGTTATAGGGGGCTACGGTTTTGTTGCTTTTTGCCGTAACGATGTAGCCGTACAACCTTATAACCATATAATCCAATAACCGCAAAACCTTACAACCCTAAATAAATAAGATACTTTTGCTTAAACCATTCTTCATCGAACATGCTGCTGATTTCAGTCACGTCGGCGATGTGTTTGAATGGTTTTATCTCGTCGTTGATGTTCCCTCCTTTCAGGCAAAGCAGGCCGTTGGGCAGCGAGTTGTGCTGTTGCTTGCCGATGTTTTTCTTTATAAGCCTTGCAAGGTTGGGCAGGGGCATGACCGCGCGGCTTACTACGAAGTCGTATTTGCCCGTCTCGTTCTCACCCCTTATTTGCTCGGCGTCGCAGTTTTCAAGGCCGATGGCTTTTGCAACTTCCTTTACCACGAGTATTTTCTTGCCCGTACCGTCAATCAGTTTGAAGCTGCTTTCGGGAAACATGATGGCAAGCGGTATACCGGGGAAGCCCCCGCCGGTGCCAAGGTCGAGCACTTTCGTACCCGGCCTGAACCTTATTGCCTTTGCTATTGCGAGCGAATGGAGCACGTGGTGCTCGTAAAGCGAGTCGATGTCCTTCCTCGATATTACATTGATTTTGCTGTTCCAGTCGCGGTACAAACCGTCCAATGCGGCGAACTGGCTGCGTTGCTTTTCCGTCAAGTCGGGAAAATATTTTAATATTATGTCCATATTTTGTATGAAAGTGGCAAGTAGGCAAGTAGTTGTATTCAAGTATTTTTAATCCTTTACCTTAACAAAGGGCAGACAGGCTGCAAGCAGCGGTGAAGTGATGGTATGCTGTAACATCACTACATGCTTGCAACTTGTCTGCCCGTCGTTGGGAAACAGCCTGTTATTTCTTCAACAGGCGTTCCATGTCTCCGTTCTTTATGGCCACCCTGATTTCGCCTTCGGCATGGCTGGCAATCTCGTCAGGAGAATAGATGAATGTGATGTCGTCCGTCCCAATGATGAAATTGTCTGGAGCATATACGTCTATGCCAGAGAATATGGTCTTGCCGTGAAGTCCCTCAAGGTCTTTAACTTCATACTTTTCACACAGCGCCTTGACTATGAGGTCGTTCAGTTCCTGCTCGTATCCTGGAACGAACAGGTCTTTGAGCGATACAATCTTGCCTGTGGACGCGTCGATGTTCCTTGCCACGACGACTGAACTTCCGTGTGCGCCGCCGCCGTACATGTAGACGTTGGCAATGTAAGTGAAGTATTTGTCGTTGTCATCAAGCACGTATGTCTTTACTATGTATTCACAGTTCAACGATGCGGCAGGTTCGCCCAATGCCTTGTACATCTCGCCGTAGTCCTTCTTGTATTCTGCGAGATACCGCTTAACGAATGAGTCAACGGCCACTTCCGGGGTTATTTTTTCCGACGTTATGGAGAAATAGTCGGGGCTAAGTACGCCGGAGCGTATAATCGAGTCGTTTATCAGTTCCGCGTTCTTTCCCTTTGCGTATGTCAGGCACAGGCTGACATGGCATCTCGGGCCGGCTGTGTCTTCGGTTAGCGACAGGGTGGAATCCACCTTGATGCTGTCGAACGTAAGGCTGTCGTTGGCTTCTACGCCTTTGCCTGCGTTGCCGCCGCAAGAGGTGGTGAACATCGCCGCCGCCAACAGTATGGCGGGCGCTGAGATAAGTTTCTTCTTCATAATCAATACTTGTGTCGTTAATGTTAATGTGGTAAGGGTGCGTCCAAGGCTTAGCGGCGCATCTCCTTACACGGTCAATCTATCAATCTGCAAAGATAATATAAAAAACTGACATCAAAGGGAATTAGTCGATTTTATGACTTAAAATCTGCCATTCTGCATGTTTTTGATGTGAGTCAGGCATCTTTTTCCTGCGCAAAGTGTTGTTGGTCTGCAAAGTGTTGATATTCAGCATGTTTACAATATGCGGCCTTTTACCGTGCAAAAGACCGCATATTGCATTCCCAAAGACGGCCTTTTGCACGGTAAAAGACCGTCTTTGGGAAAATGAGGTGTTGCCGATGGTGCAGCCATGAGGTTATAATGTCCGTATTTCGGACATAAAATCATGAAAACGGTCATGATATTGTGTTATGTTTTATAAAATGATTACTTTTGCAGCGCAATTCAAAATAAGGCTTGCCAGGATGCCGCTTTGTTCCGTCCATGCCGTTTGGCATTTCGGAGAAGGTCATTAAACGTCCTGTTGCCGGCATTTAATGATATGATTGAAAAAAGGATAATACGTGCGGCGTTGTTCGATTTGGACGGCGTCGTGTTCGACACCGAGAGCCAGTACACCGTATTCTGGGGAGAGCAGTTCAGGCTCTATCACCCCGACAAACCCGGACTTGAGCATAAAATCAAGGGACAGACGCTGGTGCAGATTTTTGATGCCTGGTTCTCGGACATGAAGGACGAGCAGCCCAAGATTGTCGCTCGCATTGACGAATTCGAACGGAACATGAAGTTCGAGTATGTCCGTGGTTTCACGGAATTTGTTTCCGACCTGCGTCGCAACGGCGTTAAGACGGCTGTTGTGACAAGTTCCAATCTTGCGAAGATGCAGTCTGTTTATGCTTCGCACCCCGAGTTCAAGGCTATGTTTGATGCGGTGCTTACGTCGGAAGACTTCGAGCGCAGCAAGCCCGACCCTGACTGCTATCTCAAAGGGGCGGCACTATTTGGTGCGGAGCGCAGTGATTGCGTGGTGTTCGAGGACAGTTTCAACGGGCTAAAGGCGGGGCGTGCGGCCGGTATGGCCGTTGTCGGGCTGTCAACAACCAACCAGCCCGATGCCATCCGTCAGTATTGCGACCGCGTAATCCCCGACTATGTCGGTCTTGATTATGACAAGTTGTGCTCAATGTTACAATAAACTGTTGATTGGCAGGTAGTTGGTAATATTAGTTAATGTATTGTTATAGGTTGTTTTTTAACATGTTTGTTTTACAAAATAAATAAAATCATTAATAAAATGTCAGGATATTTAGTAAGCGATACGCGTAAAGTTACAACACACAGGTTTATCGAAATGAAGCAGCGTGGCGAGAAAATCTCCATGCTTACGTCATATGATTTCACTACGGCAGGCATTGTCGATGGCGCAGGAATTGACGGAATATTGGTCGGCGACTCGGCATCCAACGTCATGGTGGGCAACACCACCACGCTGCCTATGACCGTAGACCAGATGATTTACCATGCAAGGGCTGTGGTGAACGGTGTCAAGCGCGCCCTCGTGGTGTGCGATATGCCTTTCGGCAGTTATCAGGTTGACCGCAAGGATGGTGTCAAGAACGCCATACGCATAATGAAAGAAAGCGGATGCGACGCGCTCAAGCTCGAGGGCGGAGAGGAGATAATAGATACCATAAAGGGCATACTTGATGCCGGAATACCCGTAATGGGCCATCTCGGACTTACTCCGCAGAGCATCAACAAGTTTGGAACTTACGCCGTGCGTGCCAAGGAAGAGGCCGAGGCCGAGAAGCTGTTGGCCGACGCAAGGTTGCTGAGCGAGGCCGGATGTTTCAGCGTTGTGCTCGAAAAAGTGCCTGCAGCTCTTGCCACCGAGGTGTCAAAGGCCATAGCAGTACCTACAATCGGCATCGGCGCTGGTGCCGGTACTGACGGCCAGATACTCGTAGTTGCCGACATGCTCGGCATGACAAAGGGTTTCAACCCACGCTTCCTGCGCCGCTATGCCGACCTTAACACTGTTATGACAGATGCCATAGGGCAGTATGTGGCCGATGTGAAGGGCGGAGCTTTCCCCAACGCTAACGAGTCTTATTGATGAATACGCAGAACACTCCGGTGCATGTCGGCCTGTGGCATAGGGACTTCTGGCTTCTGGCTGTTGCCAGCCTGCTTGTCACGACTGCCATGTACCTGCCTTTGCCGTTGCTTCCAAAGTGGATGATGGCGGTATGCGGATGCACGCCTGTCGAGGCGGCTGTGTGCGTTGCGCTGCCCGGTGCGTCCGCGTTCCTGTTGGGCTGCTTCTGCTCTTACCTTGTACAGCGGTATCGGCGCAACCATGTTTGCGTTTATTCGCTGTTTGCCATTGCCATGTGTTTCTATTGTCTCCAGTTCGTTCACCGTGGAGTGGGGACGGCTCTGGGGGCGTTCGGTTTTGTCGCTGTTGTGAGGTTGGTGCAAGGTGCTATGTTCGGTTTGGCGCAGATGGTGCTGTCGAGCACGCTGATTATAGACACTTGCGAGTCGTTCCGCCGTACCGAAGCCAACTATTCGGCGGCGTGGTTCACCCGGCTTGCACTGTCGTTTGGCCCTATGCTGGCTCTTGCGTTGCTGCCTGTGATGGATTTCGGTAGCGTGATGGTTGTCGGGGCTATGCTGTGTATTTTGGCTGTTATCCTCATATCAGCGGTTAAGTTTCCGTTCAAAGCTCCCGAGGATATTGTACGCAATGTGTCGGCCGACCGCTTTTTCCTGCCGCAGGGCAAGTGGCTTTTTGTCAATTTGTTGCTTGTTACGGCAGCCGTAGGCCTGGTTTTTTCAATCAACGGCACCGCATATTTTTACGGGATGCTGTCCGTAGGCTTTGTCCTGTCCCTGTTGGCCGCCCGCTTTGTGTTTGCCAACGCCGAGCTGAAGAGCGAGGCTGTAACGGGCATGGCGCTCATGATGGCCGCCTTGCTTGTGATGTTGGCAGGCAATGACGACACAGCCTCGTCGCTTGTGCCGGTGCTTATGGGTTGCGGAATGGGGATTGTAGGCTCGCGCTTCCTGCTGTTCTTCATAAAGCTTAGTCCGCATTGCAGGCGTGGCACGTCGCAAAGTACGTATTTCCTGGCTTGCGAGTCAGGCTTGTCTGTGGGACTGTTTCTTGGTTACGGCTTCTTTTATGGCGACAGCCATGGCGCCGTGGTGTTGTCGTTGGTTTTGTGTTGTGTTGCTTTGGCGATGTACGTAGTGTTCACCCACAGGTGGTATATGAAGCATAAAAACAGATGAATAACCATATAATATGATGCGCAGGCTAACCGTCTGATTTACAATAGATTGCCTGCCGCCTTGCAATATGCGGCCTTTCGCATCGTGAAAGGCCGCATATTGCGTTGTAAAAGGCCGTCTTTCGCATTGTGAAATACGGCCTTTTGCATGTGCGTCGGTTGAGTATCGGCAGGCGTATGCTTTTTACTCTTTAGCTGTCGCGTTTCAATATGCCAACAATATGTTTCAAATTCCTTGTTTTTGTAAAGACATGTCCTATTTACTCCGATTTGCTTTGCATGGATAAGAAAATATTATTATATTTGCAGTCAGTAAACGTTTCTTAAATTAGAGAAAAACAATGATGCTGCATTTTACGGGAATTGTCATCGCCATATCGTGTTTCCTTATAATCGGGTTGTTCCATCCGATTGTGATAAAGACAGAATATTATACGGGTACAAAATATTGGTGGACGTTCCTTGTTGCAGGTCTGGCGTGTGTAGTTGCGGCTTTGTTCGTAGCCAATCCGGTGGTGTCGGCGGTGCTCGGCATATTCGGCGCTTCATGTCTGTGGTCGATAAAGGAACTGTTTGAACAGCGAGACAGGGTGAAAAAAGGATGGTTCCCCATGAATCCTAAGCGCAAGAACGAGTATCAGGCATGAACACATATAACCTGAAAGCTGATGAAAACCACATTGATACTTGTAGGAAAAACTACGGGGAAACTCTACGCCGAAGCCATAGAGGACTATGCAAGCCGCATAAATCACTATATACCTTTTAATATAAAGGTTATACCTGAATTGAAAAACAGCAAGAACCTGACCGAAAAACAGCAAAAGGAAAAGGAAGGCGAACTTATACTGAAAGCCATTAAAGACAAGAGCTTCGTGGTGTTGCTTGACGAGCACGGCAAGGAATACCGCAGCGTGGAGTTCGCGTCGTGGCTTGAGAACAAGCAGCAGACGGCACGCAGTCTTACATTCGTGGTGGGAGGTCCTTACGGCTTTTCACAGACTGTGTACGACAGGGCCGACGGCAAGGTGTCGCTTTCGCGCATGACGCTGTCGCACCAGATGGTCAGGCTCGTGTTCATAGAGCAGGTTTACCGTGCCTGCACGATAATAAATAACGAGCCTTACCACCATGAATGAGGCTCAATGGAAAACATTAAAAACTTTTATAAAGACTTTTTGATATGGAAAAAACATGGAGATGGTTCGGCAAGAACGACAAGATAACCTTGTCTATGCTGAAACAAATTGGCGTGGAGGGCATCGTAACAGCCCTGCACGACGTTCCGAACGGAGAAGTTTGGACGCGCGAGAAAATCCGTGACCTGCGTGAATACATTGAGAGTTACGGTATGCGCTGGTCTGTTGTTGAGAGCCTGCCCGTATGCGAAAGCATAAAGTATGCAGGTTCTGACCGCGACCAACTGATTGAGAACTATAAAGAGAGCCTTAAGAATCTCGGACTTGAGGGCGTGCACACAATCTGCTACAATTTCATGCCGGTGCTTGACTGGGCGCGCACAGACCTGACGCATCCCAACCCCGACGGTACGAGCAACCTTTATTTCAGCCATGCCCAGTTCGCTTACTTCGACTGCTGCATTCTGAAACGCGAGGGTGCGGAGAAGGATTACAGCCCGGAGGTAATGGCGGAGGTGGAGAAACTGAAGCAGACCATGACGCCGGAGGACAACCACAAGCTGGTTGACACCATCATTGTGAAGACACAGGGCTTTGTAAACGGCAACATCACGGAGAACGACGAGCACCCGGTTGAACTGTTCCGCCAGTTGCTCGACTTGTACAAAGGCATCACGAAAGACCAGCTGCGCGAGAACATGCGCTACTTCCTGGCGGCCATCATGCCCACATGCAACGAATACGGAATGTACATGTGCGTACATCCTGACGACCCACCATTCCCCATTCTCGGCCTTCCTCGCATCGTAACGTGCGACGACGACATCAACTGGTTCCTAAAGGCGGTGGACGACCCGCACAACGGCTTGACGTTCTGCGCAGGCTCTTTGTCTGCCGGAGCGCATAACAACGTGGTGGAGCTGGCTCGCAAATATGCCGACCGCACATGGTTTGTACACATGCGCTCGTGCAAGGTTTTCCCCAACGGCGACTTTACCGAGGCTTCGCATCTTGGCGGACGTGCCGACCTCATAGAACTGGCGCGCATATTCGAGAAAACAAATCCGAAGCTTCCGATGCGCGTTGACCATGGTCCCAACATGCTTGGCGACGAAAACCGCGGCTACAATGCCGGTTACACGTTCCTCGGCCGCATGTTTGCCATGGGGCAGGTGCAGGGCATCCTTGCAACCGTAGACCGCGAGTTAGGAATAAGTTAAGAATTAAGAGTTAAGAATTAAGAAAAGTACCATTGCTCATATATAGGGCTTATAGGGCATATTTGGCCCATTTGCCTTATTTTAAATACTAAAACACAATGAACGAATTATTTAACATCAAGGATTACGTCGTAGTAATAACGGGCGGAACGGGCATTCTCGGCCGCACAATAGCGAAATATCTTGCAAACAACGGAGCGCAGGTTGTAATCCTCGGCCGCAAGGAAGAGGTGGGCAAGGAGATTGTGTACGACATCGTGAAGGACGGCGGCAAGGCCGAATTCATGAAGACGGACGTGATGGATTATGCCGCCGTTCAGAAGAACTGCGACGACATAATAGCAAAGTACGGACGCATAGACACGTTGCTCAATGCCGCGGGAGGTAACATGGCCGGGGCTACGATTACTCCCGACCAGACTTTCTTCGACCTGAAAGTAGAGGAATTTCAGAAAGTGCTCAACCTCAACCTTACAGGCACGGTGATACCTACGCAGGTGTTCCTCAAACCTATGGTAAAGCAGGGCAAAGGCTCGATAATCAACTTCTCGTCAATGGCTGCGTTCCGTCCGATGACCCGTGTATGCGGATATGCGGCTGCAAAGGCCGGCATAAGCAACTTTACTGCGTTCATGGCGACAGAGTGCGCCAAGAAGTTCGGCGAGGGCATCCGTGTTAACGCCATAGCTCCCGGTTTCTTCATAACCGAGCAGAACCGTGCGTTGTTGACCAATCCTGACGGCTCTTATACTCAGCGCGGCAACGATGTGGTACGCCAGACACCGTTCGGGCGCATGGGCGACCCGGAAGAACTTTGCGGAACAATACATTATTTGATGAGCGATGCCGCCAAGTTCGTGACGGGTACGGTGGCAGTTGTTGACGGTGGATTTAATACATTTGCAATGTAATATTCATAGTTGGTAAGTAGATAGGAAACAGGCATACGGACAGGCGTCAATCATACGAAGGCCAAAGCTGTACTGTTTTTTGCTTGTTTCTTGTCTATTTGCCAGCTAAAACATGTGGCTACGCAAACCTTTACGTGCTTTTCGTACGTAAAAAATGAACACATTATCCAATAATACAGTATTTTTGCAACAAAATTAATAAAAACGAATTTAGTAAATCAAATCATGAAAAAATTACAAGCATTAAACAAGAGGACTGCGCCCAAGAGCGTAATGCCGGAGAAAGTAATCCAGTTTGGCGAAGGAAACTTCCTTCGTGCGTTTGTCGATTGGATTATCTATAACATGAACCAAAAGACAGACTTCAACGGGTCTGTCGTAATAGTGCAGCCTCTTGGCGGTGGAATGATAGACAAGCTTAACGGTCAGGACTGCCTCTATCATGTAAACCTGCAAGGACTTGAGGATGGCAAGCCCGTAAACAGTCTTACGCGTATAGACTGTGTCAGCCGTGCATTAAGCCCATATTCACAGAACGAGGCGTTTATGGCACTTGCAGACCAGCCGGAGATGCGTTTCGTAATATCAAATACCACCGAGGCTGGTATTGCTTTTGACCCGACTTGCAAACTTGATGACGCTCCGGCAAGCTCATATCCCGGCAAGCTTGTACAGTTGCTTTATCGCCGTTACCAGACATTCAACGGCGACCCGACAAAGGGACTTATCATATTCCCTTGCGAGCTGATATTCCTCAACGGACATGTGCTTAAAGATTGTATCTATAAATACATCGAGCTGTGGAACCTTGGTGAAGGCTTTAAGAAATGGTTTACAGAGTGCTGTGGCGTTTATGCTACTTTGGTAGACCGTATCGTACCGGGCTTCCCTCGTAAGGAAATCAAGGAAATACAGCAGAAAATCAGCTATGAGGACAACCTCGTAGTACAGGCTGAGATATTCCATCTTTGGGTAATCGAGGCGCCGAAAGAAATAGCAGAAGAGTTCCCCGCAGACAAGGCCGGACTGCATGTCCTCTTTGTTCCGTCGGAAGAACCGTATCACGAGCGTAAGGTTACTTTGCTCAACGGTCCTCATACTGTGCTTAGTCCGGTGGCATTCCTTAGCGGCATCAACATTGTACGTGATGCTTGTAAAGACCCTGTTGTAGGCAAGTATATCCATAAGGTGCAGTTCGAGGAGCTTATGGAGACTCTTAACTTGCCGAAAGACGAGCTTCAGAAGTTTGCCAGCGACGTGCTTGAGCGTTTCATGAACCCGTTTGTTGACCACCAGGTGACAAGCATCATGCTCAATTCGTTCCCCAAGTATCAGACTCGCGACCTGCCTGGTGTCAAGACTTATCTTGAGCGTAAGGGTGAACTTCCACAAGGACTTGTGTTCGGTCTTGCTGCCATCATCACTTATTACAAGGGTGGTACGCGTGCGGACGGAACGGAGATTGTGCCGAATGACTCGCAGGAAATCATGGACTTGCTTAAGAACCTCTGGGCAACAGGCGATACGCAGAAGGTAACTGACGGAGTCCTCGCCGCTACACAAATATGGGGAGAAGACCTTAATAATATTAAGGGGCTTAACGCCCTTGTCAAGAAAGACCTCGACCTTATCCAGGAAAAGGGTATGCTTGAGGCTGTGAAGACTATACTCTAAACGTAGGTTTAAAATACAGTATGGGGTAAAAAGGCTAAAGTTTGGATTTGATGTTGATTTGTCAGGCATCTTGAAACTTAACCTTTTTACCCTTTTTGCTTTTCTATATTTATCAGATGGACGATTTGGCAAGTCTTTTGACACGGTATGCAGACCAATATGAGACGGCGGACTTTCTGCCTGCCGACCCCAGTTGGTTTATGCACCAGGTGGAAGGGACGGAAAATCAAGAGGTTACGGCTTTCATAGCTTCATGCTTGAGCTATGGTAGCAGAAAACAGTTTATGCCTAAAATCCAGTTCTTTCTTGATGTTTCAGGAAGAAATGTTTATGATTGGGTGATAAGCGGAAAATACGGGAAAGACGTGCCCGATGATGACGGAAAGTGTTTTTATCGTCTTTATACGTGGCATACAATACATTCGTTGCTCGCCTCCATACAGCAGATGCTCCATGAACATGGCAGCATCGGGGCGTATGTGAAGGCTTGTGCCACAGATGGTTTTTCTGCCGTTAAATGCCTTACGGATTATTTTTCGAGAAAAGGGATAGAGACAATAATACCGAAAAACACAACTTCCGCTTGTAAGCGTGTGTGCATGTTTTTGCGTTGGATGGTGCGTGACGGCTCTCCTGTAGACCTTGGATTATGGAGCAGCTTTATTGACAAGCGTACCTTGATAATTCCAATGGACACACATGTGCTTCAAGAAGCCAACCGCCTTGGGCTTATCAATGCCAAGACAGCTTCCATGTCGGTGGCGAGGAGATTATCGGCCAGGCTTGCCGAGATTTTTCCCGATGACCCGATGAAAGGAGATTTCGCATTGTTCGGTTATGGCGTGAACCATTGACACATTGATGAAAATGCGCTAAAAATCGATGAAAAAGAGTGAAAAATATTCAGTACGATGGTATTTTTTACTTTTATTTATTATCTTTGTAGCAAGATAAGGCTTATTCTGTTATTTCGGCGCGCTGCCTGTTTTCAGTCTTTGCCTTATTCCTTGTAACACGAATCACTAACATTTAATAATAGTATGGAAAATAACTCGGAATTGATTGCTTTGTGTGAGGCCAAAGCTCAGCAGTGGCTCACACCTGTTTTTGACGCTGACACTCAGACAGCCGTTAAGGCTATGCTTGAAAATGAGGACAAGACAGACTTGATAGAATGCTTTTATAAGAACCTTGAATTTGGTACAGGCGGCCTTCGTGGCATAATGGGTGCTGGCAGCAACCGCATGAATGTTTATACCGTAGGTATGGCTACACAGGGCTTTGCCAACTACTTGAAGAAGAATTTTGCCGACCGCGAGCAAATATCCGTTGTCGTTTGTCACGATTGCCGCAACAATAGCCGCCTCTTTGCGGAGACCGTTGCCAATATATTCTCTGCCAACGGTATAAAGGTTTACTTGTTTGACGACATGCGTCCTACGCCTGAATGCTCGTTCGCAATCCGTCATCTTGGATGCCAGAGTGGTGTGAACATTACGGCAAGCCACAACCCGAAGGAGTACAACGGATACAAAGCTTACTGGGAAGACGGCGCACAGGTGCTTGCTCCCCACGATACAGGCATCATCGACGAGGTGAATAAAGTAAAGGTGGAGGATGTCAAGTTTGACGGCAACAAGGAACTGATTGAGATTATCGGTGAAGAAATCGATAAAATATACCTTGACCTTATCCACGGCATTTCTATCGACCCGGAAGTCATCAAGCGTCAGAAAGACCTGAAGATTGTCTACACTCCGTTGCACGGTACGGGCATGATGCTCATTCCGCGCTCGTTGAAGCTTTGGGGTTTTGAGAACGTTCACTGCGTGAAAGAGCAGATGGTGAAGAGCGGCGACTTCCCGACGGTAGTCAGCCCGAACCCTGAAAACGGCGAGGCTCTTACTCTTGCACTGCGCGACGCGAAAGAGATTGACGCGGATATTGTCATGGCGAGCGACCCCGATGCCGACCGTGTGGGCATGGCTTGCAAGAATGACAAGGGTGAATGGATACTTATCAACGGTAACCAGACCTGCCTTCTCTTCCTGTATTACATCATCCGCAACCGTCAGGCCAAGGGCTTGATGAAGCCGACAGACTTTATCGTGAAGACCATCGTCACCACGGAAGTAATTAAGAAGATTGCCGACAAGCAGCACATCGAGATGCGAGACTGCTACACAGGCTTCAAGTGGATTGCCCGTGAAATAGCACTTTCGGAAGGAAAGCAGCAGTATATCGGCGGCGGTGAGGAGAGTTATGGCTTCTTGGCGGAAGACTTTGTGCGTGACAAGGACGCCGTTTCGGCCTGCTCGCTGCTCGCAGAGATTTGCGCTTGGGCTAAAGACCAGGGCAAGACGCTGTATGATGTAGTGATGGACATCTATCTTGAATATGGCTTCTCTAAGGAAGTTACGGTCAATGTCGTAAAGCCTGGTAAGACAGGTGCTGACGAAATAAAGCAGATGATGACAAACTTCCGCAACAATCCGCCTACCGAACTCGGCGGCAGCAAGGTTGTTTTGTGGAAAGACTACCAGACGCTTGAACAGCGTGATGCGGCCGGCAATGTGACAAAGATTGACATGCCGACTACGAGTAACGTGCTTCAATGGTTCTGTGACGATGAGACTAAGATTAGCGTCCGTCCGTCAGGAACAGAGCCGAAAATCAAGTTCTACATTGAGATTAAGGACACAATGAAGTGTGCCGGATGCTATGAGCGTTGTACAAACGCGGCTACGACAAAGGTTGAGGCTATCAAGAAGTCTTTGAACTTGGAATAATGTTCTTATTTATACAAAGTGAAACGGCGGAGGATTTTTCCTCCGCCGTTTTATTTTTAGGTATTGTCAGTAATGTGATACGCCGCTCATAATAAAGACAATTAGCTTAAAATGCTCTTTATTTTTATACCCGTGCGCGGTATAGGCGATACTTATGATGTGCAAAAGTAAGAAAATACGCTTAATGTCGCATATATTGTAAGAGAAATATGGTTAATCGGTGTGGTATTATTAACTTTGCGCGTATAAAGCGGAAGTAATCCGTATTTGCCACACGAATGGAAAAAGCGTATTTTAATTGGAGCAGCGGCAAAGACTCTGCATTGGCCTTGTACAGGGCTGTTACGTCAGGGCTGTATGATGTCAGGGCGTTGTTCTCTGTTGTAAAGACTGACGGACGGCTTGCGATGCACGAAGTAGGGGAGGCCCTGCTGCGCTGTCAGGCGGACGCTATCGGCATACCTTTTCATCCGTTTCATATCGACACATCGTGGACTGACGCCGAATATGCAGCCTGCATGTCAAAGGCGGTGGGGCGGTTCAAGGCGCAAGGCATTGCCACCGCCCTGTTCGGCGACCTTTATTTGGACGGCTTACGCAGGCGGAGGGAGGCTAATTGCCATCGGGACGGCATTAGGGCTGAGTTTCCCTTGTGGCATGTTGAGCCGATGGATGCTGTCAATGAGTTTATAAGCCTTGGCTTCAAGGCGGTAGTAACGTGTGTTGACTGCTCCGTGCTCGACGAGAGTTTTGTCGGTAGGGTTATAGATGACAACTTCATTTCAGACCTTCCTGCGAGTGTGGATGTATGCGGCGAGCGCGGCGAATACCATTCGTTTGTTTACGACGGGCCTATATTCCGCCGTCCTGTTGATTTCAATGTGAAGGGCAAATACAGCCGCGAATATGTAAGCAATGGCGCAGGCGGCGTGGCAAAGTATTGTTATCTTGACCTTGAGTAAATGCAATGTTTGAATAATTTTGTACACATTATAAACGAACAATCCTATGAAAATTATAGCAGATAGTGGCAGCACGAAGACCGATTGGTGCGTTGTAGACGGCGGAGAGGTCGTTTTCCGTACGGCAGGACATGGCATAAATCCGTTCCAGCAGACTGACGCAGAGATTGAGAACATTGTTAATAACGAGTTTGCAAGCGGCTTTGGCTATGCCGGGAAAATTGCCGAAATCGAGTTTTACGGTGCAGGATGCCGAGACGGGATGGTGCCGCGCATGGAGCTGTTGCTCCGCAAAGTGTTCGTCAATGCCGTCAGGGTGGAGGTCTGCTCGGATGTTCTCGGGGCGGCGCGGGCTCTGTTTGGTGGCAGGGAAGGCATTGCTTGCATACTCGGCACAGGGGCTAATTCGTGCCTGTATGACGGCAGACGGATAACGGCCAACGTGCCTCCGCTCGGCTATATACTTGGCGACGAGGGCAGCGGAGCGGTGCTCGGGCGGATGTTCATTAACGCGTTGTTCAAGGGCGGACTACCAGCGGCCATGCGTGACGAGTTTCTTAAAGAAACAGGTCTTACGCTGGCAGACATAATAAACAAGGTATATCGCGAACCATTGGCCAACCGCTTCCTTGCAAGTACGTCTGTATTTATTCATAATCATCTGGAAAACAAATATTTAAGGAATTTGGTTATAGATAACTTTAGGAGTTTTTTCAAGCGGAATGTAAACCTTTACGGACGCAGGGTTTTGCCTGTTGGGGCGGTTGGAAGCATCGCTTTTTATTACAAATCGGAACTGCTTGAAGCCGCAGAGGCCGAAGGTTATACGGTCGGGAAAGTCATAAAAAGTCCGATGGAAGGACTGGTAAAGGTAGAAAGGTAAAAGAGTGAAAATGTGAAAAACAAAAAAATAATAGCTGAAAAACGCGCACTATGCGTGTTTTGTGGGCCGTTGAAACGATGCGTTTAAGCCGTCCAAACGACAAGTTTGGATGGCTATTTTCATCTGCTTTGCAACGTGTTGTAAATCAGTGAGTTGCATTATACATGACAAAAGGCCGTCTTTGACGTTGTAAAAGGCGGCAAATCGCACGGTTAAAGGCCGCCTTTTGCAGGCTCAAAAGCCGTCTTTTACAACACCGTTTGCCGCTTTCTGTGCAGCATGTCAAGATTCTTTACATAATAATTGGATTTTCATTAAAATAAAATATGGGTTTTTATTAAAACTTTGCGAAATAAATTGTACCTTTGCAAGCGTTTTGTAGTGCTACGTTTTATTAAATAAAATATATATGTATTTTATCTTGTTAATTACCGTTTTGATAACGGCTGTTTTCTTGGTCGTGGCTGCTTTTGTCATAGCTAAGTTAATGGGTCCGCGTACGTATAACAAGGTTAAGGGAGAGCCGTTCGAGTGTGGTATTCCTACACATGGTTCTTCATGGATACCTGTGCACGTGGGCTATTATCTTTTCGCCATCCTTTTCCTCGTGTTCGACGTGGAGACGGTTTTCCTCTATCCGTGGGCCGTCGTTGTTAAGGAGTTCGGCGTAATGGCAGTGGTCAGCATCTCGTTCTTTTTGTTAGTCTTAGTATTTGGCCTTGCATACGCTTGGCGGAAAGGAGCGTTGGAATGGAAGTAAGAAAACCCGTAATCAAGAGTATTCCTTACTCGGAGTTTAAGGACAATGAATCCCTTGAGAAGATTGTTGACGAGCTTCACGAGGGTGGTGTTAATGTAGTGGTCGGCTCGCTTGACAGCATGATTAACTGGGGTCGTAGCAACTCATTGTGGTCGCTCACTTTCGCTACGAGCTGCTGCGGAATAGAGTTCATGGCCGTAGGATGCGCGCGTTACGACTTCGCACGCTTCGGCTTCGAGGTCACCCGTAACTCTCCGCGCCAGGCCGACCTCATCATGTGTGCGGGAACAATCACGCACAAGATGGCTCCGGCTTTCAAGCGTCTGTATGACCAGATGGCCGAGCCCAAGTACGTGGTTGCCGTCGGCGGATGCGCCATATCGGGCGGACCGTTCAAGAGCAGCTACCATGTAGTCAAGGGCATAGGCGAGATTGTGCCTGTGGATGTGTACATCCCGGGATGCCCTCCGCGCCCCGAGGCCATACTGTACGGCATGATGCAGCTGCAGAGAAAGGTCAAGGTGGAGAAGTTCTTTGGCGGAGTGAACCACAAGGAGAAGAAGCCCATCATCGTAGACGACGATAATGCGGACAAGGGATGCTTGGCGCGTCTTCGTGAAACATTAAATAAAGTGACGCGATGAAATTAGAACACAAAATATTCGAATTGAACAGCTTTGCCGCAGAAATGGCGAAGCTAAAGAATGAGAAGCATTTTGACTTCCTCGTTACTATCGTAGGTGAGGATTTCGGAGAAGAAGGCCTTGGTGCGGTGTACATCCTCGAGAACACCGAAACGCACGAGCGCATGAGTGTGAAGGCTGTAAACGGGAACCGCGACAACGCCTACATACCTACGGTTAGCAACCTTTGGAAAGGCGCGGAAATGCTGGAGCGCGAGGTGTACGACTTCTACGGCATCAAGTTCCTTGGCAACAAGGACATGCGCCGGTTGTATCTCCGTTCAGATTTCAATGGCTATCCGTTCAGGAAGGACTACGACATGAGTCCCGAGAACAACCAGTACACCCTTGAGGACGACCCCGAGCCTGACTATACCGTTGAGTACAACCTCAACAGCGACGGCAAGCTCGTAGCCACACAGCACAAGCTCTTCACCGACGACGATTACGTAATCAACATCGGCCCGCAGCACCCTGCCACACACGGTGTGCTTCGCCTTCAGACAATCCTCGACGGAGAGGTAATCCGCAAGGTATATCCGCATTGCGGATACATCCACCGCGGCATCGAGAAGATGTGCGAGAGCTACACCTATCCTCAGACATTGGCTCTGACAGACCGTCTTGACTATCTCTCGGCCATGATGAACCGCCACGCCCTCGTGTCGGTAATAGAGGAGGGTATGGGCGTCGAACTGTCTGACCGCATAAAGTATATCCGCACCATAATGGACGAGCTTCAGCGTCTCGACTCACACATGCTCTACTTCGGATGCTGCGCCCAGGACCTTGGAGCGTTGACCGCATTCATCTATGGTATGCGTGACCGCGAGCAGGTACTCAACGTTATGGAAGAGACCACGGGCGGACGCCTTATACAGAACTATTATAGAATAGGTGGTTGCCAGGCCGACATCGACCCGAATTTCGTGAAGAACGTGAAGAAGCTTTGCGAATACGTCAAGCCTATGTTCAAGGAATATGACGATATCTTCACCGGCAACGTTATCCTGCAAAACCGTTTCAAGGGTGTAGGCGTACTGTCAAGGGAAGATGCCATATCTTACGGTTGTACCGGCGGTACGGGACGTGCGTGCGGATGGCATAACGACGTCAGGAAGAACCATCCATACGATTTGTATGGCAAGGTTGATTTCGATGAGATTACGTACACCAACGGCGACTGCTTCGACCGTTACAAGGTGCGTCTCGACGAAATGCGCCAGAGTGTACGCATACTTGAGCAGCTGATTGACAATATCCCTGAAGGTGAATTCTACATCAAGCAGAAGCCGATAATAAAGGTGCCTGAGGGAACATGGTACACAAGTTGCGAGGGAAGCCGTGGCGAAATAGGCGTTTACCTGCGGAGTGACGGTGGAAAGAATCCTTGCCGACTGAAGTTCCGCCCGATGGGCTTGCCGCTCGTTTCGGCTATGGACACAATCTGCCGTGGCGAGAAGATAGCCGACCTGATTTCAATCGGTGCGACGCTCGACTATGTGATTCCTGATATTGACAGATAATAAAAAGGTGAGAAAGTGAGATGGTGAGAAGGTGAGAAGACTGGACAATGTCAAAGCATTTGTCTTAACAACTTTATTCCTTAACCCCTTACTCCTTAACTCCTCTTATTAATAACTTAAACTTTAAAGAAAAGTGTTCGATTTTAGTATAGTAACGACATGGTTTGACTGCCTGCTCAGGGATACCCTCGGGTTGGGCAATTTCTTGTCAATCCTTATTGAGTGCGTCATTGTCGGACTGCTAATCCTTGTGGCTTACGCCATGCTGGCAATCGTGCTCATATATATGGAACGTAAGGTCTGCGCTTTCTTCCAGTGCCGTCTTGGCCCGATGCGTGTCGGCAAGTGGGGTATCTTCCAGGTGTTCGCCGATGTGTTGAAGATGCTCATCAAGGAGATATTCCCTGTGGATAAGGCAGACAAGCTCCTCTATGTCATAGCTCCGTTCCTTGTCATAATAGGCAGTGTAGGCGCATTTTCGTTCATGCCTTGGAACAAGGGTGCCGAAATTCTTGACTTCAACGTTGGCGTATTCCTGCTTACGGCAATCTCAAGTATCGGCGTTGTCGGTATATTCCTTGCAGGATGGAGTTCTAACAACAAGTATTCTGTAGTTTCGGCGATGCGTGGTGCCGTACAGATGATTTCTTACGAAATGTCCCTTTGCCTTTGCCTTATAACGGCAGTGGCTTTGACCGGCACGATGAGCCTTTCGGGCATAGTTGAGTCACAGAACGACGGATGGCTGATTTTCAAGGGGCATATCCCGGCGATTATCGCATTCCTGGTATTCCTTATTGCTGGTAACGCCGAGGCCAACCGCGGCCCGTTCGACTTGGCAGAGGCCGAGAGCGAACTTACAGCAGGCTACCACACGGAGTATTCAGGTATGGGCTTCGGCTTCTTCTATTTGGCCGAATACCTTAATTTGTTCATCATTGCAGGTGTTGCTTCTACGGTGTTCCTTGGCGGTTGGATGCCGCTTCACATCGCAGGGCTTGACGGGTTCAATGCTGTTATGGATTATATTCCCGGCATTGTGTGGTTCTTGGCCAAGACATTCTTCCTTATCTGGATATTGCTTTGGATAAAGTGGACATATCCGCGTCTGCGTATCGACCAGATACTTAAGCTCGAATGGAAGTATCTCATGCCGCTCAGCCTGCTCAACCTGGTGATAATGACAATAGTTGTAGCCCTTGGCTGGCATTTCTAAATGGGATAATGTATTTTAAGATTGAAGACATTTAATTAAATGGAAGAGAATAAGAATTCATATTTTGGCGGAATAAGGGATGGACTGAAGTCTTTGGCTACTGGTCTTGGTGTCACTTTCCGTGAATATCTCACGAAGAAAGTCACCGAGCAGTACCCGGAGAACAGGAAGACCACCCTTCACGTTTCGCCACGTCACCGCGGACGTCTTATTATGCCGCAGGACGCTGAAGGCAACAATAAGTGCATAGCCTGCAAGCTTTGTGAAATGGCTTGTCCTAATGGCACAATCAAGGTTGTTCAGAAAACGGTTGAGACGGAGGACGGAAAGAAGAAACGTGTACTTGACGACTACATTTACGACCTTGGCGAGTGCATGTTCTGCGAGTTGTGCGTAAATGCGTGTCCTCATGATGCCATAAAGTTTGTCAACGACTTCGAGAATGCAACGTTTAGTCGTGGCAGCCTTGTGCAGCACCTTAATAAGGAAAAGTTTGAAACACCTCTGCCTAATCTTACGGACGGGGGCGCACCTTTTGAGATTGGTACATTTAATACAAGTACAAAATAAAAGGAGAACGTGAATATGGCTAATATGGTAATGTTTTTGATTCTTGCTGTCGTCATCCTCGGCTCTGCTATAGTATGCGTGATGACGAAGCGGATTATGAGAGCGGCCACTTTCCTGTTGTTCGTTCTCTTGGGGGTGGCTGGTTTGTACTTCCTGCTTGACTATACGTTCTTGGGCGCAGCCCAGATAAGCGTATATGCTGGAGGTATAACCATGATTTACATCTTTGCAATCCAATTGGTAAGCAAGCGTACGTTGCAAGGTCTTGTAGAGCGTTTCAAGGGAAGCCGTGTGGCTTTCGGCACATTGATGGCTCTTGTCGGACTTGTTACGGTTGTAGCTGTGTTTTTTAAGAATAAGTTTATTGACATGTCAATGCAGATGGCGGACGCAGAAGTTCCGATGAACGTTATAGGCAAGACGCTTATGGGTTCTGAGAAATATCAGTATGTGTTGCCGTTCGAGTTCATCTCGGTGTTTCTGCTTGCGTGCATCATCGGTGGAATTGTAATATCGAGAAAGGAGTAATATAGTATGGTACCAGTTGAATTTTTCTTTGTGCTTTCTGCACTGCTGTTTTTCATCGGCGTGTTCGGTTTCGTCACAAGGCGTAACTTGATAGCCATGCTGATTTCCGTTGAGTTGATACTCAATTCTGTCGATATTAATTTTGCTGCCTTCAACCGCTTGCTCTTTCCTGGGCAGATGGAAGGTTTTTTCTTTACTTTGTTCAGTATTGGTGTAAGTGCAGCGGAGACGGCGGTTGCAGTGGCTATTATTATTAATGTTTACCGCAATTTCCACAGTGACCAGGTGAACTGTATTGAAAACATGAAAAATTAATGTGTTATGGACTATAGTTTTGTATTTTTAATACTCTTGTTGCCTGCTCTCACGTTTGTGTTGCTCGGCCTGGCGGGAATGAAAATGTCCCATAAGGTTGCCGGGATGATAGGAACGTGCTCGTTGGCAATTGTTACGGTGCTGTGTTATTACACGGCTTTCGAGTATTTTCTCGTTCAGGGTAGGGATGCCGCAACGGGGCTTTATCCTACTGTTACCGTGTTTGACATTACATGGCTGAAGTTTTCCGAGCTTCTAACATTTAACATAGGTTTCCGCATAACGCCGATTTCAGCTATGATGCTTATCGTTATTTCTACGGTCAGCTTCATGGTTCACATCTATTCATTTGGCTACATGCACGGTGAAAAAGGTTTTCAGCGTTATTACGCGTTCTTGAGCCTTTTCACAATGTCAATGCTTGGCTTAGTTGTAGCTACCAACATTTTCCAGATGTATCTTTTCTGGGAGCTTGTAGGTGTCAGCTCATATCTTCTCATCGGATTTTATTATCCGTTGCACGCGGCAGTCGCGGCATCTAAGAAGGCGTTTATCGTTACGCGTTTTGCTGATTTATTCTTCCTTATCGGTATCTTGTTCTACAGCTTCTATGTAGGAACGTTCAATTACGACCTTACGGCTATGCCTGAGGCACAGATGGGTGCGCTTCAGCAGGCAGGATGGATTATGCCAACTGCGTTGTTCATGATGTTTATCGGTGGTGCGGGTAAGAGCGCGATGTTCCCGTTGCACATCTGGTTGCCCGACGCAATGGAAGGCCCGACTCCTGTCAGTGCCCTTATCCACGCGGCTACGATGGTTGTCGCTGGTGTGTATCTTGTGGCAAGCCTGTTCCCGTTGTTTATCGAGTTTGCTCCCGAGGCATTACATTGGGTTGCTTATATTGCTGCATTTACAGCTTTCTATGCTGCCGCAGTGGCTTGTTGCCAGAGTGACATCAAGCGTGTGCTTGCATTCTCTACGATTTCGCAGATTGGCTTCATGCTTGTTGCTCTCGGAGTTTGTATGCCTGACCCCGAGCTTGGCAAGGTTGCCATGACCGAGGAATATGCAGACGTAAACGGACTTGGTTATATGGCCGGAATGTACCATCTGTTCACTCATGCCATGTTCAAGGCTTGTCTGTTCCTTGGTGCCGGTTGCATAATCCATGCGGTGCATTCAAATGAGAAAATGTACATGGGCGGTTTGCGTAAGTATATGCCGGTAACCCATTGGACATTCCTTATATCGTGTCTTGCAATCGCAGGTATTCCGTTCTTCTCTGGCTTCTGCTCGAAGGATGAGATTCTTGTAGCTTGCTACAATTTCTCTCCTGTGATGGGTGTTGTTATGAGCGGAATTGCCGCAATGACAGCGTTCTATATGTTCCGCCTTTATTACTCGATATTCTGGGGCAAGAGCTATTACGAAACCCACAAGGCTGAAGGCGCACACCAGCCACACGAAGCTCCGTCGTCAATGACGATACCTTTGGTTGTCTTGTCTGCGATAACCATGCTTGTCGGCATCTTCGGTACTCTGCATGTATTCGAGTTCGGCGAGTTTGTTTCAGCAAACGGTATTGGTTTCGGCACTCATACTAATTGGGCTGTGGCAGGAGCAAGCACTGTTCTTGCGCTCTGCGGCATCGGACTTGCTACTTATATGTATAAAGGTGAGGAGACACCTGTTGCAGATATGTTGGCAAAGAAGTTCCCACGCCTGCATGAGGCGGCATACCGCCGTTTCTATCTTGATGAAGTGTGGATGTTCGTAACCCATAAGATTGTCTTCCGTTGTTTTAGCCGTCCTATTGCATGGTTCGACCGTCACGTCGTTGACGGAGCGATGGATTTCATGGCATGGGGGGCTAACGAGGCAGGCGAGAGCATCCGCGGCTGGCAGAGTGGCGACGTGCGCCAGTATGCGGTATGGTTCCTTACCGGAACAGTTGCATTAGTCTTGTTATGTATTTGTCTATAAAAGAAAACCGGTAAAATGAGTATATTAAGTTTATTTGTAGTAATTCCCGCGCTGATGTTGCTTGGCCTTTGGCTGGCAAAGAATCTCAATCAGGTGCGCGGCGTAATGGTTGTTGGAGCATCGTGCCTGTTGCTCTTGTCCATTTGGTTGACTATTGCATTCATACAGATGCGTGCCGGAGGCAACACTGACGAGATGTTGTTTACATACAGCATACCTTGGTTCAAGCCTTTGAACATTGCATATTCTGTTGGTGTTGATGGTATTTCGGTTGTGATGCTGCTTCTGTCAAGCATCATCGTGTTTACCGGAACATTCGCTTCTTGGCAGCTCAAACCGCTGACAAAGGAGTATTTCCTTTGGTTTACCCTGTTGAGCACAGGCGTTTACGGCTTCTTCATAACTACCGACATGTTCACCATGTTCATGTTCTATGAGGTTGCACTTATACCTATGTACCTTCTTATCGGTGTATGGGGCAGCGGCCACAAGGAGTATTCGGCGATGAAGCTTACGCTTATGCTTATGGGTGGTTCGGCATTGCTTATCCTTGGTATTCTCGGCATCTATTTCGGAAGTGGTGCAACGACGATGAATGTGCTTGAGATTGCCCAAATGCACAACATTCCGGTTGAAATGCAAAAGGTGTTCTTCCCGTTTGTATTCATTGGTTTCGGCGTTCTTGGAGCATTGTTTCCGTTCCATACCTGGAGTCCCGACGGTCACGCTTCTGCGCCGACGGCAGTGTCTATGCTCCATGCCGGTGTGCTTATGAAGCTTGGAGGTTACGGATGCTTCCGCATTGCGATGTTCCTTCTGCCCGAGGCAGCTCATGAATTGGCTTGGGTATTCATCATCCTTACGACCATTTCGGTTGTTTACGGAGCCTTGTCAGCTTGCGTGCAGACCGACCTGAAGTACATCAACGCATATTCGTCTGTGTCTCATTGCGGTCTGGTGCTTTTCGCATTGCTTATGATGACAAAGACATCTTGCACGGGTGCTATACTCCAGATGCTTTCACACGGATTGATGACGGCCTTGTTCTTTGCCCTTATCGGTATGATATACGGCCGTACACATACCCGTGATGTGCGCCAGCTTGGCGGTTTGATGAAGATTATGCCGTTCCTCAGTGTCGGCTATGTAGTTGCCGGTTTGGCCAACCTCGGTTTGCCTGGATTCTCTGGTTTCGTTGCCGAGATGACTATCTTTGTCGGCTCTTTTGCCAACAATGACGTATTCCACCGCACGGCTACAATCATTGCTTGTACGAGTATCGTAGTGACAGCAGTCTACATCCTGCGCGTTGTGGGCAAAATCCTTTATGGAAAGGTTGCCGACCCGCATTATGAGACGCTTACCGATGCGACATGGGACGAGCGCGTGGCAGTTTGCTGCCTCATCTTCTGTGTGGCCGGACTTGGTATCGCTCCGCTTTGGGCGAGCGATGTCATCGACAACGCTTTGGTTCCAATCCTCGACCACATCAACAATGTTTCAGCAATAGCGGCAATATGATGAAAGCAGACAAGTGACGAGCAACCAGCAAGCAAGGCATGTCTCCTTGTTACTTGTCAACTTGTCACTTGTCAACTATAAAAAATCAGAACAATGAATTACAGTCAATTTTTAAACATGATACCGGAAGCCACGCTGATGGCTATCCTCATTATCGTCTTCATCGCCGATTTCGCATCGTCGCGCAACAGCGAGCGTAAGTGGTTCAATCCGCTTGTATGCCTGCTGATGCTCGTGCAGGTGCTTGTCAGCGTGTGGCCCCAGGAGCCTGCATCGGCCTTCGGCGGCATGTATGTTACCACGGCTGCGGTGAATGTAATGAAGACAATCCTTGCCGCAGGCACGCTCATCGTGCTTATACAGGCGCGCAAGTGGCTTAGCCGTACCGATACGAGTTTCAAGGAAGGCGAGTTCTACATGCTTGTAATCTCTACGCTGCTCGGTATGAACATGATGATGAGTGCAGGGCATTTCCTGATGTTCTTCCTCGGACTTGAAATGGCTTCAGTGCCCATGGCCTGCCTCGTGGCTCTCGACAAGTACCGCCACAACTCAGCCGAAGGTGCTGCCAAGTTCATACTTACCGCAACGTTCTCAAGCGGAGTTATGCTTTACGGCATTTCGTTCATCTACGGAGCGGCAGGTACGCTTTATTTCAATGACGTAGCAAATGTGCTGGCCGCCAAGCAGAACCTTACCATGGCGATAATGGGCATGGTGTTCTTCTTCAGCGGACTGGGCTTCAAAATCAGCCTTGTGCCGTTCCACTTTTGGACGGCAGACGCTTACCAGGGTGCGCCGACAACCGTTACCGGCTATCTTAGCGTCATTTCCAAAGGTGCCGCTGCTTTCACGCTGATGGCTATATTGATGAAGGTATTTGCTCCGCTGACGGAGTATTGGACGTTGGTGCTCTATGTGCTCGTAGTCCTGACAATCACTGTCGGCAACCTCTTCGCCATCCGCCAGAAGGACCTCAAGCGCTTCATGGCGTTCAGCTCAATATCGCAGGCAGGTTATATCATGCTCGCCGTAATCGGCGACAGCGCGATGGGTGTAGCCGCTCTGTCTTATTATGTGCTGGTTTATGTTGTCGCCAACCTTGCAGTCTTCGCCGTTATCGGTGTCGTTGAGGAAAACAACGGTGGCGTTACCGACATGGATGCCTACAACGGCTTGTACACGACAAACCCGAAACTCTCGCTCCTGATGACGTTCGCGCTGTTCTCGCTGGCCGGCATTCCGCCGTTCGCCGGTATGTTCAGCAAGTTCTTCGTCTTCATGGCAGCTGCTGAAGAGGGGTCGCCGCTTACTTACCTCGTAGTGTTCATAGCTTTGGTAAACACCGTAGTTAGCCTTTACTACTATCTGCTTATCGTCAAGGCGATGTACATCAAGAACTCTGAAAATCCGTTGCCTACGTTCAAGAGCGACGGCAACACCAAGCTCGCCCTTGCAATCTGCACCGCAGGCATACTGCTCTTCGGTGTATGCAGCTTCTTCTATGACTGGATAGAAATGGCAGCTTAGTCGCTTTTCAGTAGACAAGAGAATAATTTACGAGCAGACAGGGCTATTTGCCTTGTCTGCTTTTTTATTGTTTATTTGTTTATAGTCAGTCTTTGGTTTATTGATAACACGTGAGTTCGGTATAAGAACCATCGGCAATCATCCAACTTCAAGCTGTCGGTTGGTATCTGTCATTCCACGCTTCGACGCGGAATCCAGTGTAAGCAGCCAGGCTTTTCCTATGTTATTTGTAATGGATTCCGCGTCGGAGCGTGGAATGACAGATACCAACCGGCCATATGGGACGAAGGAAAAGGCAAGTTCTTTTCTATTAGTAAAATTGTTCCTTATATTGAATTCACGTTGATAATATGTTTTGTTCATTGTCTGCAGAAGTATATTCTTTGTCCGTGCTTACTACTTTTTGTATGCAAACAAGTGTGTTGGGGCGTTTTTATGGAATACGGTCTTTTACTTTCCAAAACACGGCAAATTGAGTGCTGAAAGGCCGTATTTTACATTGCAAAATACGGCCTTTTGTACGGCGGTTGTTAATAGGCTGATTATCAATGTGTTATGGATATGTGCGGAAGGACGGATAAATCGAAGCGTTTAGGCCGTCCAAACACATCGTTTGGGCGGCTTAAACACATTGTTTGGACGGCTCTTATTCTGTCAAATTATAGTTTGTTGTATAAGAAGCCGTTACATTACGGTAAGCCGTCAGTTGTGTTTTTTCACCCTTAGTTGCCAGAATGCTACGGCAGATGCAGCCGCAACGTTGAGCGAGTCAACGCCGTGGTGCATGGGTATGCGCACCGTGTAGTCGGCTTTTGATATTGTGTTCGTTGGCAAACCGTCGCCTTCCGTGCCCATTATTATGGCAAGCCGGGGTTCGTCGGTAAGTATTGGCGAGTCTAACGGTATTGATTTGTCGGTCAGGGCCATGGCTACCGTCTTGAAACCGCAGGCCTTCAGGCTGTCTGGTTCACCGTCGAGCCATGTCCACGGGACGAGGAACACCGAGCCCATCGACACGCGGACGGCTCGCCTGTTCAGCGGGTCGCACGAGTTGCGGGTAAGCAGTACCGCGTCGATACCAAGTGCGGCGGCCGAGCGGAATATGGCCCCTATGTTGGTCGTATCTACCACATTGTCTATTATGACTACACGTTTTGCGCCCCGGCATACCTCTTCCACCGTTTTTTGTTGTGGTCTGCGCATGGCGCAGAGTACGCCGCGCGTCAGCGTGTAGCCGGTCAGTCGTGCCAGCAGTTCACGCTCTCCTGTGTATATGGGGATGTCGCCGCATAGTGATATAATGTCCGCTGCGTCGCCTGTGATGTGCCTGCGCTCGCACAGCAGGGCTGTAGGCTCAAGTCCGGCACCGAGTGCCGTGCGTATTACTTTCGGGCTTTCGGCTATGAATACGCCTTTATCCTGTTCGGCACGGTTGCGTAGTTGCGCCTCGGTCAGCGACGAGAATACCTCCACGCCGGGGTGTTCGAGCGACTGTATGTTGATTATTGCCATAGTGAGTATTGGTACGTTGTAAATAAAAAGTTGTGTTATTTAATGTTGCAAAGTTATGTGTTTTCTTCTCATTGTAGTACTTTTCCTATCCCGAATTTGGCTTATAGGCGTATAAATCATTATATTTGCAAGTGATTGGCGATGTTTTTTGCCGTCTGTGCAGATATGGACGTGTGATGAATTGCCCGCATCTTAATCATGAAATGGAAAAACACTAATGCTTATGAGAACATTTTTTATTGCCTTGGGATTGTCCTTTTTGTCTGTCGGCAGTGTCTGTTCGCAGGTTGGCAATGGCCTTCCTACATTCCGTAACACAGGAAATCCGTTGATAACCGACAAGTTTACTGCCGACCCTGCGCCGATGGTGTATGACGGCAGGCTCTATCTGTATGTCGGACACGACGAGTATTATGAGGGGCAGGACACAGCCTCCGGCGGAAAGGAATTCAACATTACCGAGTGGCTTTGTTATTCAACCGACGACATGCAGACGTGGACAGACCACGGCGCAGTGCTTAGTCCTGCCGATTTTAGCTGGGCGGTAGGGGAGGCATGGGCATCCCAGGTGATAGAGAAAGACGGCAAGTTTTATTATTATACCACGGTGCAGGCAGACGAGCCTTACACCGGCAAGGCGGTCGGCGTTGCCGTCGGCGATTCGCCTACGGGGCCTTTCAAGGATGCCATCGGCAAGCCGTTGGTGTGCGACACGATGACTTCAAACGGCGAGCGCGGCTGGTGGAACGACATAGACCCTACCGTGCTGATAGACGACGAAGGGCAGGGCTGGCTCTGCTGGGGCAACGGCACATGCTTCCTTGCAAAGCTTAAGCCCAATATGATTGAGCTTGACGGCGGCATACAGGTGGTTGATTTGCCTAAATATATGGAAGGGCCGTGGCTCCACAGGCGTGGCGACATGTATTATCTTACCTACGCCTCAATGGGCGATGGCAATGAGGCCATAGCATACGCCACTGCTCCGTCTGTATCAGGGCCGTGGACTTACCGCGGCGAGCTTACGGGTATGGCCGAGAACAGCTTTACTATACATCCGGGAATAATAGAGTTTAAGGGCAGATGGTACTTGTTCTACCATAATGCGACTCTTACGTTGGACGGTCGCCCGGGGGCCATCGGGCGCAGGAGCGTGTGCGTTGACGAACTGTTTTACAACCCTGACGGGACGATGAAGTTTGTAGAGCAGACAAAGAAGGGCGTAAGCGCTGAATAGTTTGGCGGCTTTCCTATTTGTATAAGTATATGTTTGTTTTGTTCAGACAATTATGTAATAACAGTTGAATAGATATTTATGAAAACACTTTTTTCTGTATTGGCGTGCGTGCTTGCATCGTTTGCGGCTGCCGCCCAGCCCTTGCCGGAAGGTGTGCCTGCGCAGACCAATGTTCCGGAAATGAAATATCCGTGTATTGACAATTCGTCGCGAGCTACGTTTAAGCTGAAGGCACCGGAGGCGCGTGACGTGCAGGTTGACATTTGCGGCAAGAAATGGCCGATGACGAAAGGTGCCGACGGCGTATGGAGTGTTACGACAGGTCCATTGGTCGTAGGCTTCCATTATTATTTTCTGATAGTTGACGGCGTGGCCGTAAACGACCCGGCGAGCGAGACTTTTTTCGGTTGCGGAAAGATGGCAAGCGGCATAGAAATACCCGAAACGCCAGAAGTTGCAGCTTATTACACTTATGACAAGTCTGTAGCCCATGGCCAGGTGCGTGAATGCCATTATTATTCTTCTGTTGAAAATAAGGAGCGCAGGTGCTTTGTCTATACTCCGGCCGATTATGATACCAATGTTTCCAAGCGTTACCCCGTGCTGTATCTGCAGCATGGCATGGGTGAGGACGAGCGTGGATGGAGCCGGCAAGGCAAAATGGCAAACATTCTTGACAACCAGATAGCTTCAGGCAAATGTGTGCCAATGATTGTCGTCATGGATTATGGAAACTGCGGATATATACATGGAACAAAGCCGGGTGAGACGCGCGAGGAGTTTGGAGCTTCGTTTACTCCTATACTGCTGAACGACATAATCCCATATATCGACAGGACATTCCGCACCCTTACCGACAGGGATAACCGCGCTATGGCCGGCTTGTCGTGGGGAGGCCACCAGACATTCAATACAACATTGGCCAATCTTGACAAGTTTGCGTACATCGGAGCGTTCAGCGGTGCTATATTCCTGCCGCCGCAGGCCGACATTCGCCAGGTGTATGATTGTGTGTTCGCCGATGCCGGCAAGTTCAACAGCCAAGTACACACATTGTTCTTGGGCATGGGCTCGGAGGAAAACATGGGCAGCCGTCAGTTGAGTGAGAAACTTAAGGCTGCCGGTATAGACAATGTATATTATGAATCTCCTGGTACGCACCATGAATGGCTGACGTGGCGCAGGTGTCTTAATGAGTTTCTTCCTTTGATTTTTAAGATTGATAAGTAGTGATACATATGGCATTGTGTTATGTAGATTATTAGAAATAAGCTGTTGGCTTTGTACTGGCATCATGAATTATCACGGTTTTTCTTTCTTTCATTCTTTAATATAATAATGTGTATTTTTCCCAGCTGTGGCCTTTAGTTGTAAACGTCTGTTAAATTTGAGTTATATTTATAAGAAAGTCGTTGCAATATTTGGTGGTTGTTTGTAAAGTGTGTAATTTTGCATCCGCTTTTGAGGGCTTGCCCCTCGGGCATAAGTTCTTTGAAAGATTGTCACAGGCGAGGAGCGAGTAAG